>CAZHJL010000153.1:0-3024 GCA_964532795.1 uncultured Phycisphaeraceae bacterium | reverse complement strand
AGCATGACAACCCCAACCGACCAGCGGAAGACGCGGTTCATGGAACGCTTACCGTCATAGCACGGATCGCAAGGATAAACCGCACGACAATACATTTCGATTCTTGTTCACCCATGTTCGGCGATCCTGTATAGCCGGTCAGGATCGGATATCGCTGTTGGGTTGACCTGCCCCCAAGACTTGCACCGAGCGCATTGGCATGAATGCCAATGCCAACTCCCAATTCCACCGTGAGATCGACACCGACGATCTCTTTCCCGAATGGGATCGTCACCCCATTTGGCAACAGTCTTCGTTCCGGACTTCGAACGAACCAGTGATGCCCCCCCCCCAATACCATATACAAAGAGGACCCAAGACCGACCTTAAAGCCAAGGGTATGGGTTCCGCTGGAATCAACGTACACCTTCGAATTCCCCCGCAACATCTGGTACAGGTTCATCGCGTCCTGATACCCGCCACCCGGATTGCCCCGATTGAGAGGGTCACGCTGCATTCATCTTCCCAGACCGGGGTGATAGGAGCGATTCCGCACATGGTGGAGCCCAACCACTTCGACATGAACGTAGCCACAGAACCGGAAGACGTTGGCCTTGCCACCCGCAGGCGTAGCGCCACCACCACGCGACTCGATGGTGTGCTGATAGAATCCCGCCATGCCATCTCAGACCACAGACTATGACTGGTACGACGCCGGTGAACTGCCGATCCACGATCGGGGCTGGCAGGATGGGATCGGCGGATTCCATCGTCTGCCGGATCGGGCCGAGCGGACAGTGCGTCCGGCGGTGTGGCAACGCGCGTGCAGCCCGGCGGGGCTGTTCGTGCAGTTCAGCGCGGCGACGACCGACATCCGCGCGCGGTGGACGCCGGCGCCGGCTGACGGGGCGGGACTGCCGGCGATGACGATCCGCAATTGCGGACTGGATTGCTACGGGCAGCGGGAGGATGGACGGTGGTGCTGGGTCGGCGTCGGCCAGCCGGGTGAGGGAATATCGCACGAAGCGCGGCTGAATGATGGGCCGCTTGATCCATCGCCGCGTGCGTATCGGGTGTATCTACCGCTGGGTGTGCGCGTGGGGCGGCTGGAGATCGGCCTGCCGCGCGGGACACGACTGGAACCGACGGGCTTTGGCGCGCGGCCGCCCATCGTGATCTACGGCACGTCGATCGTGCAGGGCGCGGGCGTGAGCCGCCCGGGTCTGGCGTATCCGTCGATCATCAGCCGGCGGCTGGACTACCCGGTGGTGAATCTTGGCTTCGCCAGCAATGGGACGATGGATGAATCGGTGGCCGCGCTGATGGCGGAGCTTGACGCGGCGGTGTTCGTGATTGATTGTCTGCCGAACATGGATCCGGAGGGGGTGACGCAGCGCCTGCCGCGCGTGGTGGAAGTGCTCCGCGCGGCACACGCGACGACGCCGATTCTGCTGGTGGGCGATCGGCTGTTCGGCGATGGCGCGTTCGTGATCGGCCGGCGCGAGAAGCAGGCCGCCAACAGCGCGGCCCAGCGCGCGGTGTATGAGCAACTCAAGCAGGCCGGCGATGCGAACCTGCACCTGCTGGATGAACGCAACTTCTTCGGCGATGACTTCGAGGGGTCAACGGATACGGTGCATCCGAACGATATCGGCGCGATGCGCGTGGCGGATGCGGTGGAGGGGGCGGTCGTGAAAGTCCACCCGGAGTCCGTCGGAGGCGGCGCATGAAAAAGCGGAGAGGGAGGGATTCGAACCCTCGGAGCCAGGTATTCCCGACTCGCCGCATTAGCAATGCGGTGCCTTCAGCCGCTCGGCCACCTCTCCGGCGTTGAGCTATGCTGACGCTTCAGCGTCGGTTTGCTATCGTCGCATCGCCCCCGGGGGCTGTCAACTTCCGCGGTTGATTGCCATTGACGCGGCGGCAGCGCGGAGCAATGGAGCAGCCCGTCCGGCTGATGCCGACAGCATCGCCCGGTTCGGCAAGGTCGGGTTGGCCCAGGTGGTTCGGCCGCGAGAAGGAGTAGAGGATGGGATATCCACGTGTGCTGGTGACGGGGGCGAGCGGGCAGCTTGGCGGGTACACCGTCGCCGAACTCGCGCGGCAGGGGTACGAACTTGCGCTTTGGACGGGGCGGCGGTCCGAGTCGATCGACGGCATCACCCCGCGGCAGGTGGACCTGGCCGACCGCAAGCAGATTGATCGGGGAATCGAGGCGGATCAACCGGACGTGCTCGTGCATGCCGGGGCGGTGACGAGCGTGGCGGCGGCATCTGCGAATCCGGATCACGCGCGGCGAGTGAACGTGGAAGGCACAACCCGCCTGGCCGATCACATGCATCAGCGCGGCGGGCGGATGGTCTACATCTCCACGGACATGGTCTTCGATGGTCACCTCGCGCCGTATGACGAGTCGAGCGAGGCGAAGCCGGTGTCGGTGTACGGTCGGTCGAAGCTTGAAGGCGAAGCGCCGGTGCTGGCGGCGGAGCGCGGGGTGGTCATGCGCCCGGCGCTGCTGTTCGGCCCGGTGCGATCGGGTGAGCCGAAGTTCTTCGATGCCTTGGTGGCCGCGCTGCGCGAAGGTAAGGGGTTCTCGTTGTTTCATGATGAGTATCGCACGCCATTGGGATGCATGCAGGCGGCGGAGGCGATCGCGGCATTGGTGGCGACGGATGTCACGGGGCTGCTGCATGTGGCCGGGCCGCAACGGATGAGCCGGCTGGCGATGGGGCGGTCGGCGGCGCGGGTGTTGGGTGTGAGTGATGGTCTGCTTGAGTCGGTATCGCGGACGGCGCATGTCGGCGACGAGCCGCGCCCGGAGGATTTGGGTCTGGATTGCGGCAGGTGGCGTTCGCTGTTTCCGACGCTGACGTGGCGGGAATTCGAGGATGAGTTGTGGCGGATGTTGCGTTGACGCGTCATGCTCCCTGTGGGGTGCGGTTCGAGGGATGGCATTCTCCAGGCCTTCGGCCTGACGGCGGGCGGGACGCCCCTGACTTCAACATTGGGACACCCAATCAATGGATCAGGTCGTATAGCACCTGC
>CAZHJL010000152.1:0-3401 GCA_964532795.1 uncultured Phycisphaeraceae bacterium | reverse complement strand
TGTCGCGTCTCGCATCCGATAAGACTCACATCTCACGATGTTTGAGACTCACGCCTCACTGCCTCACGGGCTCAGTTTCATAGTAGTCGAGAGACGGCTCATTTCACTGCTCATGAGCGGCCGGGCCGAGTACGGGCGGTTTACAGGGCCGTGGTTTTGGGCTATAGCTTCCTCGCAGCAGGAAGGGGGTGGAACCACGGGTGCTGACACACCCGTGGCCCCCGGAACTGTCAAGAAGGGTTTTCGGGTAAGCCAATGTGCCAGTTCCGTTCCCCGGTTGCTACTCTACCCTCCGTGGCGCCGCTGTAAAGGGCAATTCTCTGGGAAAGACGGCTGAGTGTCCAGGCTGCGCGGCCAGGGGATCTCTGGTCTTTACGGGCAGATGGGTCGAGCGCGGGATCGTGTGGTACAGAGAGGGATGCGTTCATGAAGCGGTCGACGTTCCCCTGGCCAGATGTTCGGAGTGCCGCGGCCGATTCCGGGTCTTGTCCGAGGAGATGCCGGCGGGCAAAACGTTCTCGCTGCCTGTGATCGAGAAGGCCTGCGGGCGGTATGTGGGGCCCATGGGCCCGAGCCTGGGGGCGGTCGTCAAGGAGATGGACGGCGACCGGCCGGTGGCGTCGACCCTGCACCGCTGGCTCGGAGGCTTGGGCGAACGCGTGCTCGACCGCATCCAGCCGCAAGGGAGCCGCGACTGGAGGCCCAGTGTACAGCCGAGCGCCTCCCGGAGACAGCCCACCACAGCCGCCCTGGTCACGGAAACGGCCAAGCGCCACAACCGCGGCGTGCGCCGCCTCTGGCAGAGATCCTTCCCGATCGCGCCCCGCAAGTACCAGAGCGAGAGGCGCCGGGACGAGCTGGAGGCCTGCGCCAGAGTCCTCAGCATCGCTGCGAACATCTTCCCGGACACCCCTCATCCGCTCACCCGCTGGCACGGGTGGCTGGTCGGCCGGCTCCATGTGACCGGCTGGGCCTTTCCCACGGGATTGCGGTGCACGCGAATGCAATTTGATCCCCCTGGGGAGCGGAGGGTAGAGTCGGATGCGCGCCAACGACAGGCGAAACAGCGACAGGAGATTCTTCATGGCCCTCGATCCCCTCCGCGTGGCGATGTGGCGCTTCGAACAGATCGGCCCGTTTCTGGATGAGCGCCTCACGCCAGCCGAAAGGCGCCGGCTCATGGAGGCGGCGGCGCGCGTGCCGGTCCTCTGGCCTTCGGGGCGCGAAGAGCCGGTGCGCTTGAGCACGCTCTACCGCTGGTGCAAAACCTATCAGGACGATCCGCGCATCGAGTCCTTGATGCCCAAGGAACGAGGCCGGACGGTCCGGCCCCAAGCGGTTCGGCCGGAGTGGCTCCAGTATGCGCTGGCGCTTTTGGAAGAAGAACCGGCGCGCTCCCTCTTCGTCCTCCTCCGGAGCATCCAGGACCGCTTCGATCTGCCCCGCCCACCCGCACGCGCCTCCCTGCACCGGGCCCTGCAGGAGGAGCCCCGCTATGCGAAGCTGAGGAAGCGCGCGCGCGGCGAAGCACGCGTACGCCGGCGATTCCAGGCCTCAGCGCCGCACGAGATCTGGCATGCCGATGCCAAGGCGCGGTTCCGGGTCGCGTTCGCCGACGGCACCAGAGCCTGGGTGTACGTGCTCTCCCTGCTCGACGACGCCTCGCGCTACGTGCTCAGAGCCCTGGTCGTAGAGAGCGAATCCCTCAAGGCCGCTGTCGCCACCTTCCGGCAGGCTGCGGCCCGCCATGGGCTGCCGCGCAAATTCTACGCTGATCGCGGAAGCGCCTACGACTCCGATGTCTTCCGCAAAGGACTCGCCATGCTCGGCATCCACCGCATCAACACCCGCAGCCGGAACCCTTCGGCCCACGGCAAGATCGAGGCCTATCATCGCGCGCTCCATCGCTGGTTTGTCAAAGAGCTCGCGCATCAGAAGGTGGCGGATCTCGCGCATCTGCAGGAGCTGCTGGACGCGGTGATCGACCAGCTCTACCACGAGCATGTGCACCGCGAGCTCAAGACCACCCCCAGGCAGGCTCTGGGCGACGCAGCCTCCCCGCGGCTCGTATCGCTCGAGCGGCTGCGCGAGGCCTTTCTCATCGACAAGACGCTCACGCATCACAAGAAGGACCGCACCATCCGCGTGAACGGCACGCTTTTCCGCGTGCCCGGGGACGTCCGCGCCAAGGGACGCAAGGTCCCTATCGCCATCGATCCCGAAGACCCCGCCCAGCCGTATCTGGTGCGCAGGCCCGGCGTCTATGAGCCCCTCGAGCCGGCCGTACAGAAGGCAGGCGAGCGCGAGCAGACAACCGAACCAGAGAAGACGCCCGAACCGGTCGGCTCCCTCACGCCTTTGCTCGAGAAGTACCGGGGCCGCACCCTGCCCCAGGCCAGAGCCGGCTTCGGCCTGCCCGAGATCTACCAAGCCTTCTCCCAGCGCCTGAAACGCGCCGTGCCTGCCACCGAGGCCGAAGCCGCGGCCATCGTCGACTGGGTCCGCCGGCGCGGTCCCTTTGATCCGCAGACCTTCCACCGCGCCCTGGACAACACCATCCAACGCCTCGGAGAGGGCCGGCCTCTCCTCCAACTCCTCGAAACGCTCGATCGTCGCATCCGTCGCGCGCAACGAAAGGATCCGCCATGACAAAGAATGCCAAGCCGCTGCCCGAGCCGTTCCTCTACGGAGACTTCCAGAAAGCCTTCAAGACCCTCAAGACGACGCTCACCCGAGGGCCCGCCTACGCCCTGCTCCTGGGAGAGAGCGGCACGGGCAAGACCACCCTGCTGCGCCTGCTCGCAGCCAAGCTCGACCGCAGGCGCTTTCATGTGCTCTACCTCTGCCACGGCCAACCCTCGCCCTCGGGCTTCGCCCGCGTGCTCGCCGAAGCCCTGCACCTGCCCCTGCGGCGCACGCGCGCCGAGACCAGCCGCCTGCTCGTGCAGACGCTCAAGAATCTGCCCACACGCCTCCTCTTCTGGATCGATGAGGCCCAGCTCATCCGAGACGAGACCCTCCACGAGATCCGCCTCCTCTCGGAAGCCGACCTCGAAGGACCGCCCCTCTTCTCCGTCATCCTCTGCGCACTGCCCGACCTCAAGGATCGCCTGCTCGCGCCCCATCTCTTCCCCCTCTGGCGCCGTATCAACCCGCGCGTCACCCTCACCGGGCTGACGCGCGAGGAGATCGTCCCCTTCCTCCAGCACACCTTCACCAAGCAGGAGGTCAGCCGATTCTCCGAAGACGCCTTGTCCGCCATCTTCGAGCAGGCGCGCGGCATCCCCGCCCTCATCCACGCCTTTGTCAGCCAATGCCTCAAGGCCTTGCCCAAGGGAGACATCACCGCCGCTCTTGCGGCCCAGGTCCTCGACGAATCCGAAGCCGCCTAACGGAGGAAA
>CAZHJL010000151.1:0-3539 GCA_964532795.1 uncultured Phycisphaeraceae bacterium | reverse complement strand
AATCTCATGCTCCACCGACTGCAACCGGGCTAAATGTGCTTCTCACACGCTTTCTAAGACCTTTGGCGGCGACGGGCAGATTTACTGCGTTTACTGCGGTTACGCTACGCCAGAATGCGCTTCAGGTAGAACTCGTAGTCTTCGAGTTCGAGCCGCGTGAGGGTGTGGTGCAGGCGCACGGCGCGGAGGCGGCGGGTGATGTAGCCCTTTTCATGAAGGATGCGGCGGAGGGCCGGGGCCGGGTCGGCGACGTGCGGCAGCGGATCGTCACGATCGCGCGACTGCCACTCCAGCAACAGGGCGCGCAAGTCCTGGTCGTTCGTGTGCGCCGCGATGGCCAGCGCGCGATGGCCTTCGACATCGTCCTTTGGCGCGTGGTCGGGATTCGCCGCCAGGTAAGCATGAAGCGCTGCCTGGGCTTGACGCGTCTGCTCGATGCAGCGGCGGCGGCGCTTGGCGCCGCGGCCGGGGCCGTCCACCAGTGCGCGGTTGTAGCGCAGCAGGTCATCTTCCCATGATTGATCCAGGTCGCCGAGCACGTACTGCGGGTCATAGCGTCGGCGCAGCATGGTGGCGGCCGCGAAGTTCGGGTAGATCGCGCGATGCAACATCGCGTGGGCCAGCTCTTCGTTGGGATTGAAAATGTGCTGGAACAGCCGTTGACGCGTGTGGGTCAGGTCGTTCACCGCCTGGTCGCCGAGCTGCTCACGGACGATACGGATGGATTCGTCGGTCGGCCACAGGAAATGATCGGGGCAGAAGCCGAAGTTGGGGTAGCGGCTGTCGAGGCGTCGACACGCCCCGGCGACGCGCAACTGGATCGCGCGGGTGATGAAGCGGAACCACATGGCCTGCGTGGCCCGGCGCGCGGCGAAGGTGGCGTCGAACCATACACCGATCCCACAGTCGCGCTTGGCTTCATTGAGGTTGTAGGCGGCGGAAAACTGCTCCTGCAGCTTGGTGTCGGTCTGGTGGAAGGGGGCGCCGTCGTACCAGTCCTTGACCTTGCCCAGATCGTAGCGGAGTCGGTACTGCAGCACTGAACGGGGCACTGGGGCGAAGACAGCGTAGTCGAAGAGGATCTCCCAGCCGCGGCGTGTCAGGCCGAGGGCCGAAAGCGCCTCGCGCAGGTCGTCGGTGAGCGCAGGCGACTGGCCGACCATGAGTCGGTTGAAGAAAAACTCGAGTTCATCGCCGAGCTCACGGATGAGCCGCGTTTCCTGTTCGATCTGTTCGGAGGGGGCGAGGCGCAGTTCGTACTGGTAGACGCATTGCCAGATGGCCTGGCAATGGATGGGCGAGCGGCGCTTCTTCATGTCCTCGAGAAGATTCGAGCCCTTGGCTTCGGCGATGGTGATCGATCGCCGCGAGAAGCTGCCGGCCAGGGCGATCAGCACCAGCCCGCCGATGAAGCTGAGCAGCAGGATCAGGCCCGTGCCGGTGACGGCCGAGGCGAGGCTGACGCCGGTGTCGGTCTTCCTGCCGAGGACGAAGAGCGCGAGCATGGCGATGCCCACGGCCGTGGTGCGCTTGGCCGTGCCGCGATAGAGCCAGAACCCCACCGTCCCCAGGATGTCGGGAATGGTGATCAGCCCGTTGACACTGCCCCAGGCGTTGCGCAACTTGACCAGCAGGCGCAGGAAGAACATCGGGGATATGGTAGCGACGAAGCGACGAAGCGACGGAGCGACGAAGGGGGAAGAGAGGCACGCAGGCACGAGGGCACGAAGCGAAGAGACAGAACAGCGGCCGGGCGACCACTGCTTTGCCGCTCTGCTGCCGCTACTTGCTGGCCCAGAGGATGCCGCGGCGAACGATTTCTCTGGCTTCGGGGACGTCGAAGTCCTTGTAGGTGTGGCCCCACGCGGCGACGAAGACCTTGCCGTCGCCCCAATGCTTGGTCCAGGCGTAGGGCATGACGGTGTCGTGGGTGTAGAGCTGGGTCGGGCCGTGCTCGCCGGTGAAGGTGGTGGTGCACAGCACGTGGTTGCCGGGGTCGACGTGGCAGTAGTACTGCTCAGTGTCGGTCAACTCGAAGGTGTCGATGCCCTGGGTGATTTCGTGGTTGGTGTCGGTGATCTCGACGGTGTAGGCGGGGATGCAGTTGCCGGGGTGAGCGACCCACTGGCCGCCGGTCATCCACTGGTACTGCACGTTGTTGCGGAAGCTGTCGATGACCCCGCCGTGCCATCCGGCGAAGCCGACGCCGGACTCCACGGCCGCGAGCAGCGCCTTTTCCTGGTCCTTCTCGATCTTGCCCATGGTCCACATGGGGACGACGACGTCGAGCGACTGCATGAGGTCGGTGTCAAGGTAACTGTCGAGTGAATCGCTGATGGTGACCTCGTAGCCAGCCTCCTGGAGGAGTGGGGCGAAGATGTCAACGGACTGCTTGGGGGTGTGGCCGTCCCAGCCACCCCAGACCATCAGGGCTTTCTTGCTCATCGCGGTGCTCCAAAAGGGGGTGCATCGGTGCAGAGAGACACGATACAGAGAATGCCGGCCGTGTCGAACGGCGGGGTGGTTCCGCGCCGGAAGTGATTAAGGGGTCGGTCATCCGCCGCGAGGCCACGAGCGGAGCAACCAGAGAAGATTGACGGGAGGTGAAAGTCCGATAAGATGGCGATCCGCTTCCTGAACGGTCTGTTCTGAAGTGAGGAAGGACTCGAGCCGCGCGGCTCGAATTGCGGAATCTGAGACACGTGGGAGAGTTCCAATGCAGCGAAGGATTGTGACTGCTTCGGTGTTGATCGCTGCGCTCGCATCGACGGCGCAGGCGGCGTGGGAGTTTGACCAGGTGGTTCGGCCGCCCGCGGCGGACCCGACCCACGGGCTGTACGGCTGGGGTGTGGCGCTGCACGGCTCGGACCTGATCGTGACCGGCGGGTCCAACAGCAACACGCTGCGTGGCTATGTTTACGACTGCTCAGCCGGACCGGCGCAGTTGACTCAGGAACTGCATGGCTACGGACGCGATGTGCAGGCAGCCGATGGCGTGATGGCGTTGTACAACGTGAGCAACGAGTTGACGATCTTCGAGCAGGCCGGCGGGCATTGGGCGCCCCAGCAGACCTTCAGCGGGGGCCTCTACTACGCGAACGCCGCGACGATCCATGAGGGGAAGGTATACGCGGTGGATCCCTCGCCGAACCGCATCCACGTTCTTTCGCGCGACGGAAGCGGGGTTTGGGGTGTGGAGGCGAGCATCTACAGCTTCATGGCGTCGCACACCATCTCTGTCGACGGGAACAAGATCGCCAGTTCTCAGCGCTACTTCAACAACAACCGCGGCATGGTGGTGGTGCACGAGGAATCAAACGGCGCCTGGCCGGACACGTGGCTGCAGCCGCAGGGGGTGGGCGGGCTTGGCTACTCGGTGATGTTCCACGATGGTCTGCTCTACGCCGGGGCGATCCACACGAACGGCACCGGCGTGGTGGTGCTGTTCGACAAGACGGACCAGGGATGGCAAGTGGTGGACATGGTAACTATCTCAAAAGCTCCAATCGGTGCTGACGGCGGAACCAGAGCAGCCCGCA
>CAZHJL010000150.1:0-3972 GCA_964532795.1 uncultured Phycisphaeraceae bacterium | reverse complement strand
TTTGCTTGAGCGTCCCGCCTCGCAAATGGCTCCCTATTGCCTGCGCATCACCATCAGTACGCTCACCGTTGTCGGCACGCTGATCTCAGATCTGTTGTTGATCTGGCTCGACCCACGCATTCGCATGGAGGGTGGCGCTCGCTGAAGCAATGACGACCGTTCCTGCACAGCCCGAGTCAGTCACCAACACCGACGCTGATGCACTCAAGGCGTTCACGGCCTCGCAGTGGCAGTTGATGTGGTGGCGCTTCCGCAAGAACAAGCTCGCCATGTGGTCGTCGCTGGTCGTCATCCTGATGTACGTGGTGGCCGTCTTCTGCGAGTTCCTCGCGCCGTATGGCCTGGAATCACGGAACGTCGAGTTTGCCTATGCGCCGCCGCAGCGTGTCCGTCTCTTGAGCAGCGAGGGATTCGTGGGGCCGTTCGTATACGAACTGCGCACGCAACGGCATCCCGTTACGCTCGAGCGTGTGTTCGACGAGGACCGACAGACCATCGTGCCACTGCGCCTCTTCGTACGCGGCGACGAGTATGACATGTGGGGGCTGATCCGCACTGACATACACCTGTTTGGCACGGGGGACAGCCGCCGCGTCTACCTGCTCGGCGCGGACTATCTCGGCCGCGACCTGTTCAGCCGCATCCTGTATGGGGCGCGCATTTCGCTGACGATCGGTTTGCTCGGCGTCTGCATCAGCTTCGTGCTCGGACTTTCGATTGGGGCGGTGTCCGGCTACTACGGCGGGTGGATCGACAACGTCATCCAGCGCCTGATTGAGATCCTCCGCTCCTTCCCGTCGATACCGCTCTGGATGGCGCTGGCCGCGGCGCTGCCGTCCGATTGGTCGGCTTTGCAGGTCTACTTCGGCATCACGATCGTACTTGCTTTCATCGGGTGGACCGGTCTCGCGCGCCAGGTGCGCGGCAAGATTCTCTCACTTAGGGAAGAGGACTTCGCCACGGCCGCGATGTTGTGCGGGGCCAGTCAGAGCCGCATCATGTTCCGCCACCTGTTGCCCTCGTTCATGAGTCACATCATCGTGTCGTTGACTTTGGCCGTGCCCATGATGATTCTCGGCGAAACCGCGCTGTCCTTCCTCGGGCTTGGATTGCGCCCACCGATCACGAGCTGGGGTGTGCTGCTACAGGACTGCCAGACGGTCCAGTCGCTTGAACTCTATCCCTGGCTGCTGTCACCGGTGCTCTTCGTGATACTCACCGTCCTCGCGTACAACTTTGTCGGCGACGGCCTGCGCGACGCCGCCGATCCATACGAGAAATAGCGGCGCACATGACCGACGCCGACCGGACATCTTCGCCCACCACGATCGAGGACAGCACCTCTGCCTCGCGGCCGCTGCTGACCATCGATCAACTCTGCACTTACTTCCACACGGACGTCGGCATCGTGCGCGCTGTCGATGGCGTGAGCCTGCAGGCGCCGCGTGGCAAGACGCTGGCCATCGTCGGCGAGTCAGGCTCCGGCAAATCGGTTACCGCCTTCAGCATTCTGCAACTGATCCAGAAGCCCGGCCGCATCGAATCCGGTTCGATCACACTTCACGGCAACGGCCAGGGCGACGTTGTCTTGACGGACCTGAAGCCCGACAGCCGCGCGATGCGCAGGATTCGCGGCAACCGGATCGCCATCATCTTCCAGGAACCGATGTCCAGCTTCAGCCCCGTTCACACCATCGGCAGCCAGATCGCCGAAGCCGTGCGGCTGCACGAGTCATGTCGAGCGTCCCGGGCCAAGCAGCGGGCGATCCAAATGATGGATCGCGTTGGCATTCCCGACGCCGCCAGGCGCTTCAGGCAGTACCCGCACGAAATGAGCGGCGGGCTGCGCCAGCGCGCGATGATCGCGATGGCGCTGTCGTGCCGACCCGAACTGATCATCGCCGATGAACCGACAACCGCGCTCGATGTCACCATTCAGGCCCAGATCCTTGACCTGATGCGCGAGTTACAGCGCGACCTGGGCATGTCCATCATCCTCATCACGCACGACCTCGGCGTCGTCGCGGAAATGGCCGAGGAGGTGGCCGTGATGTACCTGGGCAGGGTCGTCGAGCAGGCCCATGTGAAGACCATCTTCCGCCAGCCGTTGCATCCCTACACGCGTGCGCTGCTTCGTTCGATTCCGAGCATGCAGACGCAACGAAAGGCGAAGCTGGAGGTCATCCACGGGTCGGTGCCTGATCCGCTGGCGATCCCCGACGGCTGTCCGTTCCATCCACGTTGCGCCGACGCCGAGCCCGGCCGCTGCGATCGGGGACAGCGGCCAACATTGGTGCAGGTCAGTTCAGCCCACAAACATGCGTGTGTGCTTGCGAGCGATCGGAAGGAGGCCAGTGATGCTTGAGGCGCGGGCAGGCCAACCATCGCTGCTGACGGTCCGTAACTTGAAGAAGCACTTCCATGTCACGGGCGGACTGCTCGGCCGCACCATCGGTACGGTGCGCGCCGTCGATGGTGTGGATTTCGATGTGGCGCCGGGCGAATGCCTGGGGCTCGTCGGCGAGTCCGGTTCGGGCAAGTCGACCGTCGGGCGCTGCCTTGTTCGCGCCCACCGACCGACAACTGGCAGCATGCAGTATAGCCTTCCCGGCAGCGGGTTGATGGATGCATCTCATGCTGTGGGCACGCAACTTCGGAAGCTGCGCCGCTTTGCCCAGATGGTCTTTCAGGACCCCTACTCGTCGCTCAACCCGCGCATGACAGTGCTTGAGATCATCGGCGAGCCGCTCAAGTGCTACGGCATTGGCAGTCGCAGTGAACGCGAGGATCGCGTCCGCGAGTTGATGCAATGCGTCGGCCTGCTGCCCGACCACATCCGGCGATACCCGCATGCCTTCAGTGGCGGCCAGCGTCAGCGAATCGGCTTGGCCCGTGCCCTGGCACTCAATCCGAAGCTCATCATCGCAGATGAGCCGGTCAGTGCGCTTGACGTGTCCGTTCAGGCACAGGTCATCAACCTGATGATCGAACTGCAACGCCAGTTTGGCCTGACTTACATCTTCATCGCCCACGATCTGAGCGTCGTGCGGCATATCAGTGACCGCGTGGCCGTCATGTACGTCGGCAAGCTTGTTGAGTTGGCCCCGGTCGATCAGTTGTTCACCCAGCCACGACACCCTTACACCGAGGCGCTGCTTTCCGCCGTTCCTCACGCCGATCCCACGCGGCGACACTCCGCCAAACGTCTCGAAGGCGAGATCGCCGATCCCAGTGACCCGCCCGCGGGCTGCCTCTTTCATCCCCGTTGCCCCTATGTGGAAGATCGCTGCCGCCACGATGAGCCCGAACTGAGCAGCGTCGCTCCAGACCACCAGGCGCGCTGTCATTTCGCTGCTGAGCTGACACTAAACCGTGAGCCGTTAGCAGCGCGCTGATCCGAATGTTCTGCGGGCGGCAACGCTTACGGTGAACTCGACATGATTCCATCGGAAAGCCGCGAAGGCGGTTGTCCCATCGGTGAGTCACCGACGGAACGGTGGCAACACGGCGTGCCCCGACATGCGGCTTCATCACGCGGTACTGCTCGATCAGGAAGTTGACCCAGAGTTCCTGGCCGAAGGTGCGCACATCCTTCAGATACGCGGGGTTCTCGCCCGTTGGCGCCCCGGTGATGATCTCAACTTCACTCCACTCGCGCACTTCCCCCGACCAGAAGATCAATCCCCAAGCTTCGTTAAGCGCGTCAACGCTCTTGTAGCGTCTGTGCAGCCAATCACGGAAAGCCGCCTGCGCGTGTGGACTGGCGCTCACAAAGTGCGCGTGTGCACCGATCTCGTCATCGAGTTGCCAGCCCGACACCATCGTCATCTTCGCGAGCGACCACGGCAACATGGATGCGAGTCACCGGCTGTCCTCCAAATCTCTGATGCACGAGGAATCGATTGGCGTACCGTTGATTAGGCTCTGTCTGAGAACTGTGTTCTCAGGTAGTGTCGGATCATCGCGAGTTTG
>CAZHJL010000149.1:0-4375 GCA_964532795.1 uncultured Phycisphaeraceae bacterium | reverse complement strand
ATGATGTCAGCACTTACAATCACGAAACTCTTTCAATGGAAACGGCACTAGCGACCCCCGGTCTTCTCATGCACGAGCAATTCCAGCTTCGCGACCACTTCTTCGCGCGTGAGATCGGAGGTGTCCACGCGGATGGCGTCGTCCGGGCATGTCAGCGGGCCGTCGCGTCGCGCCATGTCGCGCTCATCGCGCCGAATGATGGCCGCGAGCACCTCCTGTTCATCCACCGGTTCGCCTTTGTCCGCCATCTCGAGGGTGCGGCGACGGGCGCGGACCTGGGGCTGGGCGTCGAGGTAGAACTTCACGTCGGCGTGGGGAAAGACGACCGAGCCCTGGTCACGGCCCTCAGTCACCAGCCGCGGATGCTCGCGGCCGATCTCACGCTGGGCCAGCACCAGTTCCTTGCGCACCCCGCTCATCTGCGCGACGTCGCTGACCGCCGCCGTCGCCCTGGCCGAACGCAGTCGAGTGGTCACGTCTTCGTCGTTGACCAGCACGCGAGGCGGGTCCTGCGACCAGTCGAACCGCAGCCGCGCGTGCCGGGCCAGCTCGCAGACTTCCGCTTCCTGTGTCTCGGTGTCGAGCCCGCGATCGAGGGCGAGCACGGCGATGGCGCGATACATGGCGCCGGTGTCCAGGAAATCGATGCCCAGCCGTTGCGCGAGCATGCGGGCAGTGGTGCTCTTGCCACTTCCGGCCGGGCCGTCGAGCGTGATGATCAGCGATCGCATCGGCGGCAAGTTTATCAGGAAGGGCGGCCGCTGCGCGCCGCGCGGCGACCGTTCCTGACGGTTCGCGACCCTCTCAAGTGGCGGGAAATCGCCGACCTTTCTATCCTCTTGCGTGATGGGGGCTTGTCATCAAAGGAGATCACCGTGCCACGGATGACGCGATACTGGCTGTTGACCGCGGGCCTCCTCGCACTGGCCGCCTGCGCCAGCGACGGGCCGAAGGACTACTTCTACACGCCCCAGGACCCCACGGCCAAGGTCGGCGGGGCGACGGTCACCGCGTCCACCGAGGAAGGCGGCCGCGTCGAGGTGAACGTCACGCTGACCAACCCCAACGACGCCGAACTGCAACTGACGCGCGTGCAGTACACGATCGCGGTCGACGGCGTCGGGCGATTCCGGTTCGATGACGTGCCCGAGCGCACGCTGAACATCAACGGCGAACAGGTGGTCATCCTCGCCGCGGCCTTCGCCGCTTCCGAACCCCTGCGCGGCAAGCGCTACACCGTGTCGGGCGACATCTGGTACGACTACGCCGCGGATTTCAGACGCCTGCTCAACGAAACCGGCTACCCGCTGCCGAACGTGAGCTTCGCGGGCGAGGGGCGGATCGAGTAGGCCACGGACACCGCGAGGCGGCCAAGTCAGGACATCATGCACCGAGCATTCGACCAGCGACGCTACCTCATTCCCTTCCGTTCAGCCCTTCTGCCGCAGATTTTCGCGGATGTGCTGGTGATCGGCGGCGGGGCCGCGGGCATGCGCGCCGCGCTCGCGGCGGCCGAACACAGCGACGTCATACTCGCGTGCAAGGGCGAACTGCGAGACTCGAATACCTACTGGGCGCAGGGCGGCGTCGCCGCGGTGGTGCCCGAGTACCGCCGACCGGACGAGGATGATTCGTTCGACCAGCATGTCGCGGACACCCTCACCGCCGGTGCGGGCCTCTGCGATGAACGCGTCGTTCGTTCGGTTGTCGAGGCCGGACCGCAGATGATGCGCGAGTTGGTGGCGTGGGGTCTGCCCGTGGACCACATCGGCGACACCGACGAGGTCGCGCTCGGTCGCGAGGGCGGCCACCAGGCGCACCGCATCTTCCACGTCGACGGTGACGCCACCGGCAAGGCCATCAGCGAAACCCTCGATGCGCAGGTGCGCGGGCACGAGCGCATCCGCGTGTTCGGTAGCTGCTTCGTGCTCGACCTCATCACGCACGAAGGCGGCGCGCCCGAGTGCGTCGGGGCGATCACGCACCATCCCAAGTACGGCCTGCAGGTCATCTGGGCGCAGGCGACGATTCTCGCCACCGGCGGGTGCGGCAAGGTCTATCGCGAGTCAACCAATCCGCGCGTGGCCACCGGTGACGGCCTGGCCATGGCTTACCGCGCGGGGGCACAACTGGCGGACATGGCTTTCATGCAGTTCCACCCCACGACGCTCTACGTCGCCGGCGCCTCGCGTCTGCTCATCACCGAGGCCGTGCGCGGCGAGGGGGCGCACCTCGTCGACAACCAGGGCCATCGCTTCATGCCGGAGTATCACGAGATGGCCGAACTGGCGCCGCGCGACATCGTCAGCCGCGCCATCCTCGCGCAGACCGTCAAGAGCCACCACACGCACGTCTACCTTGACTGCCGCCACATGGGGGATCGGTTCGTCGAACGTTTCCCGGGCATTCACAAGCAACTCGCCCAGTTCAACATCGACCCGCGCGAGGGACTCATCCCGGTCTATCCTTCGGCGCATTACATGATCGGCGGCGTCTTCACCGATGCGTGCGGCCGGACCAATGTGAGAGGGCTCTATGCCGCCGGGGAGGTCGCCTGCACGCGGCTGCACGGGGCCAATCGCCTGGCGTCAAACAGCTTGCTGGAAGGCCTGGTGCTTGGAAGGGCCGCGGGCGAGGCCTGCAGCGAAGAGAAGTCGCCTGCGCCGCCCGGACCGGCGCGGATCGTCTCCGACATCCGTATCTCCGAGCGCGCCGAGCTGGACCTGGCCGATGTGCGATCCTCCCTGCGCAGCGTGATGTGGCGTCAGGTCGGTATCGAGCGCACGGGCGAGCGGCTGGCCGAGGTGATCGACATGTTCGACTTCTGGGCCCGCTACACGCTGGACAAGATCTTCGATGAACGCGAAGGCTGGGAGGTGCAGAACCAACTGCTGGTCGGCGCCCTGATCACCACCGCCGCCCTGTGGCGCGAAGAAAGCCGCGGGACGCATTTCCGGCTTGATCACCCCGATACGCAGGACGCGTTCGCCTGTCACGAGGTGTGGGAGCGCGGCGTCGATGAGCCGCAGACGCTGGCCGTCGGCGGGCAGACTCCCGCTCAGGAGTGAGCATGTTCATCAGCGCGTACTACTTCCGGGCCCACACCTACACGCTTGTGCCGCGCCACGTGCGCGAGGACATGCAGTGGATGGCCGACCACGGCACGGACGCGGTGGTGGTCGGTGTGCTGGAGCAGGATCTGTTCGCGGCCGTGGAGAACATTCAACGGATCGGCGCGGAGGCCGCGCGGGCGGGCATGCAGCTCTACGTCACACCCAGCCGATGGGGCTCACTGGTGGCGGGCTGCCCGAAGGTGCCGAGCATCTTCTGCGCGACGCATCCCGACGCGGCGGCGTGTCGCCCCGACGGCGCGCCGGCGATCGACTGGCTGGGGATCAAGGCGAGCGTGCACCACCCCGCCACGTTCGCGTTCTTCTGTGAGGCCGTAAGGCAGACGCTTGAGTTGTTTCCCGTGCGCGGCCTGATCTGGGACGAAGTGAAGAACCTGGGCGATCGTGACTATTCGCCGGCTGCCCGCGAGGCGCTGGCCGGGCGCGACATCGACGACATCAACACCCACATCGACGCCACCGCCGCTTTCTTCGATCGCGTGAACGCCGAGGCCCTGTCCATGCGGCCGGACCTGCGCATCGGCATGTTCCTCTACGCCGATGCCCGGGGCTACTGCGTCGAACGCTGCGCCGCGATCGAGAACCTGCATGACTTCGGCTGCGACGGGCGGCCCTTCCGCGCCGAAGACCGCGGCCGCAGCGACTCCGGCGCATTCGCCGCGGCCAAACTCCTGTGCGAGACGGGCGGCTACTTCGTCGAGCAGGCCAGGGCCAACGGCAAGCGCGGCCTGTTCCTCATCGAGAACCACGCGATGGCCGACGCCGATGTGCTCACCATGGACCGCCGCCTGCCGCAGATCCTGTCGATGGGCGCCGAACACATCATCTATTACTACTACCCGCGCAGCCTGAGCGACCCCGACGCCAACATGCGCGTGATCGGCCGGCACATGAAGCACGCGAAGGGGTAGCGGCCGCGGCACGAGCCGCGATTCGGCCCCGTCCTCCCGCGGCGACACCACGGTCAGTCCGTTCGGTTGAGCACGTCAACAAGACCACCCACAAGCTTCGTTTGAGGGTGGCAGCCGAGACAGTCACAAGGTGTTCGCCGAGGCCGCCCGCCGCGCGCTCCTGCCCCAGCGGGGCACAGGTGTGTAGCCAGGGGCGCAAGCCCCTGGTAGAAACATCGGCGGTCCCAATCAGCCCCGAAGGGGCGACAGAAGGGAGAACAAACGATGGGCCAATCCCTCATCCAATGACGAGGGCGTCCGCGATTACATCTCAACCCAGCAGGAGCATCACCG
>CAZHJL010000148.1:0-4551 GCA_964532795.1 uncultured Phycisphaeraceae bacterium | reverse complement strand
GGGCCGCGAACAACGCGAACAACTGAATACTCACCAGTTCGTGGAACGCTTACAGTTCGTGGCCGTTGAGCCGGCGGCCGGTGAGCTCGGCAAACCCATTGTGCCCGTCGCGGGCGGCGTCTTCAAGCGCAGCTTGTGGTTGGTGGACCGAGCTCGCGGCATCGGCGGCCGGGCGGTTGTGCGATGACATGGCGTCAGCGAAGTCAATGCCGACCCATGCGGCAACGCGTGAAGACACCCACGCGCTTCGCTCGAAGGCGGCACCCAGAACCGGAACAGAATATTCACCGAGAGCACCGGGGCGGGCCTTGCTGCGCGAGAGCTGCCTGTTCATGCGGGGGGCAGGATCATGTGGCGGCGGGGCGGAAGTGCCAGGCGAGGGTGAGCAGGCCGATGGCGGCCGTCCAACTGCCCAGGGCGCGGATGGCGATCTTCTGCCACGGCGTGTCGCGCGTGTGGACGAAGGCGCTGACCAGCAGCGCGACGATGGCCGCGCTCGCGGTGATGCCGATCGCGGCGGTGAAGGGGGTGTTCGTGGCGTCGATCGACTGGCCGTTGAGGTAGCCGTGGACGAGGCCGCACAGGGCGGCGATGCCGGGTGCGACATACGCGCGGCGGGCGGGGTTGAGCGCGACGAGCAGGCCGGCGATGAGCATGGTCGCGCCGCCGACCCAGCCGCCGGTGTTGGTCTGCACGGTGCCGATGCCGATCGCCGCGCCGATGAGCCATGCGAGGGGCAGCAGCCGCACGACCCATCGTCCCGCGGCCTGGCCGGCCAGGCCACCGAGCATGCCCAGGGCGATGACCACGACCAGGTCCATCGGTGAGACGAAGAAGTGGGCCACGCCGTCGTAGAACGGGCCGACGCCGGTGGAAACGAGGTGGGCCGATGCGACGTGCGGGGTCAGCAGGAGGATAGCCAGCGCGGCGAGGGTGATGCGCGTGCGGGCTTGACCTTGAGCTTCGGTCCTTCGGACCGATGGCGGGCGGGACGCCCACCCCACCAGAGAGCGTCGGGCCGATGGTGAGTCCACCTGGTTGCCTCGAAGCCGCGTCATGCGATCCATCCGAAGCTGGCGCAGAGGAAGAACACGCCGCCGGCGAGCACGCATGCGCCGGCGCTGCGGAGGAAGACCTTGCCGGCCTTCCAGTGGTGGACGGCGCCGATGCCGATGCCCACGCCGTGCAGCAGGCCGGTGGCGATGACGAAGCCGATGCTGTAGAGCAGGCCGCTCTGGCCGGCGGGCAGTTCGGTGCCGTGGGCGTGGCCGTGGAAGACGGCGAAGAAGGCGACGACGGCGATGGCCGCGGCCACCGGCAGTTTCGCTTCGAGCAGGACCATGAGTCCCAGGGCGATGGCCGAGCACGCGATGCCGATTTCCACGCCGGGCAGGGGGTAGCCCATGAGGCCCGTGGCCGCGCCGGCGGCCATCATGAGCGGGAAGGCGATCGGCAGCAGCCACACGAGCGGCCGTCCGAGTTGTGCGCCCCACAGGCCCACGGCCACCATGGCGAGGATGTGGTCCCATCCGCCGATCGGATGCGACAAGCCGGAGATGAATCCGCCGGCGCTGCCGCCGGTATGGGCGAGCGCGGGTGATGCCGCCAGCAGCAGGGCAGCGGTTGCGGCAATTGCGGTGATTGATTGGTTGATGGATTTGCTTGTGCCCATGTCGACCTCCCAATTCATTCAAACATGATCAGTACGCGCTGGATGGTCCAGAACGCGCCGAGCGACCCCACAGTGTAGGCGGGGATGCGCGATACCCACGCAGGTCTATCCAGTGCAAGTGTACGCGCGGCCCAGGCGACGGCGATGGCCAGCAGCACGAATGCGAGTTGGCCGATCTCCACGCCGACGTTGAACAGCAGCAGCGCCATGGGGATTTCCGCGCGTGGCAGGCCGGTCATGGACAGGCCGCTGGCGAAGCCCACGCCGTGCAGCAGGCCGAAGACGAAGGCGACCAGCCACGGCTGGCGGATGGTGAGGCTTGTCTGGCCGCGCCACTTGCGGACGATCTCCGGCCCGAGGAAGAGGATGCTCAGCGCGATGCAGGCGTTGAGCGGCGCGGCCGGCACGCGGATGACGGCGAAGACCGACAGCGCCAGCGTGATGCTGTGGGCGATGGTGAAGGCGGTGATCGTCTTGACCAGCATCCACTTTCGATCGACCAGCAGCAGCAGGCCGAGCACGAACAGCAGGTGGTCGATGCCCAGCAGGATGTGCTCGATGCCGAGGACGAGGTAGGTCCACGAGATCTGCCATGTGTCGGGGGCTGCTTCGAGCGTGAAGGAAGGCGAAGCGGGCATCAGGCGCAGGACCTGCGTGGTGCCGTCGAGGCGTTCGATGCGCACGAGGACGTCGGTGAGGGTGGTCTGCAGGCCGTCGACACTGATGGTCCGGCCGGCCAGGGCGGTCGGGTGCTTGATGGTCCATTGCTGGGTGTGTGCGCTATCGGCGAAGCGGCCGCGCGGGGCGGTGGTGTTGATGCAGTCGTCGGGCAGATGCAGGTCGAGATCGAGGCGCGTGTGGCCGCGCGCGGGGACCTTCCAGGTGACATCGAAGGTCTGCTCGCCGGTCTGCTTGAATTCGAGGTAGGCCGGGCGCGTTTCGTGCGCCCACGCGGCGTGGGCGATCAGCGCGGCAAGCAGGAAAGCGGTGATGCGCAGGCGTTTCACGGGTCGCCCTCCGCATCGGCCGGCTCGGGCCACTCGATGGTGACGTCATACTCCCTGAGCCGCGCGTCGTAGTAGGCATCGATGGCCTTCCGGCCGCGCCGGCTTTGCCAGTCGCGTTCGACGATGGTGCGGATTTCTTCCAGCGGCGGCAGGCGGCCTTGCTTGCGCTCATCGATGTGGATGATGTGCCAGCCGTGGTCGGACGCAATCGGCCCGGCCCACCGCCGCGCGGGCAGTTCGACGATGGCTTCGGCGAATGCGCGGCCGAAGTCGCGGGTGATGCGGCGCGGCGAGACATCGCGCATGGCGTATTCCACCTTGGTCGCGTCGCCGAACGCCGGGGGGTTGAGTGTTTCGTCGCGGTTGAGCTTCGCGATGATGTCTTTTGCGTCGGCCTGGATCTGCCGGCCGCGCTTTTCGGGGTCCAGGTAGAGATGGCGGAACGTCAGGCGCGGGGGTGCACGGTAGTCGTCGGCATTCGCCTCGAGGAAGGCGGCCAACTGCTCATCGGTGGGCCGGGTCTGTTCGGTCAGTTCGGCGGCGACGAACTCGAGCTTCTCGCGGATGCGCTCGCGGATGATGGTGTCATCGTCATCGATCCCCATCGCCTTGCCCTCGCGGTAGGCGATCTCTTCGCGAACGAAATCGTCGACGAGGTCCCTGAGTTCGTCCGGCGATGGCGGGCGATCGTTCGTGCGCAAAAAGAGCATCGCCAGGTGTTCGACCTTGGCGGCCGGGACGACGATGCTCTCCTTGGTTGGTTCCTCTTGCGGCGGCTGCGCGTCGGGCCAGATGGCGAAGGCCGCGAACAGCGCGGCCCCCATCAGCAGAAAGTGAAGGATCGGTTCACGGGCAATGCGCTTGATCACGGCGTGTCAGTCTTCCGGTGTGCACCAAACCGGCGAAGTATAGGCGCGTTGCCTGCGGATCAGCTTCCCGGCCGGGCCCGGGGTCAGTACGCGTGCCCGCCGTGCAGTTGCGGGTACTGGCTGCAGCGGGCGTGAACAGGCGGCGCTTCGAATTCCAGTTCGATGACGGCGCGGTTGGCAATCGAGTCGGGCGACGTTTGGGGCAGGTCGGTAAGGATGATGCGTTGGGGGTGCTGTTCGAACTTGAGCGGCCGGTCGTCGCCGACGAGCCGCGCGGCTTTGAGGGGCGTCATGAAGCCGCCGATGCCGGCCGGGCCGTCGGGCCAGAGCTTGGTCCAGAGGTAGACCTTGTTGCCGCGCACGGTGGCGTCGGCCCAGCCGCAGCAGCGCGGCTCGCCGCGCTCGGGCGGGCCGTAGACAACCTGGCCGTACTTGTCGAGCCACTTGCCGACGTTTTGCAGCGGTTGGATGGCCTCGGCGGGGACGGCACCGTCAGGCGTGGGGCCAATGTTGAGCAGCAGGTTGCCGCCGCCGGCGCAGGCGGTGTGCAGCATCCTGAGAATGCCGCGCACGTTGTAGCTGTCGGGCGCGGCCTGGTCCGACGGGACATAGCCCCAACTGATGCCGTTGAAGGTCATGCAGGCTTCCCAGTCGCGATCCTCGGGCGTGACGCGGCCTTCGGGCGTGCCGAAAACTTCGGGCAGCTTGCTGCGGTTGTTGATGATCAGCCCCGGCTGCAACGCGCGGGCCATCTGGTTGGTTTCGATCGAACCCCAGCCGTCGGGGCTTTCGAAGGGGCGCGAGACGTCGTACCAGAGGATGTCGATCGGACCGTAGTTGCTCATGAGTTCGCGCACGCAGCCGCGCGTGAACTGTCGGAAGCGCTCGGCCGCGTCGCTGTCGGTCATGCAGCGCCAGCCGTCGGGATGATGCCAGTCCATGAGCGAGTATTGACGGTTGAACAGTTCACTCAACTCGCTACAAGGGCAGCTTGGCTTGCTTG
>CAZHJL010000147.1:0-4566 GCA_964532795.1 uncultured Phycisphaeraceae bacterium | reverse complement strand
ACGGGCAGTAGAGACTCTCATTCAGACTGGAGCAAGTTCCGGGGGGCAGACCAACTCAACTGGTATCTGCTCCATCAACTCCATGTTCAGAATCCTTTGTTAAGGACATCAGCTATACGCTCCCGAGTCAAATTAGGGTGGTCTTGTATTGTCCGAAGTTCCCTGGAATCGTTAGTGCGAGGTGACGCCGGAGGCCGAGTCGGGGCACTTGATGCGCCGATGCAGGCCGTCGTACGTTTCTTTACTGCGCCGAGCGTCGGCCAGTTCGGCTGCCACGTGGTAGGATTGCCTGCCATGATGCCCACTCCCGAACCGCCCGTCGGTGAACCCGTGGTCTATAAGCAGACGCCCGGTTACGACCTGCGCATGTTCGTCACGCATCCGGCCGCGCCCAGGCAGGCGCTCCGTCCCGCGGCGATCTTCCTTCACGGCGGATCGTGGCGCAAGCGTAACCTGCACCAGTTCAACCGTCACATGCAGCGCCTGGCCGGGCTTGGTGTGACGGGGATCATTGCCGACTACCGGTCGATGGCGTTCGAGGGCGCCACGATGCCGCAGTTGCTCAGCGATGCGCGCAGTGCCGTCCGCTTCGTGCGCGCCCGCGCGGCGGAATGGGGCATCGACCCGCAGCGCATCGTCGGTGCGGGCGGCTCGGCCGGGGCGCACCTAGTGGCGTGCGCGGCGACGATCTGCGATCAAGGATTCGATGATCCGGGTGATGACGCCGCCGTGTCACACCGCCCTGATGCGCTCATGCTCTTCAACCCCGTCCTCGACATCGGCGGCTGGAACGGCGACCCAACCCGGGACCGCGCGTACTCGCCGTGCCACCATGTGCGCGACGACACGCCGCCGACGTTTCTCTGCTATGGCGAACTGGACCGGGCGCTTGCGGGGGGAAGGGCATTCGAGCAGGCGATGCACGAGCGGGATCGCGCCTGTGAACTGCACTGTTTTGCGGGCCAAGGCCACGGCTTCTTCAATGCGATGTATGAAGAGACGTTCACACCGGCACTGCAGTTCTTGAGTAGCCATGGCGTGATCGATCGGGCGGGTTGATTACACGTGCCACGGGCGGTTCGTCGGCCGGTGATCGTTCGAGTGCACATCCCAGACACTGGCGGGCGAGCGAGTGCACATCCCAGACACTGGCGGGCGAGCCGCCAGTGGCAACTGAATGGTCGACTTGCCGGGCGAGCCGCCACTGCTATCTTCGCCGGGATGGAAACGATCCGACTCAGTGACGTCGCCGCACCCGGCGCGGACCCCATGGCAACAACCCAGGCGCTGCAGGCCGCGATCGACAAGGTCGGCGGGACGGGCGGCGTGGTTTGCATCCCACCGGGCGCGTGGACCATCTGCACCACGCAGTTGCGGCCGCGCATGACCTTGCGGCTCGAAGCCGGCAGCGTGCTCAAGGCGCACACCAAGATCGAGGACTACCCCGCACTGCCGCGCGGGCACAACCGCGATCGCCAGCCCTATCACCTGATTCACGCCGACCAGTGCGACGGGCTGACGATCGAAGGGCCGGGCGTGATTGACGGGCAGGGCCAGGCGTTCTGGGATCCGCCGATCGGCGACCGCGAGCAGGGCGCCGTCGGCCTCTTCTGGCGCGGCCGGCAGAAGCGCATCAGCCCGATGCTCGACATCAAGCGCAGCAGCGACGTTAACCTGCGCGGCTTCACGCTGCGCGACAGTCCGGGCTGGACACTGCACACCTACTGCTGCGATCGCGTGCGCATCCAGGGCGTCACCGTGGACAACAACCTGTTCGGGCCCAACACCGACGGCTTCGACATCAACGGCTGCCGCGATGTGTGGGTGAGTGACTGCGAGCTGCGCTGCGGGGACGATGCGATCATCCTGAAATCGACCGATGATGCGCGCTCGTGCGAGCGCATTGCGGTCACGAACTGCATCCTCGAGAGCAACTGCGCGGCGCTCGGGCTCGGGGCGGAGGTCAACTTCGCGATCCGCGACGTGGCCTTCAGCAACTGCGTCATCCGCGCGGCCTTGCGGATGATCCAGTTCGAGATGTGGACGGATGGCGTGATCGAGAATGTGACGATCAGCAACATCACCGGCCGCACGATGTCGCAGGTGCCGCTCGAGCGTCCGATCTACATGGATATCCAGTCGCACCGGCGCGAGGACCCGGGCCTCGGCACGCTGCGCAACGTCGTGATCAGCGGCATGGTGGCCGAGACGCGCGGCCGCATCATGCTGACGGCGAAGGACGGGGCGTGCATCGAGGACGTGACGCTCCGCGACATCCAGCTTCGCTACCCCGAGATCGAGGACCCGCAGGTCACCGTGCCGCGGATGCAGTCCAGCCAGATGAGCAACGACAACCCCCTGAGCCGCGCGGTGCGCAGTGCGGTCATCGCGGACAACGTGCGACGCCTGCGGCTGGAGAACATCTCAACGGTCTGGCCCGATCCGGATCAACAGCAGGCGCTGCAGGTCGACGGCATGTACCCCGGCATCTACAACACCTTGCCGATGCACGGCCTGTGGTGCCGCAACGTCAAGCAGGCGGTGGTGGATTGTCCGTGGTTGACCGCGAGCCAACCGGGCATCGCGTCGCTCGTGCAGGATGGATGCGAGATGGACGTGCGCCGGATGGGGTGATTGACGCGCGGCATCGGACGAAAGGGAGATCGCGAACGAGCAGCTCAGCGACCGTCGCTCGCCGTCGCGCGGCCGTCGACCTGGCCGCCGACGCGACCGTCGATGCGCGAATCGACGCGCGCCCCGACCTGTCGAGAGACGTCGCGCGTCACGCGCGGGGGCGGCGGCAGATCGGGCGTTGGGCGGTTGGCGTCGCCGACCGTCGTCATGTCCTCCGGCCGGAAGGACGGGCGATCGGCGGACAGCTCGTACACCACGCCGATGGGCGCGATCTCGATGAAGTGGCCATCGACGACGGGCGTGATGTTGTAAGCGTACTTGTAACGCCCCTTACCCATGTAGGTGACGGGGACGGCGTAATTCATGCGCGGCACACGGGCGACGAAGCCGGGACCGACGCGATAGTACACCTGCTGCTGGTCGGCGAGGCCGCGCTGGGCCGGCGTGTAGAGCGAAGTCTGCTCGCCGTCCGGGCGGAGGCCGGTTTCCATCTGGCGCATGCCGCGCGCCAGCGGATCGATGTCACTGACCGCCTGGTCCACGGGCACGAGCGCCGAAGCCGGCGCCGCGAGGTCGGTCGACGCGGTCAGGCATGACACGGCCAGGATGCAGATTGTCCGCAGGATTCGGTGCATGGTTCCGCCCATTGTATCGGCAAGTGTGATACGCGTGTGAGCCGCGGGCGGTTCTGCGCGGGTGGGCAACGCTATCGGACCGGGCGGTCCAGGCGGTCGCCAACCCGCGACGCCCACCTGGCCCGGCCGCACATCCTGCATCACGCATCCCCCGCTCTGCTATCCTTTGGGCATGTCCAGCGATACTTCTCCGCCGACGATCGAAACCTTTGACCGGATCGCCGAGCGCTGCCGCGCGTTGCGGGAGCAGCTTGAGCGGGTGATCGTCGGGCAGGACGCGATCATCGACCAGTTGCTGACGGCCCTGCTGACCCAGGGGCACGTGCTGATCGTGGGGGTGCCGGGGCTGGCCAAGACGCTGCTGGTGCGGACGCTGGCCGGGGCACTGGGGCTGAGTTTCAAGCGGATCCAGTTCACGCCGGACATGATGCCCAGCGACATCCTTGGCACGGAGTTGATCCAGGAAGACGCGGCGACGGGTCATCGCGAGCTCAAGTACGTACCGGGTCCCGTCTTTGCCCAGCTTATCCTGGCCGACGAGATCAATCGCACGCCGCCCAAGACCCAGGCCGCGCTGCTGGAGGCGATGGCCGAGCGGCAGGTGACGGTCGCGGGTCGGACGATGCCGCTGCCCGAGCCGTTCGTGGTGGTGGCGACGCAGAACCCGATCGAGCAGGAAGGCACCTATCCCCTGCCCGAGGCACAGCTCGACCGTTTCATGTACAGCCTGTGGATGGACTACCCGTCGCGCGAGGAGGAAGTGCGGATCGTGGCCGAGACGCCGCGCATCATGGCCGAGACGGTGGACGCGGTGTTCGAGCCGCAGGCGCTGGTGGAGAGCGCGCGGGCGGTGTGGCACATGCCGGTGAGCGACCACGTGGTGCGTTACGCGGTGGACCTTGCCCGCGCCACGCGGCCGGACGAACCGGGCGCCCCGGCCTTTGCGCGGCAGTACGTCGAATGGGGCGCGGGGCCGCGCGCCGGACAGTACCTCGTCGCGGGGGCGAAGGCCGTCGCGGCGATCGCGGGCAAACCGACGCCCGAGTGCGGGGATGTCGCGTCGGTGGCGATGTCGGTGCTGCGCCATCGCATCGTGGTCAACTACACGGCCACGGGCGACAACATCACGCCGCGCGACGTCGTCGAGCAGGTGGTGGCGCATGTCGAGGAAGAGGACTACACCGGCGATGCGTGACGTGCCGCGCGGAACGGGGTGGATTCAGTGGAACATGCGTCGGATCAGCGTAAGCGTTCCACGAACTGGTGAGTATTCAGTTGTTCGCGTTGTTCGCGTTGT
>CAZHJL010000146.1:0-4596 GCA_964532795.1 uncultured Phycisphaeraceae bacterium | reverse complement strand
CTTACAGCAACACACGCGAAGCTTAACCGGACAGTTGTGGGCTTGCCCGCCAGTGCGGAATCTCAGTCGGGTCGGCACTTGCGGACGAGCCGCGGGTATCGCCGGAGCGTGATCCCCACCTCAGAAAACAGGCCATCCTGTGCGCAAAGTCTGACACCAAAATTTCGAGAAAATCCCGGGACGGCGAAGTTGTTTCGCGCCTGGCCGCAGCGGGACTTGCGCGCGAAGACCCGCCGAAAAGCGCCCATCCTGCGCGCACCGGCGCGGCCCTTCTTCCCTCTATAGAAGCAGCGCCCGTCCCGCGCGCATGGTGCGCGCATCAACCCGGGCGCCTCGTGGCGGAGCCAGGCCGGCGTCACTGAGATGAAGACAACACCTGCCGGCAATTTCAGCCAAGTCCAGGTGCCGCGCGCGCTGCGAAATCCTGGAGAATCCTGCAGAAACCAACAGAAACGAACAGAAACGAGCCCAGAAACCATGCACTTTTTCACCATTTTCAGAGCAGTTTGTTACGGACAGGTGCACGTGCACCCACGGTGCAGGGCGTCATCCCCGTTCACAGCTCACCAGGGGCGATTTGGCGTCACCACGGCCGCCGCCATTCCGCCCGGACCTAAGCCTATGTGCCGCGCGGCGGCCTATAGCAAGTTCTGCCTCTTCGCCGCGCCTACGATCCGCCATGCAACGACACGAAGATGGACATGTCATCATCGCCTGCGACTTCACCGGCACCGACTGGGACGAGCGGATTCCCATGATCGAGGGCCATCGCGGTTCGATCATCAGCCTGGATGCGTTGGTGATGGCCATCGACCAGGCCTTGCCGATCGACGCGCGCTGCGACTGCACCATGTGTCTGCGCCGCATCGAGCCGCCGACGAAGATGTGGCGTCATCCCGATCCACCGGCGGGGGCCAACCCCGACGCCGCGATTTGTTGGGAGTGCATCCAGCAGGCGGATCGGGCCTTCGCCCGCGACCCGGACACGGACTGGCAGCGGCGGACCTGACCGTTCCGTCCGCTTCGTGCGGTTGTCCCGCCTCGCCACGCCGGTCCGCGATCCCGTCGCCGCAAGCAGTGCCCTGCGATCAGCGTTTACCCTTCACCTCTCCAAGGAGCACGCTGATGAGCCACTTCGATCATCGCACCGACATCAACCGTCGCCAGGCCCTGGGCATCCTCGCCGGCAGCGCCGCGGCCGCCACCTTCGCCTCGCCGCTGTGGTCCGCAAGCGAGACACCGTCGCGCAAGCCCAACGTCATCATCATCTTCACCGATGACCAGGGGTACCAGGACATCGGCTGTTTCGGCGCTGAGGAGATCGCCACGCCGCGCCTGGACCGCATGGCGAAGGAAGGCCGCCGGTTCACTGACTTCTACTGCGCCAGCCCCGTCTGCACGCCCTCGCGCACCGGGCTGCTCACCGGCTGCTATCCCGCGCGGCTGAACCTGGCGCGCGGCGTGCTCTTCCCGCATCACAACATCGGCCTCAATCCCGATGAAGTCACCATCGCCGACATGCTCAAGGCCGAAGGCTACGCCACCACCTGCATCGGCAAGTGGCACCTGGGCCATCACCCGGAATTCCTGCCGACGCGCCAGGGATTCGATCACTACTTCGGCATCCCTTACAGCAACGACATGGGCACCAAGAACCCCGACGGCAAGCGCGGCGTGCCGCTCTACCGCGATGAGAAGGTCATCGAACACCCCGTCGACCAGTCCACGCTTACCGAGCGATACACCGCCGAGGCGCTCAAGTTCATCGAGCAGAACAAGGCGCGGCCGTTCTTCCTCTACCTGCCGCATACCTTCCCGCATGTGCCGCTGTTCGCCTCCGATCGCTTCCGCGGCAAGAGCAAGGGCAGGCTGTACGGCGATGTCATCGAGGCCATCGACTGGTCCACCGGGCAGATCCTCGACAAGCTGACCGAACTGGGCATCGATCGCGACACGCTGGTGATCTTCACTTCGGACAACGGCCCATGGCTGAAGAAGGGCCCGAATGGCGGCAGCGCCCTGCCACTGCGCGAAGGCAAGGGCACGACCTACGAAGGCGGCATGCGCGTCCCGTGCATCATGCGCTGGCCGGGACGCATTCCCGCCGACAGCACGTGCGGCGAGATGGCGCTCACGCTCGACCTGTTGCCGACGATCGCGGCGATTACCGGCACGCGCCCGCCACGCGATCGCATCATCGACGGCAAGAGCATCCTTCCACTCATCGAAGGCGACCGCGGCGCGGCCACGCCGCACGAAGCGTTCTACTTCTACAACACCGCCGGGCAGCTCGCCTCCGTGCGCAGCGGCGACTGGAAACTCCACCTGGCCCGCACCGCCAGCGTGCGGCGGAAGAAGAACAAACAGGGCAAGGTCATCGAGCGGACCATCCCCGCC
Organism: uncultured Phycisphaeraceae bacterium; assembly: GCA_964532795.1. Classification (GTDB taxonomy): domain Bacteria; phylum Planctomycetota; class Phycisphaerae; order Phycisphaerales; family Phycisphaeraceae; genus CAZHJL01. The sequence continues at coordinate 2,199 of CAZHJL010000146.1, read as the reverse complement.
CGACCGGCCGAACTCTATGACCTGTCGAAGGACATCGGTGAGCAGAACAACCTGGCCGGGCAGAACCCGCAGGTCGTCGCGCGGCTGACGGCCGTGTGCGAGAAGTTCGACGCCCACGTCACGCAAGCCGCTCGCCCCGTCGGCCGGCTGCCCGAGACACCGTGATCGCCGGAGAAGCCATCATGCATCGCGCCGCAGCTATCATCCTCATCGCCGTCCACGCGCTGTTGCCGCTGACGGCGGCCGCCTCGGACGACGCGTCGCCGAAGACAGCCGCCGGCGCCGGCGCCGAATCGCCCGATCCCTATGCCGACGAGACCCCCGAGCAGTGCGACGCCCGCATGAAATGGTGGCGCGAGGCGCGGTTCGGCATGTTCATCCACTGGGGTGTCTACTCGGTGCCGGCCGGCACGTACAAGGACAAACGGATCGGCGGCATCGGCGAGTGGATCATGCTGCGCGGACGCATCCCCGTCGCCGAGTACCGCGCCTTCGCGCGGCAGTTCAACCCCGTCAAGTACGACCCCGAGGCGTGGGTGCGCCTCGCGCGGCAGGCCGGCATGAAGTACATCATCATCACCAGCAAACACCACGATGGGTTCGCGCTGTTCGATTCGAAAGTCACCGACTGGGACGTCGTCGACGCCACGCCCTACGGCAAGGACCTGCTGCGGCCGCTCGTGGACGAGGCCAAGAAGCAGGGCCTGCGCATCGGTTTCTATTACAGCCAGGCCCAGGACTGGAATCATCCCGGCGGCGCGAAGGCCGGTTTCAGGGAAGGCGACGGTTGGGACGAAGCCCATAAGGGCGATTTCGACGCGTACCTGAAGACCATCGCGCGGCCGCAGGTCGAGGAAATCCTGCGCGGGTACGACATCGATGTCCTGTGGTGGGATACGCCGACTTGGATGAGCACCCGCCGGGCCGCGCGGCGGCTTCCGCGGCGATACCGAGACTCCCGAGCAGCACATTCCCGCCACCGGCTACCCCGACGGCCGCGACTGGGAAACCTGCATGACCATGAACAACACCTGGGGATACAAGAGCTACGACGACAACTGGAAATCCACGCAAACGCTCATCCGCAACCTGATCGACATCGCCAGCAAGGGCGGCAACTACCTGCTCAACGTCGGACCCACGGCCGAGGGCGAAATCCCCCGGCCCTCCATCGAACGCCTCCGGCAGATGGGGCAGTGGATGGATGTGAATGGCGAGGCGATCTACGGCACGACCGCCAGCCCGTTCCGCCGCCTGACCTGGGGCCGCTGCACCCGCAAATCGCATGAGGGCGGCACGACCCTCTACCTGCACGTGTTCGACTGGCCGGCGGATGGGCGGCTGCTCGTGCCAGGCCTGCGCAACAGTCAGATCACCGCGCGGCTGCTTGACGGCGGCGCAGCCATCGAGTGCGCCCGCACCGATGAGGGCGTGATGCTTGCCCTGCCCGAAAACGCGCCCGATCCCATCGCGTCGGTCATCGTGCTCGAAGTCTCGGGCCAACTCGACATCACGGCGCAGACCATTCGTCAGGCGGCGGACGGCGTCATCACGCTCGGCGCGGCGATGGCGGATATTCACAACCGCGGCTACGCCGCGCACGCGCGTCTGGAGACCATCGATGGCCGGCCCAACATCGGCTACTGGACCGACCCGCGCGTTCGCGTGACGTGGACGTTCCGCGTGACCGCGCCCGGGCAGTTCGAGATCTCGGCCACCACCGCCGCGCCCAACGGCGGCACTCGTTTGTCAGTTGCCGTTGCCGACCAGTCGCTCAAAACGACCATTCCCGCCACCGGCGACTTCACGAAGTTCAGCGAGCAAACGCTCGGCCGCGTCAGCCTGGCCAGCACCGGCCAGCACCGGCCAGTCACGCTGACGATCATTCCCGACCGGAAGCGCTGGCAGCCGATCAACCTGAGGACCATCACACTGAATCCCGTCCAACCGGATGCGGAGACCGACCGTTCGAAGAAAGGGGGTGAGTGATTTGGACGATCGCGCCAATGGCCGCGCACGCGACGTGATGCCTTGACGCCATGTCGATGACCCAACACATCCCAACCCACCCGGCGATGAGACACTTGACGATCCGGTGCCCGTCTGGCTACGCTTGTCACCCTAGACGCCCCCTTCGTCTAGTGGCCCAGGACGCCAGGTTCTCATCCTGGAAACAGGGGTTCGACTCCCCTAGGGGGT
>CAZHJL010000145.1:0-4989 GCA_964532795.1 uncultured Phycisphaeraceae bacterium | reverse complement strand
GTGGCCCCCATTCCCGTGCGCACGGTGGTCCCCCTTCTCTTGCGCATCACCAGTGTAGCCCAGTTCCCGCCATTTGCCGAGGATGTCCTCGCGGGAGTAGAAGCCCTCGTGACGGAACAACTCGTTGCCCTCGGCATCGAAGAAGATCTGCGTGGGGATCATGCGGATGCCATACGCCTCGCCTGCAGCCCGATCCTGCCACACATCGATGAAGGTCACCTGGAACTGGTCGTGGAAGTCGTGACGCAGCGCTTCGAGAATCGGCTCCATCGCTTTACAGGGGATGCACTTGCCCGCACCGAGATCGATCAGCCGTGGCAACGGTGCCGAGGCTGACGAGGTCGAAATCTCCAGACTGGTCTCAGCCGCCGCCCCCGACGTGCCCATCGATGGGTCTGCCCCTGACTGCTTGAGAACCACCACGCCTGCGGCCGCGGCGACGACGATCAGCACGATCACGAGTTTGATTGGCGTGTTCATGGCGTCACTCCTGAATCAGAGGTTTGATGGCCTCGGCGTCGAGCAGTTTGCCAGCGCTCTTGACCTGGCCGTCCACGGCCAGAGCTGGCGTCATCATCACGCCGAACTTGGTGATCTCAGACAGGTCGGTCACTTTGACCAACTCGTAGTCCAGGCCAAGCTGGTCGGCGGCGGCCTTGGCGTTCTCAGTCAGCTTCTGGCACTTGGGGCATCCAGTGCCGAGGATCTGAATCTTCGTCATGGTCGTATCTCCTTCAATATTGGAGGTTAGTCAGTTGATGGTGGTATTACTTGCAGCGCCAAGGCGAACTCTTCCAGTGACACGAACAATGCCAACCAACAGACTCAAACCGGTGCCGGCCAGCACGAGTGCCACCGCTACATCAAAACCCGTATACGCGACTTGCGTGATGCCCGTCATCGCTGATGCATCGATAAGCATTACAAATCCAGAGGCAATGGCGAGAACCAAACCAGCGCAAGCGGCGGATAGCCATACAAACTGGCGTCGCGACTGGCTGCCAGACCTGCGACGGCGCTCCAACTCAGCCCCCATTACCCACAGACCCACCAGTAGAGCCAAGGCCGAATACGGCAGGTGAAAATGATCCAGCGCGATGCGGATGTTGTGCAGGCAATGTCTGCCCGCGACATTGCCGACAACCAGTGCCGCACCCAGAACGATGGCACCCGCGAATGCCCATAGCACGAAGGGGTGCCGTGTCGCCAAAGGTGCGCCATCCCGGGTAAGCCCCCAAAGCAACAGCAATCCAATGACAACGGCGGCCAGACCGTAGCTGACTGGTTTCAGGTATGTCTCTCGCCACGCACCCAGCGTTACAACCCAGCCGTCCAAGCCCATCAGGTCGTATTGAGCGACCGTGATGGGCACGGCCTTGCCGTCGAACGGGTAGACCACCTGCTGCGCGTAGAAGAACGAACTGTCCGGGCTATGGCAGTCGGTGCAGCCGCCGGCTCCGAGGGCCGCCTGGGCCGGCATGACATCATGCGAATACTTGTGGACGTTGCCGTAGGGTGACGCCTCCCACGCGTGCTTCGGCACGATCTGGTAGTTCTCGCCCGTCTGATACACCCGATCGTTCATCACCCATACGACGCGCTTGCCCTCCATCGGGTATCCCGTCGCCTCCAGCATCCGGGTGACGGCGCTGATCAGCGCGTCGATTTCTTGAGGTCGGTTGATTTCAATGACACCATCACCGTTGTCATCACGGATGGTCGCCAGGGAAGCGTAGTTGTTCGCCGGGTCGGCCTGATGATCCGCCCACATCTTGCGAATGTCACTCATCTTGGGCTGCATGAGCGACGTCTGTCCATCCACCTGAATGGCTGGCCACGCGGTATGCACCCGATTGACCGGCCAGATCTTGCCCTTGTAGCGAACCAGGGCTGGCTTGAAGGACTCTGTCGGCTTGTTGTCGAACCCCATCATGCCCATGTAGCCATAGTGGTTGCGATAGGCCATCTCCGGACCGTAGAAAGTCCAGAGTTGCTTGCCTCTACTGGGAATGCGCACCCCCGGATTCAAGACATCGCTGGCCTGAAATGAGATGGGCTTGACGAGGCGCTCAGGAATATGGCAGGTCTGGCAGGCAATCCGATCCAGGTGGAGTTTGGGCAGCCCTGCATGAGCCGCCTGTGGCGCTCCGAAGCGCCCGGTGTCGTGGCATGTGGCGCAGTCACGAACTGTATTATCGAGATCGTTGCGGACTTGGCCGCCGGGATCGTCGCCCTTGCCGAAGTCATGCACTTCGCGGCCGTTGATGCGGGGATCGTCGGCCGAACTGCCGGACGGATGGCAGTCCACGCAACGAAGTCCGGCGCGAAGGTGGACATCGGTCCGGCCACGATAGTTCGCGCCCCGCTTCTTCCAGCCCGGTTGCTCGTGACAGCTCATGCAGGACTCGTTGCGTGGACTGCGCACCATGTGCAGTGTGAGCCTTCCGTCGGAACCGAACGCCGTCACGTCGTAGTTCACTTGGGGGGGCTGGCCAGACTGAATTGAGCCGGTCACCGTGCCTAGACCGGAAGCGGCGGTCGCCGCCCAGCGGAAGTTCAACGCCTTGAGCTGCGCCCGTCGCGCTTCGTGTGCATAGTCAGGAGAGTGACATAACAGGCAGTCGGCTTCCAGAACGCCCGTCTCACTCCAACGTGCCTTGTGATAGTCACCGTCATAGGCGTTGTCGCCGCCCGAAGTCAGCTTGCTGGCGGGATCTGACGTCCACTGGTCGTATCGCCTGCCCTCCCGATCGAATTCCAATGGCCCGCCGCCGGGATGACAGTTGGCGCAACCCACCGTGACGAAATCGAACGAGGTCATGTCCATCATCCGTGGCGACTGATTCTGCTTCGGCGACAGGTAGCGATACAACGGCGCGGGCGAACACCACGATCCGCCGTAATTGCCCGGTGTGCTCGTCCACGCCACGCGGGCTGTCTGATCTGCCGTGGGCGGTTCTCCCTTGCCCTGCGCGAAGTGATAGCCCTGGACGATCTTGTCGTAGTCATGGCATGCGCCGCAGGTCTGGCGAGGCGAATAGGGCTGGTCCGCATTCTCACCGGTGACAGGATTAATCACCCGTCCCTGCTCATCTCGAAGATGGAACGGTGGACATACACCGGACGGAGTGGCGACCGGGGCCGAAGACACCAACTCCCGCGCACTTCCGTCCGATCGACTATCGTCGGCATCACTTACCAGCCCGACTCCCGCCACGGACACGTACAATACGCCAGCAGTCCACCATACCAATCGCTTGCGACTTGCCATCATGCGCTCCGATGCTGAAGTTGCCATTCCTGTCGTTGCGTATCCAGTGAACGTAGCACCACTATCGTCGTACTGTTCCTGATCATTGGCGTTTGCGTTCGCGATGCCACGGGTTCATCCTGCGTTCATCGCCTGCTTGACGTTGTCGACGATGCTCTTGACTTCTTCGTCGGTCGCTCGTGTGCCCTTGGGCTTTTTCTCCAAACCCATGTCCGTGACGCGCACGAAGTGGACGTTGCTCAGGCCCAGCTTGTCGAAGATCTTGCGAGCGCAGTCCATCGGGCAGCCGTCGATGACGACGTTCAGGTCGGCGTCGCGCGCCTGCTGAATCATGCCTTCGATGCCGGCACCCAAGCCGGCGAGGCAGAACATCGTGCCCAGCCCTTCGCTCATGAGTTGGCGGCACGCGGCATCGGATGCCTCGGCCACGTTGGCCCCGCCCGAGCAGGCGTAGAGCAGCACGTTCTTCTTCGCGGTTTCGCCGCCACAACACGGTGTCTGTTCAGTCATCACAAGTCTCCTTGGCTAAGGGTGTTTTCAGAAAAGCGTTCCATACGCCCAACCGGTCAGCGTGCTCATCACGATCACGAGGGACACGAACACGACGGTCTTCTGCGTGCCGAGCACGGAGCGGATCACGAGCATGTTGGGCAGTGACAGCGCAGGCCCGGCCAGCAGCAGCGCCAGTGCTGGCCCCTTACCCATGCCGCTGCCGATCAGGCCCTGGAGAATCGGCACCTCGGTCAGCGTCGCGAAATACATGAACGCGCCGACCACCGAGGCAAACAGGTTGGCCAAAAGTGAGTTGCCGCCGACCAATGACGCGACCCACTCACTGGGGATCATGCCTTCCTCGCCGGGCCGGCCAAGCAGGAATCCCGCGATCAGCACGCCGAAGAACAGCAACGGCGTGATCTGCTTAGTGAAGCCCCAGGTCTGATCGAACCACTCGCTCGCCTCGTCGGGGCGTTTGCCAACGGAGAGCACCACGGACAGGCCGGTCGTGGCCACGGCGAAGGGAATCATCGCCGCATACGGCAGACCGTGGTCGTAACCGGGCAAGTGCGGGCCCCATGTCGGCACGATCCAGTAGGCGCTCAGCGCCCATGCGATTGCCGTTGCCAACGCGACGAGCACCATCTTCCACCATCGGATGCCAAACCAAACGACGAGAATGACTGCCAGTGCCGCGCCGAAGCCCGAGGTGATGATCCACTTGCTCGACCAGATCAGATGCCACAGCCCGGCGTCTTCCTGCGGTTTGCCCCAGTTGGCGAAGACGAGGACGCCGACCATCGCCGCGAAATACGTGGCCGTCTGCCAGAGCGGCCGACCTTCGTCGTCACCCTCGAATGCGGCGGCGTTGGCGGCCCGCTGCGATTCTTCCTTGCGGTAGATCAAGTGCATCGCCAGGCCGATCACGATGCTGAAACCGATCGCGCCGATCGCCCGCGCTGCTCCCAGTTCCGGCCCGAGCACTGCAGCGGTTAACACGATGGCCAGCACATTGATCGCCGGCCCCGAATACAGGAACGCCGTGGCCGGCCCCAACCCCGCGCCCATCCGCCAGATGCCCGCGAACAGCGGCAGCACCGTGCAGGAACAGACGGCGAGGATCGTGCCGCTGACCGACGCCACGCCGTAGGCCACCGGCTTGGGCGCATTCGGGCCGAGGTATTTCATCACCGCGTTCTGGCTGATGAACACGGCGATCGCCC
>CAZHJL010000144.1:0-4999 GCA_964532795.1 uncultured Phycisphaeraceae bacterium | reverse complement strand
CAGCATGACAACCCCAACCGACCAGCGGAAGACGCGGTTCATGGAACGCTTACAGAGAAACCGCGTCATGCACAACTCCCAGATCGGTATGGATGGATGCCGGGGCGGGGAGTATACCGTATGGTGCGACCAGTCCGCGCAGAAAGGCCGCGCCGCCACATCATGCGCTACGGTACCTGGCTGTACTGGTAGATGCTCATGCCCAGCATCACCAGGCGCTGAAGCAGCCACACGCCAAGGGGGGTCATCGCCCACAGCCACTGAACGCCGACCGACTGCCGCAGGAACGCGCGCCGCACCAGCAGCCACACCAGCAGGCCGACACCATAGATCAGGAGCGTGCCTGTATGGATGGCAAGTGGGGTGATAACCACTTCCCAGGTGAAGAAGTCAATCATCGCCCACATCGCAATCTCGTTTGCATAGGCGAAAGGCAAGCCGATCACGGTGCCAAGGAGCACGACCAACCCAATAACATACGGCCAACTCATCCCTGGCCTCGAATCCAAGGTCAGCGCGAGTATCTGGCCACATTCCGGGCATGCATCGCCATCGAGATCCCGCAGGTTGTAGCGGCAGTGTGGACAGGCGACGTCGCGCTCACGAACAAACAGGCGCAACGCATCGGCATGGGAAGCTGGCTTACTCATAGCCGGCCAGGATATCACAGGCACCCGCATCCAATCGCCGGCCGACAATACTCGTCACGCGTCCATCGCAAAGTCCCAGACAATGGTGCCGACGATGGTAAGGAACGAGAGCACAACGGGAATGGCCGCGAGCGCCCATTGCCCCATCGGTGGCAGTCGCTTCATCACGCCTCCGAGGAGCAACCACCCCAATGCCACGGCGAAGAGAAGCACCGTGACAACACTCTCCCTGACAATGTACACCAGGAACTCATCCAGCGGGATGTCGTACACCAGGACATTCAGAACCCAGTAGATCAGGTTGACCAGCCCCGTGACCGTGCCTGCAAACGCCGCCGCCAGGCCGATGGCAAACGGCCAGGTCAGGCCCTGCTGGGACGTGCGCGCATCAGCAAGACTCAACACGCACGGCCGGCCGCACTCGGGGCAAAACACGCCCTCCTGATCACGAAGGTTGTAGCCACATCCGGGACAGCCCACATCGCGGCCGGACAGGTACAATCGAACCAATTCGACTTGCTGTGGATCTATTTGCGACATGCACGAGAGTGTAGCAAAGCGCCGGCCGCCTCAGGCCAGCCACCCCACCACCGTGTGTGTCAGCCACGCCATCGCGTACGCCAGCACACTCATGTAGACCAACTGGAAAATAGCCCACCTCCACGAGCCCGTCTCGCGCCGCGTCACCGCCTGCGTCGGCAGGCACTGCATCGCCAGCACGAAGAACACCAGCAGCGACAGCGACGTCGCCAGGTCGAACACCGGCGTGCCGTCCGGCCGCTTCTGCTTGCGAATGGTCTCCGTCAGCGAACGTTCATCCTCCGCGCCTTCCTCGCCGATGCCGTACACGATCGCCAGACTCGACACGATCACCTCCCGCGCGGCGAACGAGCTGATCACCCCCACGTTGATCTTCCAGTCGAACCCAAGCGGCCGGAACACCGGCTCCACCGCCTTGCCGATGCGTCCCGCAATCGAATGCTCCGCTTCGTACGGCCCGACCAGCGCGGCGATCTCGCCTTCGATTGTTTCCGCCTTCGTCCCATTCCGCGCCGCCTCCGCCGCGGACAGTTCACCGTCAAGCGTCTCGAACTGCGTCACCACGCTCGCCGGCGCGTAGTCCGCCACGCGGTCGGCCGGCAACTTCGGATAAGTCGCCGCGGCCCAGAGAATGATCGAGATCAGCAGGATCACCGTCCCCGCGTTCTTCAGAAATGCCATGCCGCGATCGATCATCGTCAGTGTCGCCACCTTCAGCGATGGCAGCTTGTAGCTGGGCATCTCCAGCACCATCGGCTGGCTCTCGCCGGGCAGGATCGTGCGCTTGAAGATGAAGGCCATCACGAACGCCATCACCGCCCCCAAGGCATAGGCGCCGAAGAACACCAGCCCGCCCGACACCGGATCGCCCGCGAACAGCAGCGCCACGATCATCGCGTACACCGGAAGCCGCGCCGAGCATGTCATCAGCGGGATCACGAGGATCGTCGCCAAACGGTCGCGCCGGTTCTCGATGACGCGCGTGGACATGATGGCCGGAATGGCGCACGCGTGTGCCGACAGCATCGGCACGAACGCCTTACCCGGCAGGCCGACCTTGCGCATCCACTTGTCCATCACGAACGCCGCGCGTGACAGGTAACCCGTGTCCTCCAGAAGCGTCAGGATGAAGAACAGGATGCAGATCTGCGGCAGGAAGACGACCACACCGCCCACGCCGCCGATCACGCCGTCCACCAGGAAGCTCGACAGATCCCCGGGCGGCAGCCACGATGCCACCGTGCCGCCCAACCACTCGAATCCCGCCTCGATCCAGCTCATCGGATAATCCGCCAGCGCGAAAATCATGATGAACAATCCGGCCATGATCGTCGCGAATACCCCCAGCCCCGCCACCGGATGCGCGATGAACCGATCGATGCGCTCGGTCATCCGGTTCGACATCTCGTGCTCTTTCTGCGAGACACGGACATCGACCGATTCCGCCCAGTCATAGCGCGCCGCATGCGGGCATCCGCCGCACGTCGCGCACGCGGCCAGCGGCGCCGGCACCGGCGGCAACGCTTCCGCATCGGCCAGCAGTGTCTGCTGCAACGTGTCGCGCAGATCGCGCAATCCCGCGCCGCTCCGCGCACTGACCGGCACCACCGGCGCGCCCAGTTCCCTGCTCAGCGACGGCACGTCAATCCAGATCCCCTGCCGCGCCGCCAGGTCGCTCATGTTCAGCGCCACCACGGTCGGCAGATGCAGTTCGCGCACCTGACCGGCCAGGTACAAGTTGCGCGACAGGTTCGTCGCATCCATCACCAGCAGCACGGCATCCGGCTTGGGCAGTCCCGGTCGCTCGCCCAGCAGCGCCTCCTTGGCCACGCGCTCTTCGATGTTGTGCGCCGTCAGGCCGTACAGTCCCGGCAGGTCGAGCATCTCGATCGCGTGTCCGTTAACCTGCAGCCGGCCGATGCGATGCTCGATCGTCGTCCCCGCGAAGTTGGCCGTTTTGGCCCGCAGCCCGGTGAGTTGGTTGAACAGCGTCGTCTTGCCGGCATTGGGATTGCCGATCAGCGCCACGTGCGCACCGACAGGCCCGGCGGCTTGCTCGTCCTGAACTGGGAGGCGAATGGTGGCGATGGCGGTTCGCTCCTGGCTACGTGTCCATCTGGCAACAGGTCATACGCTCGGAGGGCGTGACGCGGATGTTGGCCGCGACGCCGCGGGCCAGCCCGATGCGCGTGCCCATGACACGCACGATCATCGGATCCCCCCGCCGCACCACGTGCACGCGACGCCCGAGACACACCCCCATCACCTTCAGCCGCTCCAACTCCGACCCGCCGACACTGATCTGACAGATCAGTCCGCACTGCCCGGCCGGCAGTTGGTCGAGCGTCACGAGCGCATCGTCCGTCTGCGCGTCGCCCAAGGTGCTGGGAACCAGATCGCTCATATCGGTAAGCTCAGGTGTGGCGACACACTGCTCAAGCCACGGTTTTCACTCGCTAGGCCGTCATACCAATCGCAATTGAAACTCGGTCTCAATTGCAGGCCCCATTGTAATCATCGGTTCTGGACCGTCAAGTCCTGAATCCGGCGATGACCTGCCCGGGTCACAGCCAAACCCGAAGCCCCGGGGCCCATCCCCCGGGTACCGCGCCCAGCTCACAGCATCAGCCACTTGAAGAGGGCTGGCACGTACAGATCCCGCCCGCACACGTTGTACCACGCCGCCCAGCCATACATGATCGTCACCGCGATGAATACATACACGGCGATGCGGCGGGCATACAGCGTCACCAGCAGAATCGCCGCGAACTGGACGAGTTTGCCCGCGATCGGCCCGACGATGGGTCCCATGTATCCGGCCGCGAGACGAATCCCCGGGTGAAGCTCCTGGTCAATCCCCTCGGCGCGCATGAACCAGATGGTCGATGCCATGTCCGCCAGCGCCGCGAGCCCCGCCACGACCAACAGCCACCGGTACCGTCGCCAGTACCCGCGACAGTTGGTCACCAGGCGGTCGGTGACCGGGCGACACCAGTTGACCAGAGACGACCGCACGCCGCGAGTATATCTGAGCTAGGGCGCGACGAAGAAGTAATCCGTATCCGCCCAGAGCCGGATGTCGCCGGGGATCACGCCGGCGTGTCCATCCAGATAGCCGACCGAGGAATTCTCCAAATGCCGCGGTTCAGACCGGTCCTGGTTGGTAAAACGCGGGTCATTGATGAGGTACTTCGCGCCATCGTTGCCGCCCGTGTTCTCTTCGCCGAAGAGAATCACGTTTGACGGATTCGGAAAGCTATCGATCTGTCGGGGATTGATCCGCCACGTCCTCTTGCCGTCCGGCATCATGCGGGCGTTAACCACATTATCGTCTTCCGGAATGGCTCCCGTCCGCCCGTTCAGTGTGAAACTGTAGGTGTACTCGCCCGAAGTCCGCGCGTCTGATGGACAGAGCCACGCTTCCTCGCTCAACAATGCGCCCGCCTCGTAGAGCCGACCGGTGGTCACGGGTGAGTTCGACCAACGCTTGCCCTTCGTCTTGTTTGCCACGCCCAGTTCACCGGGCAGGAAGCCCTTGTGATCATTGCCGTACGTGTTCTCCGCAATGCAGATCTGGTGCAGATGCATCTGACAACGCACCTGTCGCGCCGCTTCCCGCGCCATCCCCAAGGCCGGCATCAGCAGCGCGATGAGCAGGGCGATGATCGAGATCACCACCAGCAGTTCGATCAAAGTGAAACCACGTGCAGTTCGAAAGGTGGCCATGGCCTGCAATTCCCGAATGGGCTGTCGAATGGTGATGCGCAGGCAATAGGGAGCCATTTGCGAGGCGGGACGCTCAAGCAAAA
>CAZHJL010000143.1:0-5005 GCA_964532795.1 uncultured Phycisphaeraceae bacterium | reverse complement strand
CCAAGCTATCGGCCGGAAAGGCCTGATGGAATGAACTATTCATGCGTCAATAGGATGTTCGTCTGTCCCGATGATCCCGACGCGAGCGCGATGCCCGTGGTCAAGCATGACATCGGCGGCGCCAAGCGCTACTTCTGGGACTTCTACGATGTCGATGGCGGTGAGCACTGGAAGAAACTCAGTTACAGCGTGCAGACGCCTTTCTCCCCGTGGGGCAGCAAGCGCCCGCTCGATGTCGGCTACGGCCTGCTCAGCCGCGATGATCTGGTCATCCTCGCCGACAAGGCGCCGAAGCAAATCGGCTTCAAACAGTCGGATGCCGGCAACCGCGACCGGCAGAAACTCTTCATCAGTCAGAACCACCAGTTCCTCGCCCGGTTCAACTATGTCCGCTATGACATCGCGGTGCTTGACAGCGACCGGCCCGATGTCGGCGTCGACCATGACGACATCTACAGCACCTCTGACCGGTCCGACGGCGGCCGGCAGTTCGGCGGCAAGACCTGGGTCGGTAATCACAAGTCGCCCGATGACAGTTACCTGCTCGGGCCGAACAAGTAACGATCGGGCCGCGTCAAGCGCCGCGGGCCGCGATCTCGACCGGCTGACCGTTGTCCTTGCGTGAACTGAGCATCTGCGAAGTCAGCCGCCTGCCGATCTCCCACACCGGGCCCGGGAATCGGTGGCACGCCGCGATGGTCGCCTCGAGCGCGTTCACGATATGGTCGACATCTTCCTGGTTGATTACGAGCGTCGGCAACAATTTGATCACGTCCATGTGATGCCCCGCCACCTGCGCGAGAACGCGATGATCCCTGAGCAACGGCACCAGCACCGCCTGCGGAAACAGACCGCTATCCACCTTGTGCAGCAGGTGCCAGCCAGCCTTCAGACTCAGACTGCGCGGCGGGCCGAACTCGATCCCGATCATCAACCCCCGGCCGCGCACGTCCTTGAGCATCTCGTAACGGCCCACCAGCGCCTGCAGCCGTTCGAGGATCGCATCCCCCATCGTCGCCGCGTTCTCGACGATACGCTCCTCGCGCAGCACGTGAAGCGTCGCGAGCCCGGCCACCATCGACAGGTCGTTCTGCCCGAACGTCGTCGAGTGCACCACGCAGCGGTCAAGGCTGGAGAAGACCTTCTCATGAATCCAGCGTTTGCACAGCACCGCCGCGACCGGCACGTACCCGCCCGACAGCGCCTTGGCGCAGCACAGGATATCCGGCTCGACGCCCGAATGCTCGCAGGCGAACATCTTTCCGGTGCGGCCGAAACCGGTCTGCACCTCATCAGCGATGAAGAGCGCCCCGTACTTGCGGCACAGCGCCGCCGCGCGGGGCAGGTAGTCGTCGTCCGGCACGTTCACGCCCTTGCCCTGGATCGGCTCGACGATAAACGCCGCAACATTACGCCCCGACAGCGCCGTCTCGATCGCCGACAGGTCGTTGAAGGGCACGGCCTCGGTATGCATGAGAAGCGTGCCGAAGCCGTCGCGGAACTCGTCGGCGCCCATGACGGACAGCGCGCCCATCGTCAGGCCGTGGTAGCCCTTCTTGCAGTAGATGACCCGATCGCGGCCCGTCGCCGCGCGGGCGTACTTGATGGCTGACTCCACGCTCTCCGCGCCGCTGTTGCAGAAGTACACGGTATCCAGCTCGCCCGGCGCCAGTTCCAGCAGTTGGCCGGCGAGCAGGCCGGACAAGCGCGGAAAGCCGAGCTTGGGAAGGTTGGGCAGGTCACGGTCCATCGCCTGCCGCAGCGCATCGCGGATCACCGGATGGTTGCGCCCGCAGGCGAAGGTGCCGAAGCCGGCCAGGCAGTCGAGGTAGCGATGGCCCTGATCGTCCCAGAGATACTGGCCTTGACCCCGCGTGTAGTGAATGTCGTAACCCAGTATGCGCAGGACCTTCGCGAACGCGGGGTTCACGTGCTCATGCACCAACCGCGCGGAGTGACCGACCGATCCCGAGAGTATGGCTTCGAGATCGAGAGGAGGTGTCGAAGCTGGCGTTTCCATCTGGTCTGAACCGATGCTAAGTGCAGGACCGAGCCCGGTCAAGATGGCCCGCCCCAAGCAGCCAGCCACAACCTTGACCCCCTGTTGCGTTTGTCGTACATTACCGCTTTGTCGCCCATAGCGACAACCAGAAGGGCTTGTAGCTCAGTTGGTTAGAGCGCACCCCTGATAAGGGTGAGGTCGTAGGTTCGAATCCTACCAGGCCCACTTGTGCTCCTCGGAGCAAAACGTATCACGCAGCAGATGGCCCGCCGACACCCCGGCGGACCGTCGCGTTTTCGGCCAGTGTTCAAAGGGTCTTGCGAAGTTCCGCCACCTCACTGACGCTGCACGCTTGGACGCGCCCCACCCCCAAACGCCCCGTCTTGGCCCGGAATCTCTCTCTTTCGCCCGGAAATCTCTGTTTGGCTTGGTCAACCCCCCAGCGCGTCCAAGGCTATGTAAGTGATTGGCGAGAAAGCATCTGGCACAAACATCGCATTTCGGGCCCAATCGGGTTCGAAATGACTTGGTAGCTCATGCAAGTGCAACGGCGAACCGTTCGACCGAACCCGCCATGCCGGCCAGACCCGCCACAACCTTCCCTCTATGCGACCGTATCTGTCGCGGGTCCAAGGTATTCTGGGCGTTGCCATGGCAAGACGACCATTGACAGGAACAGCCAGATGCGGCTATCATCCGGCCTCAGGATCAGGGGGTACGTCCCCGCGATCCCGCGAACCTGTCCGGAAGGTGATGCCGATGGCCGACGCGCCCGACACGATCATGAACCTCGACGACCTGGCGGCCTACGTGAAGCTGTCCAAATCGTCGCTGTACAAGCTCTGCCAGACCGGCAAGGTGCCCGGAACGAAGATCGGCCGAACCTGGCGGTTCCACAAGGACGTGATCGACACCTGGATTAAGACCGGCGTACCGCCCACGCAGGCGTATGGGAAGACCCGGGCGAAGAAGAGGAAGAAAGCGTAGCAGGACTGCGGAACCGGAAGAGAGCGAAATGCCGAGAATATTCGACAACATTGATCTGAGGCTTCAGCCAGCATTGACTGGGACGCTACAGCTAACGGAGGAACGTTCGTGTCCCGATTGACTGACCTGATCGCCAAGGCCAAGGCCGAAGCCCCGCAGCTTGGGGCTGACCTGGAGCGGGAGTTCCGGGCGCTTTCCTCCCGGCTGTCCTTCGGCCTCAACTTCGAGCGACACCGCCCCGAGGCCGTGGAACTTCCGCAGCGTCCTATCCGCCGTGGCGACAAGGTCCGTGTCCTGCCCGCGCGTGGTTCCACCAAGAAGGGCGATCCCCGGCTGTGGCAGGTGCTGAAGATCACCAAGTCGGGCAAGACCCGACAAGCCCAACTGCAAAGCATCGAGGGCTCCGAGGAGTCATGCACCGCACCGCTGAATGATCTGGTCGTCGTCGCCGAGTTCGGCGACACCATCTACCCAGGTCTCGTCTCGACCGGGAAGGTCTCCCGTGGCGGCGACCGGCCGTGGCACACGGTCATCAATGGCGAGAACTACCACGCGCTCAAGGCCCTGACCTGGACCCACCGCGGCAAGGTGGACGCCATCTACATCGACCCGCCCTACAACACCGGCGCGAGAGACTGGAAGTACAACAACGACTACGTCGAAGGAGACGACCTCTACCGCCACAGCAAGTGGCTGGCCATGATGGAACGCCGCCTGATCATCGCCAAGGAACTGCTGAATCCGGCCAACTCGGTGCTGATCGTCACAATCGACGAGAAGGAGTATCTCCGGTTGGGGTTGCTGCTGGACCAGGTGTTTCCGGAAGCGCAGATACAGATGGTAAGCACCCAGATTAATCCCGCCGTTGTTGCGAAAGCGAGCGGATTTGGGCGAGCTGACGAATACCTGTTCTTCGTGATGATAGGGTCTGCTGGTCCGCAGCGTGTTGCACTTGATAGAGAATGGGTTTCGGCAAGAGGCCGTACGCACACGGGTACAGTGCGATGGGACCTCTTGCGTCGATCGGGCACAAACGCAGCAAGAGCCGATCGTCCAAAGCTGTTCTATCCTATCTATATTGACCCGAGCGGGCCTCGCATAAGTGATGTAGGGTCGCCGCTGCCCGCGGGAGTCTCGACAGCCAAGCCAGTCTCAGGTCATGTTGCTTTACTTCCTATCCGCAAAGATGGCAGTGAAGGAAACTGGCAGTGGTTTCCAAAAACGCTAAAGGACAGGCTGGCACAGGGGCGTGTAAAGATTGGCGGGAATGCCAAGCGAGGCTACACGGTCTATATTCTGAAGGACGGGGAGTACAAGAAGATTACCAGTGGTGAATATAGGCTGGCGGGATATGACGAAAATGGTGCAATCAAGGTAGAGAAGAATGAGACGGATACGGTTCTTGCGATCCCGGGGACGCAGTGGCGATTGACTTCGCACGACGCAACCCAGTACGGAACGCGGCTTCTGTCAGCGTTTATACCCAGCAGGAAGTTTCCGTTTCCCAAGTCGCTTTTTGCTGTTGAGGATGCTTTGCGGTTCTTTCTAAGTAGTAACAGAGGGGCCGTCGTCCTCGACTTCTTCTCCGGCTCGGGCACGACCGCTCACGCCGTGATGCGGCTGAACAAGCAGGACGGCGGGCGGCGGCAGTGCATCAGCGTGACCAACAACGAGGTCGCGGCGGATGAGCAGAAGGCGCTGCGTGAAAAGGGCCTGCGGCCGGGTGACGCGGACTGGGAAAAGCTGGGCATCTGCGACTACATCACCAAGCCGCGCGTCGAAGCGGCGATCACCGGAAAGACGCCAGATGGCAAGCCGATCAAGGGCGACTACAAGTTTACCGACGAATTTCCGCTGGCGGACGGCTTCGAGGCCAACGCCGAGTTCTTCACGCTGACCTACGAAACGCCGGTCGCCGTCAACTATCAGACTGCGTTCGCCCGGATCGCGCCGCTGCTGTGGCTGGTGATGCGCAAGAGAAGGGGGACCACCGTGCGCACGGGAATGGGGGCCACC
>CAZHJL010000142.1:0-5114 GCA_964532795.1 uncultured Phycisphaeraceae bacterium | reverse complement strand
AGCATGACAACCCCAACCGACCAGCGGAAGACGCGGTTCATGGAACGCTTACCAAAAAACAACCCCGCCAGCTTTAGGCTGACGGGGTTGAACAAAGCCGGCGATGACCTACTTTCCCGCAGTGGCAGTATCATCGGCATGGTGGGCTTAACTGCTGAGTTCGGGATGGGATCAGGTGTTTCCCCACCACTATGGTCACCGGCAAAGGGGCGACAGGCGGTCAGGCCTGGCCGCACCTGTTGGTGCAAGTGGATGGCCGATTCCGTTTGGCCCGGGTGACGCCACGGTTGTGGCAGTGCTCCTGTTGGAGCCGGTCGTTGGTCGACCGCGGATGATCGTGGGGCCGGTTAACTGGTTGATTGCTCACCTGGTTAACTGGCCGGAGGGGTTCGTGGCCGGTGCATGCTTCGTGGATCTGTGCTTTCTGACCAGTCAACCAATGAACCAGTTAACCAGTCAACTCATCAACAGACCTTCCTGCACGCACGGCGACGTTGGCCGCCCGCTCGCGCGGCCGGCGCCCCTTGGGGGGAATGATCGATCCGTGGTCGGTATGATCAAGCAATTGACCGTTAGTACCGCTCAGCTGAAAGTATCTCTACCCTTACACCTGCGGCCTATCAACCCGGTCGTCTACCGGGGGTCTCTCGCGAATGCGTGGAATCCTCATCTCGAGGGGGGCTTCCCGCTTAGATGCCTTCAGCGGTTATCCCTGCCGAACTTAGCTACCCAGCTGTGGTCTTGGCAGACCAACTGGCACACCAGGGGTTCGTCCAACATAATCCTCTCGTACTAGTGTTGACTCCTCTCAAGATTCCTACGCCCACAGCAGATAGGGACCGACCTGGCTCACGCCGGTCTGAACCCAGCTCGCGTGCCACTTTAATGGGCGAACAGCCCAACCCTTGGGACCGCCTTCAGCCCCAGGATGTGACGAGCCGACATCGAGGTGCCAAACCACGCCGCCGCTATGGACGCTCGGGCGCGATCAGCCTGTTATCCCCGGGGTACCTTTTATCCGTTGAGCGACAGCCCTTCCACACGGAACTGCCGGATCACTAGAGCCCACTTTCGTGACTGCTCGACGAGTATGTCTCGCAGTAAAGCTGGCTTGTGCTCTTACACTCGACACACGGTTTCCAACCGTGCTGAGCCAACCTTTGCACTCCTCCGTTACTTTTTAGGAGGAGACCGCCCCAGTCAAACTGCCCAACTAGCACTGTTCCTGGCCCGGTTTCACGGGATCCAAGTTAGGTCACAACGATATCAAGGGTGGTATTTCAAGGGCGGCTCCACCCGGACCGAAATCCGGGTTTCAAAGCCTCCCACCTATCCTACGCATGATATGGCCGTGGCCAATACCAGCCTACAGTAAAGGTCCACGGGGTCTTTCCGTCTTGCTGCGGGTACACGGTATCTTCACCGCGTCTTCTATTTCACCGAGTTGGTGGTTGAGACAGTGCTCCAGTGGTTACACCATTCATGCGCGTCGGAACTTACCCGACAAGGAACTTCGCTACCTTAGGACCGTCATAGTTACGGCCGCCATTGACCGGTGCTTGAGTCGCAAGCTTCTCCAGATAATTCCAGATAACCTGCTTCTTTGACATTCCGGCATTGGGCAGGCGTCAGACTGTATACTTCCTCTTACGAGTTTGCACAGTCCTGTGTTTTTGATAAACAGTCCCCAGAGCCTTTTCTCTGCGCCCTTCTCCGAAGAGTTAGGGCCCCCTTCTTGCGAACGTACGGGGTGAATTTGCCTAGTTCCTTAACCACCATTCTCTCGAGCGCCTGAGGCTATTCGCCACGCCTACCTGTGTCAGTTTTGGTACGGATTGCGCTTCGTCCACGGACGGTTTTTCCAGGAACCTCTCCAGCCAATTATCCGATCTAATGCGGTTACCCTTGCGGGAAGGGCCAGAACCGGCCGACCCCTTGACCTTTGAGATCCGTCACGCCGCTTCAAACTACGCGCTACGTGCAGGAATATTGACCTGCTACCCATCGACTACGCCTTTCGGCCTCGCCTTAGGATCCGACTAACCCTGGGCGGATTTACCTTCCCCAGGAAACCTTAGGCTTTCGGCGAGCAGGATTTTCACCTGCTTTATCGTTACTCAAGCCAGCATAAGCACTTCCTGACGCTCCACGAAACGTTGCCCGTTTCGCTTCAGTGCCGACAGGAACGCTCCTCTACCACTCTTACGAGTCCGCAGCTTCGGTATGCATCTTATTCCCGATCATTATCGGCGCCAGATTCCTCGACCAGTGAGCTGTTACGCACTCTTTAAATGGTGGCTGCTTCTAAGCCAACATCCTGGCTGTCACGGCAATCTGACTTCCTTTCGAACTAAGATGCAATTAGGGACCTTAGCTGGCGGTCCGGGTTGTTTCCCTTTTGACCACGGAGATTATCCCCCGCAGTCTGACTCCTGCGATAAGGCACGTGGTATTCGGAGTTTGGTTGGAGTGGGTAGGCGGGTAGCCCCCCGACTCCATCCAGTAGCTCTACCCCCACGCGCTATCACGCAAGGCTAGCCCTAAAGCTATTTCGAGGAGAACGAGATATCTCCAGACTTGATTGGACTTTTACCCCTCCCCACAGCTCATCCGATAACTTTTCAACGTTAACCGGTTCGGTCCTCCAAGGAGTTTTACCTCCTCTTCAACCTGGCCATGGGTAGATCGTCTGGTTTCGCGTCTGATCCTTGCGACTAGTCGCCCGTTTAAGACTCGCTTTCGCTTCGGTTGCGGCGGGATACGCCTTAACCTTGCCACAAAAATCAACTCGCTGGCTCATTATGCAAAAGGCACGCCGTCATCCGCCCGAAGGCGGACTCCGACCGCTTGTAAGCGTGCGGTTTCAGGTACTATTTCACTTCCCTTGTCGGGGAGCTTTTCAACATTCAATCACTCTACTGGTACGCTATCGGTCGTCGAGGAGTATTTAGCCTTGGAAGGTGGGCCTCCCATCTTCACGCCGGGTTCCACGAGCCCGACGCTACTCTAGGGCTCACAACAACTGTGCTACGGGGCTGTCACCGCCTTTGGCTGGCCTTTCCAGACCATTCACACAGACGCGTTGCTAATCCGCTTTCGCTCGCCGCTACTGACGGAATCTCGGTTGATTTCTTTTCCTCCGGCTACTGAGATGTTTCAGTTCACCGGGTTCGCCTCCGTACCCTATGCATTCAAGCACGGATGACCCCTAAGGGCCGGGTTTCCCCATTCGGAGATCTCAGTATCGCAGTCTGGTTGCCGACTCCACTGAGCATATCGCAGGCTCCCACGTCCTTCATCGCCTCTCGACGCCAAGTCATCCACCGCACGCCCTTAATAGCTTGATCACACCGACCTCGAACCGATCCACTTCCACAGGCGCCATACAGGCCGCCGCTTCCATCTCACGAATCACAAGCCGATGAAAACCCGCCATGCCACGATTAACAACACGGCGACCCGGGCCATTGCCCCACGCCCCAAGCCTCCAACGCCCGGCCGTAGAGCAGCAAAGCAGTAAGCGCAGCAACCGCAGTAATGCGGGCCGGCCCATGCTCCGTGCCTTCGTGCCTCAGCGTCTTCGTGCCTGGCTGCGCAAGCAACCCCGAGCAAGCTCCTCAGAGCGCTGCCACACAACTGGGTGGCAATCATCTCGGTTTCAAACGGAATCAGTATCCACTTGTCAAAGAGCGAAGCTGAACCTTCATCGGCCCGTTCCGCACTTCACGAACAGGCTTCAGCCCGGATCGGCCTCCCGCTCGCACGGGTCGTCAGGTCGCCGCCCGGAGTCTGCCCCGGAACACAGAATACGCGGCCTGTCGACTCAAGCGAGTCGCGGATCATATAGGGAATGTTGTGCTTGTCAAGCACCCCTTTTGATCCGGCCCTGCCGGGCCGGATGGGCCCAACGGGGTCTAGCTGATTGTGGTTCTCAGTGGGTCCATCTATCCCTTCTGCACCGCCAAGCGGGCCAAGGCGGAATAATGTACCAACTCCTCAACCTTTGTCAACCTCACAAGATGCTAGCACGCTATCGGGCTGTTGAAAAGTGGAAAAGGCACGGTCGCAGGACCGGCAAAGCGCAGCGCTGCCCCGCAATGAATGGGAACTACCCGTCGTAACCTGTTTCTCTATAAATAGTTCATGCGGTGCCAATCTCTTCGCCACCTGCCCGGATACCCCGCGCAGCAATCTGGCGTCCTGCCGCCCGACGCGGACGCCGTAAGCCGCCCTCCCCCGGTGGGCACCGCTTGAGGATCCGCTTTACCCGCCCTTCGCAGATCGACGGGCGTTGGTTGGGCCGGGCGCATCGCTGCCCACCATGAACAGAGATAAACGACTGGTACGCTTCGACAGTGTCAGATCTTCTCACCGAATTCCCAGGCGTGACGAAAGACAACGACTTCAAGGAGCATCGTGGCGGGCCTACCACTTAAGCCCGCCCTTCTCGCTGCAGGAAGCGGACGGGACAGGCACCAAGAGTGTTGGCTGCAGCCCTGCAGGCGCATAGGGACGTACTTGTGTTTCTCGCTGTGGGCACTGAGCGTTGCTGCTGTACGCATCAAGGCTATCGAGAAATACGTGAAGCAAGCCCGACATCCTCGGGCGCGTACCAGGGGGGTCACGCTCGCAATTCTGTACTACGTCGGGCGGGGCTCGGCACTCTTGATCTCCGGGATCGTCGTTCTGTGGCCGCTTCCTCTGTTGCTCCAGATACGACGAAGGGGCGCACGTTGGTTGTTGACAGCGTCTTTGTTCTTCGTAGGTCTACCCCAAGCGTTGTTCTGGGGCGCGTTTGCGTGGGGGATCTGTCTCAGACGGGACGCACGCGGACCTCGTGCGGCAACCCGTGGACACTCCGATCGCCGAAGCCCGGGCATGCCGATGTCTGGGCTCCACACGTCCGCCCTGCTTCACGCAAATGGTTCAGTGGAGTCCGTCTCAGACCTACCGCCCCCTGAGACGGCGACACTTCACCCTTCATCGAGAGATGCGGTAGGCCATTACGGCCAGCGGGGATCGAGCAGCCGCGCCGGGAGTTCCTCCGGCTCCAGTCCTCGTGGTCTGCCCCCCGGAACTTGCTCCAGTCTGAATGAGAGTCTCTACTGCCCGTA
>CAZHJL010000141.1:0-5394 GCA_964532795.1 uncultured Phycisphaeraceae bacterium | reverse complement strand
AAGTTGCGTGATCAACCATGTATGCGAAACTGGCTGACTGGAAACGGCACTAGCATGCCTGGCTCCTGGTCCAGCCCCACGATTCTGCTAAGCCCTGCATTGAAGGGCCCGGATGCCGGCGGGGGTTCATCAACACCTCGACCGACACTGTCAAACTAAGGTCTGTCCCGCTCCACCGCCAGCCTGAAAACGCCACTTTCCGCGGATATGCATCCGAACCGTCGGTCAGTTGCGTTTCCGGCTACATTCGCACCTTACTGGACGCGACAGGCCGTCGTTTCTGACATCTCGATCACCGAAAAAACCTCAAGTTCGCCCAGCTTGCCCGATGGCCGGGCTGCAGTGTGACCGTCGGCCCGCCCGCCCCGCGGCCGCTCGGCGCGACGGCTCGCAATGCACTACGCATCAACCCGTGCAAAGGTTTCAGTCATGCGATCAGGGGTGTCCGGCGCTATTCGGAGACCGGCGCGAGCACGAAATCGTCCATGTAGGCCGTGCAGTTGTCGGCCGCGAAAACGATGTTGATGAACGGGCCCCAGTCGGGCGCGACGAAATCGAGTTCGATCTTCTGCCAGTCTTCCTTCCCGGGCGTCGCGACGCTCGTGCGCTGGCGGGTGAGCATCGGTCCCGAATGCGGCGACCACTCGTAGAAATCACCCTTGATGTACGCTTCCTGCTGTCCGATCCCCTCGAACGGCTGCCACGCGGCCAGTTGCGCTTTCGCCTTGGCCAGACGGTCGGTCGTCCGCTTGTCCGGCGTCTTGCCCTTGGCCTTCGCGTCGGCGATCTCCTTCTCGTACTTCGCGATGTTCTCCTCCAGCCGCTCGCGGCTGCGCTCGTGACGCGCCTTCAGATCCGCCTCGCGCTGCTTGAGCTTCTCATCCGACCACTTCTCGACCTTCACCCACGCCTCCATGTGGTACTTCACGCCCGGCTGCAGGTTCACCTGCGGGATGTTGGGCCAGAGGTGGCCGTTCACGATCAGCGCCTTCTCGCCGCTGCGGGCGATGCCGTCGCTCAGCGGCGGGTCGTTGCCCGTGAACGCCAGGCCGCGCTCACGCGTGGTCATCGGCAGCGGCTGATCCTCGAAGTCCTCGACCTTGCCCAGACGGATCTCCATCCGCCGCTGACCCTCGAACAGCACTTGCATGCTGTCCCACAGGTACTTCGTCACCTCCGGCGGCGCGGCCAGCGCCCGATGCTTCTGCACCCAGTGCTTCAGACCGTCGCTGTCGGCTTGGAGATCTTTGGGGATCACAGTGGTCAGATCGAGATCCGCATGCGCGTTGCACACGCCGATCGGCGCGTTGCCGCCATCAACGGTCGTGATGAAGCTCCAACCCGTCTCGTCGTTGAGGTAGCCGGCGAACCCGCCGTCGCGGCAACTCAACCGACCACGGATGATGCTCGGCTGGTTCATGTAGTAGCCCTTGTATCCCTCCTCGCCGATCGGCGTACAGATGTTGCGGAAGCAGGTTTCCTCGCCCGGCCACACGCTGTAGCGCCCGCTCTGCGCGACGCTGGTGAACTGGTACCGCTTGGGGAATCGCTCGGCCTTGATGTCGTAGGTGCCGTCGATCACGTAGCCGAGCACGGGATCAACGCGGAAGACGAACGTGTTCGTCGCGTCCACCCGTTGCGGCTGCTTGTCGCGGTGGGCCCAGCGGTTGTACGTGGCCGTTCCTTTGAAGTGGCGAACCATCGTCAACCGGCTTTTGTCCTTGCTGACATCGAACCTGAAGCTCGCGGCCGTCTGGCCGAAGTCATCCGGCATGTAGGCTTGCGTCTGCAACTCGCAGCCGCGCGCCGTGTCGATGTGCCAGCGCTCGGTGGGCATGTCCAGTTGCTTCGGGGCGTGCGTGGGGCGGAAGTCCTGCACATAGATCGTCCCGGCGTGGAAGCCCTGCTCGGGAATGAGCGCCACGTGGCGATCGTGATCCATCACCACGTAGAACGCCCACGTGATCTTCTTCTGGTAGTGCTGGAACGTGAATTCGCGCCGGTCCACCGAGAACTGCGGCTTGTGATCCGCGAACCGCGCCGGGGGGTCGATCTTCTCGACCAGCGCATCGAACTCGTCCGCCGCCACGCCCTGAACGCCGGTCAACACCAGCAACAGGCCCACCATCGCCACGAACCATCTTCGCATCACAGGACTCCTTTTGCAGTATGCATGCCTGCCCAAGCGGCGGGCACGCAAAATGAAACGCCTGCGCGCACCGGGATTATGCATTTCTTGCCCCGCGGTCGGCTGCACTGCCGCCGTCTCGCTCGGATTCCTCCTTCCGTGCCCCCGTGCCTTCGTGCCTGGCCTGCCCCAGCTTCTCCCACGCCCGGGCCGCCACCTCCTCGACCTGGCGCGGCAGGGGCGCGCCCGCCCATCGCGATCGCAATGCCTGCTCGTGCTTCTCGATCAGGATCTCCGCCCGGTCCAGCCCGAGCGCCTGTTCATCGGCCGGCAGCTCCGCCAGGTGCTGCAGGGCGAACCAGACGGCCTGCAGCATGATGATGTCCGGCACCGATTGCCGCACACGACCGGCCGCGCCGGATTCCGGTAATCCCACCGCCGAGCGGGCGAAATCCACCCACCGCCCGAGCAGCGCGGCCCAGGTCAGCTTGTCCGTCTCCAACGGCCGCGGAGCATCCGGGTTGTCGTGGGATGAGTCGGGCATGCGGGGGTCAGCCGTTCTTCGGGTGAGCGGGTTGATTGGTCAACTGGCGAAAGACAGCCATGCACGCGGCGCGGCAGCGGCTTCCGGCGCTGGGGATGACGTGGTCGTTCTGACCAATCATCCGACCGATCGGTCAACCCGTCAGCCGGTACGCCGTCCACTCACCCTACCATGACCGGGCGGCGATGCAGAATCGCCGCGCATTTCCCCGATATAGGAACGGTTACGATCGCAATGGGGCGTTACGGCACATGAACGAACCAGGCAATCAGAGCGATCCGCCCGCGGCGGCGAGCGAGGTCCCAACCGAACCGGTGATCCGGGTTCGCAATCTCGTCAAGCGCTTCGACGGCCGCCCGGTCCTCAGCGGCGTGAACCTCGAGGTCATGCCCGGCGAAACGATGGTCATCATGGGCGGCTCCGGTTCCGGTAAGAGCACGCTGCTCCGCTGCATCATCGGCTCGTTCTGGCCCGAGGAGGGGGAGGTCTTTCTCTTCGGCGAGAACATCGTCGGCCTGGATGAGGAATCCCTGAACGAGGTGCGCAAGCGCTTCGGCATTCTCTTCCAGTCCGGCGCCCTCTTCCAGTCCATGACGCTTCGCGAGAATGTCGCGCTACCTCTGAAGGAGCACACGCCGCTCGCGGACGAGACGATCGACATCATCGTCAAGATCAAGCTCGAGCAGGTCGGCCTGCGCGAGCATGCCGAGAAGTATCCCGCCCAGATCTCCGGCGGCATGAAGAAGCGCGCCGGCCTCGCCCGGGCCCTCGCCCTCGACCCGGCGATTCTCTTTTACGACGAACCCTCCGCCGGGCTGGACCCGGTCACGAGCGCCGAGATCGACCAGTTGATCATCGGCCTGTCGCGCGACCTGGGCGTGACCAGCGTGGTCGTGACCCACGAGATGGATTCGGCTTTCACCATTGCCGATCGCATGGCCATGCTGGACAAGGGACGCATGCTGATGGTGGATACGCGCCAACGCTTCGAGCAGATGCGCGATGCCCAGGGCGCGGCCGACCCCGACGCCGCCCTGATCCGCCAGTTCCTGCGCGGCGACGCGAATGGCCCCATCACCGAACGCAAGCAGTCCTCCAGCTATACCGAAGACCTCCTGGACGTCGCCGAGCCGGCCAGCGCCCCCACGCCCTCCGTCCACGCCACGCGCTACTGACCGCGAAGGGCCAGAACGGGAAACACCACCATGAGCGCCAAACGCGAAAACATGCGAGCCGGACTCTTCGTCCTCACCGGCCTGGTCCTGGCCTCGATCATCATCTTCCTGCTGACCGACCTGTCGCAAGTCTTCCAGGGCTCGCAGACCGTCAAGGCCTACTACCAGCTCTCGGATGGACTGAGCGGTCTGCAGGAGGGGGCGGAGGTCACGATCGGCGACCAGCCGGTCGGCAGCGTCACGGCCATCGACGACGTGACGGCGCAAACCGACGAGGGGCAGCGCATCGTCGGCAAGGTGGTCACCTTCACCGTGCCGCGCCGGGGGGTGAACATCTACTGGAACGCCATCATCGAGATCAAGGCCCCGCCGATCGGCAGCGGCGCGACGCTCAACCTCTCCAGCGTCGGGTACGGCATGCCCTACGAGCCTGACGCGAAGATCCCCATGAAAGCGCTGGAGTCGTTCGACCTGACCAAGGAGATGCGCCAATCCCTGATCAAGCGCATCCCCGCGGGGGCCATTCCCGGCTCGCTCGCCCGTAACCGTTTCACGCGGGAACTGGTCGAGGACATGGGCATCGGCGACACGCAGCGCCAGCAGATCAGGGAGACCATCGAACGCGTCCGCAACATCGTGGCGTCGGTCGAGAAGCGTCGCGAGAAGATCGGTCACCTCGTCGAGAAACTGGACCAGACCGTGACGGAACTGAGTGAAGAGGTGCCGCGCATCAAGCGGTCGCTCGAGAACATCGAGCAGGCCTCCGCGGACGGCCGCGATATCCTCGCTTCCACCAACAAGCGCAAGGACAAGTGGTTCGACGACATCGACGGCATCACCGGCCGCCTGAACAAGCTGCTGGCGGACAAGGACCAGTCGCTGCGCGCGATCGTGGACAACGTCGAGGCGATCTCGGTGAGCGTGAAGGATGAATCGCTGGTGGAGATCAACAAGACGCTCAAGGCCGCGCGCGAAGGGGCGATCAGCTTCGAGGAGGCGGGCAAACGCGTCAGCAGTCTGCTGGCGGGGCAGACCCCGGTCATCGAGCGGGCCCTGGCCAACCTGCAACTGACGGCCGACCAGCTCAAGATGGCCTCCATCGAAATCCGCCGCTCGCCGTGGCGATTGCTCTACAGCCCGACCGAAGAGGAACTCGAAACCGACAACCTCTACGACGCGGCCCGATCCTTCGCCATCGCCGCCGGCGCCCTGCAGGCCGCCAGCACCAGCCTCAACGCCTACGCCCAGGCCCGGCCGGAAGATGAGGCCGGCATCAAGGCCAAGATCGAACACCTCGAGCAGCTCTTCAAGCGCTTCAAGGAAACGGAAGACCAGTTCTGGCGTCAGCTCGAAGCAGTCGAGAGCAGGTAGGCGGGCCAACACCCGGCGACATCCGGCGTTCGGACGTGCAGACATGACCCCCAAAGCGGGCGGCCATCCGTTCGCCCGCCATCGTTGCTGGGCCCTGCGAGTGATGAGTTCCGCGACCTGTAGCCAGGCAACGACCTCCGTCTTCCCCACACCCCCCCGGCCCCTAGACCCCGGCC
>CAZHJL010000140.1:0-5613 GCA_964532795.1 uncultured Phycisphaeraceae bacterium | reverse complement strand
ATGCAAGCAAGCCGCAGGAAAAATCCCGGACAGTAGTGGCGTCTCGCCCGCCATCAGGCCACAGGCCTGAGAGTACGGATCAGAGCAGCAGAGCAGAGTGAAGCAGCAATGCAGCAAACAGGAGGAACGGACTGTGATGCCGCGCCATGCGGGCGAGAGTAGCAAGCAGGCGACAGTAGAGCGATCGACTCAGTTCCGCTTCGCGCCTCACTTCCGCTTCGCGCCTCAGTTCCGCTTCGTGCCTCCGTGCCTCCGCGCCTCCGCGCCTTTCTTCGCCCCTCCGTCGCTTCGTCGCTCCGTCGCTCCGTCGCTCTCGCTCAATACGTCGGCGCCGGCGGCACATCGTCACCATCGCCATCGTCATCGTCGTCATCATCGCCGCCGTTTCCGTTCTGCCCCTGTCCCTCCTGCATACGCATGGCGTTCTGCACGGCCGTGGCGCCGAAGCGGAGGATGGGGGTGGGGGCGTAGACGCGATAGGCCAGGCCGCCGTCCTCCACGCTCATGCCCATGGCCAGCGGCGGCATGTTCTTCGGGGCGTCGATCGGCGGCATGCCCACGCCCGGCATGGTGAGCACCATGTTGATCATTTCCACCACCGAGCCCATGTTGATGTAGGCTTCCATGCAGGCGTTGGGCGGCATGGCCAGGCCGCGCACGGTCTGGATCAGGTGGTCCTGCCCGAGCCCATCCTTCTTGTCCAGCGCGTCGAGCACATCGCGCACCAGGCCGGTGTCTTCGTTGGTGGTCACGATGACGTAATCGCCCTTCGCGGCGACCAGGCCGCGCGTGGTCATCATCGTGGGAAGCATCGCGCCCATCGGTCCCATCTGCGCCGTCAGGGCCGGCGGCAATTGCGGGGTCTGTTCGTAGACATGCACATCCACGCCGTCGATCTTGTGCTCATTGCGCTTGAAACTCGCCTTGAACTTCATCTGGTTGCCTTCGCCCAGGCCCAGGTCGATCGTGGTGGCGCCGAGCCGCTGGGTCATGACGTCGAACTCGTTGACGAACCGCCGCGCATCGCTGGTCTCGATCAGGTTCGCTTGGGCGAACATCGTGCCGCCGATGCCACTGCCCCGCGGCAGGTAGACGACTTGCGCTGACGACTTGACGCGGCTCATCATTGCCGTTTGCGTGCGCAACAGATCGATGACGGTGTTCTCGCCATCGGCCTTCGGGAAGTTCTCCCAGATCGCATCGCTCAAGCCCTTGATGTCAATGCCCTCGATATTCGCCGCGCCGGCGAAGACGTAGGGCCGATTGGGCAGTCGCGTGAGGATGGGCGCGGCCGGGCGGCCCTTGCCCAGCAGTTTGCCCGTTTCGGATTTCGGATCGAACTGGATGGCGAAGCTGATCGCCGCGCCGCGCCGGTCGATGTTCACCCCGTACACCGCCGCGCGTCCGTCGCGCAACACCGCGTCCGCGCCGCCGGCGAAGGTCTTGAACATCCCCCGCACCAGGTCGTCCATCGGCCCCTTGCCCAAGGCCATTTCCATCATCTGCGTCTGCTCTTTGACCGCTTCGTCGAGCTTCGGACGCGCCCACTTGCCGACCATCTCCATGTTCACGATCGCCGAGGCGTCGCTGGTCGCGATGTAGTGCCGCCCGAGCCCGCCGGCCCGGCGCACCAGGGGGTGCTGCTTGTGCGTCTTCGTCTTGAACTGCGCCACGGTGTCGCGCAGCGGGCCGACCAGTGCGTACGCGCCCACCTGGCGCACGTAAGCCGTCTCACCGAGGCCCGGTATCTCCAGCCGTTCGATGCCGTCGCCCTTGCCGCCCCAGCCGGCCGCGAACTGCTTGTAATCCGTCACCGGCACCAGCAGCACGAACGGCGCCTGCATGTCCGGCCCCGCGTGGTCGAGGTCGGGCAGCGCCGTCATCACCGCGGCGAACGAGCCGTCGCGGTTCACCGCCTTCGCGCCCGTCATCCCCAGCAGCGTGTTGAAGGGGTCGGCCAGGAAGGGCATGTTCAGCCCCATCGACTGGTTCATCGTGGCCACCCGATTCGACAGCGCGCCGAGGCTCGGGACGAGAATCGTCACCGGCGCATCGGCGGGCACGTGCTTGAGCACGTCCGGCATCGTCTGCGCCTGCTTCGCGCCGTCCGACGCCGTGGCGCCCGTCGTCAGAACCATCACCGCCGCGAGAACT
This sequence comes from uncultured Phycisphaeraceae bacterium, assembly GCA_964532795.1. Classification (GTDB taxonomy): domain Bacteria; phylum Planctomycetota; class Phycisphaerae; order Phycisphaerales; family Phycisphaeraceae; genus CAZHJL01. The sequence goes on along the minus strand of CAZHJL010000140.1, from coordinate 3,459 downwards.
GCCACGCTCTGCATGAGCCGTTTCATACCTGTCGCTCCTCAATGAATCGCCTGCCTGGGCGCCTCCGGATCCGTTTCGGTCGCTGTCCGACCCCGTCACTCTAGCGGCCGGGCGCGGCCGATGCGCAAGCACGCCACCGGCCCGACTACCTGTTGCCTACCGCTCCGGGGCCGGGCGGTTGCAGGCTACAATGGCGCAATGGATCGGCAAAACAAGCCAGATTTGCCACCTGTGCGGCCGGCCCCACGGCGGCGGGGCAAGGTGCTCGTGGCCATGAGCGGAGGGGTCGACTCCTCGGTGGCCGCGGCTTTGCTGCAGGAGCAGGGCTACGAGGTCGTCGGCTGCTTCATGCGCCTGGGCAGCATGGACGGCCCCGGAGATGAGCCCGCCGGAAGTGAGGCGCCCGCCGGTCAGGCCGCGGATGACCCCTTCGCCTGCAACATCGAGAAGGCCCGGGCAGGCAAGCAGGGCTGCTGCTCGCTCAACGACGCGGCCGACGCCCGGCTCGTCGCGGCCATGCTCGACATTCCCTTCTACGTCATGAACTTCCGCGATGCGTTCGATCGCATCATCGACTACTTTGTGGACGAGTACAACGCCGGACGCACGCCCAATCCCTGCATCCGCTGCAACACCTGGCTCAAGTTCGGCCGGCTGGCCGCGTACGCCCGATCCATCGACGCCGACTACGTCGCCACCGGCCACTACGCCCGCGTCCACCACGACGCCGACCCGCCCCGGCTGCTGCGCGGGCTCGACGCGGCCAAGGACCAGAGCTACGTCCTCTTCGGCACCGAACTCGACGCCCTGCGACACATGCTGCTGCCGATCGGTGAATACGAGAAGTCCACCGTGCGGCAGATCGCGGCCGCGAAGAAGTTGCCCGTCTTCGACAAGCCCGACAGCCAGGAGATATGCTTCGTGCCCGATGACAATTACGCCGGCCTGCTGCAGCGGCGCACGCCGGAGAAGCTCGTGCCCGGGCCGATCGTGGATCGCGCGGGCAACCGCGTCGGCGACCATCCGGGACACCAGCATTTCACCATCGGCCAGCGGCGTGGGCTGTCGGTTTCGCTCGGTCACCCGGTTTACGTGGTGGACAAGGACCCGGCGACGAACACCGTGACCGTCGGGCCGGTCGACGACATCTTCTCAAGCGCGCTCGAGGCGGACGGCGTGAACTGGCTGATCGACCCGCCGCGCTGCGAAGCGCTGCGCTGCGAGGTGAAGATCCGCTACAACGCGCAACCGGTGCCGGCAACGGTGCGGGCGACGAGGCAGGCGTCGTTGCGCGTGGTGTTCGACCAGCCGCAACGCGCCGTTTCGCCCGGCCAGGCGGTGGTGTGCTACGACGGCCCGCGCGTGCTGGGCGGCGGGTGGATCAGCCGCGCGCACTGAGCCGGGCAACCGCGGGCCCGCCTACAATCGGCGCGACAACGATCCGCGGAGCTACAGAAGGAGCCACCCATGGAACTCGCCGACGCCATGCGCCAACGACGCAGTGTCAAGGCCTACCAATCCGATGCGACCATCAGCGACGAACAACTCAAGGCGCTGTTCGAGGATGTCATCCTCACGCCCTCGAGCTTCAACATCCAGCATTGGCACTTCATCGTCGTGCGCGACGAGAAGAACAAGCAGGACCTGATGGAACGGGCCTTCAACCAGCCGCAGGTCGGCGAGTGCGCCGCGGCCATCATCGTCGTGGCCGACCCGCTGCAATGGAAGAACGCTCTCGACTACTGGCGCAAGAGCGACATACCCGACGAGCAGCTCAAGTCGTACGAGCAGATGATGCCCGGCCCGTACGCGGATGACCGGGCCGCACGCGACGAGGCGCTGCGCAGCATCGGCATGGCCGCGATGGCCCTGATGCTGCGGGCGACGGACATGGGTTTCCAGACCGGGCCGATGATCGGCTTCGACGCGGACAAGGTTTCCGAGCGTTTCGGCATCGAATCGCCGCGCTTCCCCGCGATGCTGATCGTGCTGGGCAAGCAGGACGCGACGCGCAAGAACCACCCGCGCCCGTACCGCCGGCCGGTATCGGACGTTGTGCGTCTGGAATCGGCCTCGGGCAACGTCCTCGAATAACCGCGATCCGCGGCCGATCAAGTTTGCGCGGGGGCTGGTCGATATCGACTATGGCGATCCTGACGCGCAGAGGAGTTCGATATGGCATCCGACGTGATCCGGCTGATCTGCCCCAACCTCAAGTGCCGGTCCATCCTCTGCGTGCCCGGTTCGGCCCGGGGCAAGTCGGTGCGTTGCCGCCAGTGCGGCACGCGCGTCAAGATCCCCGCCGCCGCGAAGGCGACGCCGGCGCCCCAGCCCGCGCCGACCGAAATCATCGAGCAGGACGACGAGGATTGATCGCATCTCCTCGCGTCGCATCACCTCGCTTCGCATCACCCGAAACACTGCCCAATGACCGCCGCCGCGCGATCGTTGCCGCGCGGTCCCTGCCGCATGCGCCTGAATCGTGTGTGCGTGGATACGTCGGTGTGAGAACGAGGGGCGAGCGGGGGGGCCATTCTCAACCGGACTGGGCGCGCTTCTCACGCGCCTGCTGGGCCTTCAACTCGGCCAGCTCGCGCCGATTGATCTGCATGTCCTTCGGGAAGTCGAACGACAGGCGCACCTTGTCCCCGTGTATCTCGACCACGCGAATCACCCCCTGCGGGTTGAGCGGGTCGCCGATAACGATCTCTTCGCCGACTCGACGGGTCAGTGCGAGCATCAGACGCTCCTTCTTCCATCAACAGCCATCGGCCAACGCGCGGCGTGGGATGAGTCGGCCCGGGCCGCCTTTCCGGCCACGCGGCAAACCAGTCGAGATCCGGACCACCGGCAGGCAAGCGCACCACACGCATGCCCGTCCCGGTCGGTCGGTTGGTGGCGCGGCGTGAGCCTGCTCGGACCTCCGCTGTCCGATGTGTCAGGCGGCTTACGGCACGGGCTCAACCGACGAGACCTCGGGTACTTTTTCCATGACCAGGCGCTGAATGCCCATCTGGAGGGTAATGCTGCTGGATGGGCAGCCGACACAAGCGCCCTGGAAGCGAATCTGGACGACTCCTTCGTCCGTTATCCTGACCAGTTCAATATCGCCCCCGTCGGCCTGGATGGCCGGGCGGATCGTCTCGAGCACCGCGGCCACGCGCTCTTCAAGCGGCGCAGGCCGGGCATCACGCGTCGTGGGGGCGTCTGGTTGGGTCATTTGGCGGGATGAGCCTGTCCTGTCGGTGAATCGATCCAAAGACACCCTATCTTAGCCCGACCGATCGCAAATGCCAATGGGATAACCGATTGCAGACGCCGGCAGACACCCCAGTCCTGACTTCAACATTGGGACACCCAATCAATGGATCAGGTCGTATAGCACCTGCTGCTCAGGGTCCATTTTTAGTAACTATCTCAAAAGGCTCACTTGAGCCGATAACCATCCGTAGGATCCCA
>CAZHJL010000139.1:0-5824 GCA_964532795.1 uncultured Phycisphaeraceae bacterium | reverse complement strand
GGCCCATGCGCCTAACCAGTTGTCATTATTCGACTTCTAACCGGACAGTTGTGGGGCAAGCCGCCAGTGGCACCCGCTCGGCGATGACATCCCCCCCATCGCCGTGATCATCCGCTAAGATGACCTCCCGCACGTGCTCTTTTCGGGAGGTCTCCTATTCCATCCGATCGCATTCATCGCATGTTGCGGCTGATGATGCTGCTCAACAGTCGTCGGGCGCGGACGGCCGCGGACCTGATGCGCGAACTGGGCATCAGCCGGCGCACGCTGTTTCGGTATCTCAAGGCGCTGGATGAGGCGGGCGTGCCGTACATCCACGAGCCGGGACGGGGATACCGGCTGGCGCAGGGGCTCTTCCTGCCGCCGGTCAATCTGACGGTGCCGGAGGTGCTGGGGCTGTTGATGCTGGGCGAGCAGGCGGCCGCGCAGCAACGTCGGCCGATGCACGCGGCGGCGCTCTCGGCGATCAACAAGCTCATCGCGACGGTGCCCGAGCCGGTGCGGGCGGCGTGCGCGGGGACGATGGAGGCGGTGTCATTCAATCCCGGCGGCGAGATGACCAGCGACCTCGAACTGCAGCACTACAGCCTGCTGCACGATGCGATCGAGGAAGGCAAGGAATGCCGGATGGTGTACAAGTCGCCGGTGGAGGATGAGCCGTTTGCGCTCGTGGTGGAGCCGTACGCCCTGCACTTCGCGGCGCGGGCGTGGTACGTGATGGGCAAAACGGATGTGCACGGCGAGGTGCGCACGCTCAAGCTGGTGCGCATCGAGACGCTGGAGACGACGGGTCGCTTCTTCGCGAAGCCGAAGCGGTTCCGGGCCGCGCTGCGCTTGGGTAAGGCTTGGCAGCTCATTCCGGAAGGGAAGGTGTACAAGGTCGAACTCGACTTCCTGCCGAAGGTGGCGACCAACGTGGCCGAGGTGCGCTGGCACCCGTCGCAGGAGCAGGAGATGCTCGAGGACGGGCGCTGCCGCGTGCGGTTCGAGGTGGATGGGCTGACGGAGATCGCGTGGTGGTTGTGCGGGTATGCGGACCAGGTGATGATCAGGAAGCCGGAGGCGCTGCGGCAGCGCGTGCGGGAGATGCTGGAGCGTGCGGCGGGGAATCACGCGGAATGATCCTGTTGGGGCGGGCGCCTTGCCCGCCATCAGGACCGAGGCCTGAGACACTGGTCCTTCTTCGTGCCTCCGGCACGATGGCGGGCGGGACGCCTCACTACCGGACTTGGATCGGCTAGACTGTCCGCTCGCACCTGAGGAGGTACGCATCATGCTCAAGACGTCGCTGATTCATCCGCAGATTCTCGAAGCGCTGGGCCGCGCGGGGCATGGTTCGAAGATTCTCATCGCCGACGGCAACTACCCGTTTTCGACGAAACTCGGGCCGAACGCCGCGCTGGTGAATCTGAATCTCTCGCCGGGCGTGGTCAACTGCACGCAGGCGCTTGAGGCGCTCGCGGCGTCGGTGCCGATCGAGGCGGCGGCGGTGATGGAAACGCTCAAGGAAGGCCCGTACGCGATGAGCGAGGACCCGGATATCTGGGCCGACTTCCGCCGCATTCTCGGCAGCGCGGGCTACACCGGTAAGCTCGAGCAAATCGAACGCTTCGCCTTCTACGACGCGGCGGGCACCGCGGATGTGGCCCTGACCATCGCCACGGCCGAGCAGCGGATCTATGCGAACCTGCTGCTGACGATCGGGGTGGTGATGTGAAGAAGCGACGAAGCGATTGAGCGACGGAGCGACGGGGCGACGAAGCCAGGGGCATCCCCGGCGCAGGAGAAGGGGCAGGCGACCACCAAACATGATCGCCTGCCTTGTCGTTACAACCCCACCCAAGATCTCAACGTCTGCGGCCAAGCACCATCGCACCGGCGAACACGAGCAGCAGCACCGAAGCCGGCTCGGGAACGCAGACCGTGGCGATGTTCCAGTCCTTCACGTCACCGGTGAGGTTCCGGTACTTGACGTCCGGGAAGACCACCACTTCCCACGCAGGCTGTACCGGCAGGATCCAGTGCAGCAGCACCTGCCCGTTGTCGTCGGAGTAGTCGTAGTCGTCCGGCGAGTAGGTCGTTCCGTCCGGCAGACGGACCACGATGCCCGGATCACCCGCGTTGTCGCGATCCCGGTAGTCGACGAGCAACCAGATCTCCTTCTCCCAGTCGGGAATGATCTCGTTGGGCAGGTAGAGCTCGGGCACGGTCGGATCGGGATCCCACTCGGGGTCGGTCTGTCCCTGCGGGCCGGTGTAGAAGCCGTCCATGTCGCCGGCCGTGCGGAATCCGGGAGCCCACGAACCGTTCTGATCCACGTCCTGCTTGAACCAGGCGACGTCGTAGTTCTCCACGGCATTCTGCGGCTTGTTGAGACCGGGGCAGAGCGTCACCCATTCGTTGGCGCCGAAGAGCGGGTAGCCGGGAAGCGACATGACGCCGGGCGGGGCGTTGGGATTGACGAACGAATTGAGATACTGGTCGTCGTCCGGCCCGCCACCGTTGCCGACATCGCGATCGGAATCGTGCCAAATTGAGACCGATGCCAGGGGGTTAAGCGATTCCTTCGTCCCGCCGACGAGCGTCATGCAGTGGCCGGGCGTCGGAGCGTCGAAGCAGACGCCGACATACTGGCAACGCGTCAACTCATCGAGCAGGAAGTCATAGGTGGGCGCATCGACCCAACCGCCGACGGTGACATCCGTGTACCCGATGCTTGGGGCGTACTCCGGCTGGCTCGGGTTCTTGCCGTAGGCGTAAAGCCAGTAGTTGAGGGCATTGGCCGGGTCGCCGGTGTTCACGAAGCCGAGATCGTTACGTAGCTGCGTGTAGATATTGTCAGTCCGGTTCTGAAGCGTGTCGGGCATTCCCGCGGCGGGCAGGCCGTAGCCGGCAGCGCCGAGCATGTTCGAGGCCACGGCCATCCAGCAGCTCATGTCGCCGGGCACGCCTGGCTTGTCCACGTCAGGTATGCCGGGCTTCACCTGTTGACCGAACGCCGATGCGGCGATCACGAACACGACGAACGCGACGAATACTCCTTGTATTGCGCTTCTCATTGAATCTCTCAAGTACAGCATTTTCGTTCCTCCTAAACGCGAGATGCGCCGAGCAGTCGCTGCGGTGGCGCGCAACAGACCGGCCGGCAAAGACCCATAGACCGCCACAACCTCTCTCTCGTCTGCAGGTCCGGCGTGGTGAAAGCGAGATGGAACCCCATCAGGCGGCGCCGGGACCGCCTTCCCTAAGGCGCCACCATGCTACCCCGACGTCAGAAAAGACGCAATAGGTTCCCGCTATCTTGCTCAGACATTAAGTATTGCGCTGTCAAGACCTTTTGGCAGGTTGGTCAGCACGCGGCGGCCTTTCTCGGTCACCAGAACGTCATCTTCGATGCGCACGCCGCCGACGCCGGGAAGGTAGATGCCCGGCTCGACGGTCACCACGTGGCCGGGCTGGAGCTTGCCCTTGACGCGGTAGGAGAGGACGGGTTGTTCATGGATGTCGAGCCCCAGGCCGTGGCCCAGGCCGTGGCCGAAGCGCTCGCCATAGCCGGCGTCGGTGATGATGTCGCGGGCGACCTTGTCGATCTCGGGCAGCGACTTGCCGGGGGCGATCGCGTCGATGGCGGCCATCTGCGCCTCGAGCACGATTCCGTAGATCTCGCGCAGCTTCGGCTTCATCGAGCCGAGGGCGATCACGCGCGTCATGTCGGAGCAGTAGCCCCGGTAGCGCGCGCCCCAGTCGATGAGTATGATCCCGCCCTTGCGCACCTTCTTCTTCCCGGGGATGGCGTGGGGCAGCGAGGCGTTGGCATCGGCGGCGACGATCGTCGGGAAGCTCGGGCCGTCCGCGCCGAGGCAGCGCATCTCGTATTCGAGCAGGGCGCAGATCTCTTCCTCGGTCTGGCCCGGTTCGATCTGCCTGATGGTGTTGCTGAATGCCTCCTGCTGAATCCGCGCGGCTCGGCGGATCAGCCGCACTTCGGCTTCGTCCTTGACGGCGCGCTGCTTGATCAACCCGTCATCGACGCCCTTCAGTCGCGAGGTCCCGAGCGACTTGACAAGCTTCGCGTGGTCCTCGAGCGTCATGCAGGCCGCCTGCACGGCGATTCGCCGCATCTTCCGGCGCTTGACCAGCTTCTCGAGTTCGTCGACGAGGCTCTTCGTGCGCATCACCGCTTTGACTTGCGGGGCCTCGCGCTGGATCTGCTCCTCGAAGCGGAAGTCCGAAAGCACATGCACGGTGCGGCCGCGCGCGGGAATGAGGGCCCAACTGTCATCACCGACGAAGCCCGTGAGGTAGCGGATGTCCCTCGGATTCGTCACCAACAACGCGGCGACCTTCCACTTGGCGATGCGCTTCTGGAGTTGGGAGACGCGGGGGGTGAATGGGGTGGGCATTGAGATCCTCGGAGAAGATTCTTGACACAGCGGGTACAAAGGACACCGAGAGTCTAGCGTGGCAGTGGGCCAGACGCTCACGCCAAGGGCGCCAAGATCGGATGAGATCGCCAAGAAGAAGTAGAGGAAATAAGGCAAATGCGGCGCCGCAGCGTCATTGCACTATTGGCGGTCTACTCCGCACTTGGCGCTCCTGGCGTTAAGTTCTCTCAGTACCCGTCGTGGTCTCTACCTTCACAATCCGAATCAGTGTGCATCCGCGTGCAACTGTGGTTCCATCTCTCACAGCCGTTTCAGGTGGAACCCGCCATCGACATCGAACACCTGCCCGGTCGAGAACGGGAATCGCCCTTCCGCGATGGCGATGACGGCCTGGGCGATGTCCTCCGGCTTGCCCCAGCGACGGATGGGGGTGATGCCTTCCTCGAGGATCAGCTTGTCGTACTTGTCCTTGACGCCACTGGTCATGTCGGTGGCGATGATGCCGGGGCGGATCTCGTAGACGTTGATGCCGTGCGCGGCCAGGCGATCGGCAAACAGCGCGGTGACCATGGCCAGGCCGGCCTTGCCGATGCAGTATTCGCCGCGGTTGACGCTGGCGGTGTAGGCGCTAATGGAACTGATGGTGACGATCGCCGGCGAAACTTCCGGAGCGTAGCTGTCGCGGCTGGCGATCATGTGGTTGGCCACGCGCTGGGTGAGGAAGAACGGGCCCTTGAGGTTGGTGTCCACCACGTAGTCGTAGCTTTCCTCGCCCATCTCGAGCATGTCCGCCCGCACCTTCGGGGCGACGCCGGCGTTGTTGACCAGCAGGTCGACGGGGCCGAACGCGGCCGCGGTTTCATCGACCAGCCGCGCGTGGTCCGTGAGCGAACCGACGTTGGCCTGAATGGTGATGGCCTTGCCGCCGGCGTCGGTGACGCGTTTCGCCGCCTCATCCGCGGCGGCGGCGTTCGAGTTGTAGTTGATGGCGACGTTGGCGCCGGTCCCGGCGAGCCCAACGGCGATGGCCCGGCCGATGCCGCGCGAGGCGCCGGTGACGATGGCCGTACGCGGGGTTCCGGGTTTGTCTGGCATGGGTGTACTCCTTGGCGGGCAGTATACGAGAAGGTCTGTGGGTGCCACACTTTGACCCGAAGGGCAAAGTGTGCGTCCAGCCGTCGCCGCCAGACACACCTAACCGTTGCGCGACCAGAGCCCGGCACGCGACAGTTCAGGCCTTCGGTCTGACGGCGAACGAGACGCCCGCCCCACCTCGGACTCTCCTAGCAGCCCGTTGAATATGTCGTTTCGGCAAGGTTCTGCCCCCTCTGGCACTATCGCCAAGGCCGCTTTTCGAAGGGCAGGTCGAGTTTTTCAACGGGCTGCTAGTGCCACGTCACGAGCGATGATTCGGGTTTTGCGCCTTCGCTGGTCGATGT
>CAZHJL010000138.1:0-5878 GCA_964532795.1 uncultured Phycisphaeraceae bacterium | reverse complement strand
GGGGGGTCGGGGGGCACCTCGCCATTGTGGGCAACAGCGATGCTGGCCACCCACAGCAGTGCAATCACCATCGCCCAGATCCGCACGCTCACGCGACATCGCTGCTGGCGGTCCGGCACGAGAATTCTCCGATGGTGAAGACTGAAGGCGGGTCTGTCTGGCGTCATCCTAAAGCGGTGTCGCCGGCGGGTCAAGGAGAATCTTCGCCCGAGGCACGTTGCTTCGACGCGCAGACAACATTGTTCGTCTGCAGAATCGCGGTTGAATCGCGCGTGCTCATGAATGTATGCTGGCTGTCGCTTTCGCGAGTCACCACGCGGACACGAAGTATGCCTCAACCACGATGGAAACGGTGGGCGCCACTGGGCGGACTTCTCGGCGCGATCGTTGCCGCCGTGATTGCCGTCACGGTCATCGATGATCCACGCGATCGCGCTACCGCTGCTCTCGATTGGTCCGCACTCATCGAGCAAGTCGCGGCCGGCGATCCGTCCGCCGCTTCCACCATCATGCGCCACGCCGCAACCCAACCCGATGGCGCGCGACAACACATCGCCCCGATGCTTGCCCATACCAGTCCGGCCGTTCGCGCCCTTGGATGCCAGGTCATCGCCCTGCATCGCGACACGCGGTGGCTGCGCGCCCTTCTGCGCCGCGCCAGCGACCAGCATTTCGCCGTGCGCGCCGCGGCCTTCGACGCACTCCAGCAACTGCACCCACTCGATGAACGCGTCCCCGCGCGTGATACACCGATGGCGCAGCGCGAACGATGGCTGTCGCGCTGGCTTGTGTCGTATGCGGCCGTCGATGAAGCCGCGCCAAAGAACCTGTTCGATGTCTGCGAGCGCTATGCTGATCTCACGCACGTGTTGCTCGACGAGCCGATCGTCAGCCAGTGCTTCAGTTGCCACGCGCCGCACACCCTCGCCCAGCGCCCCGTTGCCAGCGAGACGTGTGGCCAATGCCATCCCCACATCTACAACCACTGGCGCACCTCCGCCCATGCGCAGAGCATCACGCACCTCCGCCACCTCCGCACGATCAATCCCCAGACGCTGCAGCCCGACTACTACCCGCTCGGCGACCGCCGCGGCATCGCGTGCATCGATTGCCACGTCCTGAGCAACGCGACGCCCGTTGATGGCTCCGAGGGCGCCTGCCGCTACGCACATCGGCAACACGCAGGCAGCAGCAGTTGCCAACCGTGTCACGCGACGACATGGCAGCAATGGAAGACATGGGCAGCCGCCCCGCGTTTGGCACGCGTCACCTGGCCGCCGGGCGAGATCGCAGAGACAGCCGGCCCGGCGCAAACCTGCACCGACTGCCACATGCCGCAGGCTACACAGGCGATCCCGCTGGATGAAACCGAACCCGGCGCGGCGCCTTACCGCAAGATCAAGGTCACCGGTCACCGATGGCAAGCCCGCCGCGATCCGTCGTTCCTGCGCGACGGCCTGCACGTGCAACTGCAAGTCGAATCCGACCGACCGGACAGCGCGCGTCTGACCATCACCAACCTCACAGGCCACGCCTTCCCGACCGGGACGGCCCGCCGCGCCATGCGGCTGACCGTCGTGCGCGACGGCGGTCCACCCGAGCAGTTGTCCCTCTGGGCCACTTCGATGCAGCCCGACGCGAGCATCCATCCACCACTCGCGCCGGGCGAAGTCAGAGACATCACCGTGCCCCGCCGCAACGCAACGGACCTGACCGTCCGCCTCACGTACATCCGTGACCGCTTCCGTGAGGGGTCGTACGAAACAGAAATCGCGTCCATGGATCTGCGAATGGACTAACCCGGCGGCAAGAAGCGAACCTTGCCTCGCTCTTCTGTGATGACCCGCAAACCGCACGACCGGCGACCATTGGCCCCAAGCCGATCGGTCACTCGCGGCCCTTTCACAAACCACTAATCGCGCAGGGCTTGCGGCGAGGACTCGACATGTAACGGAGAGGGCAAGATTGCGTGGCTGCGCCACGGTCGCGGGAGCATCGCCCCCACGTGCCGCCGCTGCGCGTCGGGTGGGTTTCTCATCCCACCCTCGATCAAACGACAACACGACAGCCCGCGACGGGCTGCCGTGTTGAATGCAAGCGGAGAGGGTGGGATTCGAACCCACGGTGGACCGAAGTCCACACTGGTTTTCGAAACCAGCCCGTTCAGCCGCTCCGGCACCTCTCCGGGCAGGCGGGACATCTTCCGCCTCAATCCTATCGGTGTCAAACCTCACAGAACATAAGCCGTTCATCGCGGCCATCCTTTCCGCAAGTCATATTCTCACCGGCCATCCGGCCTCACGCCGGCGACCAGGTCAACTGCAACGTCGAAGTGTCGAAGCGGGCATACGCGCCCACCGGGAAGACGGAAATCGGGTGGAAGTGACCGAACCGAAGATGCGTCACCAGCGGCAGATCATGTTGCGCGCAGTAGTCGATCAGCCAGCGCTCCACGTCGCCCGGCTCGCCCTTGTCCCAGTACGGCCCGCCGCAGAGGATCGCCGCGTTCTCGAGGTAGCCCAGCACGCGCATGCGCTCCATCGCGATCATGTTCTGCAGCACCACGTCGTGCATGGCTTCCAAGCAGATCAGCATCGGCGGGGTCGGCGGCGGAAACACGGCCGTGCCCGACAGCGTCTGCGCCACCGCGTTCCAGTGCCCGCCGATGATCGTGCCCGCCAGCAACGGCTTGTCCGTGTGCACGCGCGGCTTGAGATTCAGCGCCTCGCGCCGACCGCTTTCTTCACGCCCGGTCGGCGCGAGATCGGCACGATGCTCCCACACGGCCAGCTTCACCTGCTCGATGATGCTCGCCGCGAAGAAATCACGATGGGGATCATCATCGCGATACCACCCGGCGAAGCCGCCGTTCGGGCCGTAGTACGTCACCAGCCCGGCCCGCGCGGCCAGGGCATTCACGATCTTCGTCTGGTCGCTCATCCCCATCACCACCGGGCGATTCCGCCGCGCTTTGGCGTAGTCGATCCCGTCCAGCAGCGAGATCGCGCCGCCGCCGCCACCGACAATCGAGACAAACGGATGGTCCAGCGCCGTATTGAAATCCTCGAGCCGCATCTGCCGCGAGGCGCGGCTGTAGACTTCGGTATGCTCGGCGAAGTGCGGCGTGAAGACCGGCTTCAGGCCCAGCATCTCGGCCCATTCGATGCAGGATTGGCGTCGGTCGTGCCGCTCGCCGCGCACGGGCGTGATCGGCAGCGAGGGCGTGCAGAAACACATCGTGTCGCCGGGCTGCGGCATCCGCGGGAAGATCATCTCCATGCCGACCTGCCTTTCATATTGATGCTGATCAAAGTATCATCGCGATTGCCTCGAATCACGCAATGGAAAGGAGACCGCCCATGCCCGCCAGCCCCGACAAACCGAGCCTCTTCACCTTCGGATGCATGTCCCTCGGATCGAGCCTGCCCGACCTCGATGAGCACATCCGCATCGCCCGCGCGGCGATGGACGCGGACATCTGGTTCCATGCCAGCCCGACCTACCACCGCGGGTTCACCTACATGGTGCTGCGCATGGCCTTTGATGAGGAGCGAAGTCAGGTTCCTCCCATGATCATCAAGATCCGTTGCGGCTCGGCGAAGCTGCTGCGGTTCGAGGTCGAGGATGTGCTGCGCCGGCTGAATATCGACCAGATCGCCGTGGCCCAGCTCGTGTTCACCGAGTCCGGCCCGCAGCCGCTCGTGGATGACCTGACCAGTGGCGGGCCGATGGCCCAGGCGATGGCGCAGTTCCGCGAGCAGGGCAAGGTCGCCCGTTTCTGCCCGCAATGCGCCGTGGGCACCAGCGCGGCCCTGCTGCCGCTGGCGCAGGACGGGCATTTCGACGGCATGGTGCTGTACCTGAACCCGATCCAGCGTGATGCGGACGATGCCCTGTGGAACTGGATGCGGGAGCAGGGCACGTCGCTGTGGGCCCTGCGGACACTGGCCGGGGCGCTGGGCGATGCCGCGCGGTACGCGCGTCGAAGGGCCGACCAGCCGGACGATCCCAAGCTGTCGATCGCGGCGAAGGTGATCCCGCTGGTGGACGCCGCCGGCTGCGGCGACTGGACGGAATTCTGCCTGCGTTACGCCGCGAGCGTGCCGGGGCTGATGACCAGCATCGGCGGCACGGCCGACATGGCCCACCTGGAGCGCTACCTCAGCGCGGCCAATGCCGCCGAGCCGCTGCCGCCCAAGGCGCTCGAGGCGATCGACGCGGCAAGACGCGGGTGACGGGACAGGCGGCAACGCCCGCGACTCGTCATTGCCGAGGTCGAGTGGTCCCCCGAGCGCCCCTGCGGACAACAAGAAATGCCACTTGCCGGTCCGCGCGGTGCGGATAGGCTTAGCTCGGACCAGGGCCGACCCTAGCTGGCGCTCGATAAACGAGGTTACGGGTCCAAAACTGCGCATTTTCATAATAAATCGCCTGATAAAACTGTCAAAAGTGCACGTTTTTTGCCCTCGTTTCGCGCCGTTTGGGTTGGTTTGATTCATTTCGGTTCGTTTTCGTCCATTTTCAGCCGGTTTGGGGTGGACCGGATAGGCATTTCTTGCTTCAGGCAGGGGTCATCGCGAGGCAGTGCCGCGCGTGGCGAGCGGGGTCGGGGGGGCATGTGCAGGCGTATCCGCGTGGCGGGCATGGGGGGTCTGGGGTCCGGGGTCCGGGGTCTGAGATACGGAGTCCAGGGGCTGGGGTGAGCCGTGATGTGGCCACGAACAGGCCATCGCGCGGCGCGAACCGCGCTGAACGATGAGAGACATTATAGTAATCTGTTCGGTATGGGTCAAGCGTGATATTGGGCAGATTCCCACATATGCGGCCGAAGGGGGGCGGGCGGCGAAGTCCGAGTTCCCAGGGGGCCGCGGTCGGGAGGAGCACGGAATTGGCGTAGGCAGATGCCCTGCCCGGGCGGGGCTCCTCACCCCCAAAAGACGCCGGAGCGGCTTGAAGGCCCCGGCGCGCGGCCGGCGGCGGCGGGCCGCGCTCGATGGCCGGCAAGCCGCCGGCGCGAACCGTCCGCGAGCACGACCGGATCGGCAGGCCGGCCCGTGAACCTGTCTCGAGGCGGGCGAGCAGATGGGTGGCGACCAGCGGCGGCACGACCATCGCCCGCTACCGCTACGACGGTCTGCATCGGCGCATTCGGAAGGCTGAGAAGGATGGCGCTAACTGGGATGTGACAGACTACTACTACAACGCATCCTGGCAGGTGCTTGAGGAGCGGTTCACGGACGATACGACGGAAGGCGCGAATCCGGCCAGCATCGCCCACATCCAGTACATCTGGAGTCCGCGCTACATCGACGCGCCGGTGTGCCGGTTGCGTGACACGAGCGCCACGCCAGATGGCGTGATGGACGAGAAGCTCTTCTACACCACCGATGCCAACATGAACGTGACGGCGCTGGTGGATACGTCGGGCAACGTGGTGGAGCGGTATCAGTACACGCCGTATGGCAAAGTGACGGTGCTTCACGGAGCCACGGATGCCGATGGCGCGGTCACAGAATGGGACGTTGATTTTGGCGGGAGCGACGTGGGCAACGGGATCTTGTTCGCGGGGTATCGGCATGATCCAGAGAGTGGGCTGTACCACGTGCGGTTCCGGATGTATCACCCGACGTTGGGTAGGTGGAATCAGCGCGATCCGTTGGGGTATTCGGGCTGTCTTTCCCGATACCACTACGTTTCGCAACGTCCGGTATTGGCAACTGACTACATGGGACTGTCTGAGTACACTCCCCCATCGAACGATGAACTCGAGATGTTCAGATGGACCGTCGATAGGCACTATGGTGTGACTCCTGGCCGCGTTGCTGCGTAAGCGTTCCATGAACCGCGTCTTCCGCTGGTCGGTTGGGGTTGTCATGCT
>CAZHJL010000137.1:0-5956 GCA_964532795.1 uncultured Phycisphaeraceae bacterium | reverse complement strand
CGGGCAGTAGAGACTCTCATTCAGACTGGAGCAAGTTCCGGGGGGCAGACCACCGCAACGCCCCGCTCGACAATTCGTCTGGCAATCGGCGCGGGGGCGTTTCGCGGCGGACCGCACTGGCCACACGTGTAGCTCCTTCCGGTCCATGGACTTGCCGCGTGCTACCCTATCGGTGAGGATGGGTCGTTCATCGCGGTGGGCAGCGCTTGCGGACGCGCATTGCCCGTTTTGGCGGAGGCGTGGCCGTGCGGTTTGATCAGGCTGACCATGACATTCGCTGCGAATGGGGCGAGCGCGGCGTGGGGGCGCTGGGGCCGGTCAGTGATGTGGTCATCATTGTGGATGTGCTCTCGTTCAGCACGGCGGTGGGGACGGCCGTGGGACGCGGGGCGCGGGTCTATCCGTTTGCGTGGCGCGATCGGGACCGGGTGAAGACATTCGCGCAGTCGATCGGGGCGATCGCGGCCGGGCCGCGCGGCAAGGCGCGGTTCTCGCTTTCGCCGCTGTCGTTGTGCGAGTTGCCCGAAGGGGCGCGTGTCGTGCTGCCTTCGCCCAACGGATCGACGCTCAGCCTCGCGACGGGGCAGACGCTGACGCTGCTGGGATGCCTGCGCAATAGCGCGGCCGTGGCGGCGGTGGCGCGGTCGGTGGCCAAGCGCATCGCCGTGATTCCGGCGGGCGAACGATGGAAGGGGGATCGGATGATCCGCTTCGCGATCGAGGACCTGCTGGGCGCGGGGGCGATCCTGTCGCATCTCGAGGGCCGACGTTCGCCCGAGGCGCAGGCCGCGGCGGATGCGTTCGCGGCGGCGCGGGAGGCATTGGCGGCGCGATTGCAGGCGTCGGGTTCGGGCAAGGAGTTGAGCGCGTGCGGGTTCGAGGCTGACGTCGCGTACAGCGCGGAGTTGGACGTGAGCCGCAGTGTCCCCGTTCTGCGGGATGGCGCGTTCGAGGCCTACGCCCAACCGGAGGGTTGAGGGGTACGACGGTGCGCAATCGTGCCGTAATGGTTCGGTCCTTCGGACCGACGGCGGGCGGGACGCCCGCCCCACTTTGGGCGCGGCCGATTACGGCACGCCGACGGGACGAGCCGCGACCGTGAGGGAGTGGTCCGGTGCAACATCACGTCATGCCGGTTCGAAGACCGCTTCCTGACGGGCGCGGCTCGTTGCGGGCGCTCAAGGAATGGCCGCGCGGTTTGCCTCAGATCACCACCGGCTTGGCCACGGCGACGGTGCCTTGGGGGGTGTCCATGACGTCGTAGTTGCGGTCGCGCAGTGTCTGCTTGGCGGCGTCGGCGGTGTCGAAGTCTTTCACCTTGCGCGCGGCGTTGATTGCTTCGAGTTTCTCGGCCAGTTCTTCCTCGGCAAGTTCACCGCGCGCCAGGACGTCCGCCTCGCCGAGCGCCGGCGTCTTCAGTACGCCCAGCACGCTGTCGATCTTGTGCAGCACGCCGAGGTTGACCTTCGCCTTGCCCTTGGGTTTCTTCATCCATTCGAAGACGGTCGCGATGGCGCCGCTGATGTTCAGGTCATCGGCCAGCGCTTCGGCGAAGCGCTCAAGAACCGGGTGGGTCAGGTCGACCTCCGCCGCTTCGCCGCCGGCCTGTTCCTCCAGCCGCGCGGCGAACGTGCGTAGCTGGTGCACCGCCAGGGCCGAATCCTGCAGGCCCTTGAAGGTGAAGTTCATGTTCGACCGGTAGTGGGCGCGCAGCAGTTCGTAGCGGATGATGGCCGGGTGGACGGGCTTGCCGGTGGCGCGTCCTTCCATAATGTCGCGGATGGTGAAGAAGTTGCCCTTGCTCTTGGACATCTTCTCGCCCTCGACCATGAGGAACCGCGCGTGCAGCCAGTAGCGCGCAAAGTGGGCGTGCCCGCTCGCACCGCAGCTCTGTGCGATCTCGCACTCGTGATGCGGGAAGAGGTTGTCCTCGCCGCCGGTGTGGATGTCGATTTCTTCCTGGCCGAGCACATGTGTGGCCATGGCCGAGCACTCGATGTGCCAGCCGGGGTAGCCGACGCCCCATGGCGACTCCCACTTCATGATGTGCGTGTCGTCCGGCTTCCACAGCAGGAAGTCGGCGGGATGGCGTTTGCCGGACTGATGCTCGTCCTGGACGCGTCCGCCCGCCCCGCCGCGCAGTTGATCGAGCGTGTTGCCGCTGAGGGCGCCGTAGGTGGGGAAGGACTCGACGCTGAAGTAGACGGCGCCGTCGGCGGCGGCGTAGGCGTGGCCGCGCTCGATGAGCCGGGCGATCATGTCCTGCATCTGCGTCACGTGCTCGGTGGCGCGCGGCATCCGCTGGGGATACTCGTCGGCGACGCGCAGGCCGAGGGCGCGTGCGTCGGCGATGAAGGCGTCGGTGTAGAAGCGGGCGACCTGGTAGGGATCGTCGGGGTTGTCGATCGCATCGGCGTGGGCGTTGCCGGCCTTCTTGGCCTGCTTGAGCCGCCTGGCCGCGGCCTGCATCTTGTCTTCGCCGCCGCCATCGGCGAACTGATCTTCAGTCATGTGTCCGACGTCGGTGATGTTCATCACCTGGCGCACGTCGTAGCCGAAGTACTCGAGCGTGCGGCGAAGCACATCGGCGAAGACGAAGGAGCGGAAGTTGCCGATATGGGCGAAGTCGTAGACCGTCGGGCCGCAGTTGTACATGGCCACGTGCGGCGGATCGATCGGCTCGAACGGCTCGACCTTCTTGCTGAGCGTGTTGTAGAAGCGGATGGCGGTCATGCGGGAACGGTCCGGGGGTTCGCGCGGCGAGGCGAATCCTAACCGGCGCATGCCCATCGGACAAGGTGTCAGGCGCTCCTGGCCGTGTCGTTGGTCTTGCCGTTGCGCCGTGAGACGTGACTCTCGAGCAGTTCCACTCGTATGCGATTGATGCGCGTCCGTTCGACATCCGTCACCACGATCCGCACATCCTCGTATTCGAAGGATTCATCCTGCTGCGGCACGTGGCCGAGCGTGGAGAAGACGAAGCCGCCGACGGTGTCGTAGTCTTCGTCCTCCGGCAGTTCGAGGCCCATCGCGTCGTTCAAGTCGTCAACGTATACGCGCGCGTCGACTTCGGCCATGCCGTCCTCGATCATCCGTATTTCGGGCTCGCGCTTGGTGGCCGGCTCGTGCTCGTCGTTGATCTCGCCGACGATCTCTTCGATGATGTCTTCGACGGTGACGATGCCCGCCGTGCCGCCGTACTCATCCAGCACGATCGCGATGTGGACCTGCTGAGCCTTCATCTCGGTGAGCAGTTCGTGCACCGGCTTGGTTTCGGGCACCATGACCGCTGGACGCATGGTCTTGCGCAGGTCGAACGGCTCGTGCTGCTCGCCGTTGGCCTTGATGAAGCGGATCAATTCCTTGGCGTAGAGGATGCCGACGATGTTGTCGATCGTCTCCTCGTAAACGGGCAGGCGGCTGAAACCGGAATCGAGGATGGTTGCCTTGATGGAAGCGAGGTCCGAGCTGACTTCGATGCCGCGGATGTCGGTGCGCGGCGTCATGATCTCATCCACGGCGGTGGAGCGGAACTCGAAGACGGCCTCGAGCATCTCTTTCTGCACATCGTCAACGCCTGCGCCGCCTTCGTGATCCTCGACCACGGACAGGACTTCATCCGATAGCTCCGACTCGTCATCCTCGTCTTCATCCGACCCGGCCAGCCGGCGCACGACCGGATCGAACAGCCGCAGCACGAGTTCGGCCGGCCGGAAGATGAGCAGGAAGAAACGCAGGATGCCCCGTGACCGGACCAGCACCTTCTCCGGCGCGTAGCGCGCCAGGCTCTCGGGAATGGCCACGACGAGCACGCTGACCAAGGCCCCGGCAAACAGCAGCGCCGCGGCGTAGCGCTTCACGCGCTGGTCGACCGCGTCGCCCTGGAAGAAGTGCGTCTCGACATACGCCAGGACACCGAGGAGCACGGTCAGGCTCAGGCAGGTGCGGAACGTGCCGGTCATCAGCAACAGGTGCGGCCGGCGATCGATCAGCCACTGGAACACGTGGCCGTGCCCGGCCTGTTCGAGCCGATCGGACAGTCGGGCGCGGCTGAAGCTCTTGAGCGCCACATGGCAACTGGCGAAGAATCCGCCGGCGAGGGCGGCCGCCAAGGCAATCCATAATGCCGGATCGTCCACGTTTCGATTCTCTTCGGCCCTGGCATTCACTTTCGTCAGCCGGACCGGTCGCAGGGCAGACCGGTCGGCCGTGTACCTAGTCTGGGTCGCGCGACGCGGCGTAGACGGGCCCGATGCCGATGGCCGTCAGGACTTCGTCTTCCTTCCGATGCATCGCCTGGGAGGAGCCGGAATCCCGGTCGTCATAGCCCACCAGGTGCAGCAGCCCGTGCAGTGCGTAGAGAAGGACTTCGGTGCGGATCTCGTGCCCGCGCTGCCGCGCCTGCCGCGCGGCTTCGTCCAGGCAGATGACGATCTCGCCCTCCAGCGCCTGGGATTCACCCTCGCGCAAGTCGAATGTCAGGACGTCGGTGGTGCCGGATTCCCCGCGGTACGCCTCGTGCAGTTCGGTCATGCGACCGTCGCCGACCACGGCGATGCTGATCGAGGCTCCCACCAGACGCAGGTGAGAGACCGCCCGCCGCATCTGCTGCACCAGCCAGGGATTCATCGGCGGCCGGCAGTCGTCGACCTCGAGGCACAGATCGACTGTGGCTTCGGCACGTGGGCAGTCTTGTGATCCCGGTTCTGGAGGCCGATCGTCAGCCGAAGGCTCCGGCTCGCTCGGCTCGGGCTGCGTTTCACAGCCTTCGGCGGGGATATCGACAGATTGTGTGCTGTTGCTCACGGTAAGCATTCGATCCAATGACTCAGGCGCCGGACCGCTGCGGTCCGCCGCCGGGGCCAACCCAATCCGGCCCCGCATCTTAGCCTATCGGCCGCGGCTTGGGAACCCCGGCGGCAGGCGTCCACCCGCCTGCGCCTGCGTAGCAGGCGGTACAGGCGGATGCCCCCTACCGTTCCACGCGGGGTAAATCGCAGTCCCGGCTTTTGACCATGGTCACACGGTTGCCGCGCTCGCTGAACTGCACGTCGGTCATGTACGCGCGGATCAGCATCACCCCGCGGCCGTGGGGCTTGATGCAGTTCTCTTCCAAGGTGGGATCGGGCACGTTATTGGGGGCGAAGCCGTGTCCCTGGTCCTCGACGCTGATGGTCGCCCGCTCCGGGGTGACGTCGTACTCGACGGTCACTTCCTTGGACGGGTCGTTCCGATTGCCGTGGTGGACCGCATTGGAGATGGCTTCATCGAGGGCGAGGCGGATGGCGAACTGGGCGCGGTCATCGAATCCGGCGTCAACCACCGCCTGCAGCACCTCCCGCTGGACAGGCTGGGCACAGGACATATCGCTGGGGATGACCCGTTTCTTCATGGACGGTTGAGCCGCATGGGCCTCGGCGCGGTGGCCGGGCGACTGGACCGGCTCCCTGTGCCGTGCGTCACTTGAAGCTGTTCGTCGCCGATTCCGCATCGTCATGAATCTGGAAGAGGCGATTGAGCTTGGTGATGACGAATACTTCGTATATCTGAGGATTGATGTTGGACAACCTCAGTTGGCCGCCCTTGGCCTTCACCTTCTTGTTGATGCTGATCAATGCGCCCAGCGCGGCGGAGGACAGATGCTCGACGTCATGGAAGTTGATCAGCAGCTTAGGGTTGTTGGTCACCTCGATCAGTTCGCTGATCTCGTCGCCGATCTGCTGAATGCTGGCCTCTTCCAGGATGTTGCGATCGCGGAAGCTCACACAGGTGATGTCGCCCTCAGCATTGACCGAAAGCCTGGAGTCCTGGGTCGGCATGGAAAGATTCTCCTAAGCGATGCAGATACAACAAGGTAGGTGTGCCTCACGGGGGTGTCAAGCCTGAACAAGCAGGCAAGATGCGTGGGTCTGGCCACAAACTGGGGCGCGCTGTGAGTGATTGCCGAATCAGGGGT
>CAZHJL010000136.1:0-6311 GCA_964532795.1 uncultured Phycisphaeraceae bacterium | reverse complement strand
TTGCTTGAGCGTCCCGCCTCGCAAATGGCTCCCTATTGCCTGCGCATCACCATCTTCACCGCCTCGCGTACCCTCCGCGAGATCAATAGCTTCATCCGCGATGACGGCACGCCGCTCAACTACACCCTCGTCAACATCAAGGACTGGTGCAAGAACACCTTCGAGGTCGTCAGCCAGCTTCGCATCAACACCGACAACAGCCACCACCGCTACGACGTCATGCTCCTGATCAACGGCGTCCCCGCTGTCCAGATCGAGCTCAAGACCCTCGGCATCAGCCCGCGCCGGGCCATGCAGCAGATCGTCGATTACAAGAACGATCCCGGCAACGGCTACAGCCGTACGCTCCTTTGCTTCGTGCAGCTCTTCATCGTCAGCAACCGGACTGACACCTGGTACTTCACCAACAACAACGCCCGGCACTTCGCCTTCAATGCCGAAGAACGCTTCCTCCCGATCTACCAGTTCGCCGCCGAGGACAACACCAAGATCACGCACCTCGACGACTTCGCCGAGCAATTCCTCGCCAAATGCACGCTGGGCCGGATGATCAGCCGGTACACCGTTCTCGTCGCCAGCGAACAGAAGCTGCTGATGATGCGGCCGTACCAGATCTATGCCGTCCAGCGGATCGTGCAATGCATCGAGGATAACAGCGGCAACGGCTACATCTGGCATACCACCGGCAGCGGCAAGACGCTGACCTCCTTCAAGGCCTCCACGCTCCTCAAGGCCAACGACACCATCCACAAATGCCTGTTCGTCGTCGACCGCAAGGACCTCGACCGCCAGACCCGCGAGGAGTTCAACCGCTTCCAGGAGGGCTGCGTTGAGGAGAACACCAACACCGCCACGCTCGTTCGGCGTCTACTCTCCGAAGACTACGCCGACAAGGTCATCGTCACTACCATCCAGAAGCTCGGCCTGGCGCTCGACGAGCAAAGCAAGCGCAACAAGAACCGAGAGAAGCGAGGCAAAGACAAGTATTCTGACCTCCTCGCCCCGCTCCGCGACAAGCGAATGGTCATCATCTTCGACGAATGCCACCGCTCGCAGTTCGGCGACACCCACAAGACCATCAAGGAGTTCTTCCCCAACGCCCAGCTATTCGGCTTCACCGGGACGCCCATCTTCGAGCAGAACGCCACCGTCAAGCAGATCGATGGGGACGTCCAGACGCTCAGGACCACTGAAGACCTCTTCCAGCAAGAACTGCACAAGTACACCATCACCCACGCCATAGACGACCGCAACGTCCTGCGATTCCACGTCGACTACTTCAAGCCCGACCCCGGAACCGGCGAGAACACCCCCAAGCCCGGCGACCCGCTCGCCAAACAGGCCGTTGTCGATGCCATCCTCGACAAGCACGACGCCGCCACCGCCGGCCGCCGCTTCAACGCACTGCTCGCCACGTCATCCATCAACGACGCCATCGCTTACTATGACATGTTCGAGGCAAAGCAACTGGGCAGGCAGATGGCCGACCCGGATTTCGTCCCGCTGAAGGTCGCCGCCGTCTTCTCCCCGCCCGCCGAAGGCAACCCGGATGTCAAGCAGCTCCAGGAGGACCTGCCGCAGGAACTCGCCGACAACAAGCTCAACCCCGACGAGAAGAAGCAGGCGCTGACCAGGATCATCACCGATTACAACCAACGCTTCGGCACGAATCACTCCATCAACGAGTTCGATGACTACTACAAGGATGTCCAGCAGCGCATCAAGGACCAGCAGCACCCCAATGACGACCTCCCGCAAAAAGGCGCGGAGAAGCTCGACCTCACCATCGTCGTGGACATGCTCCTCACCGGCTTCGACGCCAAATACCTCAACACCCTCTACGTCGACAAGAACCTCAAGCACCACGGCCTGATCCAGGCCTTCAGCCGCACCAACCGCATTCTCAACGACACCAAGCCCTACGGTCACATCCTCGACTTCCGAGGACAGCAAGCCAACGTCGATGAGGCCATCGCGCTGTTCTCCGGTGCGGACACGACCAGCCCCCGCGAAATCTGGCTGGTCGACAAAGCCCCCAAGGTCATCGAGCAGTTCAAGAAGGCCAAGGCCGACCTTGTCGACTTCCTGAGGTCACAGGTCGGGACGCCCGACGGCGAGCGGAACGAAGTGAGGCCCGAGGACGTGCTCAACCTCCACGGCGACGACGCCCGCGCCCAGTTCATCAACCGCTTCAAGGAAGTCCAGCGGCTCACCACCCAGCTCGATCAGTACACCGACCTCACCGACGACCAGAAGCAGGAGATCGAGCAGACCCTGCCCAAGGACACGCTCCGTGCCTTCCGGGGCGTCTACCTGGAGACGGCCAGGCAACTGCGCGAGCAACGCGACAAGCCCGGCGCGGAGACTAACCCGGCGGTCGACGACCTCGACTTCGAGTTCGTCCTCTTCGCCTCGGCGACCATCGACTACGACTACATCATGAACCTGATCTCCCGCTTCACCGAGCAGGACCCCAAGAAGCTCAAGATCAGCCGCGAGCAGCTCATCGGTTTGATCGAGTCCGATGCGAAGTTCATGGACGAACGCGACGAGATCGCCGAGTACGTCCGCTCACTGGAAATCGGCAAGGGCCTCGATGAGAACCAGGTGAAAACCGGCTACCAGCAGTTCAAAGCCGAAAAGCAGGCGAAGGAACTCGCCGACCTCGCCGAGAAGCACGGCCTGCCCACCGACCGCCTCTCCGACTTCGTCGAGGGCATTCTGAACCGCATGATCTTCGATGGTGAGCAACTCGTCGATCTGCTCGCCCCGCTTGACCTCGGCTGGCGCGAACGCACGCAGCGCGAACTCGCCCTCATGGACGACCTCGTTCCCCTCCTCAAGAAACGCGCCGCCGGCCGCACCGTCTCCGGCTTGAGCGCTTACGAACAGTGAACTGGCACGCATGAGCAAAGACAACACACAACACGCGCTCGTGCCCCGGCTGCGGTTTCCGGAGTTTCGGCACATGCGGGCCTGGAACGAAAACGCCCTAACTGGCATTTGTGACGTCAACCCGACCCACAGCGGGCTGCCGGAATCGTTCTACTACATTGATCTTGAATCCGTTGAAGCGGGAACACTCCAGAATCCACAATGGATCGAGCGTGCGAACGCACCAAGTCGCGCACAACGACTTCTTCGCGACGGTGACATCCTCTACCAGACAGTTCGACCGTACCAGCGCAACAACTTGCTGTTCAACTTTGCGAACGGCGAAGATTACGTCGCGTCAACCGGCTACGCACAGTTACGGGCACGGGAGAGCATTGGCTTTCTCTATCAACTGATCCACACAGATTCGTTCGTAGAGCGCGTTCTCGCAAAGTGCACCGGATCGAATTATCCGGCGATCAATTCATCCGTCCTCGAATCGGTGGCCGTCTGGATTCCGCCCGACTCCGCCGAGCAACAGAAGATTGCCGCCTGTCTGGGTTCGCTGGACGATCTGATCGCGGCGGAGGGGCGGAAGCTCGCCGGCCTGCGGGAGCACAAGCAAGGGCTGATGCAACAGCTCTTCCCCCGCGAGGACGAAACCCAACCCCGCCTCCGCTTCCCCGAGTTCCTGGAAGACGAATCGGGCTTTGAGCAGGTTGCCAACTTTGCCAAAGTTACGACCGGCGACAAGGATACGCAGAACAAGGTTGACGAGGGACAATACCCATTCTTCGTCCGCTCTCAAAACGTCGAGCGAATCGATTCATATTCTTGCGACGGGGAGGCCGTGCTAACCTCGGGCGATGGCGTTGGGGTTGGAGAGAACTACCACTACATCAATGGACGGTTTGACTTCCATCAGCGAGTCTATTGCATTTACGAATTCAGTAGCGAGGTGAATGGGCGATACTTCTTTCATTATTTCTCGCAGCACTTCAAGAAACGTGTGAAGCAGATGAGCGCGAAGAACTCAGTTGATTCTGTCCGCATGGCCATGATTACCGAGATGCCCATTTGGCTGCCGAAGATTAAAGAGCAAAACCAAATCGCCGACTGCCTCGCCGCCCTCGACGCCCTGATCGCCGCGCAGGCGGAGAAGCTCGACGCCCTCCGCACCCACAAGCGCGGCCTGATGCAGCAACTGTTCCCCTCTCCGGAGGACGCCGAGGCATGAGTGTTCAGACTTTCACGGAGTTGCCGGCGCTCGCCCAGCACTTGCGCGACGAGCTTCAAGCGAAGAAGTTCGTGCTACTCTATGCCTACAACAGCACCGGAAAGACGCGGCTGTCCACAGCATTCAAAGACCTGGGCAAGCAAGTCAACAGCGAAGGCGAGGTCACGGCGCGCGACACCCTGTACTTCAACGCGTTCACCGAGGACCTGTTCACTTGGGACAACGATCTTGACGACGACGAGCGACGGGTTCTGGAACTGAATCCGAAGTCGACATTCTTCAAGGGCCTGGGTGAGTTCGAGATTGAAAACCGTGTTCGCACGCTCCTTGATCGCTATGCCGACTTCGGATTCTGCATCGATCTGACGTACGACGAAGGCGGGACACTTGTGGACGGACGGGTGAGTTTCAATCGTGAAGTGCTAGTCGAGCAAGAGGGCGAAGCCAGATCTGAGAGAATCGAGAACATCAAGATCTCTCGTGGTGAGGAGAATGTGTTTATCTGGTGTTTTTTTCTCGCGATCGTGGAGATCAGACTCGATCCAGAAACTACGGCGTACGACTGGGCACAGTACATCTACATCGATGACCCGATCTCCTCGTTGGACGAGCAGAACGCCGTCATGGTGGCAACACACTTGGCTAGCATGCTGAAAGAAGCGGACGATCCGCCCGGCGTTGTCATCTCGACACACCATCCATTGTTCCACAACGTGCTGTGGAACGAGCTGAAGAAGAAATCGCGCCGGTACTTTCTCGGCCGCGATCCCGTGTCGGGCGATTACGCGGTTCGCAACACCGAGGCGACGCCGTTCTTCCACCACGTTGCTGCGTTGATCGAGCTCTACGAGACCGATGTGAATGGAACGCTCAACACGTACCACTTCAACATGCTGCGCGCGATTGCGGAGAAGACCGCCAGCTTCCTCGGCTACGGCAACTTCGCTGACTGCATCAGGCGCGACGCTGACGACATCGAGGGCCGACTCCACACGCGACTACTCAACCTGCTGAGTCACGGCGGCTACTCGCTATACGAGCCGACTGAAATGCAGGACGACAACAGACGTGAATTCCGTCCCATGCTGCGCAGGTTTATCCGTGAGCATGCGTTCAACGCGGAGCACTTTCCCGACCTGAACTCTGACGGGAGCGAGGACACAGCAAACCCATGACCAAACAAGACCAGAAACAACTTGGCAAAATCCTCTGGAACATTGCGGACGACCTGCGCGGGTCGATGAACGCCGATGACTTCCGCGACTACATGCTCGCGTTCCTATTCCTGCGCTACCTCTCGGATAATTACGAGGCGGCGGCGAAGAAGGAACTCGGTAAGGACTACCCGGACCCGGACGCTGTGGAGAACGGCGGGCGCACGCCGCTGTCGGTGTGGTACGAAGCAAATCCCGACGACATCGAAGCGTTCGAGAAGCAGATGCGCCGCAAGGCCCACTATGTCATTGAGCCCAAGCACCTGTGGACGAACATCGCCCACCTCGCCCGCACGCACAATGGCGAACTGCTCAACACGCTTCAGGCAGGATTCAAGTACATCGAGAACGAGTCGTTTGAGAGCACGTTCGCGGGGCTGTTCTCGGAAATCAATCTCGGCTCGGACAAGCTCGGCAGAACCTACGCCGACCGCAATGCCAAGCTCTGCACCGTGATCACGCGGATTGCCGAGGGATTAGCCGAATTCTCGACCGATTCGGATACGCTCGGCGATGCGTATGAGTACCTGCTCGACCAGTTCGCGGCCGGGTCAGGCAAGAAGGCGGGCGAGTTCTACACCCCGCAGAAGATATCTGACATCCTTTCGGGCATCGTCACACTCGACAGCCAGTCGCCGGAGTCGGGGCCGAGGAAGCGGCTGGACAACGTGTATGACTTCGCCTGCGGCTCGGGGTCGTTGCTGCTGAACGTGCGGCATCGGATGGTCAAGCCTGAGAGTGAAGGCGGATTCGGGGGCACGGTCGGCATGATCTACGGCCAGGAGTACAACATCACCACGTACAACCTGGCGCGGATGAACATGCTGCTGCACGGGGTGAAGGACACCGAGTTCGACATCTACCACGGCGACACGCTCAAGAACGAGTGGGACTGGCTGCGCGAGACCAACCCGGCGAAGAAGCCGAAGTTCGTGGTGATGCGCAGGCAATAGGGAGCCATTTGCGAGGCGGGACGCTCAAGCAAA
>CAZHJL010000135.1:0-6518 GCA_964532795.1 uncultured Phycisphaeraceae bacterium | reverse complement strand
GATGAGTAACAGCCACTTACAGCAGATTGGCGGCCAGACGTTGGGACAGCAGTGGGCCAACCCCTCGACGAACAGACCCGACAGCTCGCCCGCCTCGAGCAACTGCGCAAGAGCGGACGCATCACGGACGAGGAATACAAAGTGCTCCGCGCCCGCCTGGTGCAGCAATACCGGCCAAACGCCTGAAGCGCGGCCCCCCCGGCCGCGGCGCTGCTACAATTCGAACCCGATCGGCGCCCGTTCGGCAGCGCGACGCGAACCATTCGGTTACCCGCAGGAGGACACGGCGTTTGACCGACACCGCAACAGACCTGACGCCCGCCCGCGCGCCGCGCGGTGAACCGTTGCTGCCCGTAAGCATCCCGCGCTTTGTTCTTCTCAGCATCTGCGCGGCGGTGCTGATCTACCTGGCCGCGCGGTGGGGTATCAACGCGCTCGTGCTTCCGTGGGGCTTCGCACTGTTGCTGAAGGTGCTGGCCGTGCCCGGCGCGCTGGCGACGGCCGCCATCGCCGTCTTCCTCATGCTCCTGCTCGCCGACAGGCTGCCTTTCGGTCCGGCGCCGACGCTCATCATCATCATCACCCTCATCTCCGGCGGCCTGCTCCTGGCCATTCCCAGCCGCAAGAAGCCGGCGGACACCGTGCTATGGACTTTCGTCTCCACGCACTTCGACGCCTACAAGCTATCGCTCGACGGATTTGAGCAAGAGCACAAAACCGAGGTGCGGCTGAGCCTGATCAGCGGCAATGTCCTGCCGCGCAAGTTCCACGCCGCGGCCCGCGCCGGCCTGCCCCTGCCGCAACTGGTGGAGATCGAGAACAGCTGGGCCGGCTCGTTCTTCCGCGGCCCGGCCGACGAGATCCCCTTCGTCGGCGTCGAACCGTTGCTCCGCGATCCGTCCACGAAGGACGAACACGGCAAGACCCTCTTCGACCGCATGGTCCAGAGCCGCTTCGCCCTTTACTCGCATCGCGGCGTCATCTACGGCATTCCGCACGATGTGCATCCCGTGCTGCTCGCCTATCGCCGCGACAAGTTCGAGCAATACCACGACGAGGTGCTCAAGGAAACCGGCATCAGCATCCCCGATGGCATTGAAACCTGGGACGACTTCATCAAGGTCGGCCGCGCCGTGGCCGATCCGAAGGCCGGCCGCTACCTCATCGCCCTGTCGGATGTCAACATCGCCTCGTTCGAACCCCTGCTCTACCAGCAGGGCGGCGACTTCTTCGACAAGGAGGGCAACCTCATCATCGATGAGGACTCGACGGTGGACCTGATCCAGTGGCTCATCCCGCTCGTGCAGAAGCCCCCGGCCGGGTCCGGCGCCGAGGACCGGCGCATCGCCTACCACAACCAGTGGGGGCCGCAGTTCTACGACGGCGTGCGCTCCGGCCTCATCCTCAGCTTCATCTGCCCCGACTGGCGGTGCGGCAACACGGAACACAACCTCGAGGACATGAAAGGCAAACTCGCGGTGATGAAGCTGCCCGCCCGCCGCCTGCCCGACGGGTCGCTCAGCGTCCGCACCAGCACCTGGGGCGGCACGATGCTCGGCATCACCCGCCAGCCGCACCTCGACCCGTCCGAGCGCGACAGGCAGAAGCAACTCGCGTGGGAGTACGCCAGACACATCTACTTCAAGCCCGAGCTGCTCAAGACGCAGATGCGCAAGACGAAGATCCTGCCGCCCTTCAAGGACGCATGGGACCCCGAGATTCTCGACGCTCCCGACCCCTACTGGTCCAACCAGGCCGTGCTGCGCCGCTTCGCCGAAGTGGCCGACCAGGTGCCCGCCCGCAACGGCCATCCCTACCTCGAACTGGCCAAGACCAAGACCGGCGAAGTCCTCGCGGCCTGCTCAAACTACTACGCCCGGAACGGCGAAAAGGGCTTCCGCGAATTCATCCGCAAGACACTCGACGAGAAAGCCAGGTACATCCGAACCATGATGAAACGCAACCCGTTCTGATCCACGATCGTCACGCCCGGAAGGAATAGCAGAGCTAACATGAAACGCGCAGCCCGCACACCGGTTCCTCTGCTTCGTGCCCCGCGCCATTCGGCCGAGAGAATAGGCATGAAGAAAGGAGAACAGGAGAAAATGCCGAACCGATCCGCTTCGTGCCTTCGTGCCTTCGTGCCTTTCTTCTCCCCCCTTCGTCGCTCCGTCGCTCCGTCGCTTCGTCGCTTCCTCCACCACCTGAACCCCATGCTCTACCGCCTCCAATCCCGCTACGCCCCTTACCTCTTCCTGGCGCCGTTCATCATCATCTTCGGCACCTTCGGGCTGTACCCCATCCTCAAGAGCATCTATCTTTCCTTCTTCATCACCTCCGGCCCGACCAGCCAGGAATACGTCGGCCTGCAGAACTTCACGGTGCTGTTCATGGACGACGATTTCTGGAAGGCGGTGACCAACACGGTCATCTTCGCCTTCTTCTCCGTCGCCCTGCAGTTGCCGTTGGCGCTGCTGCTGGCCGTGATGCTCAATTCGCAGGCGATCAAGGGCCGCAATGTCTTCCGGTTCATCTTCTTCTCGCCGCATCTCATGGGCCTGGTCTTCGCGGCCATCCTCTTCAACCTGCTCTTCGCCGACAAGATCGGCCTGGTCAACAACGCCTTGCACGAACTGTTCGACCCTGACGGCAGCGCCGGCCTCTGGCTGCGCGAGCACCTGTCGCTGACGCCCGGGCCCGTCGCTATCGCGCTGGCGTGTTTCGTGCTCGCCTTGCTGACCCTCGGCGGCGTAACCAACCGACACAGCTCGGAGATGACGCGCTGCTCGTGGTTGGGCGTCACCACCGTGCTGGTCGCGGCGATGGCCGGCATCCTCGCCGTCAACTTTTTCATGACGCTCTTGGCATCGATAATGACCGGACCCGCGACCACCGAGGCCAGTTGGCTCGACATCCGCTGGCTTTCCGAACCCGACTACGTCATGCCCGCGATGGTGATCCTCTCGATGTGGCTCTATGTCGGCTTCAACATGATCTACTTCCTCGCCGCGCTGCAGGCCGTACCGCAGGAACTGTATGAAGCGGCGTCCGTCGACGGCGCGGGGCCGCTGCGCAAGTTCTGGCACGTCACGCTGCCCGGCATCAAGCCGGTGGTGGTCTTCGTCGTCGTCCTTTCGACCATCGGTTCGTTCAAGCTCTTCGAGCTGCCCTGGCTGCTGCTCAACCAGCAGTCCGGCCCGGACCAGGCGGGACTGACCATCGTGATGTACTTGTATCAGAACGGCTTCGTCACCGGTGACCTGGGCTACGCCTCGGCCATCGGCTGGACACTGACCGTCGGCGTCATCCTGCTGGCGCTGGTGCAGATCCGCCTGAGCGGGACGATGAAGAGGGAGGCGTGAGATGAGGAAGAAGGCACGAAGGCACGCAGGCACGAAGGCACGAAGGGGAGGAACACAGCGACCCAGGGACGCTGCAACGGAGCGACGAAGGAAAGACCCGCGTGAGGCGCGACCCAAACAACAGCTCGGCACCAGTTCCGGCTCCGTCTGCTTCGTTCCTCCGCGCCTCCGTGCCTTCGTGCCTGCTCCCCCCTTCGTCGCTCCGTCGCTTCGTCGCTCCGTCGCTCGAGAGCATCGCCCATGAACATCATCCGCTGGACCATCCTCTACGCAGTGCTCTTCGTCGTCGCCGGCGTCATGCTCATGCCGCTGGTCTGGCTGGTGAGCAAGGCCTTCACCGCGCACGGCGACTTCTTCAACTACCGGCTCATCACCCCGCCCGGCGAGATGACCACCCAGAACTTCGTCTCCCTCAACGAGCAGATCCCCTTCTTCCGTTACATGCTCAACAGCTTCTTCGTCGCCGGCGCGACGGTGGTGGTGCAGCTCATCTTTTCATCGCTCGGCGGCTTCGCCCTGGCCAAGTACCAGTTCAAAGCCAAGGGCGCGATCATGCTCATCATGCTCGCCACGATGATGATTCCCGGCGAAGTGCTCCTCGCCCCGCTGTACGGGCTGATCCACACCATGGGCATCATGGACACCTACGCGGGCGTCATCGTGCCCGGCATGGTCAGCGTCTTCGGCATGTTTCTCTTCCGCCAGTCGATGCTGCAGATTCCCGATGAACTGCTCCAGGCCGGCCGCATCGACGGGTGCAGCGAATTCGGCCTGTACTGGAACATCGCCCTGCCCATCAGCCGCCCGATGATCGGCGCCTTCTGCCTCATCGCCTTCATGGGCTCGTGGAACAGCTACATCTGGCCGCAGATCATCCTGCACACCGACCAGCTCTACACGCTGCCGCTGGGCGTGAGCCAGATGGTCGGCACCTACAAGGAAGACTACGGCGCCCTCATGGCCGGCACGCTGCTGTCCATCCTCCCCGTCGTCATCCTCTTCTTCCTGCTGCAGCGGGAGTTCATCGCCGGCATGACTTCCGGCGCCGTGAAGGGGTAAGGGAAGAAGAAACCACAGACGCACACGGATGCACACCGATGAATGCAGGGCAACGGCGGCGGTTTGATGTGTTGCTGGAAGAAGTGCTGGCCGGGATGCCGGACCAGGTGCATGAGTTGCTGGAGGAAGTGCCGCTGCTGGTCGAGGATCATCCGAGCGATGACGTGCTCGAGCAGATGGGGATCGCATTCCGCGAGGACCTGTGCGGCCTGCACGACGGCATTGCCCTGACCGAACGCAGTGTTGAGCACGATGCCCATCTGCCGCACACGATCAGCATCTACCGCGAGGGGATTATCTCCCTGTCGATCGAGGAAGCAGGCGGGTGGAGCGATGAGGAAATCGCCCACCAGATCCAGGTCACCATCCTGCACGAAATCGGCCATCACTTCGGCCTCGACGAGGACGACCTCGAACGCCTCGGCTACGGCTGACACGCGCCCGCATTCATCCATGCACATCCGCGGTTCCATCTTCTCCCATCTCTTCCTTTTCGCTTCGTCGCTCCGTCGCTCCGTCGCTTCGTCGCTTCCTCACAACAACGGCGAAAACAGCGCCGCCGCCGCCTGCCCGTATCGCTGCAGCGCCGGCCGCGCATGCCACGCCTTCGCATCCAGCTTCTTCGCCTCGTTCAGATACCGCATCTGTGCGAACCGCAGTTGCTGCGCGATCACGTGTCCGTACATCAGCACGCTGCACTCGAAGTTCAGATAGAAGCTGCGCACATCCAGGTTCACCGAACCCAGCAGCGCGAAGCTGTCATCCACCGTCACCGTCTTGGCGTGCAACAGCCCCCGCTGATGCAGGTGCACCGTCACACCGCTGTCCAGCAGTCGATCGTAGTAGTAGCACCCGGCCGCGTGCACCAGCGGATGATCGCTCTTGCGCGGCACGACCACATCCACCTCCACCCCGCGATCCGCCGCCATCGACAGCGCCATCATCACCGCCTCATCGAGAATCAGGTACGGCGTGGTCATGATGATCCGTCGCTGCGCGCTGTTGATCGCCGCCAGCATCACCCGCGGAATCGCCATCAGCTCATGCCGCATGCGCGGGCCCGTCGCCACCACCTGCCCCACCACCTCGCCGGCCGTCTCCTGCTGCGGCAGGTACACGTCCTGGTCCAGCATCAACCCCGTCTCGAACGCCCAATCCTCAAGAAACACCGCCTGCAACTCGCTCACCACCGGCCCGCGGAACCGCCCCATCATGTCATGCCACGGCCCGGCCCGGACCTGCCCGTAGCTGTCATCCACGATGTTCTGGCTGCCGGTGTATCCCACCTTGCCGTCGATGACGATGATCTTGCGATGGTTCCGCAGGTCCAGCCGCGCCAGCGCCCGACGCAACGGCGCCACCGGCAGCGCCGGCCGCACATCCACACCCGCCTCACGCATCGCCCGCGCCAAACCCCGCCGCCGGAAGAACGGCCGCGAACCCACGTGATCGGCCAGCACCCGGCATTCCACCCCGCGCTCGGCAGCGCGGCTGAGGGCATCGGCCACACGCTTCGCCGTCGTGTCATTCGCGAAGATGTACACCACCAGGTGCACGTGATGCGTCGCCGCATCGATGTCCGCGACGATGCGCTCGAGCGTCTCGTCCGTTTCGGCCAGCAACTCCACCCCGTTGCGGCCGAGGATCGGCATGTCCCCGTAACGCTCGGCCTGCACCACGATCTGACGCGCCGGCTCGGGAATCTGCGGCATGGTCACCGGGGCGGGCGTCTCGCCCAGCGCCTGCTGGCTGCGCATGCGGATCAGCGTCTCAAGGTGCAGCCGCACACGCTTGCGGCCGAGATACGGATACCCCACCAGCAGATACAACCCCGTCCCGATCACCGGCTCAAAGAAGATCAACACCAGCCACGCCAACGCGTTCGGCACCGGCAACCGCCGCCGCAGAATCACGAACAACATCACCACCCGAAGCAGCCAGAGCAGATACGGGAGCAGGCCGATCCAGGTCATGGGGGTGTCCAGGAAGCGACGATAAGTTGATTCGCCGACTCGTTGACGGGTTAACTGCTTAACTGGTTAACTAGTGCCGTTTCCAGTCAGCCAGTTTCGCATACATGGTTGATCACGCAACTTT
>CAZHJL010000134.1:0-7129 GCA_964532795.1 uncultured Phycisphaeraceae bacterium | reverse complement strand
ACGATGATGTCAGCACTTACAATCACGAAACTCTCTCAATGGAAACGGCACTAGACTCAAAGAGCTTGACGCTAGGTCATACGATGCCACGCATCGCTCAAACGCGGGAGCTGATTCCCAACGACCTCTTGAACAAGCGGATGGACCAGACGGTGAGCACACCGCTCGTGATCCTAAACGCTAGCGAGCATCACGCTACGCCCCGTTATTGTCGATAGACGGGGTATGCGTTGGGGTAAATCCTCTCACCCATGGCTTCTTGTCGGCATTCTTGCCGGGCTTTTTGCCATGATGCTCTGCGACCAACTCATCACGGCCAACATGCAGGGCTCGTTGCTCTCCTCAAACTCCATCCCGGAAATATGCGGCTTGGCGGTCACCTATCTGACAGCACGAACTCATGCTCTCGGACTTGTCCTTTCAGTCCCAGCTTTGGTTGTGGTATTCTCGATCGCGACCGGAAGTTGTCCGATGTAGATGTGCTCGCTAACCACCGGCTGGTGTTGACCGGCGACGCCCGCGTGTAGAGTGTTGTTGTCGGCTTGTCGCTCGCCGTCCGCCGGCGTCCGGTAGCCGAGCTTTTGACGTCTGCGAGAGAAGATGTCCGGCTTTCGTCCCTCACGCCGCCTTGAGCATGTCTTCGGCCCAGTGCATGGCGTGGCGGAAGTCGTTGGCGATCAGGTGGGGGGAGACGCCCATGTCGCGGCCGAGTTGCATGGCGCCGTACCAGTCGCCGCGCTCGCAGGCGCCCATGAGCTGGTAGAGCCCGGTCAGGTCGGTTTCCTGGCCCAGCAGCGTCGCCCGGACATCGGGGGCGACGGGGATCTGTTCGAGCAGCTTATCGATCGGCTGATCGAGCAGGGCGTCGAGCATCGAGAGCAGGCCGAGCATGAAGGCGTCGAGCTGCAGGTCGTCCTTGCCCATGTCCTTGACGACGCTCTCACAGAACGAGGCGCGCGACAGGCAGGTGCGCATGAGTTCGGGTGTGCGGCCTGAACTCAAGGTGGCCATGGCGACCAACGCGCCCCAGCGGCGCAGCGGACGCTCGCCCATGAGCACCAGGCCCTGGTGGATCGATGTCACCTTCTGGCGGATGCCCATCGCGGCGGAGTTGAGGTACTTGAGCAGCTTGACCGAGAGCGAAGGCTCCTGCCGCACGATGACTTCCAGGCGATCGAAGTTGATCTCCGGGCGATTGACTTCACTGAGGAAGAGCATGCAGTTCTGCTTGCCGGCGGGGATCTCGCGGCCTTCGACGATCTCCGGCTTGCAGAAGAAGAAGCCCTGGAACAGCTCGTAGCCCCATTTCATCGCTTCGTCGACTTCTTCCTGCGTCTCCACCTTCTCGGCCAGCAGGCGCAGGCCGTTGCGCTTGAACTGCCGGATGATCTGCCGGCGCTCCTGGGCGTCGGTTTCCATGAAGTCGACCTTGACCACGTCGGCCAGGTCGAGCAGGGGCTGGTAGTCCGGCCGCAGGACGAAATCATCGAGGGCCAGCGTGTAGCCTTTGCTTTTGAGTTCGACGCAGGCGTCGATGATCTCCGGCGTGGGATCGACGGTCTCCAGCAGTTCGACGACGGTATTCTCGCGCGGCAGCAGCTCGTAGAAGCGGTCGAGCAGCAGCTTGCCGGTGAAGTTGTAGAAGGCGGGGCGCTCGGCGGTGAGCGATTCCAGGCCGAGCACGTTCAGGCTGTTGTGCACGATTTCCTGGGTGGCGAGGTCGCCGTCGAAGTGTTCGAAGAAGTTGCGGTTGCGGCTGTCGCGGAAGAGCAGTTCATAGGCGCTGACCTGCCGATCGCGATCGAAGATCGGCTGGCGGCCGACGTAGACAACGGTGGTTTCCACGTCGAAGGCGTTCTGCGCCTCCCCGGCGGGTGCGGGTTCGCCCCGATTCTCGGCACTTGACATACGGTTGGCCTCCGGATCCCCGAATTCCTTCCTGCCCCACAATGCTTTACAAGACATTCCATTGCGCTATTCGACAGAATTCGGGTTCTTCTTTCGGAACTCCCTTTGTATTACGTGTTAACGCGCACTTCCTAACGCATTCTTCACCGCGGGCCCCCGGCTATCGGACGGGCGCGCCAGGAGTTGGCACGCCAGTGGAAAGAAACATGAAAACCCGGGTCGGCGGACAGCGCGGGCGGAGCGATGGTCCGGAGGCAACCCAAGGACAGGCATGACGCGACAGGCGTCCGCAGGATGCGTTCAGGCGGTCGTCGCCTGTGCTTCCGGCGGTTCGGACGCGCTGGGCGCGGCGGGTTCTGCTCGAAGCTTCTCGGTGATCGACTGGATGGCGAAGTAGAGCATGGGCACGGCGATGGTGCCGACGATCGTGGCGATGAGCATGCCGGAGAAGACGGCGGTGCCGACCACCTGCCGGCTGGCCGCGCCGGCGCCCGCGGCGACCAGCAGCGGGATCACGCCGAAGACGAAGGAGAAAGCGGTCATCAGCACGGCGCGGAAGCGCAGGGCGGCTGCGGAAATCGCGGCGTCGGCAATGCTCTTGCCCGTCTCGCGCTGCACCTTCGCGAACTCGACGATGAGGATCGATGTCTTGGCTGACAGACCGATGAGCAGCACGATGCCGATCTGGGTGTAGACGTTGTAGTCCATCGCGGGATTGCCCAGGTATCGGCGCAGGTACAGGCCGGCGGTCGCGCCCAGCAGGGCGGTCGGGACGGCGAGCACGATGGAGATGGGCAGCGACCAGCTCTCGTACTGCGCGGCGAGCACCAGGTAGACGATGATGACGGAGAAGAGAAAGACCACGGCCGCGGAACCGGAGGCCGCCGCTTCCTGGAACGACACTTCGGTCCACTCGAAACCCATGCTGGCGGGCAGCTTCTTGTCCGCCATGTCGCGGATGATGCCCATGGCCTGGCCGGAGCTGAAACCCTCGGCGGGCACGCCGTTGATCCGCGCGGCGGTATAGATGTTGTGGTGGCTGACGGTCTGCGGGCCGAACGAGTCCTCCACGGTGGTGAACACGCCCATGGGGATCATCTCGCCCTGGCGGTTGCGCACCTTCAGGTTTCGGATCATCTCGGCATCGGCGCGGTGCTCGCCCGCGGCTTGCACCCGTACGCGGTAGATGCGGCCGAAGTAGACGAAGTCGTTCACGTACGTGGAGCCCACGTTCGACGAGAGGGTATCCCACACCGCCTGCATGGGGATATCCATCGCCTGCACCTGCTCGCGATCGATCACCAGCTCGACGCGCGGCACGTTCGATCGGAAGAGGGTGAACATCGAATCAAGACCGGTCTGCGCGTTGCCGTCGGCGACGAACTCCTGCGCCGTCTTTTCAAGCGTATCGATGCCGACGCCGCCGCGGTCCTGCAGTTGCATGTTGACGCCGCCGGCGGTGCCGATGCCGGGCAGCGACGGCGTGGGAAACGCGACGACCGAGGCATCCTGAATGGTGTAGAACTGCGTGTTCAGATGCCGCAGGATGCCGGTCTGCGAGACCGATTCGTCCTTGCGCTCATCCCACGGTTCGCACACGACGAAATACGTCGCGGCGTTGGATGAGGTGGCGCCCTCGAGCACCGAGTAGCCGGCGATGGCCACGACATTGCGAATGCCGGGCGTGTCCATGATGATCCGGTTCACGTCCTCGACGACCGCCACCGTGCGCTCCTGGCTCGCGGCGTCGGGCAACTGCACGTTGACGATCATGAAACCCTCATCCTCCTGCGGCACGAAACCGGCGGGCAAAGCGCCGAGCGCATAGATCGCAACGCCGATGAGGATGATGAATACGAACAGTCCCATGGCCGCGCGCCGCACGCCGAGACGCACCACGCCGGTGTAGCCCGTCGTCGTCTTCGCCAGCGTCTTGTTGAACCAGCCGAACGGACCGGTGGTGCGCTCCTTGTGCGGCCGCAGCAGGATGCCGCACAGGGCCGGGCTGAGGGTCAGGGCGTTGATCGTGCTGAAAACGGTGGCGATCGAGATGGTCACGGCGAACTGGCGGAAAAGCGATCCGACGATGCCGCCGAGAAAGATCGTCGGCACGAACACCGCCAGCAGCACCAGGGTGGTGGCGACGACCGGGCCGGTCACCTCCACCATGGATTTCGCGGCCGCTTCCTTCGGTTTCATGCCCTCGCCGATCAGGCGCGTCGTGTTCTCCACGACGACGATCGCGTCGTCCACCACGATGCCGATGACCAGCACCAGGCCGAAGAGCGTGAGAATGTTCAGCGAGTAGCCGAGGACCGCCATGACGGCGAACGTGCCGATCAGCGACACGGGGATGGTCACGGCGGGCACGAGCGTGGCGCGGAAATCCTGGAGGAAGATGTAGACGGTGAGAACGACGAGGATGATGGTGATGAAGAGGGTCTGGACGACTTCCTGGATGGAGGCGCGGATGATGTCGGTCGCGTCGTAGGTGACGTCGCCGGTCATGCCCGCGGGAAAGGTGGCCGACAGTTCGTCCAGCCGCGCCCGCACGAGATCGGCGACCTCGACGGCGTTGGACCCGGGCACCTGGTAGACGGCGATGGTGGCGGTGGGCCGGCCGTTGAGCATCGAGCGGTAGACGTAGGCGTCCGAGCCCAGTTCGACCTTGGCGACATCGCGAATGCGCACCACCTGGCCCTCGTCGCCGGTGGCGATGACGATGTTCCTGAACTCGTCGACTTCCGACAGCCGGCCGCGGGTGGAAACGATGAACTGAAAGGCCTGTCCCTCCGGCACGGGCGGCATGCCGACCTGGCCGGCGGGGACTTCGACGTTCTGGGCGCGGATCGCGGCGATGACTTCGGCGGCGGTCAGGTCGCGCGTGGCCAGTTCGTTCGGATCGAGCCAGATGCGCATGCCATACTGCACGCCGAAGAGTGTGGCGTCGCCGACGCCTTTCACGCGTTTGATCTCATCGATCAGGTTGCGCGCGGCGTAGTTGGCGAGGTAGACCTCGTCGTCCCGCAACCGTTGCTTCTGCTCTTGCTCGGACCGGGCCGCTGCCTGCCCGTCCTGTCCGCCGGTCTCCCGATCCAGCGACAGGTTGAGGATGAGGATGATGCTGCTCGACTTCTTCTTCACCGAAACGCCCAGCCGGCGGACCTCCTCGGGGAGCTTCGAGGTCGCCTGGGTGACGCGATTCTGGACGAGCACGGTCGCCATGTCCAGGTCAACGCCGCTCTCGAAGGTCACGCTGAGGTTCATCGAGCCGTCGGAGGAACTGGTGCTTGTCTGATACACCATGCCGTCGACGCCGTTGATCTCCTGCTCGAGCGGCGTGGCGACGACCTCGGCGATGGTTTCGGGCGTGGCGCCGGGATAGGTGGCGCTGACGGTGACCGTCGGCGGCGCGATGTCAGGATAGCGGTCGACCGGCAGTGTCACGAGCGCCACCGAACCGAGCAGCACGATCATGATCGACACGACGCCGGCGAAGATCGGGCGGTAGATGAAGAACTTGCTGAACATGGGTGGTTCCTCAGGTGGCGTCGTCGCCGCTGGAGTTATGATTGGCCGTCAGCGTCGTCGGGCTCGGGCGCTTCGCCGCCATCATCGTCGGTCGGCGACTGGTCCTGGTAGGTGTCCACCGGTCGTTCGAGCGTCTCTTCCTCCACGGCCACCTTCGCGCCGACACGTGCCCGCTGCAGGCCGCGAATCACCACCCGGTCATTCCGGGTCAGGGACCCCTCCTTTTCCACCACCAGTCGAAACTGCCCAATGCGCGGCCCGACGGTGATGTCGCGCCGTTCGACCACGTCGTTCTCGTTGACCACGTACACGTAGTAGCCGGCGAGGTCGCGTTGCAGGGAGAACTCGGCGACGAGAATCTGCTCGCCGAGGGGGAACGGGATGCGAACGCGGCCACGCTCGCCGGGCACGAGAATGCCCTGCTCGTTGGGGAAGTCGGCCCGGACCAGGAAGGTGCCCGTGCGCGGATCGATGGTGGGGGAGATGTAGCTGGCGCGACCGGTCCTGTCATACTCCCGTGCCGCCTCGCTGAATCGGAATCGCAATTCGATACCGTCCGAATCCGAATCGCCGAGGTTGCCCGCGCGCCGCGCCTCGCGCAGGCGTCGGCGGTCCTGTTCACTGACGTAGAACTCCACGCGGATCGGATCGCTCTGCACGATCGTGGTCAGCAGCGTCTGATCGCGCTGCACGAGGTTGCCGGGGTCAATGAGCGTCTTCGCGATGACGCCGTCGCACGGCGCGACGACCTTGGTGTATCCCAAGTCGATCTCCGCCGATCGCTTGGTCGCCCGCGCGGCGACGACGGCCTCCGCGGCGCGATCGCGCTTGGCCACGGCCTCCAGCCGCTCGATCTCGGTCGCCGCGTCCTCCTTCATCGCCGCCGTCACACGTTTGAGCGTGACTTCCGCCAACTCCTCCTCGGCAATCGCGACCTGCAGTTCGGCCTCGGCCCGATCCACGGCCGCCTGATAGCGATCCGGATTGATCTGGTACAACGCCTGGCCTTCCTTCACCTGGCTCCCTTCCTCGAAAAGCACTTCCTGCAGATAGCCGGTGACCTGGGCGCGTAGCTCGACCGTCTTGTGGGCCGCGAGATCCGCCGGCAGTTCGAGGTAGTACGTCGTCTCCGGATCGACGAAGGGCTTGGCCACGGTCACCGGCGCGGGCGGCGGCGGATGGAACTCGTTGCGGGAACAGCCGGGTAACCAGAGCACGAGGACGGCCAAGCAGGCAACGCCGCGCCGAGTGGAGATCATCATGGAATGGCTCCGGGATGTATCGTGTAGGTTGTGTGTTCGCACCGTGTTGCCCCAATCACATGCCCCTGCGGCACGGTGCCGTGCGGCCGGACGCGGTCGATCCAAATGCAGAATGATGATATTGCCATCTACAGCGCTGGGTCAATTGCCGGCCTCGGTCGCAGACCGATAAGGTGCGGCTGATTCACAGTGGCATCCCTTCCTTGCGCCGATACCGATGCCGATGGGCTCGCCGGCGATCGGATGTCGATGTGCCGGCAAGGCGCACCCGGGGTCGGTCGAGTGGATGGAGATTGATCCTTCTTCGGCACACTTTGCCCTCCCTTCGGTCGGGTCAGAATGTGGCGCCCGGCGATTCTGGTGGGGTGGGCGCCTCGCCACTACTGTCCGGGATTTTTCCTGCGGCTTGCTTGCATAATCTTAACATT
>CAZHJL010000133.1:0-7141 GCA_964532795.1 uncultured Phycisphaeraceae bacterium | reverse complement strand
AACTCGCGATGATCCGACACTACCTGAGAACACAGTTCTCAGACAGAGCCTAGTACAACTCGATCGGTAGCGTCCTCGTCTCCCCGTCCCGATAGATCGTCACGTTCACCGTGTCGCCGGCCTTGTGCTTGTCCAGGGCGTTGAGCAGGTCGCTGGTGTCTTCGATCACGTCTTCGTCGATCTTCTGAATCACATCACCCAGCGTGATCGAGCCATCTGCGTTGCGCACCGTCGGCCGAAGCCCGGCCGCGGCGGCGGGGGAGTTTTCTTCCACCGCCAGCACCAGCACGCCGTCGATGCCGTAGCGATTGAGCAGCACTTCATTCGCGCGGCGATCGACGCGCACGCCCAGTGACGGACGCAGGTACTTGCCATGGCGGATCACCTGCGGCACCACGCGATTGACCGTGTCCACCGGCACGGCGAAGCCGATGCCCGCCGAGGCGCCCGACGGGCTGTAGATGGCCGTGTTCACGCCGACCAGCCGGCCGTAACTGTCCAGCAGCGGCCCGCCCGAGTTGCCGGGGTTGATCGCCGCGTCCGTCTGGATCACGTCTTCGATCGTCGTGCCCGAGACGCTCCTGATCTCGCGGCCAAGCGCCGAGATCACGCCGGTGGTCAGCGTCTGGTCCAGCCCGAACGGGTTGCCGATCGCGAATACCGACTGGCCGACCTTCAGGTCACCGCTCGTCCCCACCGGCAGCGGCGGCAGTTCGTCGGATGGCGCGTCGATTTTCAGCACGGCCAGGTCATGGTCCGCCGAGCCGCCGACGTAGCGCCCGCGGTAGGCCTTCTGGTTGCTCAGCACCACCTGGAAGGCGGACGCCCCGCGCACCACGTGAAAGTTCGTCACGACGTAGCCCTTGTCGTCCCAAATGAACCCCGAGCCGGTGCCGGCCGTGCGTTCGACGCGCCGACGCGTCCACGGATTGACCACGGTGGTGCTGGTCGTGATGTAGACGACCGATGGGCTGGCCGCCTCGAACAGCTCGACGGTGCTCTTCTCATTCTCCGTCAGGTTGCCGCGCGGGGTGACGACGCGCGGCTGGGCGGCGGGATTCGTCACCGGCTGGGTCTGCTGCCACCAGGTCCGCCACGGCAGAAAGGCGCCGGCGAGGATCGCCAGGGCGATGAGCCAGAACCAGATCGGCACCAGCCGCGGGGGGCGCGGCCGGTCATCATCAGGCATGCGCCGAGGCGGCGGGGGCGGGGTGTATGGATCCATACTCATGACTGACTTTCTGCCGCGCAATCGCGGTCTCCCATCATAAGGTAATGTCGATCGCCGCGCGTGTAACGCGCAGCGCGGCCGGGGTCGCCTATGCTTTGGACGAGCCGCGCGGCCGAACCTGACACGCCGCGCAAGCCGCCAGCGACACAGGAGCACCCCATGCGCGTTGCCGTCTACAGTACCAAGCCCTACGACCGACGCTTCCTCGACGCCGCCAACCGCGAGATCGGGCACGATCTGGACTACTTCGAGCCGCGCCTGACGCGGCGCACGGCCAAGCTGGCCGCCGATTGCCCGGCGGTGTGCGCCTTCGTGAATGACGAGTTGGATGAGCCGACGCTGCGGGCCCTGGGCGAGCACGGCGTGCGGCTGATCGCCCTGCGCTGCGCGGGGTTCAACAATGTCGATCTCGCCGCGGCCGAGCAGATCGGTATATCCATCGCCCGCGTGCCGGCCTACTCACCCCACGCCGTGGCCGAGCACACCATCGCGCTGATGATGTCGCTCAACCGCAAGATCTACCGGGCGCACAACCGTGTCCGCGAGGGCAACTTCCTCCTGCAAGGGCTGCTCGGCTTCGACATGGCCCAGCGCACCGCCGGCGTGGTGGGCACGGGCAAGATCGGCGCGATCGTCGCCCGAATTCTGCGCGGCTTCGGGTGCAAGGTACTCGCCTTCGATGTGCGGCCGCACGAGGAACTGGTCGACCTCGGCGTCGAGTACGTCACGCTCGACGCGTTGGTCGAGCGCAGCGACATCATCACGCTGCACTGCCCGCTGACGCCGCGGACGCACCACATGATCGACCACGACGCGGTGGGGCGGATGAAGCCGGGCGTGATGCTCATCAACACCAGCCGCGGCGCGCTGGTGAATACGCCCGCCGTCATCGAAGGCCTGAAGAGCGGGCGCATCGGCCATCTCGGGCTTGACGTCTACGAGGAAGAAGCGGACCTCTTCTTCGAGGATCTCTCCGATGATGTCTTGCAGGACGACATCTTCGCGCGGCTGCTGACCTTCCCCAACGTCCTCATCACCAGCCACCAGGCGTTCTTCACCGAGGAAGCGCTGGAAGCCATCGCCGCGACGACCATCGACAACATCACCCGATTCGAGCGCGGCGACGAACTGCACACCGCGGTGCACGCCATCGCGCGCCAGGCGGCGAAGCAGACCTGACAGTGGGGCGTTCACCTCGCCGCCATCGATCCGAGGTGGGGTGGGCGTCCCGCCCGCCAAGGGGTTGAGGTAGGGTGGGCGTCTCGCCCGCCATCGGTCTGCAGGACCGAGCCGTATCGATCCCCGCCAATACCAAGCCCGAATGTCGCCACCTCACGACCGCGCCGCCGGACTTCGCGCGCGTCCAGCCGCGTTCCCGCATTCGCGCGAAAACGAAACAGAGATTCGCTGGCATCCGCCGTTTCAGGGGGTACGGTTCCCGCGATCGTCACCAGCGATCTGTATACGGCGAATGATTCACGGGGCCTTTTTTAACGATCCGGAGGAAACCAGATGAAATCGATTGTGAATTCCGTGGCCGCGGTCCTTCTGTTCACAGGCGCGGCTCACGCGGCGATGATCGCGGGCACCAGCTTCGAGGGCGAGACGGGCG
The DNA here is from genome assembly GCA_964532795.1 of uncultured Phycisphaeraceae bacterium. Classification (GTDB taxonomy): domain Bacteria; phylum Planctomycetota; class Phycisphaerae; order Phycisphaerales; family Phycisphaeraceae; genus CAZHJL01. The sequence goes on along the minus strand of CAZHJL010000133.1, from coordinate 4,298 downwards.
ACCTGGCGTTCGCGGTATCCGAGGAGACCGGCGGAAACGGCGCGACTGGCGACGCCGCCATGGCGGACATCGACGCCGATAGCCCGCTCACCGGCGGCAGGAGTTACCACTGGTCGAACACAGACGGCCCGGTGCGGCTGACATTCGATGCCGTGGACATCGCCGCGTTCATCGATGTGGAGGTCGCATTCCACTTCGCCACCGACGGCAGCTTTGAAGCGGATGACGACCGAGACCAACTCCTGGTGCAGGTGATCCACAACGGCAGTGGCGCGTCACCACTGCCGATCGTCGATTTCGGGGGCGCGCCGCTCGGCGCTGACGGCGCGGTGCCCGACAACGCGAACTACGCGGCCAACGGTATCCAATCCATCGCCATCCCCGATGACGCGACCGAACTGACACTGATCGTCCAGGCCACCACCAGCACCGACAGCGAGCACATTTACGTGGACGATGTGTCCATCACCGGCACGAGCGTACCCGAGCCGGCATCGCTGGTACTGCTCGCGCTGGCGGGATTGATGATCGTTCGCCGCCGACGCGGCTGAGCGCCGGATGCGATCTAAAGACTCGCCCCGCGCTCCTTGAGCATCGCGCGCATCTTGACGCCGTCGATCTGGTGCGTGTCGATGCCCTCCTTCACGGCCACGGCCGCGCCGAGGCCCGCGGCCTGGCCAACGGTGCAGGCCGGGGGCATCACGCGCATCGAACTGTGGATCGCATGGTCGACCGAAATCGGCCGGCCGCCGATCAGCAGGTTCTTCGCGTCCTTCGCCACCACGCAGCCGAAGGGAATCTCGTACCACGCATCGGGCGCCAGGTGGATGCGCTCGGTGCCGGTGCCGTCCGGGTTGTGGATGTCGATCCCGTACCGCACCCGGGCGATGCCGTCATCGAAGTGCGAGGCGTTCACGTAATCCTCGCGGCGGATGTAGCTGAGCCCCTTCACCCGCCGCGACTCGCGCACACCGATGTGATGCGCGATCGAATGAATCAGCGCGTTCTCGTACCCCGGCACATGACTGCGCAGGAACTGGAGGAACTGGCGCATCTGCCGCCGGCCCTCGATCTCCGCCTCCGAAAGCTCCTTGCCGTTGGTCGCATCCTTGTGGATGACGCGCGTCGTGTTGAAGTGGCGCACATCGTCATCCATCCAGCCGAAATGCAGGACGTTCTCGCGCGTGCAGTCGATCTCGCCGCGGGCCTTGGCCGCGTCGTACATCTTGTTGACTTCCTGCCACGGCGGCACGCGCGACTGATCGACGTGGCTGAGTTTGAAGCACGTGGTCATCGGCTGGCAGTGCCCGGTCGGCCCGCCCTGCTCGAATTCGCACCCCGCACGCGCGGCCAGGTCCGCATCGCCCGTCGCGTCGACATACATCTTCGCCTTCGCCGCGGTGAAGCCGCTCTTGGAGAACAGCACCAGCGCGTCGATGCGGTCGCCGTCGCGGACCACGTCCGCGAGATGGTGGTGGTACACCAACTGCACGCCCGCCTCGAGGCACAGATCCTCCGCGGCCAGCATCGCCGCATCCTTGGAGATGTTGCGCATCTCCTGCGTCTTCATCTCGGCGTGGCGTTTCTCATCCGGCACGTTCTTCGGCGGGTAGTAGCGGTGGATGCGCTGCAGCCACTCGACGTATACCGGCTTGTCGAGGCACTCGTCGCCCAGGTGGTTCGGCATGAACGGATGCACCTCGCCGACGGTGGCCATGCCACCCAGGCAGCCGAAGCGTTCGATGAGCAACGTCTTCGCCCCTTCGCGCGCCGCCATCACCGCCGCGCCAATCCCCCCCGGCCCGCCGCCCACGACGATCACGTCAGCTTCGTGGACAACCGGAATGTCCTTCGAGAACGAATACGGAATGCTTTGCATGAAGTAATGCCCTGGTGGTACGGGGTGACTGCTCATCGAAGCCCGGGGATCACCATCCCGGGCCGCCTCGCCTGCACAACGTAGTCCGCGGAAGGCCCGCCCTTATACCCCATGCTTCTATGCAACGCGAAACCTGCTACACTAACAAAGTCCTATCCACAGGACGAGGAGCGTGGCCGCACCCATGGCCGACGACTGGTTGAGCGAACTGAACCCTCCGCAGCGGCAGGCCGCGACGTTCGGCGACGGGCCCGTGCTGGTCATCGCCGGTGCGGGCACGGGCAAGACGAAGACCCTCGCCTCGCGCGTGGCGTACCTCATCGAGCAGGGCCAGGCGCCGGATCGCATCCTGCTGCTGACTTTCACGCGCCGGGCCTCGGCACAGATGATCAGCCGCGCGGGGCATCTCGTGGGCGCCACTGCCGCGGCCAAGGTGTGGGGCGGTACCTTCCACGCCACGGCCAATCGCCTGCTGCGCCAGTACGGCCAGGCCATCGGCCTCGCCCCGCAGTTCACTGTCGTCGACCAGTCCGACGCCGAGGACATGATGAATCTCATCCGCGGCGACCTGGGCCTGGGCAAGGGCAAACGCCGCTTCCCGCGCAAGACCACCCTCATGAGCGCCTACTCGCGCATGGTCAACAGCCAGCTCAAGCTGGCCGAGGTGCTGTCGCGCTTCTACCCGTGGTGCGAGGAAGAGGCCGACGGCATGCGGCAGATCTACGAGATCTACACCCAACGCAAGCGCGAACAGCTCATCCTCGACTACGACGACCTGCTGCTCTACTGGCGCGCCCTGTGCCACGCGCCCGGCGTCGGCGACACCGTGGCCGACCGGTTCGATCACATCCTCGTCGATGAGTACCAGGACACGAATCTCATCCAGGCCGAGATCCTGCAGGGCATGCGCAAGGCGCACCGCAACATCATGGTGGTCGGCGACGACGCCCAGTCGATCTACTCCTTCCGGGCCGCGACCGTGCGCAACATCCTCGACTTCCCCCAGCAATTCGAAGGCGATGAACAGATCACGCTCGAGCAGAACTACCGCTCGACGCAGCCGATCCTCGACGCTTCCAACGCCGTCATGCGCCACGCGAAACAGCGTTACACCAAGAACCTGTTCTCGAAGATGCCCAGCGACCGCAAGCCGCGCGTGGTCACCTGCTTCGACGAGCCGGAGCAGTGCGAGCAGGTCTGCGAGCGCGTCCTCGCGCGGCTGGAGGAGGGCACCCCCCTGCGCGAACAGGCCGTGCTCTTCCGCGCCGGGCATCACAGCGATCAACTCGAGGTCGAACTGACTCGACGCAACATTCCCTTCGTCAAGTACGGCGGGCTCAAGTTCGTCGAATCGGCCCACATCAAGGACATGCTCGCCATCCTGCGGCTGCTGGAAAACCCCAGCGACGAACTGAGCTGGTATCGCGTGCTCCTGCTGCTGGAGGGCATCGGCCCGGTCAGCGCTCGCAGGATCATCGCCGCGCTGCAGGGCACGCGGGCGACACCTGACGATCAGCCGCCTGACGAAGAAGCGCACGTGCAAGAGGAAGGGGACGACGCCCCCGCGGCCGAAAGCTCGCCCCTTCGCCGCCTGCTCGAAGCCGACCTGCCCGTCCCCGGCGCCGCCCGGCGCGAGTTCGACGCCTTCAAACAGGCCATCGCCGATTGCACGGGCGCCCCCGGCTCCCAAGCGCGGCTCATCCCCGCTTCGCAGATCGAACGCATCCGCCGTTTCTACGATCCCATCTTCGAACGCATCTACGACAACCCCGTGGTCCGCAAGCGCGATCTCGAACAGCTCGAGCAGATCGCCGCGAATTACAAGTCACGCCGGCAGTTCATCACCGATCTCACGCTCGACCCGCCGAACAGCACGCAGGACCTGGCTGGCCCGCCGCTGCTCGACGAGGACTTTCTCATCCTCAGCACCATCCACTCGGCCAAGGGTTGCGAGTGGGACGCGGTCTACATCATCCACGTCGCCGACGGCATGATGCCCTCGGACATGGCCACCGGCAGCGAAGACGAGATCGAAGAGGAGCGCCGCCTGCTCTACGTGGCCATGACCCGCGCCCGCAAAGCGCTCGAACTGTTCTTCCCGCTCCGCTACTACTGGCGCGGCCGCCGACGTAGCGACCACCACAACTACGCCCAGTTCACCCGCTTCATCCCCGAAGGCGACATGACCTTCTACGACCGCCAAAGCGCCCACCGCGTCGCCGAGATGGAAAAGCCCATCGAAGTAGACCCCAACCGCCCCAGCGGCTCGGTGGATATCGAGTCGATGCTCAAGGACCTGCTCGGCGATTAGCGACGGCGGGCGCCACTGGCCGCTCGCCCGCCAGTGTCCCGTGGGGTGGGCGGCTCGCCACTACTGTCCGGGATTTTTCCTGCGGCTTGCTTGCATAATCTTAACATT
>CAZHJL010000132.1:0-7642 GCA_964532795.1 uncultured Phycisphaeraceae bacterium | reverse complement strand
CCGGCCCCCATCCCCTCTAAACTCCCCGCTTCCATCACACCCCACCGAGAAAGGCCCCCCGCCATGAAACAGCTTGCTCTCGTCGGTTGCGCCCACATCCACACCCCCGGCTTCGTCAAGCGCATCAACGATCGCGATGACATCAAGGTCAAGTGCGTGTGGGATCACGAGCACGAGCGGGCGGTGAAGAACGCGAAGGAACTGAACACCCAGGTCGAGAACAACCTCGAGGCCGTCTTCGCCGACGGCGAGGTCGACGCCGTCGTCATCTGCTCGGAAACCAACCGCCATCGCGACCTGGTCCTCCCCGCCGCGGCCGCGGGCAAGCACCTGTTCGTCGAAAAGCCGCTTGGATTCGCCACCGACGACGCGTTCGAGATGGCCGCCGCCATCGAGAAGGCCGGTGTGCTCTTCCAGACCGGCTACTTCATGCGCGGCGACAGCAAGCACCAGTGGCTGCGCCACCACGTGCAGAAGGGCAGCTTCGGCAGGATCAGCCGCATCCGACACAGTAACTGCCACAGCGGCTCGATCGGACGCTGGTTCGATACCGACTGGCGCTGGATGGCCGACCCCTCGATCGCCGGCTGCGGCGCGTTCGGCGATCTGGGCACGCATTCGTTGGACATCCTCATGTGGGTGCTGGGCGATGTCGCGAAGGTCACCGGCGATGTCAACGTCATCCTCGGCAACTACGACGACTGCGACGAGTCCGGCGAGGCGCTGCTCAAGTTCGACAACGGCGCGCTGGCCTCGCTGGCCGGCGCTTGGGTGGACGTGGCCAACCCCGTGCAGTGGTTGATCAGCGGCGCCGAGGGTTATGCCCAATGCGTCGGCGGCAAGATCTCCGCCAAGGGCAAAGCGTTCGACGGTGAGGGCAAGGACCTGAAGGAAGTCACGGATCTGCCCGAAGGCTGGCCGCACGCGTTCGAACTGTTCCTCGATGCCGTGAACGGCAAGCAGGTGGAACTGGTCACCGTCCGCGAGGCGGCCAACCGCAGCGCCGTCATGGACGCGATCTACCAGGGCGCGAAAAGCAGCACATGGGTCGAGCCCAAGCGCATGTAGGTCGTGGCTTGCCCCGACGGATCGGCTCCGGGAGTCAACGAAGCCCATGGATTACCATCCATGGGCCTCTTGGTTGTGGTTCAGCATCTCGTCGGTACGTCTCGAGGACACGACAGCGTCCTATACCGGCACTTCCATCGACAGCAGATCACCTTCCTCTTCGCTGTCTGGATCCAGCCACGACCAGTCCACGCCGTCGCGTTCGATCGTTGAGTGGCTCACATACATCGGCGCTGCGATGGCCGGCGACACCTGGGCGCTGAGCACCTGCCCGTAGTTGCCCACCGCCGCCTGCGCATCACCGACTTCGACCGTGCCGTTGCCGTCGCCGTCGCCGTCTGCCCAACCCGCGCCGGTCAAACCGATATTCGCCACCGCCACCGCGGCCTCGTGGAACGACACCTGGCCGTCGAGGTTCAGGTCGCCCTCGAGCGCCACCATCATCGACTCGCTGTAGTCGTCGCCGCCCGTGCCGTCGCCATCGCCGTCCAGCGGGTTGCCGGCCGCGTCTTCGATGCCCGACGCCACCATCGACAGCGTGTAGCGGCCCGCCGGCAGATCCAGCGCCGACAGATCCCAGGTCGCCGTCAGACTCCCCGCATCCCACGCCACGCCCGCGCCGGACGTCTCCACCGGCATGCCCGTCGTGTCGTTGAAGACCGTAAGATCATCGACGCCGATGCTCGCGCCGACATCCTCGCTGAAGGTGACCGCGTAGCTGTTCAGCGCGGCCGGCAGGTCGGCCCCGCCGTTGCGCTCGGTGGCGACAACCGTGGGCGAGGTGACGTCACTGATCGGCTCGGTCGACACCAGTTCGATCCCGTCACCCGTCCCGAGATTCCGCGTGTACTGCCGATCCGTCGCGTTGTTCCAGTGCTCGTGCACGCCCTGGCTGGCCAGACGCGTGCCGTCTTCCTCCGGATCATAGAACGTGCCGCTCGCGGGGCTGTCGGCCTCGGCCGCCTCGTGCAGGTAGTTGTCGGCGTTCGCGAAGATGTCCCATTCGTTGCGCAGGAAGTCGTACGCCACCGAGTCGATCGCCACCTGGTCCTGCGAGGCGAAGAGGCTGCTGGGCCAGTCGTTGCCGAAGGTCGTCCACTTCGACGGGTTGGCGCCCTGGTGGTACGCCCCGTACAGGCCGTCGATCAGGTAGAGGAAGGTCTTGCCGCCCAGGTGCTCGTGCCCGTTGATATCCACCAGCGGGTTGTAACTGCCCATCGGGTTCGGGCTGCCGTGCGGCCGCGTGTCGACGTACGCGTGCAATTCGTCAGGTTTCCAGTCGCCGTTGGACTGCTTCTGGATGGAACCGAAATGGTTCTTTGCCGTGAGCGTGACGCCGGCGTAGTTGTGGCGCTTGAGGTTCGCCACGTTGATCTGGTAGTCCGCCTGCGTCAGCACGGTGGGCAGGTACGTGTCCCTGGCGCTGTCCAGGTCGCTGTAGTGCACCATCACGCTCGTGTCGGCCTGCACCTGGATGCGCCCGTTGCCGCCGATCTCGTCCACGAACTTCACGTTCGGATAGACCGCGCGGATGTAGTCGAACACCTTGTCCGGCACGCAGCGTGACGGGTCGGTGATCGTGATGTCGCCCTCTGTCACGCCCGCCACGTCCACCAGTTGCGCCACCAGCGCCTTGAGCAACTGCGGCGAGGTGCTCGAGAGATTACCGCTGTACGTCTGGCTGGAATCGACATTGAAATTCGCCTTGATGGCGATCTTCTGCCCCGGCGTGTAGCCGACATCCACCCCCGTGTTCGCCAGGTTGTGATACCGGAACAGCGCATCCCATGCCGCGGCGTCGCTCGTCTGCCCGCTCAGCCACTGGATGCTGTCACTGAGCATGTTGGCGACGACGGCCGGATCGGTATTCGAATCCCACCACCACCGACCGGTCGATCCGTCCCAACTCGTCGCATCCGCATCGCGCACCCACGCGACACGCCCCGGATACACCCCCCGCGCCACGCCAATCGGGTCATTCGCCACATACGCGGCACCCTCGAGCGGCGAAGCCGCAACCCCTTCGCTCAACGGCGCGGCCAGGACACTGGGCGCTGGCTGATCGGTGGTCTCGCCCGGACTCGCCACCGCCTGCGGCGTCTGTGAGTCAAGCAGCGCATCGCTGCCCATTGCCGCCGGCGCCTCGACCGCGGCGGAGAGCAAAACGCGATCCTCCAGTTCCTCCAGCTTCGTCTTGAACACGACCGGCTTGCTTTCCGCAGTGGACATCGATGACCTCGCGCGCAGTAGTGGTAGAAACAGCCTGGCCGGCCGAACACCGGCGCCACGACAAACACCATTCTACCATGGGATGCACAAGTCCGAAGATAAATCGCCAGTCCAATGCCCGACTTCGACACCGCGATCGTGACCTACATCCCCCCCTTGCGCACCGCTAAATCCCCCGCGTCCGTCGCCTTTCCGGCTTGCACCTCGATGCCATTCTTCCCCGCGCCCCCGGCCGTGGACTGCACGTTGACCACGATCCGGTCGCCCGCCGCGATCACGAAACGGAACCTGCCGTCGGCGCCGGTCCTGGTGCGCTGCAGGTTCTCCGGCTCCCGGCGAGTCACCTTGGCGCCGTTGGGCAGGACCACCTCGCGACGGACACGCCGGCCGGGGTTGCCCGTCGGCAGGATCGATACGCTGGCGTTCGCCACCGGATTGCCCGCGGCATCCACCACGCGGCCGACCACCACCCCGTGCCCTTCGGGCAGATCCCCGACCTCCGGCTGATCACGCTCAGTCGGCGCCTTGTCGGGCGTCTTCGCCTCGGGCTGCCCTTGTGCTTCCATCAACGAGGCGGCGAGGGCGTCGATGCCGGTGATGAGTTGCTCGAACCGCTGCTGCGCGCCGCCCAGCGTTCGCGGGCCGATGCCCTCGAAATTCTCGCGGCCCTGCAGGGAGAGCTGCTGGTCCAGCACATCGAACTGCACATCGACATAGGCCGGTGCGTACAGCCGCGCCGGCAGGCCGTACGCGTGGGTGCCCTGCAGTAGCCGGATCAACCCGGCGTACTGCTGGGGCGACAGCCTATGGCTGGATTCGGGTCCCATCCCATTCCTGTCGCGCGAACGGATACGCACCGCGTGGCCCTTGATGATGAGGATGTAGCCGTTCGGACCATTCTCGATCGGGAGCCGGTTCACCACCAGCCGCGTCACAGCGGGGTCCAGCTCCCCGGCCGAAAGCTTCGCCAATGCATCCTTTGCGTCCTTGACGGTCACGCCGTCTTTGGCCAGTCCGCGGCAGGTGTTGATCACTTCGTCGGCCAGGTCCTCCAGCGGTTGGAGCTTCGTCCCCCTGTCGAGCTGCACGATGTGACTTCGCTGGTCACCGATCGACAGCTTCACGTTGCCGATCACCTGGGCTGGCACGCCTTCCTCGCCCGGCCTGAGCGTCTTGCCGATGATGCCCGACCGCCCGACGACTCGGTGTCGGTCGAAGGCTCCAGCGATCGACAGCACCTGCTCGCGGCTCAGTCGAAACTGCACGCGCCGGTCCCACACGCCCACGCCCGAACCGTGGATGACCACGTGCCCCTTCGTCTCCCACATCACATCCATCCGCACGTCCGCGACTGGATGCTTACCGGCCAACACGTCCGCCAGCAGTTGACGAATCGTCTTGGGTCGCTGCGGCGTCGGCGGGTCGGCCTTTTCTTCCTGCGACGCCGCCTCCGCAGGTTGCGCCGCACACGCGGCCGGCATCCAGACGACGCCAGCCACCAGACATGCCGCCAGCAACAGTGCCGTGTTCAGTGTCTTTCGTTCAGTCATCTTCGTGTCCCTTGATGCGAGGATCCGGGTGGCCCCAAGCGTACCTGACTCCGACACAGCGCCGGCCGCGAGGTCCGCCCCCGCCTTGCAATTCTCTCAGCTTAACGGTATCCGGGCGGGGATTCATTCTTTTTCTGCCTGGAGACCGCCATGCCGCCACTGACCCGCCGCGAATGCCTGCAAACGCTGGGGGCCCTGACCGTCGCCGCCGGGGCCGGACCGGGCTGCGCCTCCACACCATCATCGCAGCCTGCCGCCGCCGCGCCCCGCGATCGCGCCGCCGACGGCCGCCCCAACATCGTCCTCATCCTCGCCGACGACCTGGGATACGGCGATGTCGGCTGCTATGGCTGCAAGGACATCGCCACCCCCCACATCGATGCCCTCGCCGCCGGCGGCATCCGCTTCACCGACGGCTACGTCACGTCCCCCGTGTGCGGCCCGTCCCGCGCCGGGTTCTTCACCGGCCGCTACCAGAACCGCTTCGGCTTCGAACTGAATTACGACAACATCCTCCCGCCCGTTCAGCCGGCCATCGCCGAAATGCTCAGCGACGCCGGCTACGCCACCGGCGCCATCGGCAAGTGGCACCTCGGACACACCGCCGATACCCACCCGCTCGCCCGCGGCTTCGACGAGTTCTTCGGCTCCATCGGCGGCATCTTCCCCTACCTCCCCACCAGGAAGGAGCCCGTCGTCACCAAGTGGCGCGGCAACCGCAAGCTCGAAGCCGCCAACAAGGGCCTCATCTTCAAAGACCACTACATGCGCGGCTACGAGGAAGTCACCCTCCACCAGTACACCACCGACCGCTTCAACCAGGAGGCCGTCTCGTTCATCGAGCGCCACCGCGACGAACCTTTCTTCCTCTACTTCCCGCACCACGCTCCGCATTCGCCCCTGCAGGCCACGAAGAAGTACCTCGACCGCTACAAGCGCGAAGACTTCGCCCACCTCGGCGAGCATGCCGAAACCCGTCACATCTACGCCGCGATGGTCAGCGCCATCGACGACGGCGTCGGCATGATCCGCGACACCCTGCGCAAGCACGGCCTGGAGGAGAACACCCTCCTGCTCTTCATCAGCGACAACGGCGGCACCGGACGCTTCGCCGGCAGCAATACGCCCCTCCGCGACGGCAAGGGCACCTGCAGCGAAGGCGGCATCCGCGTGCCGTGGATCGCCAGTTGGCCGGCGAAGATCAACCCCGGGCAGGTCAGCAGCGAGGTCATCACCATGATGGACCTGTGGCCGACCTTCCGCGAACTGGCCGGCGGCAAGGACCACTGGGCCAACAAGCCCGACGGCGTCGATATCAACCAGGCCCTCGCCGGCGGCAAGGCCCCGCAACGCGACCTCTTCTGGCGCTTCGGCGACAGCCGCGCCATGCGCCGCGGCCAGTGGAAACTGCTCCAGAACGGCGACGTGCCCACCCAGCTCTACGACTTGTCCAGCGACCGCCGGGAGCAGCACGACCTCGCCGCCGCGCAGCCGGACACACGCGCCCAACTCGAACGCGCCTTCCGCGAATGGGAAATCATGATGGCCCCACCCCAGTGGGGCAAACCCGCCGAACTGGAGAAATGGGAGGCCGTGTACCGCAAGCGCATGCTCAGCGCCGGCTGATCGCCTTCCGCCGCCTCCACACGACGAGTACTGCATGGCAAGCATCACCGGCCATCTCCCGTCGGCAGACCAGGTCGAAACCGCCAAGCGCCGCCTGCGCGACTGGTGGGCGCGCGAGCAACCCGACCACCCGGCGATCGACCTCACATCCGCCCGTCGGTCGCGCGGCCTGGCCTCCATGCAAGCGCCCGACGGCTGGATGACCGACTACTCGATCAGCGACCTCGATTACCGCGACTACCTCAGTCGTGAGCATGTCCTCTCACGCAGCTACCACGCCGAGGCCTTCCCCGTCGTGCGGCCGAATCTCGGCCCCAGCTCCCTCGCGGCCCTTCTCGGCTCGCCCGCAACCGAGTCGCCAGGCAACATCTGGTTCGAACCTTGTCTCGACGATGCATCCGATCCCGAGGCAATCACGCTTGATCCGGCCAACCCCTTCTGGCAGTTCACACGTCGCCTGCTCGATCGTCAACGCGCCATCGCGCCGGGCATCGTCACCGTCGGCTATCCCGACCTGGGCGAAAACCTCGACGTCCTCGCCTGCATGCGCGGCACGCAGGCCCTGCTGATGGACACGCTCGACCGCCCGGACTGGGTCGACGCGTGCCTGCAGCGCATCGATGCGATCCAGGCGACTTGCTACGACGACCTCGCCCCGACCATCGCCGACGCAAACCGGTCAATCCACCATTGGATGTGGGCCCCCGGCCGCACGGGGCGCTTCCAGTGCGACATCGCGGCCATGCTGTCGCCTGACGCGTTCCGGCAGTTCATGCTCCCACGCCTGCACGCCCTCTGTGCGCGGCATGATCACACCATCTACCACTGGGACGGCGTGGATGCGCTCGTCCACGAGCAGACGCTCCTAGCCATCGAGCCGCTTGACGTCATCCAGTGGGTCCCCGGCGCCGGCCAACCCCCGGTGCACCATCCCCAATGGTGGCCGCTCTACCACCGCATCCTCGACGCAGGCAAACGCGTGGCGCTGGTCGGGTTCCACGGCGTCGAGCCCCTGCAGGCGATGCGCCGCGAATTCGCCGCCCGCTTCGGCCGCTTCTACCTGCGCATGCACGTGCCGGATGAAGCCACGGCCCGACAGGTCATCGCCGCGTCCCGGCGCTAGTGCCGTTTCCATTGAAAGAGTTTCGTGATTGTAAGTGCTGACATCA
>CAZHJL010000131.1:0-8116 GCA_964532795.1 uncultured Phycisphaeraceae bacterium | reverse complement strand
TACTGGAACCACGCCGCCTGAAACGGTGCCCCAGTCTGTGGTCGCACCCGGCCATGCGCCGTGCCCGCGAAGCGTCGGTGCCCCAGCGCCGGACCCCGGGGCTGCTTCAGAATACTTCTGAGTCTGATAAATCCGGGCCTGACCGATCCGCCCGCGAGTCGGACCGGGTATTGTCAATCCCATAGCTTGCCCGATGGACTTAACATACGCGCAAGTCGGCCATTGCGCACCGGCTCTCAGCTTGACAGAAGCCCGGCAGAACCTAAACTTACGGTTTACTGCCAAGCCGGTGTGTTGACCGGCGTTTGTTTCAAGGGGCCACTGCATGCGCAGGCACAGTAGCCACGATGGTTTGGGGACCAAGGTCAAGTGATGGGCGCGGTTTCCACCACGCCCGTGACGCCGCGCTGCCTTCCGAGGCAGTGTTTCCCGAGAGGAGGCGCGGCATGACCTGATGCACTGCGTGCATCCTGGTGACCTCCACCTTGGCGTCGCCACCGATTCGCGAATCGGATGGCCCGACCCAGGCGGCGGGTTCAGCGGTCCCGGACCACGACGCTTGGCAGGCGAGTCGTGGTCCTTGTGTTTTCCGGGTTTACCACCATGGCGCGAACACCGGGCAGCCGCCCGTGAACGCAGCCGACAACCTGACCCCGGCATCGAACTGGCAGGCGATGCCACGACAATCTGAGCAGGAACAGACGAATGGCACAGATCAATGGCACAGAGCTTCTGAGACTGGTGGATGCGATCGCCCGGGATCGCAATGTCGACAAGGAAGCACTGTTCACCGATATCGAGCAGGCGATGGTTTCGGCCGCGCGCAAGCACTTCAACGCCGTGGATACCGAGGAATTCACCTGTGAACTGGATCGCCTCAACGGGCAGCTTCGCATCTACCGCGGCAACGAGGAGATCTCGCTCGAGTCGCTGGGGCGCATTCCGGCCCAGACCGCCAAGCAGGTGATGATCCAGCGCTTCCGCGAGGACGAGCGGGCGAGCATCTACGAGGAGTTCGCCGATCGCGTCGGTGAACTCGTGACGGGGATGGCCCAGCGCTACGAAGGTGGGGCACTGGTGGTCCAGGTGGGACGCGCCGAAGGCTTCATGCCGCGCAGCGAGCAGATTCCCGGCGAGCAGCACCAGCCCGGCGAACGTGTGCGCTGCCTGATCCTGGACGTGCGGGAAGCGGGCAGCCAGGTCAAGATCGTCCTGAGCCGCGCGCATCCGGATTTCATACGCCGGTTGTTCGAGGTCGAGGTACCGGAGGTCTCCGAGCGCATCATCGAGATCAAGGCCATGGCCCGCGAGCCCGGGCATCGCACGAAGATCGCGGTCAGCTCCATCGACTCCAAGGTGGACGCGGTGGGCGCCTGCGTGGGTGTGCGCGGCAGCCGCATCAAGAACATCGTCGATGAACTGGGCGGTGAAAAGATCGACATCGTGCGCTGGAACGAGTCGAGCCAGATCCTGATCCAGAATGCGCTGAAGCCGGCCGAGGTCGTGGAGATATCGCTCTGCTTCGAACTCGGACGCGCCACTGTTGTGGTCAACGAGGATCAGCTTTCGCTGGCGATCGGCAAGCGCGGACAGAATGTGCGCCTTGCGGCCCGGTTGACGAACTGGGATGTCGACATCCTGACCCCGGCCGAGTTCACACGGAGCCTCGACACCATGGAGACCTGCCTTGCCCAGGTCGAGGGCGTCTCGCAGGACGAGATCGACCGTCTCGGCGCGTTGGGCGTGATCAGCGTGTTCGATGTCGAGGAGGTGGGGCCGGAGTATCTCGTCGAGGTGCTCGAATGCGACATCGCGTCGGCCGAGAGGATGGTCGCCGTCGCCTCCGAGCGCGCGAAGGAAGTGGCTGAAGAGCAGCAGCGTGAGAAGGAAGAGGCTGAGCGTCGCAAGGCGGAAGCTGAGGCGGCCGAGGCGGCAATGCCCGGCGCTGATCAGGCCGCGGCGATCCTCGGTGATGTGCTGGGCCCCGCGCCGGCGTCCGGCGCGGATGAGCCGGCGGGGGCGGGCATTGTTGAAATGCTTGAGTCGGGCGCCCCGGCCCAAGAGGCGGCCGAGACGATCGAAGAGCCGCCTGCGGAAGAGGCCGCACAGCCGGTCGAGGACGAGGCGAGAGCGGTCGATACGGCGCAAACCGAGGCGGCCGCGCCGGAAGAAGGAGTCGCGCCGGAGGCGCCCGAGGGCGCCGGTGAGCACGAGCAGTCCGAAGCGGACGAGGCCGACCAGGCTGAATTGAGTCAGAGCGAAGGTGAAGGCGATCCGCAGCGTTCGCCTGCATCGCAAGGTTGAATCACCGTTGCGCATTGGCGGCGCTGAGCGGCGTGCGGCAATGGCAGCGGGAAGGAGAGTTTCTTGGCCAAGAAATCCCTGCGAGTTTTTGAGATCGCGAAAGAACTGGGTGTCGCCAGCAAGGAGATCGTGGAGAAGTGCAAGGCCGAGGATGTACCCGGCATCACGAACCACATGTCGACGGTGAAGCTGGGCCTGGCTGAGACGATTCGCGAGTGGTTCAGTGACGATCACCACGTGGTGACGGCGGTGGAATCGACCGAACACGTGGACTTGGAGAAGGCGAAGAAGGCCCGGCGTCGACGCGCGAAGAAGAAAGCTGATTCGGAGGCGGAAGCGGGGGAAGCGACCACGGGCACCGCCACCGCGGAGATGGAGCCGCCCGCAGCGACGCAGGCGGCGCCGTCGGAGACTGCGGCACCCAAGGCGGCCAAGCGCAGGACGCGTCCCGCCCCGACCGCCGAAGCGCCGACCCCGGTCGAAGAGGCCGGGCCGGTCGAGGAAGCAGCCCCCGCGGCCCCGGAAGACGAGCGTGTTGCGGCCCAGGCGCAAGAGGCGGTCGCGGCCGAGGCGGAGGAGCAGGCCGAGGCGGGCACGGACGTCGGCGCGGAGAAACCCAGCGGTCCGATCGGTGTGCCGAACGTGCCGGCGGTCCCGAAGGAGGTCAAACCCGCTGGCGAGCAGCTGCAAAAGCCCCAGAGCGTCAAGCTCAAGGGCCCCCAGGTTGTCCGTATCGAGAAGCCCGACGAGATCGCCAAGCCCCGCGCCAGGCGCGCGCCGGGTGGCGGCGGACCGGCCTTCGATGTGCCTGACACCGGCCCGGGGATCCGTCGTTCGGGCGGTCCGGTGCGCGGCCGCGGGGCGGGTGCCGGCCCGGCGCCGGAGGAAACCGATCCGCGTCGGCGCGGCGGTCCGAACAAGCGCCGCTCGCTGACCAGTCGGCGCGGACGCTACGCCGAGAGCCTGCCGACCGGCCCCACCAAGTTCACTGAAGCGGACCTCGCGGAACTGGACGCGCGCCTGAACCGCGCCACCGGTTTCGTCAAGCAACGTCGCCAGAGCATGCGCAAGCGCGAGGGCGGGCAGGTCGCCTCGCCTGCGATCGCGACGGGCGGGCGCGTCGAGATCCAGGAGCCGATCTTCATCAAGGACCTCTCGGCCGCCACGGGCATCAAGGGCGCGGATATCGTCAAGCACCTGTTCAAGCAGGGCATCATGGCGAGCATCAATTCGTCGATCGATGCGCCGGTCGCAACCGAGGTCTGCATGGAGTACGACATCGAGCTGGTGGTCAAGGCGCAGGAGACGGCGGAGCAGCAGGTCGTCGCATCGTTCGCGTCGCGCGAACAGATTGACGTGCGTCCGCGCCCGCCGGTGGTGACGGTGCTCGGACACGTGGATCACGGCAAGACGAGTCTGCTGGACAGGATTCGCGCCGCGGACGTGGCCGCCCATGAGGACGGTGGCATCACCCAGCACATCGGTGCGTACCGCGTGACGATCCAGGGCCACGACGAGGAGGAGAAGACGGTGGTCTTCCTCGACACGCCGGGCCACGAAGCGTTCACGAGCATGCGCGCCCGCGGCGCCGAGGTGACCGACATTGCGGTCGTGGTGGTCGCGGCCGACGACGGCGTCATGCCGCAGACGGTCGAGTCGATCAACCACGCGCAGGCCGCCGGGGTGCCGGTGGTGGTGGCGTTGAACAAGACCGACCTTCCGCAGGCGACGAACGAGAACATCCAGCGCATCCTCGGTCAGTTGGCGGAACACGGGCTGAACCCCGTGGAATGGGGCGGCGAAACCGAAGTCATTCGCACCAGCGCCGAGACGGGTGACGGCATCACCGAGTTGCTCGAGATCCTGGACTACCAGGCCGAACTGCTGGAACTGAAGGCCGACTACCAGGGCGCCGCAACGGGCACGGTCATCGAAGCGGAGATGCAGGAGGGCCGCGGCCCGGTGGCACGGGCGCTGGTGCAGCAGGGACGCGTTGCGGTGGGCGACTTCATTGTCATCGGGCGCGCATACGGGCGCGTGCGCGACATGACCGACGATCGCGGCCGGCAGGTGCGCGAAGTCGGTCCGGCGACGCCGATTGAGCTTTCGGGTATCGATCGCGTGCCGGACGCCGGCAACCAGTTCTACGTCACCGATACGCTCCGCAAGGCCGAAGACGTGGCGATGCAGTACCGCGAGATCGAACGCGAGCAGCAGCTTGCCCGCAACTCGAAGGTGACGCTTGACAACCTTGCCGAGCAGATCCAGGCGGGCGTGACCAAGGAACTGCGCGTGGTGCTGAAGGCCGACGTGCAGGGCTCGGTTGACGTGCTGACCAAGAGTCTCGAGAAGCTGGGCAACGAAGAAGTGGCCATCCGCGTGCTTCATGCCGGGGTGGGCGGTATCTCCGAGAGCGACATCGACCTGGCTGATGCGTCGGAGGCGATCATCGTCGGCTTCCACGTCAACGCGACGACCGCGGTACGGGAGATCGCCGAGGCGCGGGGCGTCGAGATTCGGCTCTACCGTGTGATCTACGACCTGACCGACGAGCTGAAGCAGGGCCTCGAGGGCATGCTGACGCCGGATATCAAGGAGGACGAGATCGGTCGGGCCGAGGTGCGGCAGGTGTTCCGCGTTTCCAAGATCGGCATGGTCGCAGGTTGCCTGGTGACCGAAGGTTCGATGCAGCGCACCGGCAAAGTCCGCGTGGTGCGCGACGGGGTCGTCGTGACCGAAGGCCGCGATATGGACTCGCTGCGCCGGGTGAAGGACGATGTGCGTGAAGTCCGGGCCGGCACGGAGTGCGGCATCAGGGTGACGGGATTCGATGATGTGAAGCCCGACGATGTTATCGTCTGCTACAACGTGGTGGAGGTGCGCCGGAAGCTCGATTGAACGGTGCGGCAGCCCCAGCCGCGCGACTGGTTGGCGCGAACCCGGCGGATGAACAGGAAAGATGCATGCCATGGTCGTGGGCATTCTTCAGGTGGAGTTGTCGATCAGTTGGTCCGCATCACTGAAGGACAAGCGACGTGTGGTGGCGAGCCTGAAGGACCGGCTGGCCCGTGAGTACCGCGTGTCGATCGCCGAGATCGATCAGCAGGAGGACGTCCGAACGGCGGTGCTGGGTCTGGCGGTCGTGAGCAACCAGGTGACCCACGCGCAGAGTGTCCTGAGCAAGGCGCTGAACAGGATCACGGGTTTTCCGGACTGCGAGATGGTTGACCACACAACGGAGATACTTTCCGGTCGATAGGTGAACGTAAGGCCGATGCATGAGCGGCACATGAGGTCGATGTGAAGTTTTGAGCATGCCGCGTCTGATCCGGCATGATGCGTGATCAAGGCGAATGAGTCATCGCAAGTCACAGGTTGAGTCAGTGCTTCGGCGAGCGATCGCGACGGTCCTCAGCCGCGATCTGTCGGATCCGCGGCTGGAGGGCATGATCAGCGTGACGCGCGTGAACGTCAGCCCGGACCATCGCACGGCGGCGGTGCATGTTTCCGTTGCGCCGGAGAAGCACGGACGGCGCGCGCTGGGCGGGCTGAAGCATGCGGCCGGTCGGATTCAGTCGTTGCTGCGTGATCATGTACGCATGCGGCAGGTGCCGCGGCTGGAGTTCAAGCTGGACGAGTCGATCAAGAAAGAAGCTGAAGTATTCAAGGCGATTGCCGAGGGAATGGCGCGCGAGGCGGAGCGGGGTGAGCAAGGCGAGCAGGATGGCCAGACCTCTTCACCACCGCTTGAAAAGGAACCAGGGCATTGAAGGACGCCACGACCTACGCCAGGAAGTTCGCATCGCTGGTGAAAAAGCTCAGGCAGGCCTACGAGCCCGAACCCGTCGAGCCGGTCGATCCGGTGACGCAAGTCATCCTCGGGTTCCTGGAATGGGAGTCGACGCGGAAGAAGTCGATCGAAGCCTACCGCCGCGTGATGTCGGTGATGGTCGACAACAACGATGTGCGCGTCACGCATGACCACGACCTGGTGGCCCTCATCGGGCCGGACTATCCGCGGGTGACCGAGCGCGTCGCGCGTCTGCGCGATGTGCTGCAGGAAGTATTCCGCCGCGAGCATGCGACCAACCTGAACAGCCTCGGCAAGTGCAGCAAGAAGCAGGTGCGCGCGTATCTCGACACACTGCCGGGTATGACGCCGTATGTCTCGGCGCAGGTGCTCTTGCTGTGCTTCGACGCCCACGCGATTCCGGTGGACGAGACGCTGGCCGATCTGCTCAAGCAACAGGCGGTGGTTGATCCCGACGCCTCGCTGGAGGAGATCGCGGCGTTCATCGAGCGCCAGGTCAAGGCCGGGCAGGGACACGACACGCATCAACTGCTCCGCGCCTGGGTGGATGCGGGAACGCGCCGGGTGAAAGTGGTGACGGCGGGGGCTCGGAAGAAGGCGGCGAAGAGGACCAGCAAGCGCACCACGCGATCGACCGCCAAGGCCACGACACGGCAGAAGAAGACCGGCAAGAGCTCGACGCGCAAACGCACGACCAAGAAGGTGACCACGAAATCGGTCGCCCGCAAGAAGTAACACGCCGCTAACCGGGCGCTGACACGCCGCCGCGTGATCTGCCGCTAGACTTCCCTCCGATGAACGGTTCAAAGGAGGGCCACCATGGGGAACGCAACCTTGGTTCCGCCGCCGGATGCCGGCGCCCGCGGGACACCAGGTGTCGAGGATCGCATCGTGATGGACAGAAGCAACAGCAGCGCGCTGCTGCGGATCGGAATTCCCAAGGGCAGCTTGCAGAACTCGACGGCTGACCTTTTCCAGCGGGCCGGCTACAACCTGCGGATCAGCGAACGCTCGTACTTCCCGACGATCGACGATCCGCAGTTGGAGTGCATCATGTTCCGCGCCCAGGAGATGAGCCGGTACGTGGAGGACGGCGTGATCGACATGGGCATCACCGGGATTGACTGGGTGATCGAAAACGGATCGAACGTGCACGAGGTATGCGAACTCGCGTACAGCAAAGCCACCAGCCGGCCGGCGCGTTGGGTGCTGGCCGTGCCCGAGGAGTCCTCGATTTCCAAGCCCGAAGACCTGGCCGACGGGATCATCGCGACCGAGCTGGAGAACACAACGCGGCGGTACTTCGAAGAGAAGGGCGTCAATGTGCGGAAGGTCGAGTTCTCCTGGGGCGCCACGGAGGTCAAGGCGCGGCTGGTGGATGCGATCGTCGATATCACCGAAACCGGCTCGTCGCTGCGGGCGAACAAGCTCCGCGTGATCGACACGATCCTCAGCAGCACGACGCGGTTGATCGCGAACAGGCAGTCCTGGGCGGACGAGACCAAGCGACAGAAGATGGAAGACCTTGCCCTGCTGCTTCGCGGGGCCATCGCGGCGCGCCAGAAGGTGGGGCTCAAGATGAACGTACCGCGCGGGAAGCTCGAGGCGATCTTGGCGATCCTGCCGGCCGAGCATTCGCCGACGATCAACGACCTGGCCGATCGGGACTGGTGCGCGGTGGAGATCGTGGTCGAGGAGCAGGTCGAACGCGAACTGGTGCCGCAACTGGTGCGGGCCGGGGCAACCGGCATCATCAGCTACCCGCTGAGCAAGGTGATCTGAAGAAGCGCGGCCATCGGATCGAACATGCGGCCCGGCCTTCGGACCGGGCTTTTGCGTTACTTGGGGCATCCGTCTCGACCGGGACGCGGGCGCGGCGGCTTCCCGCCGGCGGATGGCCGCGATGCGACGGTGCAAGTCCCTTTCACTGAGGGTGTTACGGGTGGGAGGGGTCTGGCCACAAACTGGGGCGCGCTGTGAGTGATTGCCGAATCAGGGGTT
>CAZHJL010000130.1:0-8378 GCA_964532795.1 uncultured Phycisphaeraceae bacterium | reverse complement strand
AACATACTGGAACCACGCCGCCTGAAACGGTGCCCCAGTCTGTGGTCGCACCCCCCGTTTGCGTGGCGGCGCGTCACCTTGACACCTTGCGGCTTGTCCTTATGATTGCTGGGCTTGCGGGAGACCCAGGGATGCGGCGAGCGGGCGCGCGGCGACAGGCGGCGCTTGGCCTGCCGATCGCCCCCATCGTTAGCCCGTGGTGTAATGGTAACACTCCAGGTTTTGGTCCTGGCATTCCTGGTTCGAGTCCAGGCGGGCTAGTTATTGGCGGAAGCGACGAAGCGATTGAGCGACGAAGCGACGAAGCGGAGGGTTGGTTGACTGGTTGACTGGTTGACTGGTTAACTGGTTAACAGAGCCACGCGAATCTCAAGGAACGACTGAAGACCATGGCCAGCGACGCGCGACAGAATGTCTCGGCCAACGGCGCCCCGGCGGCGATCATCATGGCGGCCGGGAAGGGCACGCGGATGAACAGCGACCTGCCGAAGGTGGTGCACGAGGTGGCGGGCAAGCCGATGGTGTGGTGGGTGGTCGAAGCGTGCCGGCAGCTCGAGGCCGCGCCGATCGTGGTGGTGGTGGGGTACAAGGGCGACCTGGTGCGCGAGGCGCTGGCGGGGATCGGGGAAGTCGCGTTCGTGGAGCAGCATGAGCAGCTCGGGACGGGTCACGCGGCCCAGATGGCGGCGCCGGTGTTTGAGGGCCGCGCGAAACAGCCGGTGTTCGTGCTTGCCGGCGACGGTCCGCTGATCCGGGCGGACACGCTGCGGACGCTGCTGGACGCGCACGTGTCGCGCGGGGCATCGGCGACGCTGGCCACGGCGGTGATCGACGATCCGACCGGTTACGGCCGCGTGGTGCGCGACGCCGCCGGCGACTTCGAGGGGATCGTCGAGCACAAGGACGCGGATGAAGACCAGCGTGCGATCCGCGAGGTCAATCCGAGCTACTACTGTTTCGACAGCGATGCACTGTTCGATTCGCTGAACAAAGTCAGCAACAACAACAGCCAGGGCGAGTACTACATCACGGACGTGCCGTCGTTGCTGAAAGGCGCGGGTGCGCGCGTGGCGGTGGTGGATGCGGTGCCGCCGGCGGATGTGCTTTCGATCAACAACCCCGAGCAGCTTGCCGAAGTCGATGCGATTCTGCGGGCCCGACTGGCGTCCGAACCGGATGCGGCCGCGACGGGAGGTGGGCGATGAGTGGTCGAGACGACCTGAAGGTCTTCGCCGGGCGTGCGAGTCGCGATATCGCCGAGCGCATTTGCCGCCGACTGGATATCCCGCTCGGCCAGGGGCGCACCGACCTGTTTCCGGACGGCGAAGTGATCGTCAAGCTGGAAGAGGATGTGCGCGGCCGGGACTGCTTCATCGTGCAGAGCACGTACCACCCGGTCAACGCGCACCTGATGGAACTGCTGATCTACATCGACTGCCTTCGCCGCGCCAGTGCGCGTCGGATCACGGCGGTGATTCCTTATTTCGGCTACGCGCGCCAGGACCGCAAGGACGAAGGGCGCGTACCGGTGACGGCCAAGCTGGTGGCGAACCTGATCACCACGGCCGGGGCCGATCGCGTGCTGGCGATGGACCTGCACGCGGAGCAAATCCAGGGGTTCTTCGACATTCCGGTCGATCATCTGCACGCGGCGCCGGTGCTGGTCAGCTATATCGAAAGCATCCGGCCGCAGTTGGGCGAGCTGGTGCTGGTCAGCCCGGATGTGGGCAATGTGAAGACGGCCAACCGCTTCGCGAACTGGCTGGGGGGCGAAATCGCGATCATCGACAAGCGTCGCAAGAGCGGCTCGGAAGTCGAGTCGGCGAACATGATCGGCGATGTGCGCGGCAAAACGGTGCTGATGATCGACGACATGATTTCCACGGCGGGCACGGTGTGCGAAGCGGCGAAGCTGGTCAAGCGCAACGGCGCGCTGGACGTGGTGGTGGCGGCGACGCACCCGGTGATGGTGGGGCTGGCCATGGAGCGACTGGCCGAAAGCCCGTTCAGCCGCATCATCGTGACGGACACGATCCCGACCGGGCCGCGTTGCCGTCCGATCGACCACAAGCTCGTGCAGCTTTCGATTTCGGAGCTGCTGGGCGACGCGATACTGAGCATTCACGAGAACCGATCGGTATCGCGGCTGTTCCGCGATCCGAGTCACAACACCCAGTTCACGATCTGTCGTGAGCCTTCGCCGCAGGGCGCGGCGGATGCCGCGGCGACGGGATCGTGAGCGCACTGAAGAAGCATCGGCGCGCCCGGCCGGCGCTCGGCGCCGGCGGCCCGAAGACAAGATGGAGTGACCGACATGGCTACGCGAACAATCCCCAATGTTCCTGTTGAAAAGCGCGAGCGTCTTGGCTCGAATGAATGTCGCCGCCTGCGCAAGGACGGCAAGCTGCCGATGGTCGTCTACGGGCACCAGATCGATCCGGTGCACGTGGCGACGGATTACAAGGCATTCATCGACATCCTGCACCACGGCGCGCGGCTGGTGGAAGTGGCGCTGGACGGCAAGAACGAGTCCTGCCTGGTGAAGGATGTGCAGTGGGATTCGCTGGGGCGCGGCATCACGCACGTGGACCTGACGCGCGTGGATCTGTCGGAAGAGATCACGGTGGAAGTGGACATCGAACTGACCGGCGAGCCGGCGGCGCTGAAGAGCGATGGTACGATGCTGGATCAACCACTGACGCGTTTGGAAATCACCTGCCGCGCGGATGCCATTCCGGATTCGATCAAGGTGAACATCGAGCAGATGGAGTTGGGCGATACGCTGCTGGCCGGGGATGTGCCGTTGTCGGCGGGCGTGACGCTGGAGACGGACGAGTCCACGCTGGTTGCGGCCCTGACGGAAGTGCGGGTGGCCGAGGAAGCGGAAGAAGAGGTCGAAGGCGTGGCCGAGGAAGGCGCGGAGCCGGAAGTCATCGGTCGCAAGGAGGAAGAGGGGGAGGGTGGAGAGGAATAGCCGCCGGCCACGACGCCTCCGCGCGGCGTGGACGGATCGAGTATGCTCATGCCCCGGCCGCGAGGTCGGGGTTTTTCAATGGCGGATGAAACCACAGATGCACTCGGATGCACACAGATCGCGGCCACAGGAGATGGCCCGCAGGTGAATGCGGATGGACCACCATGGGTTGGGATCGATGAAGGAAACTGGGCCCTCGCGCCGAGGCGCAATGACGCGGAGAGTAACTGGAGAGAGTCGTATCAGGCACGGATTGGCCTTGTTCGGTGAGAGTAGCGAGTGCCTGGCTCAACTGATCGCCTCGCCTTTTCGCGAGACCCCAGACCCGATCTACCCTCTGTGTGCATCCGTGTGTATCTGTGGTTCCAAGAATGCTTCGTGAGAGATCTTGATGCGATTGATTGTTGGACTAGGCAATCCCGGACGTGAGTACGAGAAGACGCGGCACAACGCCGGCTTCATGGTGGTGGACCGGCTGGCCGTGCGGCACGGGCTGAGCGGGGCGAAGATGAAGTTTCACAGCGGGTTGCTGACCGGGCTGATCGGCGAACACAAGGTCGCGCTGATCCAGCCGATGACGTTCATGAACCGTTGCGGGATTGCGGTGCGCGAGGCGATGGATTTCTACAAGGTGCAGCCGGCCGAAGTGATGGTGGTGGTGGATGATGTCGCGCTGCCGCTTGCGAAATTGCGTGTGCGCGGCGGCGGCGGGGCTGGTGGGCACAACGGGCTGGCGGACATCGAGAAGCACCTGGGGACGACGAAGTATCCGCGGCTGCGAGTGGGGATCGATCCGCCCCCGCCGCGCGTGGCGCAGTCGGACTGGGTGCTGGGCCGGTTCACGCCCGAGCAACTGGAGGCGATCGAGCCGGCCGTCGAACGGGCGTGCGACTGCGTCGAGATGTGGTTGGGCGAACCGATGGAGGCGGTGATGAATCGGTTCAATGCGGAAGAGAGCAACGGAGCGACGAAGCGACGGAGCGACGAAGGGGGGGGAGAAGAAAGGCACGAAGGCACGTAGGCACGAAGGCACGAAGGCACGTAGGCACGGCGCGGAGGGTGTTCGGCGGTTCTCCTGATCTCTTGTCTACTGCTCTCCCCTCTCGCCCACAGGGCGCTCACCATTTCTCCCAGTGCAACACTTCGTTCAGCGGCTTGCGTTCCTTGGGTTGGCCGGGCGACTTGGCGTAGCCCAGGGCGAGGTAGGCGATGGTCTTGTATTCGTCGGGCGCGCCGAGCATCTGCGCGATGATGAGCGCGTAGTCTTTCTTGTCGCCGGCGACCCAGCAGGACTGGATACCCAGGTCGGTCGCGGCGAGGAGGATGTTCTCCACGGCCGCGCAGCCGTCTTCGAGGTAGTACTTCGTCTCGCGGCAGAAGACGACAATGCATGCCGGCGCTTCGGCGATGAACTTGCCGAACTCGGTCTGTTTGGCGATCTGTCGGCGCGTGGGCGCATCGGTGACGATGACGAACGCCCACGGTTGTTCGTTGCGGGCCGTGGGCGCGCGGAGGCCGGCGGTGACAAGCTGCTCGAGCTGATCGCGCGGGATGGGTTGATCGGTGAAGCTGCGTGTGCTGTACCGGGCCTGAATGGCTTGGAAGCATTCCATTTTGTCGCCCCTGTGTCAGGATTGGTTTAACCGTTGATGGTGGCGGGCATTGTAGATCGGACAGATCGGATGTGCGTTGTTGAGGGGATAGCTGAAACCGGGCATGCAGTGCGAGGATATTGCCCAGTTTCACGCGGGTTGGGGTCAGGCGCCAAAGAAGAGCATGTCATCCGGTCCGGTCTTCGGTCCGACGGGCAAAGCAAGCGCTAGCGCTGATGTGCTGTTAAACGATTGTAGGAAAAGGATTTGTGCTGTGCCATCTGGCAGTGGTGGTTAGTGTCTGTCACATGAGCGGGTTGAGAGAGGTCACATGAGAAGAACGTGGCCAAAACGTGGGCGCGCCGGTATACTGCTGCCATGTGAGGGTTCCTGAGGGGGTGCGTGGAGCATCTCTGGGACAAAAGAGGGGACTCGAAATCGAATGTGGTGGACAAACCATAAGGAGTGTTGAGAAATGAAGAAGCTGATGTCGGTTGCTATGGCGGCCGTCTTGGGTCTCGTGGTCTTCGGCGCCACGCAACAGGCTCAGGCCGTGCCGGTGGATCTTGAGTTGCAGTTGCTGGTTGACGTCTCGGGTAGCGTGGACCAGTCGGAGTTCGCGCTGCAGCGCGACGGCTATGCGGCGGCGTTCCGTGGCCCGGCCGTCCAGAATGCGATCTTCTCGGGCGCGAAGGGCGCGATCGCGGTCAACATGGTGTTTTGGGATGACGCGCAGTTCGTGGCAGTTCCGTTCACGTTGATCAACGACGCCGCGTCCGCCGAAGCGTTTGCCACGGCGATCGACGGCTTGGCCGACGACACGTTCGGCGGCACCGTGCCCAGCGCCGCGATCAACTTCGCCTATCCGCTGTTTAGCAATAATGGTTTCGAAGGTGACCGGCTGGTCATCGACGTTTCGGGCGACGGTGCGGGCAGCTCGGGTGCGACGGCCGCGGCACGCGACGCGGCGCTGGCCAGTGGCGTGGACGCCCTCAACGGCGTTGCCATCGGCGGTAGTCAGGGCCTGTTTGACTGGTACGTCGCCAACATCCAGGGCGGCACCGATTCGTTCACGCTGCAGGCTGACACCTTCGCGGACTTCGAACAGGCGATCGAAGACAAGCTCGTGCGTGAAATCATCGGTGGCGATGTGCCCGAACCGGTGACCGCGGCGCTGAGCCTGATGGCCCTGACGGGTCTTGGTCTGACCGCGACGCGTCGTCGTCGCTAAGACCGAAGCAGACATTCTGAAGCGTACGCAACCCCCGGTTTCGGCCGGGGGTTGTCTGTTTGGGCGCAGTGCGACAGCTATTGCCCAGGCTTCGCTATGTCTACAGGTACGAGTTTTCCCATCTTGCCACCAAGCGCGCGCTGATCCATGAAAATTCTTCAGGGACGATCGAGGGAATCGGCAGGAACCAAGCGCGAGATACGATGGTTGGTGGTATGTAAGTAACTATTCATTCATGCGTTGCATTGCGTGTGTGCTGCTGGCGTTGGGTCCAGTTCGGCTGCGGATTGGTGGTAACGGCTCACCAGTGAGACCATTGGGGATGAGCGAAACCTGCGGTATACTGCTTTGACGTGAGGGTTCATGAGGGGGTGCTTGGAGCATCTCTGGGACAAAGTGGGGACTCGAAAACCAGCTTGGTGGACAAACCATCATAAGGAGTGTTGAGAAATGAAGAAGCTGATGTCGGTTGCTATGGCGGCCGTCCTGGGTCTCGTGGTCTTTGGCGCCACGCAGCAGGCTCAGGCCGTGCCGGTGGATCTTGAGTTGCAGTTGCTGGTGGATGTCTCGGGTAGCGTGAGTGACGCCGAGTTCGGGCTGCAGCGAGGGGGGTATGTGAACGCCTTCAATTCGGCGGCCGTGCAGAGCGCGATTCTGGCAGGTCAGGAGGGCGCGATCGCGGTCCAGTTGATCTACTGGGCGAGTTCCAATGAGCAAGCGATCGGCGTCGACTGGACGCTGGTTGACAGTGCCGCCGCGGCAAGCTCGCTGGCGACGGACATCGGCAATGCGGCCCGCCCGTTCGGCGGCTCCACGGCGCCCGGCTCGGCGATCGCTTACGGCACGCCGCTGTTCGATAACAACGGTTTTGAGGGTGATCGGCTCGTAATGGACGTCTCCGGCGACGGCTCGCAGAATGACGGCGTCAGCACGTCCGGTGCTCGTGATGCCGCGCTGGCTGCGGGTATTGACGCGATCAACGGCGTGACCATCGGCGGTAGTCAGAGCCTGTTTGACTGGTACGTCGCCAACGTTCAGGGCGGCACGGATTCGTTCACGCTGCAGGCTGACACCTTCGCTGACTTTGAGGAGGCGATCGAAGACAAGCTCGTGCGTGAAATCATCGGTGGCGATGTGCCCGAGCCGGTGACCGCGGCCCTGAGCCTGATGGCCCTGACGGGTCTTGGTCTGACCGCGACGCGTCGTCGTCGCCAAGACTGAAGCTCGAAATCTGGATCGTATGCAACCCCCGGTTTCGGCCGGGGGTTGTTCTTTGCGCTCGAGCGGCGCACGGGGCGGGCGTGGGCATGACAACGGCAAGCTTGTGAAGGCGAGCAGCGAATGTGAACCCGCGTCAAACTTCGCTATCTTCACACACGCTCGGGTTGGTTGGAAGAAGTCCTGCACACAAGATCATGGGGCCCGTAAATCACATTGTTTATAGGAGTTTGCGCTCCTTGGCGCAAGTACGCTCCAGGTTTGGTGTTGAGGCGGATGGCGTTCTCGGTGGATCGTCTGTGGCCTGCGATCGCGTTGGTTGCCTCGCCCCGGAGAAAACAGTTGGTGAAGTCGGCGAGCCCCGCTATAAAAGGGGAACGTGAGGGTCGCTATGGGGTTGCGTGCGCATCTCTTGGACGGCTTGGGGATTCAGCAAACCGCGTTTGGATGCAAAGGAGTGATAGCAGATGAGAAGCTTACTGACTTCAGCAATGGTCGCCGTGATGGCGATGGTGGTGCTCGGCAATACGCAGTCGGTGCAGGCCGTGCCGGCGGATATCGTGTGGGTGATCGATGACTCGGTTAGCATGGCCGGGGACATCAATGAGGTGAAGGCGCGTATCGTCGACTTCGACGCGGCGATGATCGCCAACAACATTGATGCGCGCTATGCGCTGGTCCGTTTCGGCGGCCCGAGTGGCACGGCCCCCTTCGGCGGTCAGACCGTGAGCCTCGAACAGCAACTGACGGACTTTGCCACCTTCAATGATCCGCAGGGGTTCTTCCAGAACATGACCGCGCCCACGTCAACGCAGGAGCCGGGCAGTGAGGCGACGGTCCTCGCGCTGAGCCAGGTGAACTTCCGGCAGGGCGCCAGGCGGAACATGATCCTGATCACCGACGAAGACGACGACTCGAGTCTCGCCGACTTCCAGCAGGCCGACCAGGACCTGGCGGCCGCCGACGCACTGTTCAACTTCATCGGCGTGCCGGGCGTGGGCAACACCAACAGCCGCTACGGCGTGCTCGCGGCCAACCACGGCGGCTCGGCGTTCAACATCCTGAACTTCCGCAATGACCCGGATCCGTTCTTCGACAACTTCATTCGGGTGAAGGTGCAGGAGATCAAGGGCGGGGTGCCCGAGCCGGTGACCGCGACGCTGAGCCTGATGGCCCTGGCGGGTCTCGGCCTGACGGCGACGCGCCGTCGCCGTTGAAACTGAAGCGACTGTCTCGAATCCACACAACCCCCGGTTCCGGCCGGGGGTTGTTGGTTTGTGAACGCAGTAACCGCGGTCGCGGAACATCTAAGAAAGTGTGTGAGAAGCGTGGTATGAGCCGATGTAAGGTGTATGGCAAGGAC
>CAZHJL010000129.1:0-8501 GCA_964532795.1 uncultured Phycisphaeraceae bacterium | reverse complement strand
AAGTTGCGTGATCAACCATGTATGCGAAACTGGCTGACTGGAAACGGCACTAGTCATGCGTCACAAGGCGTACGGTTCGCTGCCGGCGATCGGCATCGGCAAACGCGTGGGCTTCCGCGTGCTGCATGCCCTGGCGTGGGGACTGATGATCCTGCTGTACCGTTACCGCTCGTACGGCCGCGAGAACCTGCCGATGTCCGGGGCGGTGCTGCTGGTGAGCAACCACCAGTCATTTCTCGATCCGATTCTCGCCGGCATTCCCTGCTACCGGCGGCCGTTCCATGCGCTGGCCCGCGCGTCGCTGTGGAAGAACCCGATCATGCGGCCGCTCTACAAGCTGCTCAACGCGATCCCCGTCGCTCGGGGCGAAAGCGATCCGAAGGCGATCCGGGTCTGCATCGAGTGTCTGAGAGCCGAGCGCGCCCTGATGCTCTTCCCGGAAGGCACACGCACCCCCGACGGCCATGTGCAGCCGCTGAAGCGCGGCCTGCTGCTGCTGATCCGCAAGGCGCCGACCTGGGTCGTGCCGGTGGCCATCGAAGGCGCGCAAGAGGCCTGGCCGCGGCAGGCGAAGCGACCGCGGCTGCGCGGCCGCATCGCGGTGCGGTACGGCGAGGCGATCCATTCGGATGAACTGCTCAAGCAGCCGCCCGATGAGCTGCTGCAGTCGCTCCGGGAGAAGATCGAGGCGATGCGTGCGGAACTGGCCGAGCGTATGGGTTGAGAGTCCCTTTCTCGTCTGTGCCGTCGTGCTAAACTAGGCTGACCAAGCCACTCGCCGCGTTTCCAGAGCATCGGGTCACATCATGCAGACGTTATTGATCGCAGTCGGTTCGGGTATCGCGTTCCTGATCGCTTACCACACGTACGGCCGCTGGCTGGGCAGGCGCATCTTTCGCCTGTCGGCCGAGGCGGTGTGTCCCTCGGTCAAGCTGCGCGACGACCGGGACTACGTGCCCACGCAGCGCTCGGTGGTGTTCGGGCATCACTTCACCTCGATCGCCGGCACGGGCCCGATCGTCGGGCCGGCCATCGCGGTGATGTGGGGGTGGCTGCCGGCGCTGTTGTGGGTGGTGTTCGGGTCGATCTTCATCGGCGCCGTGCATGACTTCGGCTCGCTTGTGGTTTCGCTTCGCAACAACGGGCAGTCGGTGGGCGACATCGCGGGCAGGTTGCTCAATCGGCGCGTGCGGCTGCTATTTCTCTTCGTGCTCTTCCTCGCCCTGACGATCATCATCGCCATCTTCGGCCTGGTCATCGCCAGCGTGTTCCGGCAATATCCCCCGACGATCATTCCGTGTTTCATCCAGATCCCGATCGCGATCGCCATTGGCGCCGTGTTGCACCGCAGAGGTGTGAACCTGCTGGTTCCCTCGATCATCGCATTGGCGCTCATGTACCTGACGGTGATCTACGGCGACGTGGGAATCCTGGGCCGGTGGAACCACGCCATGTCGCAGTGGCCTGCCATCGTCTGGGTAGGCGTTTTGCTGGTGTACTCCTACATCGCGTCAGTGCTGCCGGTGTGGATACTGCTGCAGCCGCGCGATTACATCAATTCACTGCAGTTGATTTCGGCCCTGGGCCTGATCGTGATCGGACTGTTCGTGGCCGCGCTGATGGGCGGCGCGGCGACACCCGAGGGCGTCAAGCCCGAGCTGGTCATCGAGGCGCCGGCGTGGGACTTCTCGCCGACCGATGCGCCGGCCATCTTCCCGTTCCTGTTCATCACCATCGCGTGCGGCGCGATCTCGGGTTTCCATTGCCTGGTCTCCTCCGGCACGAGCAGCAAGCAACTGAAAAACGAGTCGGATGCGCGGTTCGTGGGATACGGCGCGATGCTGACCGAGGGCTTCCTGGCGGTGCTGGTCATCTGCGCGTGCGTCGCGGGCCTGGGGCTGGGCGCGGTGGTCAGTGAGAAGGACGGCATGCTCAGTCTGCGCACGGCCGGCGGCCAGGTGCTGTCGCTCGACGCGGCCGACCCGAAGGCCGCGCTCGCGGATTCGGGCATCACGCCGGAAGAGGCGGCGGCCATCTCCGTGACGGGCACCGGTGAGGGGGCCAGCGCGGTGGTGCGCGGCAAGGGCGCATGGAATACGCGGTACGCGTCCTGGACTTCGGCCGGCGACCTGGGGGCGAAAGTCGCCGCGTTCGTCGACGGCGCGGCCAACTTCCTGACCGCCATGGGCATCCCCATCACTGTCGCGCTGGCCCTGATGGGCGTGCTGGTCGCCTCCTTCGCCGGCACGACGCTCGACACCGCCTGCCGACTGCAGCGATACGTCATCCAGGAACTGGCCGCGTCGCTGTCCTTCGCGCCGCCGAAGCGAACCTGCGAACACTGCGGCGCGGACGTGGCGCTGAACGTCTCCGGCGTCTGCCCGGCATGCGGCGTCGAACTGGCCGGCGGCCGACGACACGCCCCGCAGTCCCCGATCAATCCGCTGCGATGGCTGCGCAATCCGCACGGCGCGACGGTCACGGCCGTCATCATCGCCGGCGTGATCGCGGCCCTGCCCCGACCAGGCGCCCCGACGTGGGATCTGACCACCGCCGGCACCGGCGGGCTTATCCTCTGGCCGATGTTCGGCGCGACCAACCAGCTCATGGGCGGCCTGGCGTTTCTTGTCATTGCGTTCTACCTGTGGCGGCGCAGGCTGCCGGTGTGGTTCCTCGTGCTTCCGATGATCTTCATGCTGATCATGCCCGCGTGGGCGATGTCGCTGCAACTCCATCAATGGCTCACGGGCGCAGCGCCGAACTGGCCGCTCATCGCCCTCGCCGTCGCCACCGTGCTGCTCGAGATATGGATGATCGTCGAGGCGGTGCTCCTGTTCCCGAAAGTGCGCGGCGTGCTCGAACCATCCATCGACGCCGCGCCGGCCCAGACGTAGCGCGGGGGCGGCGCGGCGAGCCACCCGCGCGTCCGACTACGACCCCTTCCCCATCCGCTCAAGCCACTCGTTGAGGCGCTGCGGCTTGAGCACGAAGTAGTACATCCGCCCTTCGTGCTTCTGCTGCCCGGCCACGCGCTCGGCGTCCGAACCGATGCCCATGTAGATGTCCGCGCGTCCCGGGGCGCGGATCGCGCCGCCGGTGTCCTGGTCCATCATGATCTGCCGCAGCGGCCGGGCGTTGCCGAAGCCGGTGGGCACGCTCGTATCCACCAGCATCGGCAGCGCGCGCGGGAAGATGCGCTTGTCCGTCGCCATCGAGCGCCACGGGGTCACGCGGAAACCCAATGAGCCGGCCGGCCACTGGTCGCTGTGGTATTCCTGGAAGAAGATGAACCGGTCGTTCAGGTTGAGGTAGCGCTGCAGGTCTTCCGGATGCTGCTGGAAGTACGACCGGATGGCCGCGAGTCCCGCGCCGTATTTCGACAGCTTACCGTCGCGAATGAGCGCCTGGCCGATGCTGGTGTAGTCGTAGCCGTTGTCGGCCGCGTAGCCGATGTCCATGGTCTCGCGGTTGACCAGCCGCAGGCGCGCCGAGCCCTGCACCTGCACGATGTACACATCCAGCGGACTCTCGAGATACACCAACTCGTTGCCCTGCAGCATCGGCGAGGATGAGAGCTGCGCCCGCGTCGGCGCGGGGACGAGTTGTCCGGTCGCCGTCCGCCACATCACGGGCCCTTCGCCGGGCTTCTCCGGCCGCACGAGTTGCGGCGGCTGGCGATACAGGGGGTAGCGGTACCGCGCGGTCGGCCTGCGCGATCCGTGGAAGATCGGCGTGTAGTAGCCGGTGAAGAGAACCGTGCCCTGGTCATCGCAGCCGACGCTCATCCACAGGTCAAACTCGCGCTTGAGCCATTCCAGGCGCGAGACCGCCCGCGGCGACTGGCCGTAGGCGACCTCGTGGAACGCGAAGACGCTGGCCTTCGCGTGCTCGTGCGTGATGTTCTGGACCGGGAAGTGCTGGCGCGTGGACGGCAGATCGAACCATGCCAGGCTCCGCTCCATCGCTTCGCGCAGGGCCGGATCGCGCTGCGCGAAGGCGATGGTGATGTCCGGCCAGTGCTCGGGCGACACGCGCAAAAGCGCCGGCGCGCCCGGCGGCAACTGGCGATCGTAGTCCTTCTCAACCGGCCCCGATTGACATCCCGACGCAAGCGCCGCGAAGCACGCGGCCGCGAGCAGTGGCATTCTCCATCGGTTCATCCGCATCACATGGACTCCATTCATCTGATCTGATCATCTCGGCGAACGCTTCCATCAGTCATCTTCGGCCATTGCGCCGGTCGAGCGTGGAAAGCTGTGCATCACCGCGCGAACCGCCACTGCAGGACCTCCCAGACGGCGGCCGCCTCGTGCGGCGTCCATACGCACACGGCCAGGGCCCAGGCGATCCACATCGCGGCCAGGGCCAACGCGGCGCGCCGCGCGAGCATCACCACGCCGGCGCTCAGCCCGGCGGCGACGGCGATGGCGATCACCACGCTCTCGATCACATGCCGCGACGCGTGGCCCCAGAGCGCCAGTCCGCCCGCGCCCATCCAGACGTGCGGCGTGCCCACTTCCGTGAGCAGCGCGAGCGACAGGGCCAGAAGCCCGGCCACCGTGATCAACAGCGCCGCCACGAACCTGCCGCGCCTGCGTTGTCTCCGGGCTCTTCCCATGGACGCGGCTCTCGGGTGCATCGCCGGTTGGAATTCAGCGCTGCGGCACGGATTCGCGGACGACCAGTTCGCCCGGGAGCAGCCGCACGCGCGGCCCGTCGGCGCGGTACGACGCATCGAGCAACAGAGAAAGGGCCGTCCGCGCCATCTGGTCGATGGGTTGCGTCACCACGGTCAGCCCGATGATCGCGGCCGCGGGG
Organism: uncultured Phycisphaeraceae bacterium; assembly: GCA_964532795.1. Lineage (GTDB taxonomy): Bacteria > Planctomycetota > Phycisphaerae > Phycisphaerales > Phycisphaeraceae > CAZHJL01. The sequence goes on along the minus strand of CAZHJL010000129.1, from coordinate 3,683 downwards.
AAATCATCCACGCCGACGAGGCCGACATCCTCGGGGAAGCGCAGCCGGCGCGACATGAGCGAACGGGCGATGCCCATGGTCGATGAGTTGTTGAGGCCGACGAACACCTCGGGCAGATCCCCGCCGCAGGCCAGCCATGTCTCCATCAGTTCCAACGTTGCGTCGGTCGTGGCCGGGCCGTCGGTGGACAGAACCGGGTCGATCACCGCGTCATCGCCCAGCCCCTCGCGCAGGCCCTCCAGCCGCCGGGGCAGGCTCACGGCGTGCCGGTGGGGCAGTGTCGCCACGCCCACGCGCCGGCAGCCGCGCGAGCGTAGATGCTCGCCGAGCACCCGCCCGGCCTGGTGGTTGTCCAGGCCCGCGTGGTGAACTTCGCCCCCGGGCAACTGCTGGTCGACGGTGACCAGCGGCGTGCCGGCCGCCACGAGCGGCGTCACGTCGCCGTACCAGCGCGGGGCGAGGATGACGCCGTCCACATTGCGGGCGATCAGTTCCTCGAAATACTCGGTCTCCTGCTCGCGGCTGCGCCCGGTGCCGGCGACCAGCAGGCTGTAGCCGCGCTGCGCGGCGTGGTGCTGGATCCGGTCGGCCAGTTCGCCGTAGAACGGATTGGCGATGCGCTGGACGACGAGACCGAGGGTCATGGTCTTGCCAGTGCGCAGGGCCCTGCCCGTGGTGGAGGGACGATAGGCCAATTCCCTGGCCGCCGCCTCGACACGCTCGATCGTGTCAGCCGCGTAGCGATGCGACTTGAGCGAGCGGTTGAGGATGCGAGAGACGGCCGAGGGGTCCACACTGGCCAGTTGTGCGACATCTCGAATGGTGGGTCGCGGCATGGGGAACCAGTTTACCAGCAGAGGTGCGTGCGTTGACAGGATTCAGACGACTGGAGACGTGGGTGGACGGGCATCGGTAAAAAGTCAGGCCGCCCGCCGCGCGGGACGGGCGGCCTGCATTGCGTGCAAAAGACAGGCTGGTCCTACTTGACCTCGACGTCGGCGCCCTGCTCCTTGAGCTTCTCGGCCAGGGCCTCGGCCTCTTCCTTGCTGACCGCTTCCTTGACCGGCTTCGGTGCGCCGTCGACCAGTTCCTTGGCTTCCTTCAGGCCCAGGCCCGTCGCCTCGCGGACGACCTTGATGACCTGGATCTTCTTGTCGCCGGCGCCCTTCAGGACGACGTCGAACTCGGTCTTCTCTTCGGCTTCCTCTTCGGCCGCGCCGCCCGGGCCGGCCATCATCACCGCGCCGCCGGCTGCCGGCTCGATGCCGTACGCTTCCTTCATGTAGTCCTTGAGGTCGACCGCCTGCTTCAGGGTCATGCCGGCGATCTTGTCGCCAAGCTCCTTGATGTCGGCGTCGAATTCCTTCGTGGCAACTGCTGCTTCTTCAGACATTGTGAAACTCCAGACGTTGTATGCGATCCCGAGAGGTGGCTGACCATCAGCCATTTAACCCGCGACGGGGCCAGTCGGAAACGATGACCTGTTGGTTCATTCAGGGCTCGCAACGAGCCGCGACCGTGCGGGAGCGGTTGCTCGGCCGCGACGCGACGCTCACCCGACCTTCGCGATGGCCTCGCCCTTCTCCAGCTTCTCCTCCACGCTCTTGACCAGCGACATCACCTGCGCGCCCGGCCCGGTCACCGCGCCCATCAGGTTGCTGCCGGCGCTGAGGATCACCTGCACGGCCTCGGCCAAGGCTTCATCGCGCGTGGGGAATTTGCTCAGCCGCGTGATGTCATCGGGACCGAACACCTGGCCATCCATGATGGCGCCCTTGAACTCGATCCCCTGGATCTCCTTGGCCTTGTCGATGAGGGCGCGGGCGACGTTGACCACGCTCTCGCCGCCGTAGACCATCGCGCACGGGCCTTCCAGCAACTCGTTGATCGGCGCCATGGCCGAGCCGTCGAAGACCTTCTTGGCCAGCGAGTTCTTCACAACCGTAATGCGGATGCCGTTGCCCGCCAGGTCCGTACGCAGCGCGTTGTTCTGGTTGGCGTCGATCCCGCGCACGTCGATGAGCACGGCGCTGGTGACATCCTGGAAGCGCCGCTCGTATTCTTTCACGATCAGGTTCTTGACCGGTTTACTCATGGCTTGGTCCTTTCAGGCCTGCCTTGCTTGTCGTTCGTTCGCAGACAATGGGTCGCGGCTTGCCCGACGTCACACTTCAAGCGGGATGCCGGGGGTCATGGTGGCGGCGAGCGTGACCTTCTTGATGTACTGGCCCTTGGCCGACGCGGGTTTGAGACGCACGATGTGGTCGATGAACGCCCTGGCGTTCTCGGCCAACTGGTCCTTCTGGAAGCTCATCTTGCCGACCGGGGCGTGGATGTTGCCGCCGTCGTCATTACGGTACTCGACCTTGCCCGCGGCGTACTCCTTCACGGCCTCCGGGATGTCCTGCGTGACGGTGCCGGCCTTGGGCGAGGGCATCAGTCCCTTCGGGCCCAGTGTGCGGCCGAGCTTGCTGACCACCCGCATCATGTCCGGGCTGGCCACCGCGACGTCGAAGTCGAACCAGCCGCCTTCGATCTTCGAGACCAGGTCCTCGCCGCCGGCCTCGATTGCGCCGGCCGCCTTGGCTGCCTCCACCACGTCCTCGCGGCAGAAGGCGATGACGCGCCGGCTCTTGCCGATGCCGTGCGGCAGCGAGAGCGAGCCGCGCAACTGCTGATCCGCCTGTCGGGGATCGATCCCCAGGTGCATGCAGACTTCGACCGTCTGGTCGAACTTGGTCTTCTTGAAGGTCTGGAGCTTGTCCACGGCGTCGGACAACGGCATGGTCTGGCCGCGATCCAGATTCGAGACATCAGCGCGATAGCGCTTGCCGGGTTTGGCCATCCGATTTTCCTTTCGATCACGGAGCGGCCGGATGCCGCTCGCAACCTCCCACGATTCCGGGCTCGTGGTGGACCCTGCGTAAACCAGCAGATCAGCAAATGCAGCAAACAGAGTCTTATCTGCTTCGTGCCTGCGTGCCTCAGTGCCTTCGTGCCTTCTTCTCAGAACTCTTCCGTCTCCACGCCCATCGATCTCGCGGTGCCCGCGATGATGCGCATGTTGGCTTCGACGCTCAGGCCGGTCAGTTCCTTCTCCTTTTCCTCGGCGATGGCCTTCAAGTCGTCGACGCTCAGCTTGCCGACCTTGTCCTTGTTGGGCACGCCCGAGCCCTTCTCGATGCCGGCCTTGTCCTTGATCAGCACGGCCGCGGGTGGGCTCTTGACTTCGAAGTCGAAGCTGCGGTCGTTGTAGACCGTGATCACGCAGCCGACGAGCTTGCCGCCGAGGTGACCGGTCGCCGCGTTGAACTGCTGGATGAACTGTCCGGGGTTGACGCCATGGGCGCCCAGCGCGGGGCCGATGGGCGGCGCGGGCGTGGCCGAGCCACCGGGGGCCTGGATCTTGAACTGGCTGGCGATCGGCTTCTTGGCTTTGGCCATGACACACGCTCCGTCTGAAACAAGGCCCCATCCCGGGCCGGACTGTTCGATCAAGTATTCTCATCATTCGCGGCCGGACCCGAGGCGCAGACTTCCGAAGCCGGGGCCCGGGGGCCGCAGAAACGAGCCAGGCAGTATAGCAAGGGTGATGACGGGTGCAAAGTGGGGGAAGAAGCGACGAGCTGGCGGGGTGCGACCACAGACTGGGGCACCGTTTCAGGCGGCGTGGTTCCAGTATG
>CAZHJL010000128.1:0-8591 GCA_964532795.1 uncultured Phycisphaeraceae bacterium | reverse complement strand
GGATCGGGTGGGCCAGCGCGCCAATCACCTGCGCCTGCATCTCGTATCGCTGCCAAGTGGTGTCGTTTTTCATGTCGCCGCCTGTTTGTTGCTTGTGTGACTATGTTATCACATTTGGAGGAACGCACAACACGCCTGGCGCTAGCTGGATGGATCGGGTGTTCGGCCTCGTTCGACTCGTTCGCAGAACCGTATCAGCGAGAGGGCCCACATGCGCATACCCACCGGTGCTCACCTTGGTGCGCGCATGGAGGCACAGGGGCGCTTCTTGGTGCCCGATGGCAGTCGGGCGCTGGGTATCGATGTCCACGCGAAGGCATGGGACGGACAACGGGCTGCGGCGTCACAAGCTTCGTGGCGAGCGAAAGATAGGGCACGAAAAAGGCCACCGGGGCACGGTTGTCCCATGGTGGCCATCAAAGCGGGTGATGGGATTCGAACCCACGACATTCACGTTGGCAAAACGATGTAGCGGGTACGTAACCATTTGTTTTATAGACTCTTAGGTCGCATTCGACCCGCGCGGTGCCGAAAACGGTGACGAACCGGTCTCACGTTCGGAAACCTCGGTACTTATTGAGAAGTACCGGCTTTTCGTCACGCCTCCCGGGCGTGATTTTATCGTGGTACTTGCCGATATGTACCGATATAATATCACGCCATGAACGCGACCAGTGACAACCAGCAGAAGGTGGTGGACTACGCGCGTCGACATGGGCCATTCCGCCCACGCGAAGTGGCCGAGCTCGGCGTCCATCCCGAGGACATCCGCCGACTCTGCGACAAGGGGCTGCTCAACCGCGTCAGTCGCGGGCTGTATGAACTGGCCGACTCCGAGCCGTCCGAGCATCAGACGCTCGTCGAGGCCTGCAAGCTTGTGCCCCACGGCGTGGTTTGCCTGCTCTCCGCCCTGCACTACCACGGGGTCGGCACGCAGCTGCCGCACAAGGTCTGGCTGGCGATCCCGTCCAAAGCGGCCCGGCCTCGGGTCGATCATCCGCCGCTCGAACTGACGTACCTGACCGATCTCATGTATCACGAGGGAATTGAGGAACACCAGCTCACCCCTGGCGCGATCCGGGTCTACAGCGTCGCCAAGACGCTCGTGGATTGCTTCCGGTTCCGCGGAAAGGTGGGCACTGATGTCGCGGTCGAGGCGCTGCGGGAGGTGGTGCGGGATCGGCGGCGATACGGCGTCACGATCGCCGAACTGTCGGACCTGGCCGAACGCTGCCGCGTCGGCGGAGTGATGCGCCCCTATCTGGAAGCCATGATCACGTGACCCGTGGAGAATCCAACCTGTCTCAGTCGGTGCGCCAGCGCCTCCTGAACCTGTCTCGTGAGACCGGGCAGGATTACAACCGGCTGCTCGTGCGGTATGCCCTCGAACGTCTTCTGTACCGGCTCAGCCGATCAGACCATGCTGATCGCTTCATCCTCAAGGGAGCCATGCTCTTCGCTGTATGGTCGCGCCAGCAATACCGCGCCACCCAAGACCTCGATCTACTCGGAACCGGGGGCCATTCGACTGCCGAACTTGAGCAGGTGTTCCGGGAGATCGTCCAGACCGAGACGGATCATCCCGACGCAATGGCTTACGACGCCGAATCGGTTACTGCCGAAGTGATTCGTGAAGACATGGCCTACGAAGGTGTCCGGGTTCGAATGGAAAGCCAGCTTGGTAATGCTCGCCTGCCGTTGATTATCGACATCGGTTTCGGTGACGCGATCACGCCTACACCGGATGAGACTGAGTTCCCCGTCCTTCTCGATGCGCCGAAACCGAAGATCCGTTCCTACCCACGCGAAACCGTCATCGCAGAGAAGTTGGAGGCGATGGTGATCCTCGGCAATGCCAACAGCCGGATGAAGGACTTCGCTGACATCTGGTATCTCGCCCAGCACTTCGACTTCGAGGGCCAGGCGCTGTGCGACGCCGTAGCCGGCACATTCCAACGTCGGGGCACCGAGGTTCCGGCAAGCCCGGTGGCGTTTTCACATGAGTTCGCCCGGCGTGAGGATAAGCAGGCTCAGTGGGCTGCGTTTAATCGACGAGCAGCCCCCACCGGCATCCCAGCGGATTTTGCTGAGGCGGTCGCCGGCATTGCATCGTTCCTCGGCCCGATTCTCGACCACCTGGCCGGTGGAAGCGCCCAGCCTCAGGTATGGCAAGCAGGCGGCCCCTGGCAGTTTTGAACATCGGCAGTGGTCGCCCACGTTCGCCCGTGTGGCGAACCCCAGCCTATCGCCCGACCACTCGACCCATACCGCCCTTCGCGCCCACGGCCCAACGTCGTCCAACCACGCCCAATCGCGGGCCACGGTTCCTCCCTGGTGATGGCTTTGGGCGATAGCGGCGGGAACGGTCGCCGTTGGAGACAGACTTTCTTTCGTGAGAAAGACGCCATGGTCCCAGCGTCGCATGGTCGTGGCGGCGCGGCAAGCGTCAGCCCCGGTGCCAGCCCGTCCGGACATGGCACACGCTCGCGGCCTGATCCCACAACGGCTTGCAAGCGAAAGTGCCAGAATCGGCCGATTTCACGTCCTGCGCCTCCGGTACAAAACCGGACAGCGCAAACAAACTCTGCCCATCACCGCGACGCGTTCCCGTGCCATCACGGAGATTCGCGCCGGGAAGGAACCATGATTGTGATCATCGCAAAGCCGAGGCAGATACGACCGCACCGTTCATACGAGTATCCAGAAGCTGATGGAGTAAGTGCGGCCGGAGCCCTTGGGGGTCACGGATCAGCCATCGATGGGCCTGCGTAAACTGGCTGACACTGTGTTCGGACATGCTGCTCCCGGCACCGCTTCAATTCCGTCGGCGTTATCGCCAAACCAAAGGCGTTGCAGCCGCAGCGACACGCCAACCAACGCGATGAGCACCGGGACCTCAACCAGCGGGCCGATCACCGCGGCGAACGCTGCGCCGGACTGGATGCCGAACACCGCCACGGCCACGGCAATGGCCAATTCAAAGTTGTTGCTGGCAGCGGTGAAGCTGAGGGTCGCGGTCTTGGAATAGTCGGCCCCGACCTTTCGGCCCATCGCGAAGCTGACCAGGAACATGGCCACGAAGTAGATCAGCAGCGGCACGGCGATCAACAGCACATCCCACGGCCGGGCGATGATCCGATCGCCCTGCAACGCGAACATCACCACGATGGTGAACAGCAGTGCAATCAGTGTGATCGGTGAGATCTTCGGAATGAACACCTGCTCGTACCACTCGCGCCCCTTAGCTCCGACCAACAGGAAGCGCGAGATCATACCGCCCGCGAATGGTATACCGAGGTAGATCAAGACGCTGACTGCGATCTCGCCCATAGTGATCTGCACGACGCTGCCTTCGAGACCGAGCAGCGGCGGGAGCATGGTGATGAAGACCCATGCATAGACGCTATAGAAGACGATCTGGAAGATCGAGTTGAACGCAACCAGCCCGGCGCAATATTCGTTGTCGCCCTTGGCCAGTTCGTTCCACACGATGACCATCGCGATGCACCGGGCAAGCCCGATCATGATCAGGCCTACCATGTACTCGGTCCACCGCGGGTTGTCGCCGAGAATGGCTGGGGCGAAGAACCCGAAGAAGCCGATCGCCAGCGCGGTCATCAAGATCGGGCCGATGATCCAGTTTTGCACGAGCGACAGACCCAAGACCTTGACGTTGCGGAAGACATCCGGCAGTTCCTCGTAGCGCACCTTCGCCAGCGGCGGATACATCATGAGGATCAGGCCGATGGCGATGGGAATGCTGGTGGTGCTCTCCGGTGAGAGCTTCATGTCGCTCAGCGCCTGGGCGGCGGCGGGGATGAAGTAGCCGAAGCCCACGCCGATCGCCATCGCGGCGAAAATCCACAGCGTCAGGTAACGGTCGAGAAACGAAAGGCCTTTAGAGAGCTTTGATGCCATGATCGGGTCCGGTGAAAGTCGGGTTGCGGGTGTTCAGTTGGCCGAGGCTTGGACTTCAGTCAGCCAGGCTTCGATCCTGGCTTTGATTTCATCACGCACGCGGCGGAAGACGGCGAGTTTCTGCTCGTCGGTGCCCTTAGCGGCTGAGGGGTCGTCAATCGGCCAGAAGCACCGCTCACGCATGCCGGGCCAGATGCGCGGGCAGGTCTGCGCCGCCTTATCGCAGACCACGATCAGGTAATACACCGGCACCTTGCCGAGATACTCCTTGACGCCCTGGGCGGTGTGGCCCGAGATGTCGATCCCCACTTCGTTCATCGCCTGCACGGCGAGGGGATTGAGCGTGCCGGGCTCGACGCCGGCGCTGTGGACCTCGTAGCGGTCACCGGCGAGATGACGCAGCCAGCCCTCGGCCATCTGCGAGCGGGCGGAATTGTGGGAGCAGACGAACAGAACCGTGGGTTTGCGTGCCATCGGGGAATCTCCGTCAACGGGTCGCGGTTGGTGTGGCGGACAATTCACCGGGCAGCGTCTGGACAAACGCACGAATCTCATCACGCACCCGGCGGTAATGGCCAAGCGCCTTGTCGGGATCGGTTTCACCGGCGGCGAGTTTCGGCGGATCATCGAAGCCCACGTGGATCACCTTCGCGTCGCCGGGGAACATCGGGCAAGTCTCGTGGGCGTGACCGCAGACGGTCACGATGTAGTCGAACGCGACGCCTTCGAGGTCGGCTAGCGTCTTGCTCGTGTGGCCGGAGATGTCCACGCCGACCTCGGACATCACCTGGACCGCATGGGGATTCAGCCCGTGTTTCTCGATGCCGGCCGAGTACGGTTCGATCACATCTGCCTTGAGGTGTCGCGCCCAGCCCTCGGCCATCTGGCTGCGACAGGAGTTGCCGGTGCAAAGGAACAGAACTTTCATCTTGCGCTGTAGCATGCGGCCAACTCCTCCCGGTCTTTTTCGCGGACGCAGCAGAGCGTCTGCGCGTCGGTGACGACGACCTTTTCGTTCTCAAGCGACTTGAGCGTCCAGCGGATCGCCTGACGCACGACCGGCGAGGCATCGCGGCCGGCGAGGCGGTAGTAGTGCCACCGGCCGTCCTTGCGCCGCTCGACCAGCCCGGCCTGCTGAAGGATCGACATGTGCTTGGACACCGTGGAAGGCGACAACTCGAGCACTTCGATGATCTGGCAGAGGCACAACTCACCGTCTGCCAGCGCCATCACGGCCCGCGCTCGGCCCGCATCACCCAGTGCTTTGGCAATCGCCACGAATTCGTTCATCAGTCATCCCTCACGTTCGGCAGGCCAGCGCCGTTCCCAACGCCAGCCTCGCCATGCTCAGGTCATAACAATCGCGATACTGATCACATTGTGTGCAGTGATCCCAACCATCCGCCCTGACCGATACTTCTCGACCGGCGATGCCGATGCCGTGGCTGCGGACCATCACGCCGAATGCCTTGCCTTCGAGCGGCCGATTGGTCTGGAGGGCATCAAGTTCTGGAAACATCCGGCCATAGCAGTCGTTGCGTGTCGTCATGGCGGTTCTCCAGTACGTCACTTCGTCATGTATCGAAGTATAGTCCACGGAGCGTGTATGTCAATCACGTGGGTCGATCTCACGGCGCGGTGTAGATCAGCCACAGGCCGCCGAGGATGACCCCCACGCCGCAGACACGGCGCAGCCAGGTCACGGTGCTGCTTTGCTGGTTCCAGTTGAGGTAGCGTTGGACCCATCGGCTGGCGGAGCCGGCGGCGACGATGATCGAGCAGTGGCCGATGCCGTAGAGCAGCAGCAACGATCCGGCGAAGACCGGCTGGTCGGCACCGACTTTGAAGGTCACGCCGAGCACCGGGGCCATGTAGGCGAAGGTGCACGGCCCCAGCGCGATGCCGAAGATCAGACCCAGCAGCAATGCCGCCCAAAGTCCTTTGCGTTTGACCGAGACGTTGGCCGGGCCTGAGAACGGCATGGGGATCACGTCCAGCAGGTGCAGGCCGACCAGGAAGAAGATGAGCGCCACGGCGTAGTAGGCCCACGCCCCGACATCCCCGGCGATGCGGCCCGCAGCGGCGGTGATCGCGCCCAGCGCCGCGATCGTGATGAGGATGCCTAGCGAAAACAGACTGGCCAAGGCAAAGGCGCGACCGGTGGTGACCTTGCCCTGGCCGTTGACGAAGCCGACCACCAGCGGAATGCTCGCCAAGTGGCAGGGGCTGAGCAGAATGCTTAGCACACCCCAGATGAACGCCGCCAACAGTGCCAGGCCGATCGAAGCTGACATGGCGCTGTTGAGTTGCTCGAACAACTGCTGAATCACAAGCCAGCCTCCGCACGGGTGGCCGGTTCGAACGTGTAGCCCAGTTCCCGCCATTTACCGAGGATGTCCTCGCGGGAGTAGAAGCCCTCGTGACGGAACAACTCGTTGCCCTCGGCATCGAAGAAGATCTGCGTGGGGATCATGCGGATGCCATACGCCTCGCCTGCAGCCCGATCCTGCCACACATCGATGAAGGTCACCTGGAACTGGTCGTGGAAGTCGTGACGCAGCGCTTCGAGAATCGGCTCCATCGCTTTACAGGGGATGCACTTGCCCGCACCGAGATCGATCAGGCGCGGCAGAGGGTTCGAAGCCGGCGCGGTCGAAGCCTCCTCGTTGGGTTGAGTCGCCGCACCGGACGTACCCGCCGAGGGGCCTGCCCCCGACTGCTTGAGAACCACCACACCGATGGCCGCCGCGACGACGATCGCCAGAATCGCGATTTTGATGGGCGTAGTCATCGCATCACTCCTGGATCAGGGGTTTGATGGCCTCGGTGTCGAGCAGTTTGCCTGCGCATTTGACCTGGCCATCCACGGCCATCGCTGGCGTCATCATCACGCCAAACTTGGCGATCTCACCGAGGTCGGTCACCTTCTCGACTTCGTAGTCGAGACCAAGCTGGTCGGCGGCGGCGGCGGCGTTCTCGGTCAGCTTCTGGCACTTGGGACATCCGGTGCCGAGGATTTGAATCTTCTTCATGGGGAATACTCCTTGTTTGCGGGTGTTCGTTGGGCGCTCAGACCGCCGCCATCGCCTGCTTGACGTTGTCGACGATGGTGGTCACTTCTTCGTCGGTCGCTCGCGTACCCTTGGGCTTCTTCTCCAAACCCATGTCCGTGACGCGAACGAAATGCACGTTGCTCAAGCCCAGCTTGTCGAAGATCTTCCTGGCGCAGTCCATCGGGCAACCGTCGATGACGACGTTCAGATCAGCATGGCGCGCCTGCTGGACCATGCCTTCGATGCCCGCGCCCAGGCCCGCCAGGCAGAACATCGTGCCCAGCCCTTCGCTCATCAACCGCCGGCATGCGGCGTCGGATGCCTCGGCAACATTGGCCCCGCCCGAGCAGGCGTAGAGCAGCACGTTCTTCTTCGCGGTTTCGCCGCCACAACACGGTGTCTGTTCAGTCATCACAAGTCTCCTTGGCTAAGGGTGTTTTCAGAAAAGCGTTCCATACGCCCAACCGGTCAGCGTGCTCATCACGATCACGAGGGACACGAACACGACGGTCTTCTGCGTGCCGAGCACGGAGCGGATCACGAGCATGTTGGGCAGTGACAGCGCAGGCCCGGCCAGCAGCAGCGCCAGTGCTGGCCCCTTACCCATACCGCTGCCGATCAGGCCTTGGAGAATCGGCACCTCGGTCAGCGTGGCGAAGTACATGAACGCGCCGACCACCGAGGCGAACAGGTTGGCCAGCAGCGAGTTGCCGCCGACCAACGACGCGACCCACTCACTTGGGATCATGCCTTCCTCACCGGGTCGGCCCAGCAGGAATCCCGCGACGAGCACGCCGAAGAACAGCAGCGGCGTGATCTGCTTGGTGAAGCCCCACGTCTGATCGAACCATTCGTTGGCTTCGTCCGGGCGTTTGCCGACAGAGAGCACCACGGACAGGCCGATCGTGGCCACGGCGAAGGGAATCATCGCCGCGTACGGCAGCCCGTGGTCGAAACCGGGCAAGTGCGAGCCCCACGTCGGCACGATCCAGTAGGCGCTCAGCGCCCACGCGATCGCCGTGGCCAACCCGACCAGCGCCATCTTCCACCACCGGATGCTGAACCAGAGGACCATGATGACCGCCAGTGCCGCGCCGAAGCCCGAGGTGATGATCCACTTGCTCGACCAGATCAGGTGCCACAGCCCTGCGTCTTCCTGCGGCTTGCCCCAGTTGGCAAAGACGAGGACGCCGACCATCGCCGCGAAGTACAGGCCGGTCTGCCAGAGCGGCCGACCGCTGCCGTCGTCCTCGAAGGCCGCGGCGTTGGCGGCCCGCTGCGACTCTTCCTTGCGGTAGATCAGGTGCATCGCCAGGCCGATCACGATGCTGAATGCGATCGCGCCGATCGCGCGAGCCGCGCCCAACTCAGGTCCGAGCACCGCTGCGGTTAACACGATGGCCAGCACGTTGATCGCCGGCCCCGAATACAGGAACGCCGTGGCCGGTCCCAACCCCGCGCCCATCCGCCAGATGCCGGCGAACAGCGGCAGCACCGTGCAGGAACACACCGCCAGAATCGTCCCGCTGACCGACGCCACGCCGTAGGCCACCGGCTTGGGCGCGTTCGGGCCGAGGTATTTCATCACCGCGTTCTGGCTGATGAACACGGCGATCGCCC
>CAZHJL010000127.1:0-8936 GCA_964532795.1 uncultured Phycisphaeraceae bacterium | reverse complement strand
CAGCATGACAACCCCAACCGACCAGCGGAAGACGCGGTTCATGGAACGCTTACTTCTTCACAGCACTGTTCGGATGCGGCAAGCGACCGGAGCCTGCTCCTGCGCTTCCGGAAATCACATCCGAAACGGAAGAGGGATTCGTCGATCTCGTCTTCGCCATCACCGAATCAGAGATCAACGCCGACGGAAGCGCCTCCTTTCTCGCTCAGGGCTTGCATCAGGGCGAGAAGGTTGGTCTCAGGGTGTTACTCCGTCCCCCATGGAAGGAGGGAACCCTTGGTGACGACATCACGACCTTCCAAGGGCGGGTGTATTACGAATCGACAGGAGAAGAAAGCGATCGTCTTGTTCAGATCCTTGGAGAACTGTACCAGTCCTCGGTCAGACCACGGTCAATGCGGAAGGATGAGATGTTGTTCACCGGAATCACCCTCGCGGGTGATCCCCGTGAATTGTCTTCAGTCCCCGTCAAGATCAAGCTGTTCGTCGAGTCGGAAGATGAGGATAGGTATACCGAGCTTTATACGAATATCGACGTCCAAGGACGTCGATTAGAAATCAAAGAGAAGGATCCCGATTACCGTGATCCTGTCATGCGTGCAATCGGGATCGGGTGGGGTGCCCAACAACCGAATTGACCCCTACAGATGAACCCGCCGCTGGCGGGCCCATTTGAGGGTCATGCGAAGCGTTGGGCAGGTAAGCCATGATCAGACTCCCCCGAAGCAGTCCTCGAAACCTATTGATCTCGCAACCTTCCGGTTGCCAACCAAGGATGTGTTCTCAGAGCCGGGTGCTACGGTCGCGCGAAGCGCCGGCCGTGTCTGTCGAGGCGCACGCGACCAGTCGCGGCAAAGGCAGACGCCCAGCGGCCACGATGACCAGACATCGCCCGACGATCACCCCCGCATTCGCACGGCCGGCGAACCAAAGCTGCGCAAGAACCGCGGCCGTGGCGCCCGGCTGCTTGTGTTCGATGCCGATGGAAACGCATTGGGCGAGGTGCACGGAAACGCCCGAATGCTGTACAAGATGATTGGCCTCGCCAGTACGTGGACACGCAGAGAGCCAGATTGGCATGGTGGCTCATCGGCGGGGTGGCCTCGGCAAGCAAGTGGCCCTTCCGGATGCCGCCTTCCGGGGGCAAGCGAAGCTTGTGGGTGTCTGTACGAATCGCCTTGCCGCGCCGTCGGTCACTCGATAGCCTGACATCATGGGTCTTCCGAGGGTCATCCGGTATCATCTGGAATGATGCTCAACAGGAGATATTCCATGGAAGGCGCAGCCTGGTTGATGCGTGTGGCGGCGGTGCTCATTGGGGCGATCGTGCTCGGCGGGTGCGGGCCGCTGACCTTCACCGTGGGCTATGAGCCGGATGCCCACGAACTGGATGCCACGGTGGTGGAGCGCGACGCCGGCCGCACGGATGACCGGATCGCCATCATCGATGTGTCGGGCCTGATCATCAACAGCCGCCAGTCGGGCATCCTGCAGGAGCGGGCCAATCCCGTGGCCACGCTGCACGAGAAACTGGAAAAGGCGCGGCGGAACCGCGACATCAAGGCGGTGATCCTCCGCATCAACTCGCCCGGCGGGGCGGTCACCGCCAGCGATGCGATGTACCGGCTGGTCAAGCGTTTCAAGGCGCGCAGCGGCAAACCGGTGGTGATGCTGATGATGGATGTCGCGGCCAGCGGCGGGTACTACCTGGCCTGCGCCGGTGATCACATGGTCGCTTATCCGACGACCATCACCGGGAGCATCGGCGTCATTATGCAAACGGTCAGTGTGAAGCCGGCGCTGGAGAGCATCGGCATCCGGCCGCGTGCGTTTACGAGTGGACCCAGCAAGGATGCGGGTTCGCCGCTGAGCGAACTGACCGAGGAGCACCAGCGCATCCTGCAGGGCATGGTCGATGACTTCTACGCGCGGTTCCTGGCCGTGGTGAAGCAGGCGCGGCCGCAGGTCGAGAATGAGCAGTGGAAGACGCTGGCCGATGGCCGCGTGTTCACCGGCGACCAGGCGCTCGCGGCCGGGCTCGTCGATGAAGTGGGTGATCTGTACGACGCGTGGACGAAAGCAAAGAGCCTGGCGGGCGTTAAACAGGCGGACCTGGTGCTGCTGCATCGATCGGCGCGGCGTGTGGCTTCGCCGTTCGCCCACCAGGGACTGGCGCCCGGGGAGCGCGGCACAGGTGTGCAGACGCAGATCAATCTGGCACAGATCAACCTGGACGATACGCTCATGCTGAACGGCGGCGGGTTCTACTACCTCTGGATGCCTGATGTTCCCTGAGACTTCTTCGCCCGCCGGATGATGGAATGATCGAACTGGAGTGCCCAAGCTGTGGCCAGTTGCTGGAGCTGGATGCCGGCTTCGCGGGCGGTGTCTGTCGCTGCTCGGACTGCGGCACACTGATGACCGTGCCCAAGCATCCGGATCGTGAGGACGCGGCCCCCGCGCCGCGGCCGGATTCGCCGCTGGCGGTGACGCCCATCGCCAAGCGTGCGCCCGTTGCGGCGGGGACCGGCCAGTCGCTGACCAAGGACAAGGGGCAAAAGCGCGAGCAGGCCCAGGTGCGCCCGGCTGAGCAACGCAAGACTGCGCGGAAGGTCGAGGTCGAGGCAGACAAGCAAGGACCCGCGGCCGCGACGGACGGGGGATCCGGCTCGATGGGGTGGGGCGTGTCCAGTGGCGTGCTTGACAGTTCCGGTCCACACGCGATGGGCGGGGAGAAGCCGCTCTCGCATGTCATGACCGGCGACCCGCCGCCGACGCATGATGTGGAGGATGAGGGGGAAGACTCCGAGCCATCACCTGAAGGCGTGTCAACGGCCAGGGAGTTGACGAGCCGGCCGGCCAAGTCACGGCCGAGCAGATCGGCGGAGGGCGGTCGAGCGCCGGATGCGCCGCGGTCGAGTGCCAGGAAACCCAGGCGGCGACGAAGAAGCGGCGGTACCGGCCAGGAGCGGTGGGTTCGCGAGGGACGTCGTCGGCGACGGCGTCGGCTGTTCGTGGAATTCCTGAAGAAGAGCCTGATGGCGCTGCTGGTCGCCACGTCGCTCGGCGGGACGCTGGTTGGGGCGTACTACCTCTTCGAGCTTCAACCGGGCGGCGCCGGTGGTGTCGGGGGAAGCAGTCCGGCGTTTGATCCGTCGGTCAATCCGCTGCTGGATGAGGAGTTGAGTTTCTTCCAGGTTCCGCTTGAAAGGCGCGTGGTGGTCGCCATTGAGAGCGGTGATGCCGATGGTTCTGTCATGCGGGCCTGTCGCCGCATGGTGCTGCGCATGGCGCGGCGGATGCCGGCGACGAGCCAGTTGCAGGTGGTGTACTGGTATCGGGATGGGCAACTCGCCGTGCCGCGGACCGGGCCTGAACCGGTGAGTCCGCGCGTCATCGAACAACTGATCGCGGCGCAGGAGGTCCTGCCGGAGCGCGGCCACGGCAGCCCGGCGCCGGCGGTTGAAATGGCGGTCGCAACGAACTGCGACCAGATCATCCTGCTCGCCCAGTCGCCGCCGGACGAATCGGCGCGCAACGCGATCGAGGGGGCGCTGGCGCTGAACACGGACACACGGCTCGACATCATCCTGATGGGGCCGCACAGTCTCGACACGCAGTTGCTGGCCGAACGTCATCGCGGACGCTACCTGAAGATCCCCGTCGAACAGGTACGGACCTGGCTGGCGCAAGCCGAGCAGCGCGAGCAACCGTGACACGGTCAGAAGGCCGTGGGTCCCGTGGTTTGGAAGATCAGCACGTAGATATCGCGGAAGAACTTCGCGAGGAAGAAGTTGATGACGATGATGGCGATGAAACTGGTGACGAAGGCATCGGTGGCCGCACGCCCGACACCGGCCGCCCCGGGCCGACAGTTGAAGCCTTTGAAGCAGCTCGTCCAGCCGATCGCCAGCCCGAAGATCGCGCTCTTCAGCAGGCCGGTGAGCACATCCCATGACTGAATGAACTGCGAGCTGAACTGCCAGTACGCCGAACGGTTCACACCATAACCATGCACGGCCACCGCATACGCGCCGTAGATGCCTAGGATGTCGGAGAACACCGTCAGCACCGGCACCATGAGCATGCACGAGACCACCCGGGGGACCACCAGGTGGGCGATCGGGTCGGTGCCCATCACGCGCAGGGCATCGATCTGCTCGGTCACCCGCATCGTGCCCAGTTCGGCGCTGAACGAGCCGCCGACGCGCCCGGCGATCATCACCGCCGCGAGCACCGGGCCGATCTGCTTCACCACGGCAATGTTGATCAGCCCCCCGATGCGCGACTCCTGGCCGATTTGCGACATCTGGTAGTATGACTCGATCACCAGCACCATGCCGACGAACGCGCCGACGAGCATCACCACCGGGATCGACCGCGTGCCCACGGCGTAGAGTTGCGGAAAGAGCACACTGGGACGTCCCCAGCGGCGCGGGGCGCCGAAGAACCATCGCAGGGACTCGCCCATGAAGTGATTGTACCGGCCGAACTCGTCGAACCAGTCAAGCGTGCGATGCCCGATCCATGCCAGGCGAGTGATCATGCGATAAGTGTAGCCGGATCGGGCGAAGCATGCCCCGACGTTACGCCAGGACATCAAGCAGGCGGCCGAGGTTGCGATCGTGGATGCGCACCGCTTTGGCCGCGCCGCGGATCGCGGCCGACGCCAGCCGCTCCTGCACGACCCATCGCGCGTACCCGTTCGTGCCCGACGGCGAGGGCCCGGTGGGATACCGGCGCACCGCGTGCAGCAGGCTCTGGCCAACGGAGGAGATCGCTCGCATATCGAACCAAACCTACGATACACGACCCTTGCTGGCATCGGCGCCGATCGGCCGGAGGGACGCGGCGATGCCCGCCCGGCCGCACAGACCCTCCATTCGATACAGACCGACGCCGCCGTATCGGACGTTGCCCCTTGGCTCAGCGCAGCGCCCGCGGCCGATGGGGGATACAATTTCCGGTAGACTGTCCGCATCGCGCCGCCACGAGTCGGGAGGTTCATATGGCCATCGAGATGGAACTGGCGAGAATCCTGATCCGGGAAACCGACGACACGCACGTGGTCGAACTGCGCGAGCAGGAGGGCGAGCGGATCTTCCCCATCGTGATCGGCCTGAACGAGGCGGCCGCGATCGAACGTCGGCTGATGGGCCAGCAGCCGCCGCGGCCCCAGACCCACGAACTGCTGGCCAGTGTCATCGAGGCCATGGGCGGCAGCATCGAACGCATCGTCATCAGCGACCTGCGCGAGCACACGTTCTACGCGCGGCTGCACATCCGGCGCAACGGCGAACTCATCGACATCGACAGCCGCCCGAGCGACGCCATCGCCCTGGGCGTGGCCAGCGAGGTGCCCATCTTCGTGGAAGAGCACGTGCTTGATGAGGTCTGCCGGCCGGAAGGCTGATCGAATCCGCCCGCAACGGCACGGCGTTCGCAGTTAGCCCGAGGAGCGGACAAGTTGGTCGATTGACGTGCCGCGCAGATGCGAGTTCCACGACACGTCATTGCCAAGCAGTTCGACCTCGCTTGCGGCTTTCGGCATGGATCACTTCTCACCGACGCGCTAGCATGCCGGGCGATGGCGCGTAACGGCCAAACCCCGCATAGGTGAGAACGATGGCAAGCATCGGCAATGAAACGGCCACGGACAGCCTGCATCCACACGCGGCCGCACTGAGACATGACGACGGCTCCTGGCGATACACCAATCGGCTGGCGGGCGAGTCCAGCCCCTATCTGCTGCAGCACGCGCACAACCCGGTGGACTGGTACCCGTGGGGCGAGGAGGCGTTCTCCAAGGCGCGGGACGAGGACAAGTTGATCTTCCTGAGTATCGGCTACTCGACCTGCTACTGGTGCCACGTGATGGAGCGGCTGGTCTTTGAGAATCCCGAGATCGCCGCCGCGATGAATGACCGCTTCGTGAGCATCAAGGTGGACCGCGAGGAGCGGCCCGATGTGGATGAAATCTACATGGCCGCGGTGCAGGTGTATTCGCAGTTGACGACCGGCCAGGCGCATGGCGGCTGGCCGATGAGCGTGTTCCTCACCCCACCCGGCGCCGGCGGCGACGGTGACTCCGGCCTGAAGCCGGTGCTCGCGGCGACGTACATGCCGCCCGAGGCGGCCCACGGCATGGCTGGTTTCCCGCAGGTGATGACGCACCTGGATACGGTCTGGACGAACAACCGCGATCGCGCGATCGCACAGGCCGAGCAGATCGCCGGCTACGTGCGTCAACATGTTTCGCGTCGCGGCGAGACCGGCGCTGTCTCGACGACCACCGCGCAACAGGCGGCCGACGAACTGATGGCCGCGCATGACCAGCGGCACGGCGGCTTCGGCGGCGCGCCCAAGTTCCCGCAACCGAGCGTGCTGTCGTTCCTGCTGGCCGAAGGCCGGCGTCGCGAGAGCGCCCCGATGCGCGAAGCGGTTGCCGGCACACTCGAAGCCATGGCGCGCGGCGGCATCTATGACCAGATCGGCGGCGGCTTCCATCGCTACTCGACGGACGAGAAGTGGCTCGTGCCGCACTTCGAGAAGATGCTGTATGACAACGGGCAGCTTGTCGAGGTGTACCTGGACGCCCGTGACGACGAGCCGGATGAAGGCCGCCGTCGAACCTATGAACGCGTGGTGCGGGAGACGTGCGACTACGTGCTGCGCGAGATGGTTGACGATACGGGCGCATTCTGGTCGGCGCAGGATGCGGAGGTCGAGGCGCGTGAAGGCGGCAGCTACGTGTGGACCGACGACAGCGTGGGGCAGGCGATCTCGGACGAGGGGCTCCGGGCGTTCGCGATGGCGCTGTACGGGCTTGATCGGGGACCGAACTTCCGCGATCCGCATGACCGGGAAGCTCAACCGGTGAACGTGCTGTACCTGCCGCGCGGGTTGGACGAGATCGCCCAGCAGCGCGGCGAGGCGATCGAGGCGGTGGAAGCCAGACGTCGCGAGGTGAACCAGGTGCTCCTCGATGCCCGCGACGCCCGCCCGCAACCAGCCACGGACGACAAGGCCCTGGTCTCGTGGAACGGCATGATGATCGCGGCCCTGGCCCGCGCGGGCAGTGCCCTCGACGAGCCGCGCTACACCGAGGCGGCACAGCGCGCCGCTGAGACCATCCTCACCAACATGCGACGCCCGGACGAAGAAGGCGGCGGTCTCCACCACACCATGCGGGGCGGCAAGGCCCGCATCGCAGGATTCCTCGAGGACTACGCCTTCCTGACCCATGGGCTGATCGAGCTGCATCGCGCCACCGGTCGACAGGACTGGCTGGACCAGGCGGCCCGACTGCACGACGAGGCGGCCCAGCGCTTCGACGCCCATGAGCCGTACGGCGGAGGCTACTTCGACGCCCCGGCCGAGCATGACCGCCTGCTGGTGCGCGTGCGCAGCCAGCATGACGGCGCGGTGCCCAGCGCCAACAGCCAGATGGTGCACAACGCGGCGGACCTGTTCGGGCTGACCGGCCGGCGGGAGTACCTCGATCGGGCGGCGCGTGATGCGGCGTCGTTCGGCGGCGTGCTCGCCCATCACGCGGCCGGCATGGTGCACATGGCCCACGCCGTCCTTCGCCTGGTGGCGCACGGCGTGGATTTGGCGGAGGGCCCCGCGCCGGTCGATGAGCATGTCAGCGTGACGGTGCAGCCGCGTGAACTGGACTTGCGCGACGGCGAGGCGAACCTGACCGTGCGGCTGGACATCGCGGATGGCTGGCACATCGCCGCCGCGGGCAATGACGGCGAGCAGGGGCTGACGCCTCTGCGGATCCGCCTGATCAACGCGGAAGGGATCGACGTTGAAGTGCGGATGCCCCGGCCCGTGATGCGGCGCGATGGCCAGGCCGAAGAGGTCGCGATCTTCGAGGGGCGGATCGAGGTGCCCCTATCGCTGCGGCGCGGAACCAGCGACGTCGCCGCGGACAACCCCGCGCTGGTCGTGATCTACCAGGCGTGCAGCGACCGCGCCTGCGCCGAGCCGCGCGCGGTGACGACGCCGCTGAAGATTCACTTGTGACAACGGGAGCGGGCGGGGAGATTCGGCTATCATCGCGGCCCGACGGGCTCGAGTTGTCCGTGTCCGCATCGCGGGCGGGTGTGACGCATGATTGATACGCACTGCCATCTGACCTACGACGGCCTGTACGAGCGGGTGGACGAGGTGATCGCCGCGGCCCAGGCGGCGGGGGTGGATCGGATGATCACCGTCGGCACCACGCCGCGCGATGCGCAGCGCGCGATGGACCTGGCCGAGCGATATGACGGCGTCTACGCGACGGTGGGTGTGCATCCGCACTACGCGGCCGACTGGCTTGACGCGAAGCAGGTAAACGAGGCGCTTCGCATCGGCGCGACGCATCCGCGCATCGTGGCGCTGGGCGAGATGGGCCTCGACCGGCACTACCCCGACCCGCCGATCGAACTGCAAAAGCAACTGCTGGCGATTCAACTGGACGCGGCGTCGCAGGTGGACGACCTGCCGATCGTGATTCACAACCGCGAGGCGACCGAGGAAACACTCGCGATGCTGCGGGCCTCGGGCATCGCGCCCGAGCGATTCGTCTTCCATTGCTTCACGGGCGAGATCGAGGAACTGGATTCCATCCTCGCGTTCGGCGCGATGGTCAGTTTTACGGGTATCGTCACGTTCAGGAACGCCCCGCACCTGGCCGAGGGCGCGAAGCGCGTGCCGTTGGCGCGGCTGATGGTGGAAACCGATTCGCCGTACCTGACTCCCGCCCCGCATCGCAAGGTCCGGCCCAATGAGCCGCGGTACGTGGTGGACGTGGCGCGGTTCCTGGCCGAGGTGAAGGAAATGGCCTTCGACGAGTTCACAGACGCGATGGACACGAACGCGGAACGGTTCTTCGGCCGGGTCTGGCCACAAACTGGGGCGCGCTGTGAGTGATTGCCGAATCAGGG
>CAZHJL010000126.1:0-9299 GCA_964532795.1 uncultured Phycisphaeraceae bacterium | reverse complement strand
GACACTGGCGGGCAAGCCGCCAGTGGCACGGGGCGGTCATAGGCAGACACTGGCGGACAAGCCGCCAGTGGCACCGGGGGAGCAGGAAATGACATTTCATGCCCTTCAACCTAACCCCCTCCCTCGGCTACGTGGTTATCGGGACGAAACCCCGTTTCCGGGCCATAATCGATGCTTTCGTCCACTTTGCGCCGCCGCGACCGCGCAAGCACCTGCAGAATCCTGCAGAGAACAACAGAATCTGCCAACACCGAAAGCAAGAAATGCCACCTATCGCCGGACGGCGTCTGGCTGCGGACGGGTCAAGTTCGCGCAAGCGATCGTCGCGCGGCGCGGCGGCCGCTCGTATCCGCCGCCGGCTTCGCTCCTACTGTTTCCCAATCTCCCCCAGCAATACCGCATGCGTCTTCATCCCCAACTCCAGACAGCTCAACTCGAACTTCTCATTCGGCGAATGGATGCGGTCATCGGTCTGGCCGAAGCCGATGAGGATGCTGTCCAGGCCGAGGATCTGCTTGAACGCCGGCACGACGGGGATCGTCGCGCCTTCGCGCACCAGCACCGGTGGGCGGCCGCTCGTCTGTTCGCACGCGCGCCTGGCCGCGTCGACGAAAGGCGAATCCGTCGGCGTCATCACCGGCGCGGCCATGCCGTGGTTGGTGATTGTCCATTCGAGGCCGTGCACATCGTGCGAGCGCAGCCACTGCTCGAACGATGCGGCGATGCGCTTCGGGTCCTGGTTGGCCGCGAGGCGGAAGCTGACCTTCGCGCCCGCGTGCGTGGGGATGACGGTCTTCGCCCCTTCGCCGCCGTACCCGCCGTACAGCCCGTTCACATCGCACGACGGCCTGGCCCAGCGGCGCTCGAGCAGGTCGTAGCCGGCTTCACCGTAGCCGCGCTCGACACCCACTGCGCCGAGGAATTTCTCTTCGTCGAACCCGAGTGTGCTCCACCGCCGGCGCTCGTCATCGCTGAGCGGCGCGACATCGTCATAGAACCCCGGCACGGTCACGCGATGGTCATCGTCAAACAGTCTGCCAAGCACCTTCATCAGTTCGTTGGTTGGGTTGGGCAGCGTGCCGCCGAACACGCCGGAGTGCAGGTCGCGGCTCGGGCCGCGCAGTTGGATATCGAAGTACACCAACCCGCGCAGCGCGTAGGTGATCGCGATGGTCTGCCGGTCCCACATCGTCGTATCGCTTATCAGCACGACATCCCCGGCCAACTCCTCGCGGTTCGCCTGCAGGAAGGCCGCGAGATTGGGACTGCCGCATTCTTCCTCGCCCTCGATGATCAAGGTTACGTGGCACGGCAGTTGGCCGTGCGTTTCCTTCCAAGCGCGCAACGCGGCCAGGAAGCAGAACACCTGCCCTTTGTCGTCGCTGGCGCCGCGTGCGACGATCGCGCCGTTCACTTCCCGCGGCTCGAACGGGCCGGTCGTCCACTGCTCGACCGGGTCGGCCGGCTGCACGTCGTAGTGACCGTAGAAGACCACGCGTGGCGAGCCGTCCGGGGCATCGCCGGGCCCCGACTTGGCCACCACGCAGGGATGCCCGTCGGTCGGCCGCACCTCGGCGTGCAGACCCACCGGTTCCAGGTAGTCGCACAGGAAGCGAGCGGCGTGAACCATCTGCGGCCGGTAAGCCGGATCGGTGCTGATGCTCGGGATCGCCAGCCAATCCTGGAGACGGTCGATGTTGGCCGCAAGAGTTGAATCAATCCTATGGAGAACTTGATCAGTCATCGTGTCGTTCCGCCGGCGTGAAAACGGGGTGTTCAGTCATGCGAGGGGCATGATATCCCGATGTGATCAGACAAGCCCGCGTGCCTAGAATCCGCGTGGCTTGCCGGACCTCGATGTGTTTTGCAATACCCGGCGGTCTGGATATGATGTGCCCGCCGCGACGGACGTTTGCGGCCAGACGCGACTCAATCTCATCGTAGCATTGTGTTTTTCGAACCAAGGTGACACGACGCCGGCGGCGATCGTGCGGAAGGACAGACCATGACTGCAGCGACCACGACAACCCTGACGACAAACGAAAAGTTGCTGGCCTGGGTGCAGGAAGTAGCCGAAATGTGCCGGCCTGACAGCATCGCCTGGTGCGACGGCTCGCAGGACGAATTCCAGCGCATGTTCAAGCTGATGGTGGACTGCGGCACCGCCATGTGGCTGGAGAAACGCCCCAACAGCATCCTGGTCCGTTCCGACCCGGCCGACGTCGCCCGTGTCGAGGACCGTACCTTCATCTGTTCCGAAAAGGAAGATGACGCCGGCCCGACCAACCGCTGGAAAGCCCCGGCCGAGTGCAAGGACATCCTCCGCAAGCACTACGACGGCTGCATGCGGGGACGCACCCTCTTCGTCATCCCCTACAGCATGGGTCCCATCGGCAGCCCGATCGCCAAGATCGGCATGCTCATCACCGACTCGCCTTACGTCGTCGCCAACATGCACATCATGGCCCGCGTCGGCGCGAAGGTGCTCGAGGTGCTCGGCGACAGTGAAGATTTCGTGCGCGGCATCCACTCCATCGGCTACCCGCTGGATGATCCCAAGAAGGCCGACCTGCCCTGGCCCTGCGATGCCGACAACAAGTACATCACCCACTATCCCGAAACCCGCGAGATCTGGTCGTACGGCTCGGGCTACGGCGGCAATGCGCTGCTCGGCAAGAAATGCCACGCCCTGCGCATCGCCTCCGTCCAGGCCCGCGATGAGGGCTGGATGGCCGAGCACATGCTCATCCTCAAGCTGACCAGCCCCGAAGGCGTGGTCAAGTACGTGGCCGCGGCCTTCCCCTCCGCGTGCGGCAAGACCAACCTCGCCATGATGAATCCCACCGTCAAGGGCTGGAAGGTTGAGACCATCGGCGACGACATCGCCTGGATGAAGTTCGGCCCCGACGGCCGCCTCTATGCGATCAACCCCGAAGCCGGCTTTTTCGGCGTGGCCCCGGGCACGAACTACGATTCGAATCCCAACGCCATGGAGTCGCTCAAGGAGAACTGCGTCTTCACCAACTGCGCCCTGACCGAAGACGGCGACGTCTACTGGGAAGACATGTCCGATGAACCCCCGGCCAGCGCGATCGATTGGCTGCGCCGCCCGTGGACGCCGGATTCCGATCGCACCGCGGCGCACCCCAACGCCCGCTTCACCGCGCCCGCCCGCCAGTGCCCGGTCATCGCCGATGAATGGGAAGACCCGGCCGGCGTGCCGATCGACGCGATCCTCTTCGGCGGCCGCCGCGCTTCGGTCGTGCCGCTCATCCACGAAGCCACCAGTTGGCAGCACGGCACCTTCCTCGGCTCGGTGATGAGCAGCGAGAAGACGGCCGCCGCCGCCGGCAAGGTCGGCGTCCTCCGACGCGACCCCATGGCCATGCTGCCGTTCTGCGGCTACCACATGGGCGACTACTTCACCCACTGGCTCAAGCTGGGTGAAAAGGGCGGCGACAAGATGCCCAAAATCTTCTACGTCAACTGGTTCCGCAAGAGCGAAGACGGCAAGTTCCTCTGGCCGGGCTTCGGCGAGAACTCGCGTATCCTCAAGTGGATCTTCGAACGCTGCGAAGGCAAGGCCGACGCGGTCGAAACCCCCATCGGCCTCATGCCCACCAAGAGCGCCCTCGACCTGGAAGGCGTGGACGTGACCGACGAGGACATGGAAGAACTGCTGAAGGTCGACCCGAACGAATGGAAGCAGGAAATCCCGCTCATCGAAGAGCACTTCGCCAGCTTCGGCGCCAAGCTGCCCCAAGGCCTGAAGGACGAACTGGAAGCCCTCAAGAAGCGCCTCGGCTGATCGAGCGGCCAACAACCAGCGACCTACGAAAGGCCTCGCCCCCGCGGCGGGGCCTTTCCCCTTCCGAAGCGGGGCGGGCGTCTCGCCCGCCATCGAAGACGAACATGCCGATGCACCCGCGCGCCGCCCAACCGCCCTGCTATCATCACCCCATCCCAACAGGGGCTCCGCCACATGTCCGACTTCCAGCCGAGGCATACGCCGGACAATCTCAACGCGCTCTGCGACGAACTGACCGAAGCGCTCGCGGCCGGGCGGATCGACGAGGCCCGGTGGTACGACCTGCGGCGGCAGGCCACCGCGGCCGCGTACCTGCCGCGCGAGAACCCGCGCGCCCAGTCGGGCAGCGGCGGGGACGAACGACGCTGGCACTACACGCGGGTGATGATGATCCTCGAGGCGATCGACCGTGACGGCGCGTTCCTCGATGTCGGCTGCACCAACGGCTACCTCCTCGAGTGCCTCGAGCGATGGGTCGGCGGCTCGGGGCTGGATGTCACGTTCCACGGCGTGGACATTTCGCCCGAGTTGATCGACCTGGCGCGGCGTCGGGCCGCGTTCCCGCCTGATCGGTTCCACGTCGCCAACGCGGTCACGTGGACGCCGCCGCGAGTATTCGACTTCGTGCACGTGCACGAACTCAGCTATGCCCCGCCCCATCGCGAGCACGCATTCCTGGAGCACCTTCTGGGCAACTACCTGGCTCCGCGCGGCCGGCTCATCCTCGGACCGTGGGCCGTGGATCGCGACTCCGCCGGCCTGGAACAGCGCCTCGCCGAGTGGGACTGCGAACCCAGCGGATGGCTGCTCAAGTCCGATCGGCGCGACCCGACGTTGACGCGTAAGATGCTGTGGTTCGATCGGCCCTGACACACACGACTTGTCACGGAACCATCCCATGCAACGATTCCGCCTGGCGGCCATCCTGCTGTCGGCATTGCCCCTCGCCGCGCTGCCCGCCTGCCGCACGCCGATGGAGGCGGCCACCGCGTACGAACTGGCTCGCCGACAACAGAAGTACTCGCTCGAGGTGGTGCGCGAGCGGGCAAAGCAACTGGAAGTGGGCATGACGCGCATCGAAGTGCTCACACTGCTGGGCTCCCCCGGCGTGGACCGGGATCGCCGCTGGATCTACGTGCCGGACGAAGGGGGCGCCATCGTGCCCGTCTTCAGCCTGCTGATCGAGTTCGACGCCTATGGCCGCTACGTGGGAAAACGCGATGTGCTGGGGTTGGGGGAGTAGGATCAGTCCACCGGAACCGGCTTGCCCGCCAGTCCCGACCATTGAACACGTGCGACCGCCTCGACGAGCCGCGCCGGCAACGCGCCGGCTTCCGGCGCCGCATCCATGTCTTCACAGCGCGGCAGACTCGCCAGCACCGGCACGCCGGTCATGTGCTCCAGCCACGCTCGGTTGCTCTCGATCGAGGGGTCTTCGGCCAGCGCGGCCTCGCTAACGTCCACGTTGTTCATCACGATGCCCGCGATGCGGCAACGCTTGTGCCGCAGCGAAGCGACCGTCAGCGCGGTGTGGTTCAGCGTGCCCAGCAGGGCGCGGGTGACGATGAGCACCGGGTAGCCCAGCGCGGCGATGAGGTCGAGCACCGTCGTCGGCGAGTCGCGGCCGTCCAGCGGGACCAGCAGCCCGCCCGCACCTTCGACAATCACAATGTCGCTCGCCGCGTCGATCCGACGCAGACTCGCGGCGACCAGCTCGTAGTCCGGCGCCTGCCCGCACTGCGCCGCGGCCACGCCCGGGGCCAGCGCCGGCTCGTAGCGGAGCGGGTTGATGACCTCAAGCGGAAGATCACATGCGGCGAAGCGCTTGAGCGCCGCGGCGTCACCATTCACAAGCTCGCCGCCCACCCACCGGCAGCCGCTGGCGAACGGCTTGAACACGCCGACCCGAACGGCGCTGTCGGCCTGCCGCAGAGCCGCCGCGATGGCGCAGCCGACCACCGTCTTGCCGACACCGGTATCGGTGGCGGTGATGAAGAGGCCGGGCTTCGACAGGTTCTCGGGGTGGGCGAGCATGACGTTTGACCCAGAAGAAGATTCACCACAGAGGCATACAGATCACAGAGAAACCAGCGCGTTTGACCATCTGTTCTCCGTGCCCTCCGTGTTTCTGTCGTTCAACCCCAATCTGCGAAATCTGCGCAATCTGCGGATTCGCTCCGTCAATCTACCGGCACCCCGCCGGCGGCATGTCCAGCATCGTGCGGAGCCCGGGCCGGGTCGATTCCATCAGCCGCGCGTAGTTGATCAGTACGGCCACGGTCGCCGAGTCGCCCGGCACCGCGCCGGGAATCTTCATCGCGAAGGACACCGGGCCCTGGATCGCGATCTTGTCCTTCGTGTCCACCAGCCCCACGGCCATCATCAGTTCCAGCTCGACCTCGAGTGAATCGTCCTGCCACCTGGCCGTGTTCTTCATCCCGCACACGCGGCCCGGTTCGATCAGGCCGATCTCCGACGGCGTCGGCTCCTCGGCCACCACCGGATCGAGACCGACCTGCACGCTCCCCGGCTCAACCGCATGTCCCAGCCCATGCGCGATCAGGGCGACCGATTCGGCGATGCCCTGGTGACCGATCTTGCCGATGCGCGCCAGTTCGTTGAACTCGTCCACCTTCATCGTCGCGCCGACCTTGCGCTGCAGCGAGTTCCGCCGCAACCCCGCATCCACCCGGCGCACGCAGCGCACCTTCTGCACGCGGCGGACCACGCTGGCCAGCGTCACCGCCAGGCTGTCCATCACGAAGCCGGGATTGACGCCTGTACCGAGCATCGCCACGCCCTTTTCCTTCGCCAGCGCGTCCATCTCATCGGCCAGCGCCGCGTGGCGATACCAGGGCCAGGTCATCTGCTCGCAACTGCTGACCACGTGCACGCCCGCCTCGGCCAGGTCGCGCAGCATCGGCGCCATGGCATCGAAGCGCGACACCGTGCTGACGATCGCCACCGTCGGCTCCGCACCCAGCGCGGCCGGCACATCGCCGACCACGCGCGGGCCGGCGTCCGCGTCGTTGCCGTCCAGTTCCTCCAGCGTCAGGCCGACTTTCTTCTCACTGCTGTCGACCAGGCCCACCAGTTCCATCCCCGGCTGGCACCTCGCCGCGTGCGCACACGCGCGTCCGATCGGTCCGAGTCCCACCACGATGACCTTTGCCATGGTTCACCTCGCTGAACACGCAAAGTCCGGTTCCGTCGTCAAGCACGTCACGCGCTGTCTCCGCCGCCGCCGCCGTCGCCATCACCGCCGCCCGAGCCGCCGCCGCGCCCGCGACGACGTCGCCGACGCCGCCGTTTCTTCTTCGACGCGCCGTCCCCGGGCGCGGCGTCCGACGACTGCCCGTCCGATCCGGCGCCCTTGTAGCCGACCGAGCCTTGGTCGCCTTCGCCGGCTGACTGTCCGTCGCCCGGTCCGGAGGGACCTTCGCCCTTGCCGCCGCGCGGACGTCGCCGCCGCCGCCGGCGCTTCTTGGCCGCGCCGCCTTCGTCCTCGCCGCTCGTGTCGGACGCGCCGCCGGCCTTCCCCGCGTCGGACGCGGCCTTGTCGGCCTTGTCCTCGCGATCGCGCCGCCGCCCGGACCGCCGCCCGCCCTGCCGGCCGTAACCTTCCGACCGGGCCCGCTCCGCCTCCTTCGCCGCCGCCTCGCGCTGCTCCTCGAGAATCTTCGCCTCTTCCTCCTTGCTGAGCTTCGTGACGTTCTCCAGCGCGTACGCGGCCGGAGCGCCGGTGCGATCCAGACGCACCAGCACGAGCTGCGTGAGGATCTGGCTGTCGATGATCGTGCCGATGCCATCCTCGGTCATGACGCGGGTCTGCTTGTGCGGCAGGCGCTTGCGCAGTTCATCGTAGGTCTTCTCCTCGTAGCGGAGGCAGCACATCAGCCGCCCGCAGCGACCGGAAATCTTCGACGGGTCCAGCGTGGCCTTCTGAATCTTGGCCGCCTTCATGGAGACGGGCTTGAGCACCTTGAGGAACTGCTTGCAGCAGCAGTGCTGGCCGCACTTTTCGTAGTCGGCCACCAGACGCGCTTCGTCGCGGGCGTTGACCTGGTGCATCTCGATGCGCGTCTGGTACTCGCTGGCCAGGCGTTTGACCAGTTCGCGAAAGTCCACCCACTGCTCGGACGTGTAGTGGAAAATGATCCGTTCCCCGCCCAGCAGCAGCTCGACATCCACCAGCTTCATCGGCAGGTCCATCTCGCGGATGAGTTCCTTGGCGAACTTGCCGATCTCCTTCTTGCGGCCGTCCAGGCGGTCCTGCTCGATGATGTCCTCGCTGGTCGCCACGCGCAACACGCGTCCCTGGCTGGTGAACGGGTAGTTCTTCCCGCCGGACGCCTCGACGTATTGCAGCATCTGCTTGCGGGTGACCGAATGCCCGCACCCGGCGTTGGCGCAGACGGTGGTGAGCATGGTGGCCAGTTCGATGCCGCGCGACGTGCGGATGACCATCTTCGTGCCGCAACCGATCTGCTCGTCTTCGTCGATGCGCAGCTCGGCGATCTGGCGCATGTATCCGTAACGCACCACGACGGTGCGCGGCCCATCCTCGGACGGCCGCCCGTTGCGCCGCCGCTCTTCTTCCTCTTCCTGCATCACGGGCAGGGGGACGATAGGCATATCCAAAGCACTCCGTGTCACACGGTCGCCGTGCGCGGCGAGGTCGGGCGAGGCCCGAGCCGGCTGCGCGGCAGCGCCGCCTGATTCCAAATGTCGCCAGGTAAGGGGTTTCACATCCCGTCGCCCACCTGGCCAAGCGACGAGGCCGTAACACGGAGTCAACCGAGCCGGGAGATCGTACCCGGTGCATGGGGGGCACGCAATGGGTTGGCTGTTGTTGCTACGGCGATCGAGCAAAGGCCCGGTCGCGCCATAGGCTTAGCTTCGGCGCGGGCCAACCCCCGCTGGCGCGTTCTCAGGCGCGAGGGTCGACCCAAACAGCACTCCCGCGTAAGAAACAGGCTGACAAACCGATCAGAAGTGCCGCGTTTTTGCGCCGTTTCGGCCCGGTTCTGTCGGGCTCTCTCAGATTCCGCGGGATTTCGCCGGTTTTCGCGCGCTGATCGAGGGGGCATGATTGGCATCCTTTGCTGTCGAGGGGGTCGAGCCCATGCACGCGCGGCATGGGGGATCGGGCCTGAGCGCACGACCCCCTTCTACCCTTGGCCGAAAGACCGCCCTGGTGCGCACGCGATGGCCTGTTTTCGCCGCCCGACGCGCGCAACTCCCGTCGCGGCCGGACACGAAAAAACTTGTCCGACCCGGCGAATTCCCGGATTTTTGGGGTCGCAAAGTGCGCACACCATGGCCCTTTTTCGCTTCGCGGGCCCCACAGGGCGTCCGGCCGGTCTGAAAGGGCGTGGCTGATCGCCATCGCACCTGCTCGGCGGGTTGCGCGTCTCGCCCGCCATCGGATCTCCTTGGTGGGGTGGGCGTCTCGCCACTACTGTCCGGGATTCTGTTGTCTTGTGGTTTC
>CAZHJL010000125.1:0-10098 GCA_964532795.1 uncultured Phycisphaeraceae bacterium | reverse complement strand
GGCTGCTCTGGTTCCGCCGTCAGCACCGATTGGAGCTTTTGAGATAGTTACTCAGTATTACAACGTACAGCGCGGCCACGCCATGCGTGACGCGCCGCCAGTGCAATCTTTCTCGCGCCGGCCGCCCGCGGCAACTGGCCAATCATCCGAATTGCTGGTATTCATAGCGTTTCTCCCCAAATCCAGTTCGCAACCGCAGGAAGTCACCATGACACCCCAACCCACGAGAAGGCCGAACGTCGTCTGGGTCTTCGGCGATCAGCATCGCGCCCAGTCCCTCGGCTACCGCGGCGACCCGAACGTCTCCACGCCCAACATCGACCGCCTGGCCCGCGACGGCGTGCGCTTCGACTGCGCGGTGGCCGGCGCGCCGTGGTGCACGCCGTTTCGCGGGTCGCTGCTGACCGGCCTCTACCCGCATCAGCACGGCTGCACGCGCACGCCCTCGCCCCTTGATCCGTCGATTCCCACTCTCGCCGCGCCCTTCAAGGCCGCGGGATACCACACCGCGTATATCGGCAAGTGGCACCTGGACGGCAGCAATTCGCCGCACTACATCGACCCCGACCGGCGCGGCGGGTTCGACCACTGGATCGGCTACGAGAACAACAACGCCCAGTACCGCTGCTACGTGCACGGCTCCGGCTGCGAAACGCCGTGGCGATTGGACGGCTACGAAACCGATGCACTGACCGACCTGTTCATCCAGCACCTGGACGAACACGTGCGGCGACAGGATGAAGGCGAGTATCAGCCCTTCTTCGCCGTGCTCTCGGTGCAGCCGCCGCACGATCCCTACGTCGCGCCCGAGGAGTGGGCCTTCCGCCACACGCCCGCCGATGTGCAACTGCGGCCGAACGTGCCGGCGGTGCCGTGGTGCGAGAACCAGGCGCGCTTCGACCTCGCCGGTTACCACGCAATGATCGAAAATCTCGACTGGAACCTCGGACGCATGCGAGAGGCCCTGCGCCAACTGGATGTCGACGAGGACACCATCATCTGCTTCTTCTCCGACCACGGCGACATGCAGGGCAGCCACGGGCAGTTCGGCAAGAGTTCGCCGTGGGAGGAATCCATCCGCATCCCCATGATCATCGGCGGCCTGCGCGCGGCCGGGCATTGCGGCGGGGGCGTCAGCGACGCGGTGATGAACCACGTCGATATCGCCCCGACCACCCTCGGCCTCTGCGGCATCCCCGCGCCGCACGCCATGGTCGGACACAGCTACGCCAACCACGTCCTGCCATCGAACCACCCGAATCACCCGGGCGGCCCGGACCGCGACGCCGAACCCGAATCCGCCTACCTCCAGCAGATCCCCCGCAAGCAGCATCCGCACTCGGTCAACAAGCAATGGCGCGGCGTGGTCACCCGCGACAACTGGAAATACATCATCCAGCCCGGGCACGACTGGCTGATGCACAACCTCAACGACGACCCCTACGAACAGATCAACCTCGCCCACGACAAGGTCTTCGCCGCCCAACGCGCCCGCCTCCACGCCATGCTCGCCCGGTGGATCGAGCAAACCGGCGACGACTTCGCGATGCCGCCGCTCGATTAGCGGTGCGCCGCGACCGGCGCGGCTCAGCGCAGCGCCGCGGTGATATCAGCCGGCCGTGACTTGGGATTCCAGTCGTACTTCACGTCCGGATCGCCGATGCAGTACAGATGCGAGACGGACCGGATGAACAGGCGATTGCCGCTCGCGAACATGCCGGTGTCGATGTGCATGAAGTGCGCCGGCTTCGCGCACCATGAGCCCCAGTAGGTGTCGTCATCGTACAGTTCGGGCGCCAGTCGCTGCATCCACGGGATCGGCGGCGCGGCCTTGACCCCCAGCACGTTGCGACTATCGATCGGCTTCGGCGCCTTCGGGTTGCTCACATCGGTCACGCTGATCAGCTCCATCGTCCAGCCGTCCGGGCGCGTGCGGCCCAGCCACGTGTCCATCAGTTGATCACGCGAATTGTCATCGATGTGGAACACGTAGTTGCCGGCAAGGATCGTGCTCAACTCGAACAGCTTGCGGCGGCGACTGCCCTTGACCAGCACCTCGCCGCTGGCGGCATCCATCACCGTGCCGCTGTTGCGCGTCGTCAGCAGAACACCGTCAATGGCGATCTGGCCCTGGTAGCCGGGGCTGCGGTCCACCGCGTATCGCTCGGTTGCCGTTACCGTGTCACGGTCAACCAGTTTCAGTTCATAGCAGACGAACGGAGAGCCGCCCCCGTCGCCGCAGGTGCTCTTGTATACCAAGTTGCCCGCGTTGAAGATCGAGTGCCCGCCCGACGGCCCGTAGCGATCGTCCGGCCACGGCAGATGCCCCAGTTCCCTGCCGTCGGTCGGGCGGATGATGTTGCAAAGGCTCGTGACGATGACATCCATTTCGGCATCGCCGTTCCGCAGCCGCACGATCTTGTGCCCGCCGACGTAGTACCCGCCCTTGCGTCCCTTGGCCTTCGCATTGCGCGTCGGCGCTTCCCACAGTGTTTCGCCCGTATGCTTGTTCAAGCCGCGCAACACCGTCGTGCCCCCGTGCATATCGACGAGCACGTCTCCGACCAGCAGCGGCGACTGCACCGGTGTGCGGTTGCCGTCGGGTTCGATGTATCGCGCCCACTTGCGATTGCCATTCAAGTCGTAGCACGCGATCTGACCTGGCGAGAAAGAGGCGTACACGTGTCGGCCGTCGCTGACCGGTGCGGTCATGCAGCGCCCGATCATGTTGCCCCACGGCGGGGCAAGGTTGACCTTGAGGCCGCTGATGGCCTCGATCCGGTCCTTCACCTGACTGGCCAGCGCCATGAACTGCTTCTCGGAGACCTTCTTGCCCTTCTTCGACTTGGGGTCCTTCTTCGCCTTGCGATAGTCATCAAGGGCCTGCCGCACCTGCGCGGCGGCGTTGCTGTAGTCGGTCTCCGGATCCACCTGCTTGAGCGCCGCCACCAGGCGCGGCAGGACAGCCGCGCTGAACGTCTCGCACAGCGGCTCCGCCTCGGCCGGCGACGGCTTGTTCACGTTGATGTGGCGCATGAAGTTGTGGCACACGCGATACACATCCGCCATTCTTTCCAGACGCGCGGCGACGCCCTCGCCCGGCAGGCCCGCCACGTTCCAGATCGCGTTGCCGCGCTGCCAGAGAATCTTCCCGCTGTTCGCATCAACGCAGACGAGCGTGTGCGGCTCGGCGTAAGTGAACACCCGGTCGCCCACGACGATCGGTTGCGAATTCGCCCACGCGGGCATGCGCGTCTTCCACGCAATGTTGTGCGGCTTGTCGTCCGCGAAGTCCCATGTCTCCTCGGTCTTCTCGCGTCCCCATTTGTCACGGTACTCCATCTCGACCCGCCGGGGCGTGCCTTCCCAGAACGTGATCACCGGCGTCGCGCCGGGGAAAGCGCCGTTGCCGTCACCGCGGTAGCCGACCGGGCGCGCAGCGGAGGGGTAGAAGTCGCGCGAACCCAGCGCCGGCTCCTCGGCGCTGTTTGCCCACGCGAGAACCGGCGCAGACAACAGGATGGCGAGCATCGGTGAAAAGGCACGGTGAACGAACATCGGCAGTACTCCTGAGAACGCGTTAGGATGCGAACCGTCGTGTCGACGGGTGTCGCGGACCCGAAAGCCATTCTGTAACGTAGGCGGTGTGGTACTTATTGATCGCAGAATGCGTCCCGTCGGCTGCCAAAATGCGCATGGGGCGCGCCGGCGGGGCGGCCGCCAACGCGAAATGAAAGGCCGGAGATGATCAAGCGATATGAAGCCGGGCCGGAGTTCATGCCGCATGGGATTGAACCGGTTGACGCACCGTTTCAATTCCCGCGACTGGACCGGCCGAGTTTCCCGGATCGACGGACTGACATCACCGGCTACGGCGCGATCGAGGGCGGCGCCGTCAACAACACCGCCGCCGTCAATGGCGCCATCGACGCCTGTCACGCTGCCGGCGGCGGCATGGTCGCCATCCCCGCAGGTGTGTGGCTCACCGGCCCCATCGTCCTCAAGTCGAACGTCAACCTCCACCTCGAGCGAGACGCCGAACTGCGCTTCAGCACCGACTTCGACGACTACCTCCCGGCCGTGCGAACACGATGGGAAGGCATGGACTGCCTCAACTTCTCGCCGCTCATCCGCGCGGCCGGGCGGAACAACATCGCCATCACCGGCCGGGGCACGCTCAACGGCCAGGGCCACGCCTGGTGGCCGTGGAGCAAGACCCAGCGCCCCGTTGCGCAGAGACTCTACGAGATGGCCATCCCCGGCACGCCGATCGAACAGCGCCACATCGCCGAGTTTGGCGGTCTGCGGCCGTGCTTCATCGAGCCCTTCGAATGCACCAACGTTTTCATCGAGGGCGTCCGCATCATTGACGGACCGTTCTGGACCATCCACCCGACCTACTGCGAGAACGTCATCATCCGAGGCGTGAGCATCGAAACGCGAGGCCCGAACACCGACGGCGTCAACCCGGACTCCAGCCGCAACGTGCTCATCGAGTACACCGACACCGACACCGGCGACGACTGCGTGGTCATCAAGTCCGGCCTCAATGAGGACGGCTGGCGCGCCGGCCGCGCGAGTGAGAACATCGTCGTCCGCCACTGTCGCACCGCGCGCGGCCACGGCGGGGTGGTCATCGGCAGCGAGATGTCCGGCGACGTGCGCAACGTCTTCGCCACCCACTGCGTCTTCCACGGCACCGCCCGCGGCCTGCGCATCAAGACCATGCCCGGGCGCGGCGGCATCATCGAGAACATCACCTTCCAGAACATCTGGATGGACCGCATCCGCGACGAGGCCGTGCTCATTAACCTGCGATACAGCATGAGCACGCTCGAGCCGCTGACCGACACGCCGCCGATCGTGCGCAACGTGAACGTCAGCAACATCACCTGCGCCGACGCCGCGCGAGCCGTGGTCATCCGCGGCCTGGCCGAGAGCCCGGTGCGCGATGTGCGCTTCAACAACCTCAAACTGACGACACGCGAGGGCAATCACGTGGAACACGCGGAGAGCGTGACGTTCGACTGACGTGGCACGGCGGGCCACGAGCAGCCGGCCCGCCGGCACCGAAGTAATCTTCGACCGACCACTCTCACACCAACCCCATCACGCGCGGCAGCCACATCGTCAGGCCTTCCCAGTACGTGATCACCATCAACCCGACCACCATCGCGATGAAGAAGGGGATCATCTGACGCGATACGTCCGCGATGCGTGTCTTGCCCACGCTGCAGCCCACGAACAGGCACGTCCCCACCGGCGGGGTGCACAGGCCGATGCACAGGTTCGCGATCATGATCACCCCGAACTGCACCGGGTGCATGCCCAGCTCACGCGCCACCGGCAGGAACAGCGGCGTGAAGATCAGCACGGCCGGGGTCATGTCCATGAACGTGCCCACGATCAGCAGCGTCACGTTGATGATCAGCAGCAGCACAAAGGGATTGTCGGTCAGGCCCAGCAGGGCTTTGCTGGTGTTCTGCGGGATCTGCTCGTAGGCCAATACCCAGCTCATGGCCTGGCTGGCGCCGATCAGCAGCATGACGACACCGGTGGTCACCGCCGCGCGGCTGACCAGCTTCGGCAACGCCCGGTGCGACAATTCACCATGAATCCACGCGCCGACGATGTACGCATACAGCACCGCCACCGCCGACGCCTCCGTCGCCGTGAAGACGCCGCCGAAGATGCCGCCCAGGACGATGACGATCAGCATCAGGCTCGGCAGGGCGCGAAGCGACGCATCGCCGAGAGGCGGCCGTTGCTCCTTCCTGGCGGCGCCGTAGCCCCGTCGCCGGCAGACGAGCATCGCCGCGCCCATGATGCCCAGCCCGATCAGAATGCCCGGCAGGATGCCCGCCATGAACATCGCCGCGATCGTCACGTTCGACGCCACCACGGTGTACACGATCATGATGTTGCTCGGCGGGATGATCAGCCCCGTCGTCGCGGCGGTGGTGGTCACCGCCACCGCGAAGCGCCGGTCGTAGCCGCTGCGATCCATCTCGGGGATCATGAACCCGCCGATGGACGACACCGCCGCGGCCGCGGAGCCGGAGATCGCCCCGAACAGCATGCAGGTCAGCGTGCTCACGTACGCCAGCCCGCCGCGCAGGGACCCGACCAGCGCGTTGGCGAAGTCGATCAGCCGCCGCGCCATGCCGCCTTCGCCCATCAGCGCCCCGGCGAGGATGAAAAACGGAATGGCCAGCAGCGCGAAGCTGTCCAGCTTGGACGCCATCGTATGCGCGACCAGGTACTGCGGATCGGTCGGCCCGATCGCCGCCGCCGCGAGAAACGCCGCGATGGCGATCGCGAACGCCACCGGCACATCCATCACCAGCAGCAGGAAGAAACTGAGCACCAGGATGACCGCTTCAACTTCCATCGTGTTGCACTTGCCTAATCCGCGGCCGCGCCCGCCTCGCCCGTCTCCGCGCCGGGCTTGACATCTTCCGGAAGCTGCCGGCCGCGCAGGTTCAGCACGATGCCCTCGATCGCCAGCAGCACGAAGGCCGCGCCGCTGACCGGCGTGACGACGTAGACGAATCCCTTGCGAATCTGCAGCGCCGGGGCCACCTGTCCGGTGGCCATCGTGCGCTGCACAACGTCCGCGCCGCCCAGCGCCATCACCCACAGCGCGAAGGCGAGCACCAGCACGTGGCCGATCACCGACAGCCACCGCCCGGCCGCGGGGTCCAGCTTCTGATGCAGCACGTCGATGCCCAGGTGCGCTCGCCGCGCGTAGGCCAGCGCCGCCCCGAGCATCGACAGCCAGATGAGCAGGAATCTCGCCAGCTCCTCAGTCCACCCCGGCTGCGCCTGGAAGAGGTACCGCATGAACACCCCGAACAGCACGACGAGCACCAGCAGCGCGAACACGGCGATAACCGGCAGCCGCAACAGGAGCAGCGCCGCCTCGCGTGTGTCGATGTATCGCCGGCTAACCGGTTTCACTTCGTCTCGCGGATCCGTTGCAGCAGGACCAGCACGTCGCCGCTCGCGAACCGCTCGCGCATGCCCACCACCTGCGCGGCGAAGGCCTGCTGGTCGGGTTCGATGAAGGTGACGCGCTTGCCTTCCGGCATGTTCTCCAACTCGCGGCGCACTTCCTGGCTGCGCTTCGTCCACAGCTCGCGCTGCACCTGGCTTGACTCGGCCGCCGCCTGGCTGACCCAGCGCCGCACGCGCGGCGGCAGGTCGTCCCAGATCGCCGCGCTCATCAGCAGCACGTCCGGCACGCGCGTGTGCTCGTTCACGCAGAAATACTTGGCCACCTCCCAGTGCCCGCTCGACCGGTAGCTGGGCAGGTTGTTCTCGGCCCCGTCCACCGTGCCCTGCTGCAGGGACGAGTACAACTCGCCCCAGGCGATGGCCGCCGGCGCGGCGTCGAAGGCGCGCACAAGCTGCATCGCCGTCTGGCTCTTCTGCACGCGGATCTTCAGTCCCTGCAGGTCGGACGGCTCGCGCACCGGCTTGTCCACCGTGTAGAAACTGCGCGCCCCCGCATCGTAGTAACACAGGCCGCGCAACCCGTCCGACTCGCCTTTCAGCAGCAATTCCTGCCCGATCGGCCCGTCCAGCACCTGCCAGTAGTGCGCGCGGTCGCGAAACACATAGGGCAGACCGAACACCGCCATCTCCGGCACGAAACTCTCCATCGGCGCGGCCGAGGTCTTCGTCATCGCCAGTTCGCCCTGCTGCAGCAGTTCGAGACAATGTGTCTCGTTGCCCAACTGCCCGCCGGGGAAGATCTGCAACTCAACCTGCCCACCCGATAGCTCGGTCAGCCGCTGCTGCATGTGCACCATCGCGGCGTGCACCGGATGCTTCTCATCCAACCCGTGCGCCAGCTTGAGCACGTACCGCTGGGCGCCGCCGCTAGCTCCGCCGGCTGCGCGGCGAAGATCGCGCACGTAAAACGTGAACACCGCGCTCGTGACGACCGCCCCTGAAAGCAGTCCGACAATGAAGAAAGAAACCGATCGGCCCATGGTGGATCACGTCCCTGGCGAACAACCACCGTGGGATGGTACCAGACGGCCCGACTCCGGTCAGTCGCCCCTCGGTTTCAGGCTGTCGCCGTAGCTGGCCGGCCGCAGGTCGTAGCAACTGATGCGGCGGCCCTGGCGGAAGAAGAGGCGGCCGTCCGCGATGGCGGCGTTGACCCAGACTTCCTTCTTCGCCCGCACCGGCTTGAATTCGCTGACAATCTCGAAGCCCCGCTGCGTCGGACGCACGAGCGAGATCCACGCCTCGATGCCGTCCGAGCCCTGCCAGCGCTTCTCGCCGCCGGTGACCAGGTAGATCATCCCGTCCGCGGCCGACAGCGAGCCGCTGGCGCGCACCGCCGTCGTCTGTAGCACCTTGCCCGTTTCCAGGTCTCGCGCCTCCAGGGCCATGTACTTCTCACGCACCTTGCGCGTGATGGTCTTGCCGTTCTTCGTCTCCTTCCGCTCGACCTCCCGCTGGCCCCGCCGCAGGTAGAACACCTTGCCGTCGAGGATCAGCGCCTGGCTGATGTCGTCAAGCCCATTATCCAGCTTCCACACCTTGCGGAAGGGGGCATCGCCGTCCGTGGTGCGCTCGAACAGCACCGCGCGATGGCCGCCCATGTCCGCCAGCACCTTGTCGCCGCGCACCACCGGCGTCATCATCGTGCCGGTGCGGCCTTCCTTGTGTTGCCACACGATCTTGCCCGAGTCCGGATCGATCGCCACCAGCGCGTGCCACAGGTTGTCGAGGATCAGCGGCTGCTTCTCGTGCGGCACGAGCACGGGCGAGCTGTCGCCGATAGCCAGCGTGCTCGGCTCACTGGCCCAGACGACATCGCCCGTCTTCAGGTCCAGCGCCACATGCGTGTGCTTGCCGCGCCGGATGGCGCAGATCAGCTTCCCGTCGTGGATCAGGGGCGTGAGGTTGTACCCGTGCCCGGGCACCTTGTTGGCGAAGGCCTTGACGGTGTCCACCGACCACACCGGGTCGCCGGTCGACGCATCGAGGCAATGGATCACCCCGTCACCGCTGGCGAAGTACGCCCGTCCGCCGTGGATCTCGACCGTGCTCCGCGCGGCCGGGAAGCGTCCCTCCTTGCGATCGGGCCCGTAACCCTTCGCAAACAGCAGCCGACCGTCCGCGACGTTCAAGCAGTAGAGCCGGCCCGGTTCCGTGCCGCCGAGCACGTACGCCTTCCCGTCCCACACCGTCACGCTCGACCAGGCGACGGCCAGCTTGTCATAGGTCCACAGCAGCTTCGGACCGTCCTGCGGCCACTTGCGGATCAGCCCGTCCGCGGGATACACGCCCGTCCGGTCCACGCCCCGGTAGCCGCCGCCGTACGACGGGTTGTCATCCGCCTTCCCACCCCAAATCAACGGCGCGGCGGCGAGCAGCGCGGCGATCGCGACGAACACTGAGAGATTCCGCAGACATACACCTTCAGTCCGTGTCATGGCACTTGCCTCCTCGCGTGACATTGCAACGCAACGCCGCGTTGGACGCCGCTTATGCAGGGCGATGGGAAGGGGGCGTGGCTGATTCCGCGTGGCGCCGCCTCCGCAGTGCGAAACGGGATGCGGATCACCTGTGATGCCGGTGCTGCTCACCCCCCGCGAAGCGCCGCAATACATCGAAGGCACCGACACGGGTGGCGCCCGGGCGCATCGAGCCCGATGATCTGCAAGTTACGGAGACCCGTCTAAGTCCTGGGACGCGGAGTAGTACTGGTTAGCGAACGGCGTGCTCCGGGTTACGCTGAATCCGAGTGCACGTCCTCGCCATTTGACCACTACTTCCGCGAGTTCCCCCTGCAATGGAATCGGGTAATCGACCATGTACTCCACCAGATACACGTCCTGGTTGCCAGCTCCCGTGTCCCAGTGTCTGAACCACGAGGCGGGCCCCAGTCGTCTCGTGGCTCCCTCTTTGCTGCCCACGACGACTTCGAGCAGGTCGGCGATCGTCTCTCGAGTACACGGGCGCACTACAGCCGCGATCGTCAAGAGTCTTGACCCCCGTCCTTCGTACACACGGGGACGTAGGACTAAGTAACTATCTCAAAAGCTCCAATCGGTGCTGACGGCGGAACCAGAGCAG
>CAZHJL010000124.1:0-10355 GCA_964532795.1 uncultured Phycisphaeraceae bacterium | reverse complement strand
CGGATCAAGCTCAAACACCTATACCCAAAGACTCAGCCGTGACACAGTACTAGTTAACTGGTTAACTGGTTAACTGGTCAGAATCCTATCCGCGTGCATCCGTGTGCATCTGTGGTTCCATCTTCTCCGAAGGTGCCACTGGCGGCTTGTCCGCCAGTGCCCTTCCAAGACTTCGCTCCACCGATTCAATTCCATCGCCTCTGCTTCGTGCCTTCGTGCCTACGTGCCTACGTGCCTTTCCCCAAGACTCCCCATCATCTTTGCCGCAAGGTGATCCGCCACAAGCCCCGCGTTCACATTCGACGCGAGATTCATCTCCGCCTCGCGGATCGCATCGATCACGCCCAGCCACGGCGCCGTGGCATCCTCGCCGCCCGCCAGGTCCCCCACCTCACACCGCGCGGCCATCGCACTCAGCCGCTGCCGCGCATGCCCCGCGATCATCGACCACATCAATCCCGCCCCCATCCGGTTCGCCGCATCCTTCGAAGCGTTCGCATGGTTCTTCACCCATGCCTGCGCAAACTCATCGACCAGCCCGGCCATCGTCTGCCCGAGTTCCGCATCGAACTGCCCCTTCGCCATCGCATCAATCCCCGGCAGCACCTGCCGCGCCCAGGCATGCAGGTCATAGTCGCGTGCCAACTCGATGCGCCCCAGGCTCCCGGCCGCGAAGCTGATCAACCACGCACGCTCCTCGGCGTCCACGTCCGCATGATGCTGATCAATCCACTGCCCCACCACCTCATCGGGCAGCGGCCCGAACGACACGCGCTGGCACCGGCTGCGGATCGTGATCAGCAGCTTGTCCGCCTGGCTCGTCACCAGAATGATGTACGTCCCGGCCGGCGGCTCCTCCAGCGTCTTCAGCAACGTGTTCTGCCCGCGCGCATCAAGCAGTTCCGCCTCGTCAATGACAAACACCTTCCCATGCCGCAGCGCGGCCGTCTTGTACGCCGGCGATTCGTGAAACTTCCCGTCCCCACTCTCACCACCGACCATGAACTCGCGCAATAGGTCGATAGGTATGTTCATCTGCTTGCGCGACCGCAGCGTCGCGTTGCTCGAGGTCCCCGCCAACTCCTTGCGGATCACATGCAGATCCGGATGATCAATCTCCCCCTCCCCGCGCGGCCGCATCAACCGGCACGACTCGCACCCCCCGCACGCCTCAACTTCCCCCGTCAACGTCGTCGCCGGCTGGTGACACAGCAACAGCCTCGCAAACGCCGCGGCCGTCGTGAACTTCCCTACCCCCGACGGCCCCTCAAAGATAAACGCATGATGCACCTTCCCCGCCCCCGCCGCCGCGCGAAGCGTATCAACCGCACGAGATTGTCCAAGTATGTCGTCCATCGGTTGATCGGCTGACTTGATGACTGGCTCGCCGGTTGACTGGTTGACTGGTTGACTGGTTAACTGGTTAACTGGTTAACTGGTTAACTGGTTAACTCGTCAGATCCTATCCGTGTGCATCCGTGTGCATCCGTGGTTCCATCCCTCTCCGCTTTGTGCCTCCGTGCCTTCATGCCTTCGTGCCTCTCCATCGCTTCGTCGCTTCGTCGCTTCGTCGCTTCGTCGCTTCGTCGCTAGATCCTATCCCCCAACACCTCCACCAACCGCTCAAAGACCTCATCCGCGCTTACCGTCGCATCGATCACCGCATATCCCTTCGGATCCCGCTTCACCTGGTCTAGGTATCCTTCCCGCACGCGGCGGTGATACGCCGCGCCACGCTGCTCGATCCGGTCCAACAGCGGATTCAGCCGCGCCGCCGCGGTCTTCGCATCCACATCGAACACCACCACCAGGTCCGGCCAGCAGTCGCGCAGCGCGATCCGACCCACCGTCTGGATGTCCTCCACCGCCATCCCCCCGGCCGTGCCCTGGTACGCCAGCGTCGAACTGATGAACCGGTCGGCCAGCACAAGCTGCCCCGCCGCCAGGGCCGGCCGCACCTGCTGGGCCACGAGCTGCGCCCGCGAGGCCATGTAAAGCAGCATCTCGCAGGTCAGGTCCATGTCGACGTTCACCGGATCGAGCAGGATCTCGCGGATCTGCTCGCCGATGGCCGTGCCCCCCGGCTCGCGCACCTCGCACACCTCCACCCCATGCCCGCGCGCAACATCAATCAACCGCCGGAATTGCGTGGTCTTGCCCGACCCGTCCGGTCCGTCAAACACCACGAACCGCCCCCGCAACCGGCCAACCCAGCCTGTATCGCCACTCGACATGCCCGCAGAGGATAGCAGGAAAGCCGCGCCGCGACCGCCACGCGCCTCACCCGCCGCGCCGACGGGTCAACACGGCGCCCGCCAAGATAAGCGCCCCCAGCCCCGCCGGCTCGGGCACCACGTACGTGCGGAATGCCAGGTCTCGCTGAAGTCCGTACACGCCGCTGAAAATGTCGCCCGAGCCCGTGCGGCGGTTGCCGCCGTGACCGCCCGAATAGATGTCCTCGCCTTGGCGCGATTTGACCGCTCGGTAGCCGATCCAGGTTACGATGCTGAAGGCCTCGTCTGAACGCAGGACGATCGCCAGCCGGTCACCCGGTTGCACATCGATGCCCATCGCCCGCACATCGATGCTCGTGTAGCCCGGGTCGTTGTGACCGTCCCTCAGCGGGAAATGCGCCGGCTCCAGCGTCACCGACCCCAGAATCGTCTCGCTGATATACCAGTTCGGTTCCACGGCGCGCATCTCAAGTTTCAACGGCAGCGCCGTCGCTTCGGACATACGCTGCACCTTCAACTCGATGCGTGACAGCCGTCCCGAAAGGCCGGCCGTGAATGACTGGCCCGGTTCCCATCTGCGGCTGATCTCGTAGAACTCCACCGGTCCAACATCACTGACCTGGTCCAGCACATCCGCAAGGCAATTCGATGCCGCAAACAGCGCGCACAAGAACCCCATCCGCACGAATAGCTTGTTCATCCTTCCTC
Organism: uncultured Phycisphaeraceae bacterium; assembly: GCA_964532795.1. GTDB lineage: Bacteria > Planctomycetota > Phycisphaerae > Phycisphaerales > Phycisphaeraceae > CAZHJL01. The sequence continues at coordinate 7,413 of CAZHJL010000124.1, read as the reverse complement.
ACTCGTTCCCGAGGCGTTGAGGGTAACGCCCGAACCCACCGCAACGCCGCAAATCCGGCCGGCCCGGTCTCTCTCGTTCCCAGAAAGGTACGCCCTCTCAGCCAAACAAGATAGCTAAATCCGATCACTGGTCAAGGTTTTATCGGACGACACCGCCCCACGAGCCCCCCGGCCACGCTGTGACAGGTCAGGCCCGCAGCATACGTCCAGATAACAGGCGACCGTCCCGGCCGCAGCGGTCTGCGTGCACGGCCGGACGTCTCCATAACCATCGCGCCGCTGAAGAGAGAAACGCCTCGATCCAGCTCTGCCCCGGAGTACCCCATGCCACTACGCCGCCTCCCGCTGCTGACCGCACTCGTCTGCCTGCTGACCCTCGCCGCTTTCGCCGCGGCTGACCTCAAATCCCTCAATGACGGCCAGGCCCCCGAGAGCCCCGAACAACTGGCCGAACTGCAGACCCGCCTGCAGGCGCTCGCCCGGAAAGTCGCCCCCGCCACTGTCGGCCTTCGCGTCGGGCGCGGCCAGGGCAGCGGCGTCATCGTCACCAGGGACGGATACATCCTCACCGCCGCGCACGTCAGCGGCGGACCCGGTCGCGATGTTCAGGTCATTCTCCACGACGGCCGCACCGTCAAGGGCAAGACGCTGGGCCACAACGGCGATGTCGACGCCGGCATGATCAAGCTCGAAGGCAAAGGCCCGTGGCCGTTCGCGCCGATCGGCAAGTCCAAGTCGCTCAAACCCGGCCAATGGTGCATCGCCATGGGTCACCCGGGCGGCTACCAGTCATCGCGCCCGGCGCCGCTTCGCCTTGGACGCGTGCTGCGCAACGTCGCCACCGGTGTCGAGACCGACTGCATGCTCATCAACGGCGACTCCGGCGGGCCGCTGTTCGACCTCGACGGCAAGGTCATCGGCATCAACAGCCGCATCGGCAGCTCGCTGATGAGCAACACCCATGTACCGGTCGACTACTTCACCGACGGCTGGGATCGCATGGCCAAAGGCGAGACCTGGGGCGGGCGCCAGTCGCAGCGCAACGGCCCGTTCATCGGCGTGCAGGCCGATCAGTCCGCGCCTAACGCGCGCATCGCCAGTGTCCTGCCGGATTCGCCTGCCGACCAGGCCGGCATCAAGGCCGGCGATGTGATCGTCCGCTTCGGCAAGAAGAGCATCAGCAGCTTCATCGAACTCGCCCTCACCGTGCGGCAGCACAAGCCCGGCGACAAGGTCACCGTCGTCGTGCAGCGCGGCGAGAAGGAGATCCCACTCAACCTGACCATCGGCCGCTCCGGACAGAACGCCGAGCCCAAACCGAACCCATCGGACAACGACAAGCCAAAGGACACGCCGGAGGACAAGCAGCCATCGCCCGAACCGAACAAACCTGAAAAGCAGCCCCGGCAGCCCAAGGCCAAGCCCACGCCTTCGAAGCCTGAGCCCGAATCAAAGCCGGCGCCGGAAGAGAACGAGAACGCCGCGCCGAGCGACGCCGCCGAGCCCGAGGCGCAGGAACAGCCTGATCCCGAAGCCGACAGAGCCGCGGCCGAGAAAGCCGCCGAACAGGCCGAGGCCCAGCGCCGCCAGGAAGAAGCCAGGAAGCGCGAAGCCGAACGCAAGCGGCGTGAGCAGGAGAAGCAGCAGCGCGAAGAACGCCAACGCCAGCGCGAGGAAGCTCGTCGCAAGGCCCAGGCCGTGCAAGCCGCGCGGCAGCGATTGATGGCCCTGCGCGTCGACGCCCTCCGCCAACGCGAACGTGATCGCGAGCGTGCCGAGATCGAGAAGAACCACGCCTCGGTGCTCACCGCCTTCGCCGCGGCCGCCGATCCCGCGCGCGACGCCACCGTTCGCATCCTCAGTGACGGCAAGCAGATCGCCCTCGGCGCCGTCGTTCATGCCGACGGCTACATCCTCACCAAGGCCAGCGAATTGCGGCAGAACATCGAGGTCAAGCTCGCCAGCGGCCCGCGCATGAAGGCGCAGGTCGTGGGCATCGTTGACGCGTGCGACCTCGCCCTGCTGCAGGTCCCCGCCACCGAACTGCATGCTGTCGCATGGTCCGAAGCGAAGCCACAGGTCGGCACGCTGCTGGTCACGCCCGGCCTCGCCCCGACGCCGCTGGCCGTGGGGGTTATCAGCGTCGAGCCGCGCAAGCTCCACGCCCGCGGCTTCCTCGGCATCGCCTTCAAGCCCGACGGCGACGAGCCGCGCATCGGTCAGATCATCCCCGGGACCGCCGCCGCGGAAGCGAAACTCAAGGTCGGCGACCTGATCAAGGCCATCGACGGGCAGGAAACGACCTCCGGCGCGGCCGCCATCGAGTTCCTCTCGCACCACAAACCGGGCGACACCGTCACGCTCACCATCGAGCGCGACGGGAAGGAAAGCGAACTCGAAGTCACCCTCGGCCAGCGCCCCACCGGGCCCGGGGCCGCACGCATGCGCATGATCAACATGCTCGGCGGCGAACTGAGCGATCGACGCAGCGACTTCCCCGAGGTCATCCAGCACGACACGATCCTCTACCCCGAGCAATGCGGCGGCCCGCTGGTCGGACTCGACGGCAAAGTAATCGCCCTCAACATCGCCCGCGCCGGACGCGTCAGCAGCTACGCCCTCCCCGCCGCGACCGTGAAGCCGCTCATCGCCGAAATGATCGCCGGCAAGCACAATCCCTCGGCCGACTTCGAGATGGAACTGGCCGCCCGCACCATCAGCGACCAGATCGAAGCAACCACGCTCCATATGTACAAGGCCCTCTATACCCGCGACAAGGCCCAGGCCGCCGCGGACGAGGCGCAGAAGAAGATCGACGAACTCGAGAAGCAGCGCGAGAAGCTCGGGCAGGACTGACTGAACCATCGCGGACACGAAACCCACCCGATGAGCACGCGCGGCGGCGCTGCCGCCTCATCACGGCTCGCCACCGCTCGACGAAACCACACGCCGAACCCAGGAAACACACCCACGACCCCGGTCCCGGCCGGGATCTTCTTCCTGCGCTCCATGTCCCTCATGGTCTCCGCCGGTTCCGGGCACGCGGCCGCCCGATTTCCCTCTACAGCCCCCCTCCTCCGCCGTCTGTAACGCCTGGCGAAAATGGGTAAGCATGAATCGTCCTAAATCTCTATATTGCAGTAGTTTACGCTTGACTACCGCGCCTCGTCGGGTCACAATTGACACGCTCGATCAAACGATCGGGCGCGGGTGGTGGAGTGCCCCCTGCCTGACATCTGTAACCCGAGAAGAGAGGCAAGTGCCATGAGTCGTTTCTGTGTGTTGGCCCTGATTGCGTTGACCTTCGCCGCTGCCCCGGCGATGGCCCTGACCGTCTCCGGCGACCTGACCTACATCGACGCCCCCGAAAGCGTCGCCAAGGGCGTGCTCGAAAGCGACACGACCTCCTACCTCTTCATGGAGCGCGGCCTCGTGCCCCTCGGCTTCCCGCTGCTCGCCCAGGCCGGCGACCCCGGCATGTACGACAGCCGCAGCGACCTGGGCCTGACCCTCACGCCCGGACCGCTGCTCATCGACAGCTTCTACCTGCACACCGACCGCGTCACCGAGCGCGGCGACGGGCGGCTCGACATGGAAGGTTCGGTCACCTTCGACGGCCATATCCTCGCCGTCATCCTCGACAAGTTGCCCCTGCTCACCACCGACCCCATCCTCGGCGCGCCCGGCACCACCTACAGCAACCTGTGGCAGTCCACGGCCCGCGGCTATGAGCTCGGCCGCAACAACGACTGGTTCCACATCAGCGACGACGGCTACACGCTGACCTTCCACAGCCACATCGGCCCGTACACGGACGATCTGCGCATCATCACCGAGGCGTCGCCCAACCACATTCCCCCGGCCTTCCAGCGCGCCGTGCCCGAGCCGGCCACCGCCGGCCTGGCCGCCCTGGCCCTCGCCGGCGGCGCCCTCGCCGCCACGCGACGCCGACGCAGCGCCTGAAGCACAACCACAAGCACAGCCTCAACAAGCGGGCAGGCCAACCATTGGCCTGCCCGTTTTCTCATCGGGCCCGACGCGACGGGCGGCTGGCCTGGACAAGGCCGCCTTGCCGCGCCAGCCGTCCCGTGCTTCGAAATCGGGAAATCATGCTATTCGGACTTGAAATCACCTCCCGCCGCCTCTAGCGTGAATCCGTGAGGGAGGGTGGCCCGTCTCGGGGCGGTGCAGTTCAAATGATGCAAGAGAAGTACCAAGCGAAATTCGCCGGTGCATGTGTTGTGCCCCCGAGGCCGCGCGACGCCCGCGGCCGCCCGTCGCCAGTGCGTTTCCGCACCGCGACGCAATAGCGATGACCCGTTCGGAGCAGGTCGTCGCAATGGAACTCGGCGGCGCATGCTCGAACCACCGTTAGGAGGACCCAACATGTCACATCGCAGCGAACAACAACAGCAAACCGCCCGGTCCACGCACCACATGCGCCCCCGCCTCGTCATGGCGATCGCGGCGTTGCTCGCGGCCGCCTCGGGCATGCCCGCCCACGCCGCACCGGTCTACAACAGCTTCGCCAAGGTCGAAACCATCAGTGGCAGCGACACCGCCGCCGGTGGCCAGACGGCCGTCGCCGCCCACGCCGGCGGCGTCGCCTCCGCCGTGCTCTTCCCCGGAGCCGTCAACCTGGTCCTGAGCAATCCCGGCATCACCATCGGCAACGCCGGCGGCGATGTGACCCTCAGCGATCTCATCTTCACCAAGCTGCCCGGTTTCAGCGGCAATCCCAACACCTTCGCCGGCACGCTGCACGTCACACAGGATTCCGACGCCGCGCCCGGCGACATGTCCGCCGGCGCAAGCCTGAACCCGATCGGCCAGCCCGGCGGCGGCCTGGACACAACCCTTGTCCCGGGCCAGGATCTGAGCATCACGGACAACGCTCTCCAGGTGGGCATCCCGTACGAGTTGATGCTGCAGGCCTCGATCCGCACCACCACCGCCCCGGACGACGCCTTCCTGCTGCTGCACCTGCGCGACGTCACCGTCTTCGACCTGCCCGAAGGCTACACCGTCAACTCAACCGACGGCCTCATCCAGGACAACGTCTACACCGGCCAGATCCCAGAACCCGCATCACTCGCGGTCTTCGCACTGGGCGTCTGTTTCGCCTGCCGCCGACGCAGGGCCTGAGCGAAAGCGTTACAGAACCACGATCCCCGCACCCTCAAAGGGCAGGCCATACCTGGTCTGCCCTTCCTTTATGCGCGGCTCGCGCGGCCCTGATACACTGCGACCTTCCGCTTCCGGAGTCTCTCACATGTGGCGAGCCGCGCAATCGTCCTTTGCGTTCGTGGGCGTCGTGCTCATTGCCTCCGTGTCCGCCCACGCCGCGGAACAACCGGCGCCCGCCGATGCGATTCCGGAACTGAAGCCAATCATCGATGCCAAGCTGACGCCGCCGCAGAACCTCAACAGCATCACCATCAATCACGACGGCACGCGGCTGGCCACGCACGAACTGCGCAACTATGCCAACGCTTGGGCCCCCATCGCCTACTACTGGCAGTATCTCTTCGCGCTGGTGGCGGCCATCGCCTGGTTCGTGCTGTTCAGGGCGCTGCGTCGGCACCTGCGCTGGTGGCGGCGCTTCTACGCAGACGATTGCGTCCGCTGCGGCTACCCGGGCTACAAAGGGCGCTCCGAGGCGTGTCCCGAATGCGGCCACCAGACGCCGTCCCCGGAATCGCACACCTACGGTCTGCGACAGAAGCTCCACGTGGCGCTCCTGCTGGCTTCGATGCTGCTGCTGCCTGTGATGCTTGTGACCGCACTGGTCGCGGCGCCGATGCTGCGCGACGAAGTGGCGTCCTGGTACAGTTGGCCGTCCCGCCGCCTGGCGAGATGGATCGAAGACAACGGCCCGCGGCACATGCAGGATATGGTGTATGCGCGTTGGACCGTCGTCTTCTACGCGCTCGACGGTGGCGTCCGCGAGCAGTCCATGACGGGCGTCGACGGCCAGTACATCCTCCACAACGCCGGCAAGTGGCTGCTGCTGTACAACGCCGACGAGGTGCGCTGCCTCGACTGGCAGGGCAGGCCGCACGGCGACGCGAGACAGGTCAAGCGCTACCACCCGCCGGTTCACGACCGCAAACACAACGCATGGTACCTCGGCGACTGCTGGCGCTTTGATGCCGACACCGGCGCATTCGAGCCCGCCCGCTACCCCTTGGACACCGTCGCGGTCTCGCAAGCCGACGGCCGCTTCATCACCAACTTCAAATATACGCTCGTGCTCGTGCACGCGGACGACAGCGGTCTCGTTCGCCACGACCTTGACCACGGATTCCGCAGCGTAAAGCCCCCGCCATGGCCCGTCGCGCAGGGCGAAGACGGACGCCGGCTGTATTCGATCGTGCGCGACCCATCCGCGCCCCTGATCTTCTTTCCATCTGCGATCGCGACGTGGGATATCGAGAACGGCCACCTGCCGGACGATACGATCCGCCCGCCGGCCGGTGAGCAGTTCTTCGGCATCCACCGCCCACCGGGGCGTAACGCTCTACTGATCGCAACCTGCTACAACTATCTCCTGATCTACGATCTGGACGAGTGCAAGTGGGCGGGCAAGCTACCCGTGCCATTCACGGGGGGAAGCTTCTTCGCCGGACCGAGCTGGCACCCGATCGTCTCGGAAGACGGTTCGCGCGTCGTGGTCTTCGACGGCCCACCCACGATCGGCCTGCGCTCGTCCTGCCATCTACTCGTCTTCGACATCCCGCCGTCTCACTGACCCACAAGAGGGCCCCGGCATTACTGCACGGCGGCGAGGGATCGGCCTGCCCGTTACTTGGTGCGGGCCTGCTTCAGCGACTTGCCCCGCACGCGGCCGGCTCCACCATCCGCGACACCTGCGACGCCGGCCGCGCCGGCGCAGTTCCGCACCGCTCTGCTAAACTCCCCGCCACATACCCTCAACCCAGGAGCATCGCATGGGACAGTACCTTTGCTGCCGCGATTACGAAGAGCAGACCGCCGCCAGCCGCGATCAGCGGATGGACTGGTGGCGCAAGGCGCGCTTCGGCATGTTCGTCCACTACGGGCTCTACGCGCACTACGGCCGCAACGAATGGGTCCAGGCGCTCGAGAACATTCCCATCGCCGAGTATGAGAAGACGGCCGACATCTTCGCCCCGCAACCGGGTTGCCCGCGCCAGTGGGCACAGCTCGCGGCCGAGGCCGGCATGAAGTACATGGTCCTCACCACCAAGCACCACGAAGGCTTCTGCCTGTGGGACACGAAGATGACCGACTACAACGCGGTCCAGCGCGGCCCGAAACGCGACATCGTCGCCGAGTACGTCGAAGCCTGCCGCGCGTGCGGCCTCAAGATCGGCTTCTACTATTGACGCATGAATAGTTCATTCCATCAGGCCTTTCCGGCCGATAGCTTGG
>CAZHJL010000123.1:0-10355 GCA_964532795.1 uncultured Phycisphaeraceae bacterium | reverse complement strand
ACGATGATGTCAGCACTTACAATCACGAAACTCTCTCAATGGAAACGGCACTAGATACACGATCCCCATTACAAGCGGCAGGGGCTACATGAGCCTACCGCCCCGCGCAGCGATGGCCAATCGGTTCGAGCTGAGCGGTAAGTCGTTGATGACCTTGATTGTCGTCAGCGACTGGGATCCCGAGGGTGTTGATCTGACAAACGCTGCCGGGCAGAGCTTGCGGGACGAATTTGGCATCGAGGACCTTCGCGTGGTTCGGGCAGCCCTCAAGCCCGAGCAGGCTGAGGAGTTTGGCCTTCCACGTGACTTCGAGGCGAAGCTAACCAGCAGCCGCTGCAAGGGCTTCGTGGACACCTACGGCAGGAGCGTATGGGAATTGGAGGCACTGGAACCCGATGTGCTGCAGGCGGAGCTGGACAGCGCGATCAGATCCGTAATCGACGTCACGCTCTTCAACAAGGAATTGGAACAGGAGGAAAAGGACCAGAAGGAACTGGGGCACACTCGGTTGAGGATTGTGGGGACTTTGGGTCAAGACCCGAACTTCGCCGAGGACGACTACGACGATGACGATGACGATGACGATGACGATTTCCCACCGTCTGCAGCGTAGGTTGTAGCGATTCTGGTTGCTCAGGTATCACAGGGCCTCCTGGAAAGTGAGGTCGAACCGATACCACGCGCCGAAGTGGTAGAGCGGGTCGTTGGTCGCCTATCGAGATCAGACATGCACTCGGGCCTATGTGTTCGATGAGGATGGCACGGGCGATCGCAAGGCGCGTGATGAGCCCCGATCTCGCCGATCCCCATCCGGAGGGGGGGTATTGGACGACCGTCGGTCAGGCGCTGGAAAGCATCGTATCGGTCGAGCAGCTTACTGAGGACGTCGCGGTCGGGGCGTCGTGGGAGTCGATGCTGACCTGGCTACGAATGAATGGACAGAAGGTGATGGCTGACGAGATGCAGCAACTCCTTGAGGATACGGTTGTCGAGGCTGCGGGCCTCTCTCGCGATATGGACGCCGTCGCTTATCTCACCGATGGTGGCCCCGTGGATGATCCGTTCTACAGGCTCTACCGGCAACAAGATGATCTTGTCACATACCAAGCCGCAGTACAGGAGACCCAAGCCGCCGTGGCAGCCGATGGTCTGCGGTTGGCGGCAATGCTTGAGACGGTGGCCGGTACTGCTACGCGCGAACAAACACCGTCGGAGCGAGAAAGGAGCAAGGGCCACGAGAAGGCCCGTAAAGTTGGCGAGGGAATGCGGTGGCAAGTGGCGATGCGTAAGGCTGAGGAGATTGTGAAGCGCAATGGAGGAAAGATGCTCCCCATCAGTAAGCTACAGAAGCTAGTGGGCTGCAAGTCCCGTGGTCCCATCCGCAAGGCCATCGAGAATTCGCTCTATCTCAAGGCACGCAAGGCCGAGCAGGAACATGCGTCGAAGGCTCGTGAGGTCCCGCTCACGGATGTACATCTTGATGAGACCGAACAGAGCCGGGAGCCCGAACCGCTGAACAGACTTATTGAGGAAGAGAGACGGAAGAACGACCGAGAGGAACGCCAGCACCGCAGGGCGGCGAGGCGGCGGTAGCACACCGTCGCACGTGACACCTGTCACGTGACTGTTGCGCCATGTACGTCGGACAAGACAGCCTGTCACGTGACACTTCGCGGTCTTACGCAGGGGCAATGCCGCCTCGGTAAGGAGACCGCAAAGTGAGCAGGCAGCAGAAACCGACTCTTGATACCCCAGGGAAGATCGCGGCCAAGTTGGGCGTTCCGCTGTGGCGCGTCCAGTATGTGTTGGCTACACGTGACATTTCTCCGGTCGCCTACGCCGGGCGTCTGCGGCTGTTCGACCGGGCGGCCGTGGCGAGGATTCGTCACGAGATCAACGCGATCGAGGCCCGGCGCTTAACGGACGGGAAAGGGGTGGCGAAATGAGCAGCGATGCGATGGTCACCGCCGCCGAGTTCCGACGCCTCATTGGGATCGGCCGACGCACATTCCAAACGTGGCGGGCCGCAGGCAAATTGCCGCCGCCAGACTTCGCGCCGACGCAGCGAACAGTGCGATGGCGACGCGAAACCGTAGAGCGGTACTTGGGGCAACACCAAGCATTACGCAAGGCATCGTGAAGCCGGACAGAGGAAGAACTTGACAGCGGCGAGAGCATAGTTGTAGAATAAGTTACACAATGGCCAAGCAGCCTATCACCAACCCGTTGCAGCGCAGGCTTGTTCGGGCGATCGAAAGCGGCGAGGAGACCTTCCTCGGGCTCGAGCGCAAGACTGGCGTGCTGCGGCAATCGCTGATGATCTTCGCGAGAGGGGAGGGCACGATCTTCCTCTCAGCGGCGGACGAGCTGGCGGCATACTTCGGGATGGAGATGGTTGAGCGATCCAAGCGATCGCAGCACGGAGGAAACGACTGATGGCGACGAAGTACAAGGTTGGCGGTAAGTACATCGTGGCGTTCTTTGACGAGCATCGTGAACGACACCGCATCCGTACGGGTGTTGGTGACAAGGGCGCGGCCGAAGAGATCAAACGCAAGATCGAGGCCCTGCATGGGTTGCGCGTGTCGCACCGGCTGCCCGATGGCGACTTGGCGAAATGGGTGGAGACCTGCCCGAGTGAGCTTCGCAGGCAATTGGTCAAAGAGGGGTTGATCGACCAGAGTCATCGGCAGTTGGGCGAGCTTGTTGACGACTTCGAGCGGCATCTGTCGGAAAAGGGCGGGACCCCCGGCCACGTGGAGAAGACGAAGAACCGGTTGCAGGCGATCATCGACGGCTGCGGGTTTGCGGCTGTCGCTGACATCGACGGGGCCAAGTTGCAGCGATGGCTCGCGGAGCAGCGGGAAGCGGCTGATCCCAAGTCACGGCGGGGATTCGGCCGCGCGACCAGTAACAAGTACCTCGCGGCGACCAAGCAGTTCACGAAGTGGCTTGTGCGGGAGCGCGTGCTGTACGCCGATCCGCTCGTGCACCTGCGGCCGCTCAATGCCCGTACCGACCGGCAGGACCGGATGGCGCTTGATGCCAAGCAGGTCGGAACGCTGCTGAGCAAGACGGCCAAGGCCGGTGAAGCCCACCAGATGACCGGCGCGGACCGCGCGTTGCTGTACCGGCTGGCCATTGAGACCGGTCTGCGGGCATCCGAGATTCGCAGCCTGACCCGCGCGTCGTTTGACCTTTCGGGCGACGGGCCGACGGTGACGATCCGCGCAGCGCACGCGAAGAACGGCCGGGATGACACGCTGCCGCTGCGGCCTGAGACGGCAGCGCTCCTTCGGGACCACCTAAAGCACAAGGCGCCGGCGGCACCCGCCTTCGGCCTGCCGCGCCCCGAATTGCTCGCCAAGATGCTCCGTAAGGACGCTGAGGCGGCCCGTGTGCCCACGACGGACGATACCGGTCGTCGGCTCGACTTCCACTCGCTAAGGCACACCACGGGCACGCTGCTGGCCGCATCGGGTGCTCATCCGAAGGTGATCCAGCGACTGATGCGCCACGGCTCGATCGAGTTGACGATGGACCGCTACACCAAGGCATTCCGCAGTGATGAAGCGGCGGCCGTGGCGAACCTGCCCGACTTCACGACACCTGCCGAATCGCAACAGGCGCAAGCAACCGGTACGTACGATACGAAGGGCGAGACACCCGATACGCAACGTGAGCAAAATCGAGAGCGCGCACCCCGCGCGAAGGGGCAACAAGCAGCGCCAACCGGCGCACTCGAGCAGGACGGGCAAGCATCGAATTCTCATGTAAGCGGCAGTAAGATGCGCCAGTTAGCATCAACCGGCGCGAAGAAAGGCAATGCCGACGACTGGACTCGAACCAGTGACCCAGGGCTTATGAATCCCTTGCTCTACCAACTGAGCTACGTCGGCCAAGACACTACATCTTAGGTCGGTCGCATGGGGCTGCAAGTTTCGGGGGACAAGGCGCGAAGGCACGGAGGCACGAAGGCACCGAGCGGAGGAAACTGCCGCGCTTTGTCGTCAGCCCGTCTGCTCCATCTCTTGCATCGCCTCGGTCAGGAGGTCGGCCAGTTCTTGAGCGCGCAGGCCGCGCGGGCCGCTCTGCATGGCCCAGCGGTCGGCCGCCGCCCCGTGCAGGTGCGTGGCGAGCGATGCGGCGTCGAACGGCGTCATTCCCTGGGCGATCAGCGAAGCGATCGCACCGGTCAGGACATCGCCCGTGCCGGCCGTGGCGAGGGCGGGGTTGCCCGTCTGGTTCACGCGGTAGCGGCTGCCGTCGGTGATGATCGTATGTCGGCCCTTGAGCACGACCACGGCATGGTGCGCTTGCGCAAGCGCGGCGGCGGCGGCGGGGCGTTGATCCGGATCGGTCGGCGACTGCGTGATGCCCAGCGGCCGCGCCAGGCGCGCGAACTCGCCCGGGTGGGGCGTCAGCACGAGCGGCGGGCCGTCAGCGTGGTGCGTCTTGCCCGAGCGCGCCAGCAAGTTCAGCCCGTCGGCATCCAGCACCACGGTGCGCGGCGTAGCCAGAATGTGATGCACCAGTTGCCCGGACGCGTCGGACTGACCCATGCCGGGACCGACCGCCAGCACCGCCTGGCCGCCCGGATCGGCCTGGTTGATCAGCGCGATCGCATCGGTGGGGTCGTCGCCAAGGCCGATACCGGTGGCGCTTGGCTCGATGGTGATCGCGGCCGGCAGAACCGCGGGGGGAACCGCCATCTTCACCAGTCCCGCGCCGGTGCGTAGGGCGGCTCGTGCGCACAGCGCGGGGGCGCCGATCATCGTCTCGCACCCGCCGACGACGATCACGGTGCCGAACGTGCCCTTGTGGGCGTCGGCCGGGCGCGGCGGCGGGGTGGGCAGGTCGCAGATTGGTTTCAGATCGGCCATATCCATAGAGATTGTATCGGTTTGGAGCGGCGGTCGGTCGCGGCGGTCGGGGCCGGATTGGTAACCTTTTCGCGGCTGCGACGCCTTGTCTGTTGGGAGTGCCCGATGGTGCAGGCTGAGATGGTTCGCCAGTTGCTTCGTCACCGCCACGTACTGCAGGGCTTTGTCCTCGCGCTGGTCGGCGATGCGCAGTTGGCAGAAGAGCTCTTTCAGGACGTGAGTGTGGCGATCCTCGAGGAGGCGGAGAAGGGCGTCGAGCTTCGCGACTTCATGGCCTGGTCGCGGCAGATCGCCCGGCATCGCGTGGCCGACCATTACCGACGCACGGGACGCGAACGCGGCAAGATGGAAGCGTACGCGCGGCTGGCCGACGCCATTGAGCATGCGTATGAGCAGCAGGCCGAGGTCGGCCTGGCGACCGAACGCCGTCTGCGATGGCTGGCCGACTGCCGCGGGAGGCTGGCGCGGCGGGCGCGCGAGATCGTGCGGCGACGCTATGACGACCACCAATCGCTTCGCGAAATCGCGTCGGGCATCGGGTGGAAAGAGACTGCCGTGAAGGTGGCGTTGGCCAAGGCGCGTCGGGCGCTGGCCGAGTGCATTCAGCACATGGACGCGAGTCACGGGGAAGCGACATGACGGACGAGGGATTCGACGAACTGATCTGGCGCTACCTCGACGGCGAGGCGAGCGAGGCGGATCTTGCGCAGTTGCGTCAGTGGTTGACGAGCAACCGCGAAGCGCAGGCGCGTTTCGTGCGACTGACCACGATGGAAGCGGGTTTGCGCGGCCTGAGCGGCGCGGGGCGGCTCACCGGGTTGAGCGCACTGGGGGTCGGTGCGAACGAGGGCGGGCATCATGAGCGCGTGCGGGCTCGGGCGAGGAATCACCGCCTGCCGCCGGCGCGCCGGATCGGCTGGATGGCCGCGGCCGCGGCGACGATCGCGCTGCTGGTCGGCATTGCGTGGTGGAGCATGTCGGGCGAGGGCGGCCCGGATGTGGTCGAGCTTGCCGGCGGACTGGCAGTGGTCGATGGGCGGGTGGCGGATGCGGTCAAGCTCGAGCAGCCGTTCGAGGTGGCCGCGGGCGCGGCGGCGGAACTGCGGCTGGACGACGGATCGGTCATCCGCCTGGCCGCTCAGTCGCAGGCGACGCTCAAGGCGCGCGACGGGCGCTTCGCTCGTTACGTGGCGCTGGAGCGCGGCGAGGGGCAGTTCGAGGTCAAGCCCGGCGACGGGCAGTTCACAGTACGCACGCCCGTGGGCGATGTGACCGCCCTGGGCACGAAGTTCAGAGTCAAGCTGCAACCGGATCAGGTGAAAGGAGATGCGATGGATAGGCAAGTGGCGATGTTGCTGGCGGTGGTGGTGCTGAGCGGCACGGTGGAAGTGAACATCGGCGGTGAACCGTTCATCCTGGGCTTCGGGGGTGAGGCGGTGTTTGCGGGCGATCGTGAAGGCGAAGGCTCGCAGCGCGAGCGAGAACGCGATGGTGCGCGTGAACGCGATGGGGAGGGCGAACGGGAAGCCCGGCGCGAGCGGCGCGTGCGCGGCACGATCGGCGCCATCAGCGCATCGAAGATCCGTCTCGTGTGGCGCGGCGATCGGGGCGAGCGATCAGAGGACTACTCGGTCGACCCGCGCGTGGAGGTGATCGTCGACAAGACACTCGGGAAACTCAGCCAGTTGCGGCCCAACATGGCGACGATGATCTCGATCAACGGCGGCAAGGTCACGCGCATCGAGGTGTGGGGACCGACCTATGCCGGTGCGGCCGTCGCCGAGGTGGATGTCGCGAAACGGTCCATCACTGTCTGGCGCGGCGAGGAGAACGCGCGGCGGGAAACGTTTGTGGTCGATGGCAACACCAGGATCAGCGTCAACGGTGAGAAGGCCACGCTGGCCGACATCAAACCGGGCATGCGGCCGCGCATTCGGGTGTCGGCGCTGCTGGCGACGAAGGTGGTATCGGTGGAAGTCGGCGAGGAGCCGCGCCGCGAAGAGGGCGAGCGCCGCGGCGAGCGGCAGCGGCCGCGCGTGATGGGCTTCGAGCGCGGCAAGGTTGCTATCGCGATGGGCGATGATGTGAAGACATACCCGCTGGCCGACGGGGCGAAGGCCAGGATCCGAGGCATCGAGATTCCGCTGGCCGCGGTGCCGAAGGGCGCGCCGGTCGAGATTGCCTGGCTGCGGCGAGGCGAAGGCGACGGCGCGCGAGAGGAGCGGGGCGGAACGGTGCGCGAGATCCACCTGCTGGCGCGGCTGGTTGATGGACGCGTCTCGCGGGTGACCCGTGAAGCGATCACGCTGGACGGCCGCGAGCGCGAGGATGGCCGCCGGGAAGCTGGTAAGACCTTCAGGTTGGCCAGCGGCGTGCGCGTGATGGTCAACGGGCGCATGGTCGGACTCGATGCCATCCGGCCGGGCATGGGCGTGCTGCTGATCTTTGCCCGCGATGGCGAGCAGGTGCTGGCAATCCAAAGTGGACGCCGCCCGCGAGAGGGTGAAGGTGAGCGCGAACGCGGTGATCGTGACCGCGATGGTGAAGGTGAGCGCGAGCGTGGTGATCGTGACCGCGATGGTGAGGGTGAGCGCGAACGTGGTGATGGTGACCGCGATGGTGAGGGCGGGCGCGAGCACGGTGATCGAGACCGTGAAGCCGATCGCGAAGGTGGCCGGGAACGCGAACGCGATTGGGATGAGGACGATCGCGAAGATGAAGACGACGACGATGACGACGATGATGAGGACGACGAGGACGACGACGATGACGAGGACGACAAGGACGATGATGATGACGAAGACGAGGACGACGACTGATCTAGCCCGTCACGACCTCTGAAACCAACGAAGCCCAGGGATTACCATCCCTGGGCCTCTTCCTTCTCAATCAGTCAGCGCAGATCGTTCAGAACTGCCGCAGGAAGCGCACGTCGTTCTCAAACAGCCAGCGGATATCCGAAATGCCGTACTTGCGCATCGCCAGGCGTTCGATACCCAGGCCGAAGGCGAAGCCGGTCCATTCTTCCGGGTCGTAGCCCACGGCCTCGAACACCGCCGGGTCGACCATGCCGCAGCCGCCGACCTCGATCCACTGCAGCTCGCCGCCGAGTTCGATCTTGAGGTACAACTCCGCCGACGGCTCGGTGAACGGAAAGTAGCTGGGCAGCAGCCGCACATCGGCATCGGGGCCGAACATCGCGTGCACGAACTGCACGAGCGTGGTCTTCAGGTCGACCAGCGACACGTTGCGATCGACATACAGCCCTTCCACCTGGTGGAACATCGAGTAGTGCGTCGCGTCGTGCTCGTCCGGCCGGTACACGCGGCCCGTCGCCACCACGCGCACGGGCGGCCTGGTCTGCTCCATCACGCGGATCTGGATGGTCGACGTCTGCGAGCGCAGCAGCGATGGATTCTCGCCGTTGGGGTCGGTGAGATAGAAGTTGTCGACGGGGTCGCGGGCCGGGTGGCTTTCCGGGATGTTCAGCGCGATGAAGTTGTGGTGTTCATCTTCGACTTCCGGGCCGGTCGCGATGTCGAAGCCCATGCGGCCGAACACTTCGGTCAACTCGTTGATCGTCTGCGTGATGATATGCTGACGTCCCATGCGCGGCGGCAGGCCGGGCTCAGTGACATCCAGCATCGGCCCGCCGGCCGCGGCCGGGGTCGCGCCGAGGTTGCTCTTGGCATCGGCGAACGCGCCTTCGACCTTCTGCCGCAGGGCGTTGGCCTTCTGGCCGAACGCGGGCTTCTGCTCCTTGGGGATATCTTTCATCATCCCCATGAGCGCTTTGATCGCGCCCTTGGAGCCCAGGTACTTGATGCGGAACTGCTCGAGCTGGTCGGCGTTGGTCACTGCGGCCAAGTCAGCAGTCGCCTGCGCGTCGAGTTGGTCGATTTTTTCGAGCATGGTCGGGATAGGGTATCGGGCGAGGTTGAACCGGGCAAAGCGACAAGCGATGGTTCGTACGGTGTCATATCTGCAGATGCCCTCGCCGGGCGGGCCTGCTCAATCGCCGCAGCGGCTTGAAGGCGCTTCGTCCGGCGGTGCAACGTGTGGGTCGGTTGTCCTATCGCGAAGTGAGCGCATTCGGTCGGCGCCGCACGCGGCCGCGGCACTCAGTCCTCGTGCTTCCGCAGATCGCCCATCAGCTTGCTTCGCCGGGTCATGTAGTCGTCGTGGGCGTCCTCGTACCGCTGGGCCCTGGTGAACATCCAGATGGCGCTGCCGATGCCCGCGGCGATGAAGATGATACCGAAGCAGGGAAAGAACCCGGGTGCGCCCATGCCGACGGTGAAGACCATCCAAATGACGCCGACCACCGGCATGAAGACGCCCATCATGATGGCCCCGGCCTTGCTTGGCACGGAGCGCCGGCCGCGCTGGTCGGTGGACATGTAGGTGTCGCGGTCCTGTGTCCACTCGTTGTCGAGCTGCAGGATCTGGTTCTGAACGCGCAGGGCTTCAATGTCCTCGGCGATGTCCTTCGTCCGCTGGTCGAGCGTTTCGAGCAGTTCGGTGTAGTAGGCCCCGTCCGACTGCTTGACCGCCAGCCGCGAGTTGCAGTAGCGGCACGTGAGAAACTTCGCCTTGGCCGGCGCTTCGATCGGCGCGCCGCAGTGGTTGCATGACAGGGCGAGGAGTTTCATGGCCGGTATTGTAGAGAAAGGAAGCCGACCGCACGGTGCGCGCGGCGGGCGGTCGTTCCCGTTTATGCAACTGCGCTCAGGTGCCACTGGCGGCTCGACCGCCAGCGTCTGAGCAGGCCACGAAAGCACTGGCGGATGAGCCGCCAGGGGCAACTGATGCGCACACCCGACAGGTGTTTCCACGCCTGCAACAAGCTCCATTCTCACATGGTTCATAGATCCGGATTCTCACCATGTAGTGCATGAAGATCATGGAGCCAAACCAGACGGGGTGAGCATCCCCGACAGCAAGCGTGTTCACGTCTTCTCGCCACCGAAGATGTATGAGAACAAGACCGACGACAGACGGTTACCGAGGATGAACTCTTCCCAGAGTTCTGTAAGATACTCGTCGGTTGACTGTGGGGGGCGTTCGCGCTCCGCTGCCCGGAACTGGACTAGATTCTTTGCCTGAGATCGCAGCCGCTTACGTTCTTCATTGGTAAGCCCATCACCGATGGTCGCGAGGAGCCGCAGGTTGTGGGGGAATGCTCTGATCGCGATGGACTGCGCGAGATGCTGGTTCGCTCTGTCCCGGTTGCCCTGCTCAGAATGCAGTTTAGCCAACAGGTACTGGGCTTCGGCGCGATCAACGAACTCGCTGAGGTGACTTCCCGCGATGTCAGGATCGACTGCTTTGAACTCAATACAGAGGTACGCAAGCCATGCCGACGCCTGGTAGCGGTAATCACTAACCGATGCGAGTTGCTGCAGGACCTCGCGTGAGCGGGGTGCGACCACAGACTGGGGCACCGTTTCAGGCGGCGTGGTTCCAGTATGT
>CAZHJL010000122.1:0-10998 GCA_964532795.1 uncultured Phycisphaeraceae bacterium | reverse complement strand
TGCGTGATCAACCATGTATGCGAAACTGGCTGACTGGAAACGGCACTAGCGCGGCGGGCGGCGTGTTTCCCCGGGCATCGGGCCCCGTTCCGTCTGTACCGATCAGGCAAACCTGCTTTTCGCCAGCTTTCCTCTGTTCTCTGGACGCGCCAGCTTGTGAATCGTTCATTTGGATTGGTGTATGAGACTTTGCCCGTCGGTGGGCGAGGTCGAGATTGAGCGAAAGCAGCAGTCACAGAAAGGTTGGCCCAGTCGGCCGGAAAGGATCAACGATGTTTAGAACACGGATGATCATCCTCGCAACGTGCGGCTTGTTGGTGCCGGTGCTCGGCGCCCCGGCCGCGACACTCGAATTGACAGGCATCGTCCGCGACCTCAAACGAGGCGATGTGGCCGGCGGGCACCCCGACTTTGAGACCGCGGGCCTCATGGGGCGGTTCGGTCTCGTGCATGGCCTGGTGAGCATGGAACTGGGCGAAGACGGCAAGCCCGTCTACAACGCCAACCGGCCCAGCCGGGACACCATCCAGAGCGCCGAGTCGCTGCGGACATGGTACAACGACGACCCCGAAGTCAACATCAACATGCCGCTCAAGCTTACGCTTGACAACGGACAGGCCGAGGCCGGCGGCGTCTACACCTTCCACGACAGCTCGTTCTTCCCCGTGGACGGCAAGATGTTCGGTAACCAGGGCCTGTTGCACAACTACCACTTTACCTTCGAACTCAAGACCGAATTCAGCTACGAGCCCGGCCAGTACTTCACCTTCATCGGTGACGACGACGTCTGGGTGTACATCAACGGCAAGAAGGTGATCGACATCGGCGGCGTGCACGGCGCGGCCACGGCGAGCGTGCTGCTGTTCGATGGCAAGGCGTTCGTCGAACGCTACCACTTCGCCACGGGCGGCATCGTGCAGGAAGTGGACCGCGACATGCGCAACAAGCTCATCGAGGCATGGACCAAGCTGGGCATGGACGGCACCTGCCCGATCCAGGAAGGCGACAAGTTCGTCGACCTCGACCTGAATGACGGCGGCCCGGACGTGATCTGCGAGTTCACCGACACCTCGGTGTCCGTGCGCTCGAGCAAAGACCTGTCCAACGTGGTCATCGCCTTCGAAGACAGCACCGAAGAGAAGTTCGATGAACTGAACGTCGGCACGAGCGGCACCTTCGCGGGCACCGGTCACAACGCCGGCAAGAAGATCATCGGCGCCTGGGTGAAGGCCGGCGAGAACCAGGAAGACGACGGGACCGGCAAGGGCGCGTACCACACGCCCCTGGGCAAGAACGTCAGTTGCTCGCTGGACTTCTTCTTCGCCGAGCGTCACCAGACGCAGTCGAACTTCCGTATCGACACCAGTATGAACCTGGTGGAAGTGGAGCCGACGACGGTCAGTCCGCTGTATGACTGACCCCAGACCGCAGCCATGACTGCCTGGCTTTCAAAGCTCACTACCTCCCACCCTACCGATTCGGCTCACGGCGTCGCGACCAGGATGGTCGCGGCGCCGTTTTTCTTTGGGAAGGCACGAAGGGACGAAGGCACGAAGGCACGGAGCAGAGAAGACCGGAGTGGGCGGCGATCCGTGTGTCTGCTTCGTGCCTTCTTTCCTTGTCCCCACCCCCTATCCGGTCGATATAATCCAGCACGTGGCATGGACGCGGCGGTCGCCGGGCGGGGCTTGTTTCCGCTCGGAGGAAAGTCCGAACACGGCAGGACACGGTGGTGGGTAACACCCACCGGCGGCGCTGGCGACGGCGTCGTCAGGGACAGCGCCACAGAAAACATACCGCCCCGCGAAAGCGGGGTAAGGGTGAAAAGGTGCGGTAAGAGCGCACCGCTGGCCCGGCGACGGGCCAGGCAGGGCAAGCCCCACCGCGTGCAAGGCCAAGCAGCCCTCATTCGAGCCCGGTCCGGGCGACGAGGGCGGGTAGGCTGCTCGAGCCTGTCGGCAACGGCAGGCCCAGAGGAATGACCGCCTCCCGGTGATGAGCCGGGAAACAGAATTCGGCTTACGATCCACGCCACTTTGTTTTCGCGATGCAGGCCGCGGTTGACCGCCGCGGCCTGCGCCTTTTCCACTCGCCGATCCGCGCGAGCCACAATCTCCGCCGGTTACCCACCGCCCGAACGCGGAATACGGCCATGCGCATTTGCATCTTCATCGGACTGCTCGGATTACTCGGACTGGTTCTCTGGTTGACCGTGAAGGGCCTGACCCACACCGCCAGCCGGCCGAACCTCAATCCAACGAAGGCCGAGCAGATCACCATCGACCCGGGGCAGATGTATATCCAGGGCTACGACGTGGAGAACGATGCGCAACTTCGTGTCGAGATCACGCCCGACGATCGAGGTGCGCCGTACGAATCAAGCATCGTTAGCGCCGCGGAACACGAACGACTGCTGCGTGCCGTCGAGACCGGTCAGCCGCTCGATCGGCCGGTGCGATTCCTGAAGCGCCGCAAAGGCCCCGGCGGCATGGTATTTGCCTTTGAGTCCTACGGACGTACGAGCTTCGTCCATTACATCGAGAACCAAGGCGACCAGCCGTTCAAGGCCACGGTGCGCTACGAACTGCGCATCGCTCCTCTGTCCGATTGACTTGCCGGTCCCGATGGGCCCGGATGGGGATCACTCCTGCCCCGTGATCATGTCGATGACCAGGTCGGTCCGGGGCACGTGTGCGCCGAGTGCACGGGAGACGGCCACCGCCACTTCGCCGCGCGTGGTCGACGCCATCTGCACCAGCTTCATGATGTGCGCATCGCTGAGCATGCTCTGATGGTACTTGCCCGAATCGGCGAGGCTGTTGAGCAATGATTCGCGCACGTCGTCCGGCACGCGGTCGGCCGTGGCCGCATCGGCGATCGCCCGCTGGGCGTCATCGCGGTTGATGAACGACAGGACGTTGCCCGCGCCCTTCACCACCGGCGCGCGACTGTCCTGCAGCGCGGCGACCAGCGCGGGCTGGGCGATCCGCACGTCGAACACCGGCTTGCCGCCCTGCTTGATCACACGCCGGTTGCCCTTGGCGATGTCGGCCAGGCGTTCCAGTGAACGCACGGCGTACGCCTGCGCGAGCTGGTCGGAGATCGTCTCGTCCGAGATGAAACGAACGGCCTTGTCGACCGCCAGATTGACGGCGCCGGGACCTTCGCGACGCAGGGCGCGGAACAGCCGCTGCGTGTGGGCGTAGCGGCGGAAGAGCACATCGGCGTCCGTGCCGACCACCGCCACGACCGGCACCGCCGCGAGGCGGTAGTCCTGGATGGTGTCGGAGAACAGCGCATCGATCGTGCCGACGTCACCGTCCACCACGACCAGGTCCACGCCCGGCAGGTGCGCGATCTGGTCCTGCATCGCGTCAAGGCTGGTGTTGAAGTAAACGTTGAAACCCTTGGCCTCGACCAAACCCTGCAGTTCCTTCTGGCGCTCGAGCGTGTCGGCCACGACCAGGGCGTACTTCGCACCGTCCTGGCGGATGGCTTCGGCCAGCACCGGCACCACGCGGCTGGATCCTGGGAACGGCTCCAGCGGGCGGGCGAGGGCCACGGCGTGGATCGCCTCGATGCGCACCTTGCGGTTCGGATGGCTCATCGCCACCAACAGCGGCTGGATCTTGCCGTCCGCATTGATCAGCGCCTTGATGTTGCCGATGTCGCCCAGCCCGGCGATCGCCGCACGCGCCAGTTCGGTGTCGTGATCCACCAGCGCCTGCTGAAGCACATCGTGCTGGCGCAGCGGGCCGGCCAGGCGCAGGTAGAAATCCGGACCGTTGGGCAGTTGGTAGCTGGGGTCGCGCTCGCCCTGCGGCAGGCGGATCTGTCGACGCGAGTTGGCCATCAGGTGCAGCGCGGCCGCCACGTCCAGCGTGCGATCCAGCTTCGACGCCATCCGTGCGGCGCGCATGGTGCGGACATCCGGATGGATCTCGGACGGCACCGGCGTCGGCAGCAGGCCGGCGTCGCGGTTGTAGGCCCAGATGATCCCGCGATCCTGCTTCGCGTCGTAGCCTTCCACCGACTTGCCCAGCGTGCCACGGTTGTACATGTACCGCGCCTGGGCGACGAACAGGTCCGCGGCGCGGTCCTTGACGGACACGGCCGTGGGCTTCGCGATGGTCTCAAAAGCGTTGATCGCCAGTTGACGCCGGTTCTCGTCCACGTCCGGCGACTCGATCACCAGCTTGATGTACGGCAGCGAACTGGGGTATCCGAGGTCGGCCAGCACACGGAGAATCAGCGACTGCGGCACTGCATCGAGGTGCGGCAGCGCCACCGACAGCGGGTACACCGCTTCTTCGTCGATATCCACGAAGGCATCGACGATCGGGCCGCGCAGTTTCTCCTGGTTGTGATCGAGCATCGTCTCGAGCATCTGCGGAACGGCGAACTGACCGGCGGCCCGAAGCAGGCGACGGGCGTTGTAGTTCTCGCGCCGGGTGCCGCTGAGCTTCGCGATGGCGCCGGCGATACGTTGTTCATCGCGCGAGCGCTGGACCACGGCTTGGATCAGCCGCTTCTCGATCTCATCGCCGATGGGCTTGAGCGTGGGATTGCCCTTGAGCAGCTTCAGCGTGTGCGTTTCGAATGAGTCGTGGTAGTGCGAAGCCTCGTGGATGTCGAGGAGTTGCGCATCGGTGACGCCCATCTCCTTGAGCCTGGTCCAGAAATCGGCGGCACGTTCCGGCCGGGCCATGCGCACCCAGTGGTTGAGCCCGTTCCATGCCTTGAGGGCCTCGCGGTCGACTTGCGGCGCATCGGCCCGGACGGGCTGGACGGCGAGCAGCACGGCGAATGCGGCCATCGTTACCGCCGCAGACAAGCACACAGATCGTCTGGTCATGGACATGCCTGAACTCCAGATGGTGGGGTTGGCTACCGGGGGTGGACTTCGCAGACCTGCAATTTACCGGGCTGACTCCACACCGTCAAATAGTTTATGAGCGGTGCCGGGCGGTTTGACCACGAGGGAAACGGGACACAAACCCCTGTTTGTCAAGCTGATACGCTCGATAGGACCGCGGGCGGACACGGGAGGACGCTCATGGCGTCTGGACCGTGCCGCCCCGCCCCGCGGCGGGGTCCGCCCAACCGCCGCAGTTTGACACCCCGATGATGGCGCTTCACAAGTGATTAGCGTAATGTTACAATCCAGCGCGTATCGCGATAATCTTCGGTCTGTAGTCGTCCAGGAAAGGGGTCGTTTCTGACCACGTCGCACAGAGTTTAAGTGAGCAGTTTGGGCTTGCATCTCAGATGACGTATGGCGGCTGAAAAGGCGGGTAGTGTCAGGCTCCGGCAGTGAGCGCCGGTTGGTTCTCCGTATCTCGTTTCCAGATTGTCGCGGTGGCGGCTCACTGCAATGCGCACTTCCTCTTGACCAGCCGTCGGCAGGCGTCTCAAGCCCATGTCGATCACGAGGAGATGTGTTATGTCCAAGCGAGGCCAGGTCAAATGGTTTGACCCGAAGAAGGGGTATGGGTTCATCCTGGGCCCGGAAGGCAAGGACGTCTTCGTTCATTACACCCAGATCAAGGGAGATGGGTTCCGCTCCCTGAAAGACGGTGAGAACGTGGACTACGAACTGGTGGAGGGCGACAAAGGTCTTCAGGCGCGTGAAGTGACCCGCGCCTCGGCCGAGGGCAACAACTGAGCAGATCCGGGCTGGATCCTCTGACGTAGCAAGGGCCGGTTCTGGTCAACGAAGACGCGCGCGTCCCGGCCCTGCTGCCTTTCGACCCCGCCACTTCCCGCCACGGGGAAGTGCAATGTGGTCGTTGACGTGGCCGCTGGCCGCATGCGCTCGTTCCACGCTATCCTCTTTCCCATGATCGACCTGCTCATCGGCCTTGGCATCGGGCTCATCCTCGCCCTGGCCCTCGCCTTCGTCGCCATGCGGCGAACGGAAAAGCGCGTGCGCCTGCTCGAGCAGCAGTCGCGCACCAACGAGCGGCTGGCCGAGATCGGTTCGATGACCGGCGGACTCGCCCACGAAATCAAGAATCCCCTCTCCTCAGTCAACCTGAACATCCAACTGCTCAAAGAGGACGTGAGCCAACTCGCCGACGACCTGGCCGGGCGCGACGGCAGCGACCACGAAAAGTCCGAAAGCGACGAGCGGCTTGGACGCCTCACCCGCCGGCTTGGCGCTCTCGCGGCCGAGGTCGATCGCCTGCGCGAGATCCTCGAAGACTTCCTGCGCTTCGCCGGACGGATCAAACTCGACCGCAAACCGCAGGACATCAACGCGCTGCTCGATGAGCTGGCCGCCTTCTTCGAGCCGCAGGCACAGGCGGCCAACATCAACCTGCGCACGCAACTGGGCGCCGCCCCCGCCGTCGCCGAGGTGGACGCAGCGCTGCTCAAGCAGGCCGTGCTGAACCTGATGATCAACGCGGTGAAAGCCACGGAAAACGCGCGGCGGCTCAACGAGCCCAATGGCGGCGGCGACGAACTGATCATCCGCACCGAACGCAAACCCGCCCCCGCGCCCATGCGCAGAACGCGCGGCGGCCAAGCCGCGCCCGACCGGATCATCATCCACGTCATCGACACCGGCCCCGGCATCCCGCCGGACAAAATCGAACAGATCTTCCATCCGTATTACTCCACACACAAAGGCGGCACCGGCTTGGGCCTGCCGACCACCAGACGCATCGTCGAAGAACATGCCGGCCAACTGACCGTCCACAGCGAACCGGGAAGAGGAAGTGATTTCATGGTCAACCTGCCGGCGGCGGAGTGAAGAGGGGTCTCGGGTCTCCGCGATTCTATCTATCCGCTTCGTGCCTCCGTGCCTTCGTGCCTTTCTTCACCGCTTCCACTTCAACACGTACGCCAGCAACTCATCCACCCCCACCGTCGCCACGGCGATGCACGTGTCCGTGCAGCCGTAGTACACATACACCACGCCGTCTTTCACAACGTTCGCCGACGGGAACACGACGTTCGGGATGATCAGGCCCACCTTCTCGTAGTACTCGCGCGGCTCAAGGATGAACTCGGGGCTCCGCGCGATCACCTTCGACGGGTCATCGAGGTCCAGCAGCATCACGCCGGTGCGGTAGATGATCTTCCGGTCCACGCCGTGATAGAGCGCCAGCCAGCCTTGGTCGGTCTTCATAGGCTGCGCGGCCGCGCCGATCTTCGTGCCTTCCCACTGCGGGTTCTCGGCCGACGCGACCAGGACCGGATCGTCCCACGTCTTCAGATCATCCGAGTACGACAGCCAGATGCTCGGATGCTCGCAACCGTACTGCGGGCCGACGTAGTGCATCGGCCGGCGCAGCATCGCATAGCGGCCGCGCACCTTGTCGGGAAAGAGCACGCAGTCGCGATCATCGACATCCACCGGCGTTACGCGGCCGAGGTCCTCCCAGTGGATCATGTCCGTCGACCTGGCGATGCCCGAGCGATAGTTGTTCGGATCATCCGGCGGCATGTGCCCGGCGCTGTGGTAGTCCGGGATGCCGCGCCCGGTGGGATAGCAGTACGGCGCGTAGTTGCGATGCACGTAGGTCATGTAGAACACGCCGTCGATCTTCACCACCCGCGCATCCTCAACCGTGCCCTGCGGCGTGCCGAGTTGCGCAGCGGTGAAGACCGGCTCGTCCACCACGTGCTCGAAGTGCAACCCGTCACCGCTCTTGAGCAGGCCGAACTGGCAGTAGAGCGGCGCGAGATTGGAAGTCGCGCGCTCCAGCATGTAGAACGTGCCGTCATCATCGAGCACCACGCCGGGATTGAACGACGCGACCGCCCGCCAGTGGTATTTCCCGGGCCAGACGATCGGGTTGCCTTCGTAGCGTTTGAGTTCCATGCGTGTTTCCTTATGTGCCCCCTACGAGCCGCGCCCGTGAGGAAGCGGTCTTCTCCGGTGCGCCTTCGGCTGTCGGGGGCCGGCGCATCGCCCCAAAACACCTCCGGACCGCTTCCTCACGGGCGCGGCTCGTCTCGGGCGCTCACTTACGGCAATCATCCACGATCTTCCGGAACCGCCCGGCCAGGTCGGTCAGGCCCTTCCAGTCCTTGCTCTTGATCAGGTCCTTCTTGACCAGCGCCGAGCCGACGCCCAGGCACGCCGCGCCGGCGCCCAGCCAGTCGGCGGCCGTGTTCAGATCGACCCCGCCGGTCGGCGTGAGCTTCAACTGCGGCATCGGCGCCAGCAGGTCCTTGAAGTACCTGGGCCCGAAGTGATTGGCCGGGAAGACCTTCACCATGTCCGCCCCGGCCTGCCAGGCGGTGAGAATCTCCGTGGGCGTCAGGGCTCCCGGCACGGCCGGCTTGTCGTAGCGGTGGGCCATCTCGATCACGTCGAGGTTGAGCGTGGGCGCGAAGACGAACTGCGCCCCCGCGAGGATCGCGGCTCGGGCCGTCTCCGGGTCGAGCACGCTGCCGACGCCGATGAGGCACTGGTCCCCCACCGCCGCCGCGGCCGCCTCGATGGCCTTCAGCGCGCCGGGCGTGGTCATGGTGATCTCGGCAACATCCGCCCCACCGGTGGCCAGCGCCTTGCACACATCAACAAGCTGGTCCGGCGAATCGGCGCGGATCACCGCGACCAGACCCGAGGTTTCGATCCGAGCGACCGTGGCGTTGCGGCCGGTTAACTGCATGACAGTCTCCTGACTTGGCTTGTGTTGCGTTTGCTGCAAAGAAACCGCCCCACCTCGGGAGCGCGGGGGCTGTTTTAGTCGGTAGCGGGCGGCCGGGCAACCGACCGACCGTCGCCCACGCCGAGGTGCGACGCCCCGGGCTGAGGCGAGGTCAAGCGGTGGTGCGGGTACCTGCGAGAGAGCAGGGCTGAGCAAGAACTGATGTTTTGGTCCTCCGGGCCGCGGTAGGCTTAGCTCTGCCAGGGCGTGAACCTCGCTGGTGCAGCGTGAGAGGGGTTGGGGGAGCCAAACTGCACTCATTCGTAATAAATGGGCCGGAAAACCGATCAAAAGTGCATTGTTTTTCGCCCGTTTCTGTTGGGTTTTGCCGAATCCGGCTGGTTGCGGCGGGATTCGGCGCGGTTTGGGGCGGTTGTGTGAAGGGGTGTGAGCAAGCATGGCCAATGTCCGGGTGGGTGTTGCGAGTGCGAACCGGATGAGGCGAAGCCGGGGGATCCCAATCCCTGGGGCGCATGGTCGGAGCAAGGCGACAGACCTGCCCTGTCGTGCGGCCCACCCCGACGTCCACAGGCCACGGGCAGACCAGCCGCCCGCAGCACCTTTCTACCTTGGGACGAAGGGCCGCCCTGGCGCGCGCAAGATGGCGCGTTTCGGCGCCCCCAGCCGCGCAAGTCCAGTCGCGGCCGGGCGCGGAAAAACTTTGCAGCGCCGGAAAGTGCCCGGGAATTTGGGGTCATGTGTTGCGCACAAAGTGGCACGTTTTGTGGCGGCCGGGCGTATCTCGTGCCACTGGCGTCCTGTCCGCCAGTGGCTTGGAGAACCGAACCATACGTGCGAAACGAGCCGCGACCGTGAGGGAGCGGTCCGGTCTCGTCAACCGAAACGCAAGACCGCTTGCTCACGCGCGCGGCTCGTTGCGTACGCACAATGCTCGACCCTCCGGGTCGATGGCGGGCGGGACGCCCACCCCACCAGAGACGCCCGCGCCACTGCGAACGGTGCCGCGCCGGGTGCCACATTTTGACCCGACCGAAGGGAGGGCAAAGTGTGCCGAACAACGCTTGATCTCCATCCACTCAACCGACGCCCAGTGCGCCTTGCTCGTGCATCGGTGTCCGATCGCCGCACGCATCGCTTCACGCTCTGCCGAAGACGGTCAAGCGTGCGAGACGAGCCGCGACCGTGAGGGAGCGGTCCGGTCCGTCAACCGATACACAAGACCGCTTGCTCACGCGCGCGGCTCGTCGCGTACGCACAATGCTCGACCCTCCGGGTCGATGGCGGCGGGACGCCCACCCCACCAGAGACGCCCGCGCCACCGGGGACCGGGCCGCGCCGGGTGCCACATTTTGACCCGACCGAAGGGAGGGCAAAGTGTGACGAAGAACGGTTGATCAACATCCACTCGACCGACGCACAGTGCGCCTTGCTCGTGCATCGGTGTCCGATCGCCGCACGCATCGCTTCACGCTTTGCCGAAGACGGTCGAAGTGTGGCACCGGTGCCACGCGGGACAGGTACAATAGCTTGCCGGGGGCGCCGGCCGCATCTGGGATCGGGGTGCCTCTTTTGTGGGCGAACAGAGCCCCGCAAGTTCATGGGTGTGTTCGACGCATGACTGGTGGAAATTGCTGTTGTAAGGAATCAGATGATGCACCATTACCGATTGCTCTTCGTGTTTCTGGCGGCGTTCGGGTGTCTTCTGTGCCCTGTGCCGCGCACCGGCGGCACGTCGCAGAAGGCCGCCAACAATCGTCTTCTCGGTGACCTTTACCCCATCGAGGAGGGTGGCAAGAAGGGATTCATTGACGTTTGGGGGACAGTCGTTGTTGAGTGCCAGTACATTCAGGCGTTTACTTGGCTGGCCGGGGAAGAGTTTGCACGGGTAACACGCGGGAGCTCTCTAAAGGACCAAAGGTGGCTGCTGCTGGATCGGAGCGGTACCACCGTGCACGAGGCTCGCGGAATTGAGGATATGCGTTTCAAGGTCGGCGAGAACCGCATGGCTACGGGAGAAACTGTCGACGAGGAACTCGGTGTCTTTTACGCCAACACACTTATCGATTTCTCGGGGACAACGATCGGCAAGTTTGAGGCCATCAACGGCGTATATTCCGAGGGTCTGTTGAGGGCCAGGCAGGGAGGCAAGTGGGGGTATGTCGACTACGACGGAAAGTGGGTGATCCCAGCGCGGTACGAGATGGCAAGTGATTTCTCGGAGGGTGTAGCGCTTGCCCGCGCTGAGGGGAAGGAGGGTTACATCGACCACAGGGGCAATTGGGTGATCAAACCCATCTATGAAAGAGCCTACCCGTTCAACGTAAGCGTTCCATGAACCGCGTCTTCCGCTGGTCGGTTGGGGTTGTCATGC
>CAZHJL010000121.1:0-11336 GCA_964532795.1 uncultured Phycisphaeraceae bacterium | reverse complement strand
GGTGGCCCCCATTCCCGTGCGCACGGTGGTCCCCCTTCTCTTGCGCATCACCAGTTCGATGCGGTGGTCGCCAATCCGCCGTTCAGCTACCGCTGGAAGCCACGCGACGAGGCCAGCGAGGACATGCGCTTCAAGAACCACGGCGTCGCGCCGAAGTCCGCCGCCGATTTCGCCTTCCTGTTGCATGGGTTCCACTACCTCAAGGATGACGGGGTCATGGCGATCATCCTGCCGCATGGCGTGCTGTTTCGTGGCGGGGCCGAGGCGCGCATCCGCCAAAAGCTGCTCGAAGATGGGCACATCGACACGGTGATCGGCTTGCCGGCGAATCTGTTCTACTCGACGGGCATCCCGGTCTGCATTCTGGTGCTGAAGCGGTGCAAAAAGCCGGACGACGTGCTGTTCATCAATGCCGAGAAGCACTTCGAGAAGGGTAAGCGGCAGAACTACCTCAAGGCCGAGCACATCCAGAAGATCATCGACACCTACCAGCACCGCCGGGAGGAAGAGCGGTACGCCCGGCGAGTGGAGATGGACGAGATCGAGGCGAACGATTTCAACCTGAATATCTCGCGGTACGTGAGTACAGCAGAACCGGAGCGGGAGATCGACTTGGGTGAGGTCCACGAGAACCTGACACACGTCGAAAAACAGATACGAGCCGCTACTACGACGCATAACAAGTACCTCGCCGAACTGGGACTTCCGCTGCTGCCCGAAGCTGAGTGAAGGGAGGTGATCTCATGGCGTTGCCTGACAGCCGATTGACAGAAGCTGACTTGCGAGCCCTGGCCGCAGTGGACGAGTCCACGCTCGTCGAGTTCAAGCAGCAGTGGTACGACATCACGAAAAAGGAAGGGAAAGCCAAGCTCGTCAAAAGCATTCTCGCAATGGCGAACTCGGCGACCAGAGAGACGCCGGGCCGAATCCTGATGGGGATCGACGATACGGGCGTAGTGGTGGGCACATCGGGCGGGCCATCGAACCAAGACAGCTTGAGTCAGGCGCTGAGTGAATGGATGCAGCCGCTTCCGAGTTACGATTTGTATCGCGTTTCGTGTGGGCCGCATGAGATCGATGTGTTGGAAGTACCGTGGTCTCCGTTCCGACCGTTCTCATCCCGACGCGATTTTGGGAACGAACTTTCACACGATGTTGTGTATTGCCGTCGCCAGGCGACCATCGGCACATGTTCGTTACACGAAGTGGAGACCATGATCCGTCAAAAGGACAAGCACTTAGGCCCGATGATCGAATCCGGTCCCGTCATGATGAAGCTTGTCTCAACACGCTACATGACGCTAACGGTCCGTCTACAGAATGTCATCGAAGAACCGGTGGGTGGCATATACCTGACCTTCGACTTAGCGGCCAGAGGGCCGACACCTCGTTTCGCTAGGCAAACACAATGCAACGACATGCGGCTGGGACCAGGTGAAACACGTGAGGTCGAGTTCCGACTACGCGATGTACGGTTCCCAGGCGCGGACGTGAACCTTGAGCACAGCAGCAAACTCACTGATTTGTGGATTGATGTGGTCATTCACCTGCGCTTCGCCAGACGCGATGGTGGAATCGGATCAGACTCGATGTCGGTGGTGCTTTCCGACGGTCTGGTGTAGAGGATGGCGACGGTCACAATGGAGGGCGCTGGACGATGGTTTATTCAAGTCGTCACACCTAAGATCGTTCGGCTTTTGGAGGAATGCGGACTTATGCTGTGGACGGGGAATGGAAATGCGGACCCGCCGAGCACGGCGTTGAAGTACATGGCTGTGGGGTGTCAGGAGCGGCGAATGCGCACCGAAGTCAGTTTGAGAGTCGTCACGAAAACGGTTACGATTGGGGAGCCAAAATCAATCCGACGGAATTTGCCGTCGGCTCAAGTTAACGGAAACGCCCGACCAGGCAACTGGCCGGGCGTTTTCATATCCCGTTGCTGGCAAAGGGTTACGGCGTTTCCGCCACCTACCCCGGCGCTCTCTATTCCGCAGGCGAGATTCCGGGGTCCGAAAGCAACCATGACGGTTGCTCCCGTTGCCCGAAAAAACGGCCGCGAACTCTCGGACTCTCTCGTGAACAGGTTGAAACGGGTTAACAGCCGGGTTGCTTTCGGGATCCCAATCCCACGGTCTGGAACACCCAAACGTCGGTCTGGGACTGGCTGGCTGCATCCTCACGCCGGTTGCTCGATCGGGCCCGGGGGCGATGGCAGAAGTTCGGCCGTGCGCTTAGGCGCTGACGGCGCGGTGCACCCACGTGAGTCTGGCGAGAACGTCAACTCACAGCTTGGACCATCGCGAGGATGCCCGCCTGGATTGGCTCGGGGAGTTCATGCCAACGAGTGACAATCAATGCCAAGTTGGGGTCGCAGCTTCCTGCATATTTCCTGCACGGCGGACAGGCCGGATCTGTAAGTCGCTTCTGTGAAACACCTTGGCTGCCGTGCTCAACGTCGTTGCCAACGATGACCACGTCACCTCGACATTCGTTGCTGATCGACAGCGCGGATCGTGCCCGGCCTGTATTGGTTCCGGCCTGCATCGCGTAGGTGGTCAACGGTCGCGGACGCGTTCACACAAGCACCGACCTCGGTCCTTGCGGTGACCAGCCATCGCGCCGCCGTCCCAACCAACGGCGCTACCCAACCTCGCCCATCACCTCGGCCGCTTTCATCTGGTCAAGTTCGGCGTAGATTTCGGTCAGCCAGGATCGTCGCCGAGATGAGTCACGTCCGTACCGGCAACCATGTGCCGGTGTTGTGTTCAGCCACCTACGCTTTCCACCATCGCCATGATGCCCCGGCGGATGGCTTCCGGCAGATCTGGCCACGCAGCAGCAATTCGCCGGATCTCGGCCTCCATACGTTGACCGCACCGTTGTAGTGCAGCACCTTGGCTTGCACCTTCCTGTAAGTCATTGTCGCTACAGTCATTTACCTCATTTTGTTCGAGTCCTACTCGGGGAGTTTGGTGGGCCGCTCATCAATCGGTTGGCCCTCCCGTTTCCTGTCTCCTTCTCTCAATCATGCCGCAGTGCCACGATCGGGTCCTGCTGCGAGGCCTTCACGGCCGGGTAAAGGCCGAAGATGATGCCCACGGCCGTGGCGACCAGGAAGCTGGCGATGATCGCCCACATGCGGACTTGCGGCAGTTCGATGCCGGGGATGTCCTTGTGGATCAGACCCAGCGCCCAAGACGCGGCCAGTCCCACGCCCACGCCCAGCAGTCCGCCGATCCCCGAAAGCACGGTCGTCTCGGCCAGGAACTGCGCGATAATGTGCCGGCGCGTGGCGCCGACGGCGCGCCGGATGCCGATCTCTCGCGTGCGCTCGGTGACGGTCGCCAGCATGATGTTCATGATGCCGATGCCGCCCACGAGCAGGCTGATCGCGGCGATGGCCACCAGCAACGTATCCATCATCAGGCGCTGCGAACGTTCCTGCTCCAACAGTTCACGGGGCACGATGACCTTCACGTCGCCGGTCGCCGCGTGTTCGAGTTCGACCGCTCGACGCACGGCGTCGGCGACTTCGAGCACTTGCTCGCTGCGCGGCGTCTGGATGTAGATGGCCCAGAGCTCCATCTTCGTCATGCTGAAACTGCCGGTAGCGCGGTTGGCCGTCAGATCGTCGAACTTCGATTCGGAAGTGGTCAGCGGCATATGGATGTCGAAATTGAGGTCGCGTCCGACCAGCGCCGAGCCGGCGCCCCCGGCCAGGCCCACCGGACGCAGCACGCCGATGACGGTGAACAGTTGGCCGTCGATCTCGATCGTGTTGTCGTCGAGCGGGTCCTCCAGTTGGAACAACTGGTCGGCCACGGAGGCGCCGATCACCACCACCGGGCGACGCAGGGCCATATCCTCCTCAGTGATGTAGCGGCCACGCGCCACGCGCAGCGAGGTCACCTTCAGCAGTTCCGGCGTCGTTCCGAACGCGGCGACTTCCGGCGGGGCTGAAAATCCCGGCCGCGAGATCTGCGCGCCGACCTTCCGCAGCGGGACGATGCGCTGGATGGGATTGATCGTCTGCTTGATGAGTTCGAAATCCGCCCGTCGCACGCCGTAGTCGAGCACGCGCTGCCGCGCTTCGGTGCCGTCGCCTTCGTCCTCGGCCGGCTTGACGGACTGGACGATGATGTTGTTGGCGCCGAGCTGGCGGATGCGCGCCAAGGCCGCCTGCTTGTTGCCCTCGCCGATGGCGACCATCACGATGACGGCCGCCACGCCGAGGATGATGCCCAGGCATGTCAACAGCGAGCGCAGCTTGTGCAGCGCGAGATTCGTCATGCCCAGACGCAGCGTTTCAATCAGGAACAGCATGGGTTTCGAGGTCGCACGGGGGTGCGGTTATGCTATGGTCGGTCGAGGAAGATTCTATCGGGTACAGGCAGCCATGGCGAAGATCACCATCGACAGCGAGGAGCGTGACGACCGCCGGTGGACGTTTGCGGCGACGATCGAGGAGTCGGCCGCCACGCATCGCCACCGCATCACGCTCAGTTGGGCCGACTATAACCTGTGGTGTCCGGGCGGCGAGCAGACGCCCGAGCAGGTGGTGCGTCGGGCGCTGGAGTTTCTCCTCGAGCGCGAGCCGGCGTCGGCGATCCTGAGCAAGTTCGACTGTTCGGTCATCCGCCGCTACTTCCCGGAGGTCGACCAGGTGCTGCCGCGCAAGCTGTGAGAAGCGATGAGCGAGACGAATGCTGACATGGCGAGCGCGCAGGGCAAGCCCACACGCGATCCGGCCGCCTGGCGCGAGGATCGGCGCAAGCGGCTGGAGGTCGCGCTGGCCTCGATGGCCGCGACCTGCCTGATGCGGGTAATCGGCCCGACGTTGCGGCTTGAGGCGGTTTCGTACGAGCAGACGGTCGGGGAAAACCGCGGTGGGACGGGCATGATCTTCGCGATGTGGCATGGCACGCACTTTCCGGTGCTTTGGGCATATCGGAAACTCGGGATCTACTGCATGACCAGTCACAGTCCGGACGGCGAGATTCTCACGCGTATCATGCAGTCGCTGGGCTACTGCTGCGTGCGGGGGTCGAGCACGCGTGGCGGCAAGCGCGGATTGATCGAACTGGCCCGCTTGGTGCGGTCCGGGCGTCACGCGGCCATCGCCGTTGACGGGCCGAAGGGGCCGCGCTACACGGTCAAGCCGGGCGTGATGACGCTGGCGAAACTGACGGGCGCGCCGATCCTGCCGGTCGCCGGCGGGCTGGCGCGGTACAAGCAGTTCCGATCGTGGGATCGCTATCGCCTGGCGTGGCCGTTCAGCTGCGCGTCGGTGCTGACCGGTGAACTGGTCTATGTCGAGTCCTCCGATGGTGATGAAGTGGTCGAGGCGAAGCGACAGACGCTGGAGAAGTCATTGCGATCGCTGCAGGAGACGGCGGACAGGCGGACGGGCAACAGCTCATCGCTCGAACTGCCGGACACGGAATCCGCGGCGCGTTAGCGCTTGAGCAGCTGTTCGCGGCGAATCATGATGCTGAGCGTCTGTGTGACCAGTTCGATGCTCATTTCATCCAGTCGATTGAAGAACGGCAGGGCGATCGTTCGCTGCGAGACGGATTCGGCGATGGGGAAGCTGTTCGGCTGGAACCCGTGCTGTTCGCGGAAATACGGCTGCAGGTGGATGCACGGGAAGTAATTGCACGCGCCGATGTCGTGTCGGTGCATGCCCTCAATGATGCGATCGCGTTCCACCGCGGCGTAGGTGTCGTTCAGGCGTACGACGAAGACGAACCAACTGGCCTCCTCGGGCGCATGCATGTCAGGGAGGATGACGTCCTCCCAGTCGAGCATGCGCTGCATGTACATCGCGGCGACTTCGCGCCGGCAGGCGAGCATCTCGTCGAGCCGTTCGAGCTGCGCGATGCCGATCGCCGAGGCCAGTTCGCTCAGCCGGTAGTTGTAGCCCAGTCGCTCGTGGGCGAGCCAGTGGCCGGAGCGGTTGTCGGTGGTGCCCGAGGCCCCGGGCGGCGGGGCGGCCACCGGCGCGCGTCCCTGGTTGCGAAGGCTCTGCACGATCGCGGCCAGGTGATCGTCGTCGGTGACGATCATTCCGCCCTCGGCCGTGGTGATCTGCTTGTTGGGATAGAAGGCGAAGACCGACGCGCGGCCGAACGATCCGGCGGCGCGCGGGCCGCGCTTGCCGCCGAGGGCTTCGCAGGCGTCTTCGATGAGCGGAATCTCATGCGCCTGGGCCAGGCGTTCCAGCTCCTCCATGTGGCGCATGTTGCCGAAGACCTCGACGGCGAGGATGGCTTTCGTCCGCGACGTGATGGCCTTCTCAACCTGTTTGGGGTCCATGTTGAGGCTGCGCGGGCAGATGTCGACGAAGACCGGCCTCGCGCCGGCATAGAGGATGCAGTTGGCCGAGGCCACGAAGGAAAACGGCGTGGTGATCACCTCGTCGCCCGGACCGATGCCCAGCGCGACCATCAGCAGATGCAGACCTGCAGTGCCCGAACTGACCGCGATGCCGTGTCGTCGCCCGACGCGTTCGGCCAGGGCCTGCTCGAAGCGCACCTGGCGCGGGCCCATGCTCAGCCGGTCGGAGCGCATGACCTCGAGGACCGCGTCGATCTCGGATTGCGTGATGTCGGGCCGGCTCAACGGAATCACACTTGCCATCGTTGAACTCCCGCGTCGCTCGCGGCGACGCCAAAGGCGAACATTCTACTGGGAAACAACCTGCTTGATCGCCAGGTCCACTTGATCAGTCATTTTGAGGTAGGTCCACGCGGCCTGGGTGCGCAGCGGCAATGAAAGCTCGCTGCCGCCCCGCACGACCACGCGCAGGTCATCCATCTCGCGCGGCGCAAGCTGTTGGCCGTGGCGGGCCAGCAGCAGCACGCGCATCGATTCGGCCTGCGCATCTTGAAACGTCAGGTCGCTGACCGCTTCGTGAGCCCGACCCGCGTTGCTGCGCAACAGGCCCAGCAGAATCTGGCGACGCACATCCCCGCGGAGCGCATCCTGGCGGACCACGGCTTCCAGCACGATGCCCGCATGGTCGGGGGCACGTTCCGAAAGCAACTGGGCGGCCTTGGACAGCGTCTCGAGTTGAGCCGGCGACGGGGCCTGGTCTTCGCCGGGTGGATGGCTGTAGGCGAGCACGATCGACTGCAGGATCACCCGAGCCTGTTCGGCGCTGGCCTGCCCGTCGGCGAAGTCCAGCACCCACCCGGTCGTCAACGGGTGCGGCGTTTTGGAAAGCTCGATGACGGATTCGACCACACGATCCTTCCGCGCGATCGCCCGGCCGGCTTCGCCGATCCGGCGCGTCAGTTCGTCGTCGGAGCGGCGCAGCGGATCAAAGAGGCTGTGACGCACGTTCGGCGCGCTGCGCAGGGCGACCATGGCCAGCCGCAGTTGGAGCGCGGCGTCATCGGATTGGCGATAGCGTTGACGCCAGAGCGCCTCGGCGCCCGGCGTGCGCGACTGTAAGGCCAACTCGACGGCGGCGATGAGCACGCGCGGGTTGAGTTCCTTCTCCTGGCCGACGCGAAGCGCCCACTGGCCGACGCCTGCGAAGGCGTACTTCTTGGCTGCCTGCAGTGCCAGCAACCGCGCCGGGTCGCGCAGCGGCGCCTTGGAACGGTCGATCTTGTCGAGGCGCGACATCGCGCCGTCGTCGCCGATCTCCAGCAGCATGATCGAGGCGAGGGCGCGCCGGCCGATGCTGTTGCTGTCGGCCCCGCGCCGCAGCAGGGCCATGTCGGTGAACTGGCCGTCGCGCACAAGTTGCAAGGCCGCGGCCAGACGCACGCCGTCATCCAAGTCCTTCCAGCCGAGAATCTGCTTGGCTTCCTCGTTGGACAGCAGCTCCGCGTCCATTGCCGCCCCCAGCACGATGGCCTGCACCTCGGGACGATCGATGCTGTAGATGCGCAGCAGGTCCAGCGGGTGGCCCGGGGTGCACTCGGCCAGGCCGAGGATGCCGTGAATCTTCAGTGAAGGCGCCGGGCGGTCCGCGAGGTAAGCGAACAGCCGCTGAAGCTCCGGATCGCGCAAATGCCGAAGCGCGCGGAGCATGGTGTTGTGTCGCCCGTCACGCTGACGCGCCGTGGCTTCCTGCAGCAGAAACGCGGCCGAACGCCCGGTCTCATCCAGTTCGGGCTGCTGCGGCTCCGCAGCGGTGGCCGACAGCGGCGACCACTGGCAGAGCCAGCAGGCGCTCGCCAGCACCAGCATCCTTGCGATCAGACGGCGTGACATTGCCATAGTGTAGGTCACAATCATCGACTGCGCGAGTGCTTCCGCGCCAGCGGCGGGGCGCGGGGCGGACATGCGGACTTGGCGTTGACGCCGCGCGTCTGCGACAATGCCTCGCCTATGTCCTACGAACGCGAGAACATCACGCGGCTGTCGCCCTACGTGCCCGGCGAACAGCCGGACGACGGGCGGACGATCAAGCTGAACACCAACGAGAATCCCTATCCGCCGGTGCCGGCCGTGATGGACGCCATCGCCGAACTGCCGGGCGAGATGCTGCGAAGGTATCCGTCCCCGACGGCGGCGCGGTTCCGAGAAGTCACGGCGAACGTCCATGGCGTGGCTTCCGATCAGATCATCGCCACCAACGGCGGTGACGAACTGCTGCGACTGGCGGTGACGGTATTCGCCGAGCCCGACGGCTCGCGCAAGCGCGGCGGGGTCGGAATGGCCAGCCCCAGCTACTCGCTGTACCCGACGCTGGCCGCGATCCACGACACGCCGGTCACGGCCGTGCCGCTCAACGACGAGTTTGCCATTCCCGGCGACTTCGCCGCGCGGCTGAATGACGCGGGTTGCCGGGTCGCCTTCGTCGTCAACCCGCACGCGCCGTCCGGGCGGCTGCAACCGGTGGACCAGCTTCGCGCGATCGCCGAAACCTTCCGCGGCGTGCTGGTGATCGACGAGGCCTATGTCGACTTCGCGCCTCATGATGCGCTGCCGCTGGTGCGCGATGGGCTGGACAACGTGCTGCTGCTGCGGTCGCTGAGCAAGGGCTACGCGCTGGCCGGGCTTCGCTTCGGCTACGGCATCGGGCATGCGGGGCTCATCGCGGCGATGGACAAGGCCCGCGACAGCTACAACACCGATGCGCTCAGCCAGGCCGCGGCGTGCGCGGCCCTCACGTCGCGCGAGGCGGCGGGCCAAACCTGGCGAAAGGTCATCGCCGAGCGCGATCGCATGACACGCGACCTGCGCCAACGCGGGTTCGCCGTGCCCGATAGTGCCAGCAATTTCGTGCTGGCGACCGTGCCCCAAGGGCGGCCCACGGCTCGCGAACGCTATCAATCCCTCAAGCAACGCGGTATCCTCGTGCGATACTTTGATCAGGACCGATTGCGCGACAAGCTGCGCATCAGCATCGGCACGCCCGAGCAGAACGCGGCCCTGCTCGATGCCATCGACCAGGACCGGTAACCCAGCGAGCGACCTCACATGCCCAAGCGATCCGCCGCCATCACGCGCGACACCAACGAGACCCAGATCAAGGTCGAGCTGAACCTGGACCCGGACGCCGAAGGAAAGTACCGCAACGAAACCGGCGTCGGCTTCTTCGACCACATGCTCGACCACCTCGCGCGGCACGGGCGCTTCGCCATGGACGTGACCGCCAAGGGCGATACCCACATCGACGACCACCACACCGTCGAGGACGTCGGCATCGTCATCGGCCAGGCGCTGGTCGAGGCGCTGGGCGACAAGAAGGGCATCGAGCGGTACGGCTTCGCCTCCGTGCCGATGGACGAAGCGCTGGCGCGGGTGAGCGTGGATCTCTCGGGCCGCGCGGCCCTGGTGTTTGATGTCGCGTTCGCGGATGAGTCGGGCAAGATCGGTTCCTTCGATACGGCGCTGGTGCGCGAGTTTCTGACGGCGCTGGTGCACAACGCGAAGTTCAACTGCCACGTGGAAGTGGCGCACGGGCGGAATGACCACCACATCGCCGAGGCGATCTTCAAGGCCCTCGGCCGCGCGTTGCGGCAGGCGGTGGCGGTGACCGGCAAGGATGTACCGAGCACGAAGGGGTCGCTGTAGGTGACCGTGCGCGAAGCCGTGTGAAACGTACGGAACGAGGCGCGCACAAGGAGGCGGTCCGCGCGCGGGATGCCGAGGCAGACCGCTCCCTCACGGTCGCGGCTCGTGACGGAGGCCCATCCCACCAAAGACGAAGGCGGGCGGGACGCCCACCCCACCATGGACGTGCCGGTTTCCTGCCGGTGACCGGCCGCATTACACTGTCGGCATGGGTGACGCACTTGAGATTTATCCGTTCGAGCTGGGGGACTTCCAGACCAACTGCTACGTCGCGGCCGTGGGCGAGGCGTGCTGGATCGTGGATGCCGGCTACCGGCCGGAGCCGATGATCGAAGCGATTCGCGAGAAAGGCTGGACGCCGCAACAGGTCGTGCTGACGCATGCCCACTGCGATCACATCGCGGGGTTGGCGGCCGTGCGGCAGGTGTGGCCGGACCTGCCGATCCTGATCCACGATCTCGAGCGCGACTTCCTGACCGATCCGCGGCTGAACCTGTCGGCCATGCTGGGCGTGCCGGTGACCGCTCCCCAGGCCACCGGGCGGCTGGAGCACGGGCAGACGCTGAGCCTGAACGGCGTGGACTTCGAGCTGCGCCACGCGCCGGGCCACAGCCCGGGGAGCATGGTGCTCTACCAGCCGCAGCACGGACTGGCGCTGGCTGGCGACACGCTGTTCGCCGGGTCGGTCGGCCGCACGGATTTCCCGCTCTCCGACCACCAGACGCTGATGCAGAGCATCCGCGGCCAGCTCTACACCCTCCCGGACGACACCCGCGTCCTGCCCGGCCACGGCCCGGAGACACGAATCGGCACGGAAAAGCGGTCGAACCCGTTCGTACAGGGGCAGTGACGACAAGCGATTCTCGCTCCCATGGCGCCACCGGCGGCTCGCCCGCCAGTGTCTGCCTGTTCGCCTGGATCGGACTGGCCGAGGGGTCGTCGATGCCACTGCGGCCGCACTGGCCGACCAGCCGCCAGTGGCACCGGATGGCGCCGTCGGACCGGCCGCCCGTGAGATGGGACGGCGGAACGGCCATAGGCTTAGCTCCGTTCGGGCCGAGTCGCCGATTCCAGCCCGTAAACGCGGGTGGGTGGCCTAAACGGCACTCTCGCGTAAGAAATCGCTCGAAAAATGTGTCAAAAGTGTACACTTTTTGGCTCCGTTTTCGCTCGTTTTCGTTCGTTTCGTCTGCATGGGCGTGGGGAACCGGATGAAACCACAGATGGACACAGATGCACACGGATGGAGGGTAAGCGTTCCACGAACTGGTGAGTATTCAGTTGTTCGCGTTGTTCGCGTT
>CAZHJL010000120.1:0-11353 GCA_964532795.1 uncultured Phycisphaeraceae bacterium | reverse complement strand
CGATGAACAGCCCCGTCTGGCTGAAGCTGTAACCCACCGCCAGGATGATGCCGAACATCAGCGCCAGCAGCACGGCCGTCTTCGTGTTGTTGATGAAGCGTGTCATGGCAAGTTCCTCCTGCGTCGAGGCGGGCGCCCACCGGGCAGCCGCATCGCGCGATCAGTCGTCGGAAACTATACGCAACAATCGTGCCGCGGGATTGCCCCGGCGACGGAACATGCACGAATTGCCGACCGGTTGGCGGTCGATGCGAAGCTTTTGAATAGCAATGGTTTGCAGCGTTCATCCGCCCGGGAAGGGCAGCGGGATGTTCGCCATCTTCCACATCGCCACGAGCATGAGCCCGATGAAAGCGACGCGGACCTGCCGAACTGGCAGCCGGTGCGTCAGCGCTGCGCCGATCCTGCCGCCGATCCAGCACGTCGGCGCCAGCAACCCCGCCAGCACCAGCGCGTTGCCCCAGCCGTAGCCGTGCTGATCCAGCGAACCGATCTTGTAGATTGCCCCCAACGTGGCGGAGACGCACATCACGGCCGAGGAGTTGGCGATGGCGTTGCGCAGCGGCAGTCTCAGCAGGATCTGCTGCATCGGCACGGCGATCGCGCCGCCGCCGACGCCGAGCAGACCCGCGGTCGTGCCCATCATCGCGCCCACGGTGCCGCTGCCGACCGGGGACAGCGCGGCGCGCTCCAGTGATTCGCCCGAATAGCCATCCTTCCGCGCGGCAAAGAGCCGCCGCACGTTCACGTAGATCACGTACGCCATGAACCCCGCCAGCACGCGGCCCAGCCAGATGCCGCCATCCCGCCCTTCGAACAGCGGCAGATTGCTCACCCACACGCCGACCAGCACGAACACCAGCGCCGCCGGCAGCATCCACCGCAGCACGCGCGGCACGGTCGCGCCGGCACGGTGATGTCGCATCGCCGCGGGAACGGCAACCGCCACGTTCGCCACCATCGCCGCCGCCTGGTACAGATGCTGATGTCGCCCGAGCAGCATGGTCAACCCCGGAATCATGAGCACGCTCCCGCCCACTCCCAGCATCCCGCCGAGGATGCCGGCCACAAGGCCAAGCAAAGCAATGGCGGGCCAATCCCAATTGACGGGCATGTAGTCAGGCATGGGGGGGTTATAGGGGGAAAGGCACGAAGGCACAAAGGCACGAAGGCACGAAGCGGAGGGCGTCACGTACAATGTTGTGGGTTGTGCTGGCTGAGATTCTGGGAGTCGCCGTGTCAAACGAGCAAACTGCTGGCAGATCGATTGAGTTCGATTACTCGAACCAACTGCTGGACTGTGCGACGTTGGAGTGTCGGTCGCCGGCCGCCAAGAAGTTTTTCCCCATACTGCGGTTCCTCGGCGTTCTCTTCGCGATTGGGGTTCTGGCGGGGGGATCATTCATCATCTTGGCGCCGGATTGGCAACTGCCAACGACGGGCAAGGTGATCGTCGTAGGCGTGTGCCTGCTTGCTGCGTTCGCGATCATCGCGATCACTTTCTACCCACAGGTCGCACTTTTTGGGTTGCCACACTATCAGGTAGGTACGCACGCCCTCGCCAGCAACGCCAACGAAATATGCGATACCTACAAGGGCGTAACTCGTTCGATACCTTGGTCGTCAGTGGTCTGCTGGGAGGCGTACAAGGGCCTGATCTTGATCCACATATCTGGTAACACAGGTCTGGTCATTCCCGCCGATCAACAGAACGCTGAGCAACTGCAGGCTTTCCGCGACCAGTTGGCCACCAATTGCAAGCCCCAGGACCGGGTCCGCACCTGACCTCTCCATCCCCTTCTTCGCTCCGTCGCTTCGTCGCTTCGTCGCTTCCTACGACACCCTCACCACCGCCCCCATCACATGCGTATCCCCCGGCTTCAGCGTCACCGCGTTCTGCGCGGCGTTGGCCGTTTCGATGCACAGCATCCGGGGCCATTCATCGTCGCCGAAATCCGGCATGCGCGCGGCCTTGTCGATCCACGGGTTCCACACGACCGTCGTGTCCGATCCGGTCTTCTCGACCGCGATGCGCCGGCCAAGTCCCGCATCCTCGAAGGTGCACGTCGATTGCGTGTCGAGGTACACGCGATCGGTCTCGCCGGTGAAGGTGACCGGCCGCCCGCCCTGGTTCTTACGCTTGGCGTTGTCCACCTTGTCGAGGTAGCTCACGTTCTCGAGGCCGCGCACTTCGATGGCCTTGATGTCGCTGACATGGAGGTAGGTATGCAGCGCGGCCTCGAAGCTGAAGGCGCCTTCCGTCTCGTCCATGTTCGTGTTCACCACGGTGAGCGTCATCGCCAGGGCGTCGGTCAGTTCGACCTTCATCGTGGCGATAAAGCGGTTGTCCCACAGGTCGCGCGTTTCGTCATCGTCGGTGAGCGCGAGGGTGAGGGCGACGCCGCCGTTGATCGGCTGGGCCTTGCGGAACTGCCACTCGATCAGCCGCGCAAAGCCGTGGGCGGGCAGGTCCGGGTCGGTGGGATTGGGCCCGAACCACGGGAAGCACACGGGCACCCCGCCGCGGATGGGTTTGTCCGCCTCGAACCAACTCGCCACCGAACTGAACAGCACCGGCTGCTGCCCGGCCGGCTGGTAATGGTTGACGTGTGCGCCGTGCAGGTACACATGCGCCTCGTCGCCAGCCGGGGTGGTCAGGATCGCGCGGCTCAGCCCGCCTTCGCCTGCGTCGAAGGAAAGGAGGCCGTCAATGGCGTGCCGTTCGTTCAGTTGCTCAACCGACAGGATGCGGGGCATGGGTCTACCTCATGGCTGGAGTGGACCGGCGGGGACCAGCCGGGGCTTTCGCTACTTAGCCGCGCGCCGGGGCCCGATGCAGCAGAGCAGCAGAACAGTAAAGCAGCACGGCGCCCGAGGCGCTCTGCTTCGTGCCTCCGTGCCTCCGTGCCTCCGTGCCTCTCTTCCCCCTTCGTCGCTCCGTCGCTACTCCTCCACTATCTCCACCGACTTCACATAGTCCAGCTTCGGAAACTCCGTCTCCAGGTACGCATTGCCCTGGTTCTGGATGCGGTGCTGGTCCGGCTTCTCGCCGTACTCGGCATACACGCCCATGGCCACGTCGAGCCCGTCGGTGATCTCGCCGAAGGGCGTGAAGCCCTGGCTGTCGAGGAAGTTGTTGTCCTTGTAGTTGATGAAGAGCTGGGTCGTCCGCGTGTTCGGCCCGGCCGTGGCGAAGGTCAGCGTGCCCTTGCGGTTGGGCTGACTGGGCGGGTCGTCCTTGATGGGGCTGTTGCGCCACTTGGCGGAGACCTTCGGGTCGCCGGCGATGCCGAACTGGCAGATGAAATCGGGCACGACGCGGAAGAATCGCGCGCCGTCGAGCACGCCTTGCTCGACCATCTCGCGGAATCGCGCGGCCCCGAGGGGCGCCCAGTCTTCGTGGATGGCGGCCGTGAATTGGCCGTTGCTCGTATCGAACCTGACTTGGAACACGATCACCTCTCAATCGGGGGTTTGGCTGCCCGGAAGGGAGCGCGGATTATAGAGCATCGCGCATCGAGGCGTTAGAATCCGCATAGAGGTCGTGGTGAGCGCGATTTACGTCGGCGAGCCGATCGCCGTCGAGCGTTGCCTGACGTGGTGCGATCGGGCCCGCATTGTTAGAGTGAAGCATGCCTGATGTATGAGGTGACCTGTCCACATTGCGAACACGTGCTGACTGCGCCATTCGTGCGGGTGGGGGCGGTGATCGACTGCGAGGCATGCGAGAAGCGCTTCCAGATCGGGCACAACCATGTGCGCCACATTCCGCCCGTGGTCGCCGCGAACGTCAACGAGCAGTTCGAGACGGGCGCCGCGGCGGAGAGCGCGGCGGACGGCGACGAGGCGGCCGAGGCGCTGCACGCGGTGGCCGAGGCCGCGGCGAGCGTCGGCGTCGGTCTGCGCCGCGCGGGCACGCGCATGCAGGGCACGGTCGACCCCGAAGACCTGCCGCTGGATACCCTCACCGAAGCGCCCCCGCGACGCGTGCATTCCCAGCTCTACCTGATCTGGATCACCGTGGCCGCGGCAGTCGTGATCGGTGTCGTCTTCACCGTGTTGGCGGTCTGGCTTCTGACCGGCGACACCCCGACGCACCGCCCGGTGACGACGCAGGTGGATGGTGACGATGACGGCGACAACGGGCTGCCGGATATCCCGCCGCGCCCGATCGAGGATGATCCCGATGCGCCGGTGTGTCTCGGTCGCGAAGCGCCCGTGACCGGATGGCTGAGTGTCACCGACATCGAGACGCCGCTGAAAACGTCCGGGCCCATCCAGGTGACGAAGCTGCGCTGGCGGCGGGCCGAGGGGTACAACGCGGGCGCCATCGAGGGCGAAATCCGGTCCCGCGACGGCCAGGTCTACGCGCACGCGGTGATCGACTTCTACCTCTATCACAACGCCACCGTCAAAGCGAAGGGCACGCACACCGCGTACCTCATTTGCCCGCGCTCGCCGGTGTCGTTCGTCGTGCCGCTTCCCGCCTGGATCGGAGACGTCGATGATGAAGTCGCCTGGTC
Organism: uncultured Phycisphaeraceae bacterium; assembly: GCA_964532795.1. GTDB lineage: Bacteria > Planctomycetota > Phycisphaerae > Phycisphaerales > Phycisphaeraceae > CAZHJL01. The sequence continues at coordinate 6,830 of CAZHJL010000120.1, read as the reverse complement.
CGTGCGCACCGTCCACGCGTTGCCGGGCGCGGTGGCGCTCGAGCCCGTCGAGTGCGCGCCGTTGATGGGCGAAGAGCGCTTCACCGTGCGGCTCGAGGGATTCAACGACTCGGATGTCCGCATGGGACGCGTCGCGGTGGCGATGGAATTGGTCGATGCGGGCGGGGTCGTGCAGGAACAGTGGACCGGCGACGTGCCGCACAATATCTGGCAGCAGCAGTGGGGCGAGGTGGTCATCGAACTGCCGGCGCGCTGGGGTGTGGCCGACGCCGTGCAAGGCCGCATGGTCGGGATGCGCGAGGCCGACGACCCCCTGTGGCGCCGGTGGGATGAGCCGACGCTGGTCGACCCGGCGGACGACCCTGACACCCCCGACAGCCCACGCGACGACGATGACGATGACATGGCCTCTCCAGATGATCCCCCGGACACCAACGGTGACCCGAACACACCGGGACCCGACGGATCGAGCGACGATGGCGCGAATGACACCGACAGCGACGAAACGTCCGGCAGCGGGCTCTTCCCATGGTTACCCCGGGACGATGATAGTGATGTGCACGGCGCGGGCACCGGCCGCGAATCCGACGGCGCGCCCTGATCACCTGTTTCGACGGCCGGAGCGATCCGCGCGATGCTGCTGATTCCCCTTCGTACCGACCGGCGTCTGCACCACGTGCCGTGGGTGAACTTCACGCTGATCGGGCTCAACGTGATCGTCTTCTTCTTCACCCGCTCGCAGGTCGACTCGCCCGAGGCGATGCTCGAGGTCGCGCCCATCCTCGACTACTACCTCAACCCGCTCGAGCCGCGGTTGTACCAGTTCATCACCTACGCCTTCCTGCACGCGGACGGCATGCACATCCTTTTCAACATGGTGTTCCTCTACGTGTTCGGCAACGCGGTGGAGGATCGCCTGGGAAAGGCCGGCTACCTTCTGTTCTACCTCGCGGGTGCGGTGGTCTCCGGGCTCGGGCACGCGGCCACCTCCGATGCCCGCGTGCTGGGTGCGAGCGGGGCGGTGTCCGCGGTGACCGGCGCTTACCTCGTGCTGTTCCCGCGCTCGCAGGTGCTGTTCTTTTGGTTCTTCATCGCCGCGGGCACTTTCGAGATCAGCGCGCTGGTCATCGTGGGCTTCAAGATCGCCATGGACATCATCTCTCTGTTCCTCGGCGGCGGCGGCGTGGCGTACGCGGCTCACCTCAGCGGCTACGGCCTGGGCATCGTCGCCATGCTCGGCTTGCTCGTCGGGCGCATCCTGCCGCGCGAGTCTTCCGACCTGCTGGCCGTGCTCGAGCACCGGCAGCGGCGCCGGGCCTTCAAGCGGCACGTCGAGCGGGAAGGCGCGCCGTGGGACTACCAGAAGCCCACCGAGGTCCCCTCGCAGGCCCGTCCGCCGACGCTCAAGCAGGAGGACCAGGCCGTCATGGAGCTGCGCGCGAAGGTGCAGGCGGCCATGGCCGCGGGAAACGCCGAGGAGGCCGGCGACCTCTACGAGCAACTGATCGAGCGATCGCCGTCGCAGGTGTTCTCCCAGCGATCCCAGCTCGACCTGGCGATGCAACTGATCAGCGCCGAACGTCGCGGCCCCGCGGCCACGGCCATGGAGCAGTACCTGCGCGCCTATCCGACCGCCCCCGGCGTCGAGCAGGTCCAGTTGATGCTCGCCGTCACCTACGCACGCTATCTCGACCAGCCCCAACGCGCCGCCGAACTGGCCCGACAGGCCATACCGAAACTCAATGACCCGCAGCAGGCGGACCTGGCCCGCTCCCTGCTCAAGCCCCCGGCCGCTTCATAGCGCAGCGGTCCGCCGACTCGTCCCGGCCTGTCCGCCGGGTGCCACGTTTTGACCCGACCGAAGGGAGGGCAAAGCGTGCCGACGAAGGGCTGATCCTGATCCACTCAACCGACGCCCGGTGCGCCTTGCTGACGCGTTCCGATCCGATCACCGACCATATCTCGGCACACTTTGCCGAAGACGGCCAAAGTGTGGCACCCACCGTCGTGCGAGCGGCAGGGCAGCGACATCTCGTTGCGGCCTGCCGAGCCCGAAACACCCGTGGCCACAGACCATGTGGCTTCAAGCCATTGCGGCGCTTGAGCAAGCCCGGCCGGCGAGGCCATCCGCATCCCCGCGACGCCGGATTGCCACGGGATCTCAGCCGCGCCCGGTTCGTCCCGGCCTGCCCGCCATGTTTGCCATCGGAGCCCCGTGCCCTTAAATTGCCTGCCCGCGACGTGGCCCTCCCGGGCTGATTTCCCCATGATTCCTGGTAAGAAGGCTGGAGATTTCCTCCATGGCAAGTTCGTTACCCAACGCAGTCATCGGACAGTCCGGCGGCCCCACGGCCGTGATCAACCAGTCGCTCGTCGGCGTCGTCGAGACGCTGCGCGACAGCGGGCAGGTGGGCAAGATCCTCGGCGCGCATCACGCCGTGGCCGGAATCGTGAAGAGCGACTTCATCGAGATGCAGGACATCCCCCAGGCGCGGCTCGAGCGCATCGCCTGGACCCCCTCGGCCGCGCTCGGCTCCTCGCGCGACAAGCCCGATGAAGCCTACTGCCAGCGCATCTTCAAGGTGCTGCAGGAGCAGGAAGTCCAGTACTTCTTCTACGCCGGCGGCAACGACTCGTCCGACACCTGCCGCATCGTCAACGAACTGGCCAAGAAGGCCGGCTACGAGCTGCGCTGCTTCCACGTACCCAAGACCATCGACAACGACCTGGTCTGCAACGACCACACGCCCGGCTACGGATCGGCCGCCAAGTTCGTCGCCCAGGCCTTCATGGGCGACAACCTCGACAACAAGGCCCTGCCCGGCGTGAAGATCGACGTGGTGATGGGGCGCCACGCCGGCTTCCTCGCCGCCGCGTCGATGCTCGGACGCACCAACGAGGCCGACGGCCCGCACCTGATCTACGTGCCCGAAGCCCCGGTCGACGGCGACAAGTTCCTCGGCGATGTCGATCGCATGTACAAGAAGCACGGGCGCTGCCTCATCGCCGTCAGCGAAGGCGTGCACGACAAGGAAGGCACGCCCCTGGCCGCGCGGCTGGCGGAGCAGGCCGGCGGCGATGTCGAGCGCGACGCCCACGGCAACGTGCAGCTTTCCGGCAGCGGCGCCCTGGGCGACTTCCTCGCGAAGATGATCAAGGAGAAGCTCGACATCAACCGCGTCCGCGCCGACACCTTCGGCTACCTGCAGCGCTGCTTCGTCGGCTGCGTCAGCGAGATTGACGCCCACGAGGCCCGCATGGTCGGCCGCACCGCCGCCAGACAGGCGCTGTCCGGCGACGTCGACGGCTCCATCGCCATCCAGCGCGTCAGCGACAAGCCCTACGAAGCCGCCTACAAGCGCATCGAGCTGACCGACGTGGCCGCCAAGACCCGCACGCTCGATCCGAAGTACATCGTCGGCAACTGCGACATCGACGAGAGCTTCAGGGACTACGCGATGCCGATCGTCGGCCGTCTGCCGATCGTCGAGTCGCTGCGGCGGCACTAAAGCCGCCAGCGAACCGGGCCAAAGGCCCGCAACGAGCCGCGCCCGTGAGGAAGCGGTCTGACAGCAAACGAAACCCGGGGCAAACCCCCAACCCGAAAGGCCGGTCACATGGCAAAGATCAACGAAGACTTCGGCGTGCAGAGCTACTGCTTCCGCACCATCAAGGACAACAAACAGGTGGCCGACGCCGTCAAGCAGATCGGCCTGAGCAAGATCGAAATCTGCGGCGTGCACTGCCAGTTCTCCGATCCGGCCACCTTCGACGACGTGATCGGCATCTACAACGACGCGGGTGTTTCCATCCAGAGCATCGGCGTCGAGCGCATGGGCACGGACGAAGCGGAGAACCGCAAGCGCTTCGACTTCGTGAAGAAGGCCGGGGCCAAGCACATCAGCGTCAACTTCGAGCCGCGCGAGTTTGAGAAGGCCCACCCCATCGTCCAGAAGCTGGCCGAGGAATACGACGTCAACTGCGGTATCCACAACCACGGCGGCTACCACTGGTTGGGCTCGGTCCAGATGATCGACTACGTGCTCGAGATCACCGGCTCGCGCATCGGCCTGTGCCTGGACACCGCCTGGTGCCTCGACGCCAAGGGCAAGCCCCTGCAGTGGATCGAGAAGTTCGCGAGCAAGCTCTTCGCCATCCACCTGAAGGACTTCACCTTCAAGCCCGACCGCATGCACGAGGACGTGGTGGTCGGCACCGGCAACATCGACGTCCCCGCCCTCGTCGCGGCCGCCGAGGCCGCCGGCTTCAAGGGCGAAGCGATCCTCGAATACGAAGGCGACCCGGAAAACCCGATCCCCACGCTGAGCAAGTGCGTCGAGGCGATCAAGAACGCGTGATCGCCCCCCGGGTCAACCACGCAAGCAAACAGCACAAGCACAAGCGCAGGCGCATCAGAACGCCTGCGCTTTTCTAGTCCCCGTGATGAAGACTTAACAGACCGAAAGCGGACCGGCGCTGACCCCGCGTCCACGAAGAGCGCGCCCCCCCGCCCCGCATCGCGCCCATGGAAAACACCGCCCGCGGCACAGTTCGGAGTGGGGCGGGCGTCTCGCCCGCCATCGGCCCGAAAGGCCGAGCGTCAAACGCCCGCAACGAGCCGCGACCGTGAGGGAGCGTTCTTTCTTCTTCTCACCGCCCCGGATTGCTCCCTCACCGTCGCCGCTCGCTGAGAACGCCCATTGACGTCTTCCGCCGCGCCCACCAAGCCCCATCCACTCCTTTGCGACTCTGCGTCTTGGAGGGAGGACCTCTCCTCCGCATCCGGTTGGAGACAGTCTCCGGCAAGGCGCACAGGCGCAACGGACAAGGGTGTCGTCCGGGTCGGCGGCACTGCGGGGGGCCTCGTTCGCGAAAATGTGTCGATTCACGTGACGCCGCGCTTGACAGATCCTAACAGAATGCTATAATGTCCTTGCCTCAAGCGCGGCCGCGCGCGTCTCAGCGGGGCAGTCGTCCAACGTCGTCTGGCCGGGAAATCATTCACACCACGTCTGGCCTGTTCCGCCGTTGTCCACCGAAGCTTCGTCACACCTGTCCGGGGTGCCGTCCCATGCACCAGCTCATGTACCGACCCATGCCCAAGACGCTTACCAGTATTGGCAGATTGTGCTGTGCCCCTCGCCAGACACGTGCGGAATCCTGCGGAAAACGACTGAATCCAGCGGAAACCAACAGAAACGGGGTCAAAAGGTGTACACTTTTGACACATTTTCTAGGCCATTTCTTGCGTCTGAGCGCATTTTCGGGCAACAACCCCTTCTCAAAGCGCGCCAGGGCCGATCGATCGCGGCAGAAGCTAAGCCTCCTTCCGGCCGGGCCGCAATTTAGCGATTCTTGCTTGGCCGCCTGGGCCGGTCGGGCGGCGGGCATCGGCCGGCGGGGGCGGCGATACAATGCCGCCATGAGCGAACAGGGCTATCTCGATCTGCTGCAAAACATCCTCGAGCGCGGCGTCCGCAAGTCCGACCGCACCGGCACCGGCACGCTTTCCGTCTTCGGCCGGCAGTTGCGCTTCGACCTGCAGGCCGGCTTCCCGCTGCTGACGACCAAGAAGGTGCACCTCAAGTCCATCATCCACGAACTGCTCTGGTTCCTGAAAGGTGAAACCAACATTGCCTACCTCAAGGAACACGGCGTATCGATCTGGGACGAGTGGGCCGACGAGCGCGGCGAGCTCGGCCCGGTCTACGGCAAGCAGTGGCGGGCGTGGCGCGGGGCTGACGGCCGCACGGTCGACCAGATCCGCGATGTCGTCGATCGCATACGGCGCGATCCGGACAGCCGCCGGCTGATCGTGAATGCGTGGAATGTCGCGGAGCTGGACGACATGGCGCTGCCGCCTTGCCACATGATGTTCCAGTTCTACGTCGCCGGCGGCCGGCTGTCATGCCAGCTCTACCAGCGCAGCGCGGATGTGTTTCTCGGTGTGCCGTTCAACATCGCCAGCTACGCGCTGCTGACGATGATGGTGGCGCAGGTGACGGACCTGGAAGTCGGCGAGTTCGTGCACACGTTCGGCGATGTGCACCTGTATCTGAATCACCTGGATCAGGCGAAGCTGCAGCTTTCGCGCCGGCCGCGCGCCATGCCGAAGATGAAGCTGAACCCGACGGTGCGTGACGTGCTGCATTTCAAGTATGCGGATTTCACGCTTGAGGGTTACGAGCCGCACCCGGGGATTCGCGCGCCGGTGGCGGTGTGACGCGAGCGACGCAGCGACGAAGGGAAGACATGTCGAGCGAAGTTGATGTGCAACACGGCGCGGGCGGCCCGATCGTTTCGATCATCGCGGCGATGGCGCGCAATCGCGTGATCGGCCGCGATGGCGGGTTGCCGTGGAAGATTCCCGAGGACATGCAGTTCTTCAAGCGCACGACAAGCGGCCACCCGGTCATCATGGGCCGCAAGACCTTCGCGACGGACGCGGGCCTGTTGCCGAATCGCACCAACATCATCCTGACCCGCCGGCAGGACTTCACGGTCGACGGCGCGGTGGTGTGTCACACGCTGGAGGAAGCGTTGCGTCCGTATGCCGGCCGCGACGAGGAGGTGTTCATCATCGGCGGCGCGGAGATTTACAGGATGTTCCTGCCCCGCGCGGATCGCATCTACCTGACCGTGATCGAGGCGGATTTCGACGGAGACACCTACTTCCCCGATTTCGAATGGGAGGACTACGAAGAGCGTTGGCGAGAAGATTTCAGCGGGCCGATGCACTACTGGCGCGTGCTGCTGGCGCGCGCGTCGTAATTGGCGGGGGTCTGGCCACAAACTGGGGCGCGCTGTGAGTGATTGCCGAATCAGGGGTT
>CAZHJL010000119.1:0-11480 GCA_964532795.1 uncultured Phycisphaeraceae bacterium | reverse complement strand
CCCGGATCAAGCTCAAACACCTATACCCAAAGACTCAGCCGTGACACAGTACTAGATCGCATCGAAGATGCGCTTCTGGCGGTACTCGGTCCATGCCGGTTCGAAGGCAATGTCGCGATCGGGCACCGGGCGGACGGCCACTTCATCAGCGGCGAAACGGTCGGACGCGTCGCGCGCGTACGCGAGGCGGAGGACGGTTTTGCGCAGGGCCTCGTTCTCCGGCCGCGCGGCGTAGGGCCTGTTGGTGTCCGGGTCGATCAGGCGATCGTCCATGACCTGCCCGTCGGGAGCGAGCATGCAGTGGCTGCCGCGCGAGCCGCCGCCGCGGCGGTACATCTCTTCGATCCCGCGCAGCAGTGCGATGGCGGTCAGGCACTGGTGCTGGGCCTGCAGGGCGTTGATCAGTTGCTTGCGCGTGGCGATGTGCAGGCCGTCTGTTTCGATGGACCCCAGCAGTTCGAGCAGTTGCCGCTTGGCCTGCCGGACGCCGGGTTCGTCGCGCAGATGCGCGGCGTGTCGGGTCATGAGGTCGCCGATCTGCCGCATGACATCCCCGGGCGTCGGGCGAGCGGGATTGCTCGCATCGAGTTTGAGCCCGAGTGTCTTCAGCGCGGCCGCGGCTTCGCCGGTGACCAACTGCTCCAGCGCCGGCCAGTCCGGGTCCTTCGCTTCGTGGACGTTGGCGATGTACTCGGCCGCGCGGAGCGCGCCGACCTGGCCGGCATTGAGCGCCGAGCCGCCGGGGCGTTTCACGCCGTGCGTGCCGGCCATCTCGCCGATGACGAACACCCCCGGCAGCGTGCCGCGCCACCAGGCGTCGACCTCGAAGCCGCCGTTCTGGTGCTGGGCGCACACGGCGATCTCCAGCGGCTCGGTCGCCAGGTCGATGTCGTGCTCGGCGTAGATTTCGATCGCGGGCGTGTTCATGTGTCGCAGGCGATCGATCGGTAGCGCCTGCATGGCGCCGGTCGCCTTGAGGTAGCTGTGTGCTTCCTCGTGCAGGCAGTCGAACGTGAACGGCTCCCAATCAGGCTTGCCGATGGGGTTCTTCAGGAAGTCCATGTAGACCCGCCTGCCGCGGACGACCGTTTCCTGGTGCACGGCCATGTCGACCAGGCTCGACTGCTGTCCGGCGATGCGCTGGGCATCGAACGGCCATTGGTAGCCCTTCAGGAAGATATCCGTGGCCATGGTGCCCATGTCGTCGAAGTACTCGGTGAGAAACTCGCGCTCGTCGCCGCCGTTGGCGTCAGTCGAGAAGATGCGCGGCACGACCTGCATGTACGTGCCGGACACGTTCCAGCGGAACTTGATCGACGCCAGGCCGTACTGGCTTTCGGTGGCGTTAACCATCTTCAGCCCGGCCTTGAACGCCAGGCCATGAATGCCCACCTGGCCCTTGGGATAGACCGTGTCGCGGTAAATCTGCCCGGGCCCGCCGGCGGCGAGGACGAACTGGTTGGCGACGATGAGGCTCAGGCCGCAGGAGGCGTCGGCGGTGCGGCGTTTGTCGAGGCAGACGATCGCGGCGATGCGCCTGGCGTCGCCTTCGCCCTGCGTGATGAAGTGGATGACCTCAAGTTTGTCGAGGATGGGGATGCCAAAATGCTCGGCCTTGGCCTGCAGGCACTCGCTCATGAAGCGGCTGGTCTTGGGCCCGGCGCTGGTGGCGCGTTCATAGGGGTCGTGGTCGGTCTTGTAGCCGATGAAAGCGCCCCACGGGTCGTGCGGGAAGGGCACGCCCGCATCGGTCAGGCCGTAGAAGCCGCGCAGGGAGGAGAGGCCCTCGGCCAGGGCCAGATCGCCGTGCATGCAGCCGCCGGCGGTGAGTGCCTCGGCGAACGATCTGGCCGAATCGCTGACGCGCGGACTGGTGCCCATCTTGTAGTACGTCTGCTTGTCGCTGCCGCTCATGCGTGATGCGCCGAGTCCCACGCCGCCGGTGACCACGGCGATGAATTGCTCGGGCTTCTCGATGCCCTGCTGTCGATGGAACTCCCACAGGCGGCAGGCGCAGCCCATGCCCGAAGCGCCGGCGCCGATGATGGCGGTATTGACCAGGTGAGTGGGGACGTCGTGGCCTTGGATGGCAAGCGTGAGGGTGTTCACAGACGAGGCTCTCAATGGACTCGGGTCCTACTGGCGGCGCGGCATCGACGACGACACGCAAGGGGTTGCAAGGCGATTGGCGCGATCAGGGGACCGGCGTGCCCGCATTTGCAAATCGTCGGTCGAGCGGGGATTATACCGGCTGCCCGACGTGGTTGGCCGCCCGCGGCGGTCGAAGCGACAAGGGCAGACGCGTACGATTGTTCAGCAAAACTGATCGCGATCGATCGCAGGAGGCCGCGGCTGCCGCTCCATGATGAACCGCCGCCCTCGATCGCCCCACCCCCGCTGGAGCAACCATGGCCGACGACGAAGCCCCGAAGATTCAGATCGACAGCGACTGGAAAGAGCAGGCCCGGGCCGAGAAGGAGCGCCTGGCGAAGGAGGCGAAAGAAGCGCCGTCCGGCGGCGCCCGCGCGCCCGGCCAGATGCCGCCGGCCAGCATCGAGACGCTGATCAGCACGCTGGCCACGCAGGCGCTGCTCTTTCTCGGCGCCATCGCCGAGCCGCGCAGCGGGCAGCGCATGGTCGACCTCGACCTGGCGCGTCACCACATCGACATGCTCGGCGTGATCGAAGAGAAGACCAGGGGCAACCTCACGGACGAGGAATCAAAAATGCTGTCCTCGACAATCTACGAACTGCGTTCCCGCTACATCCAGACGGGGTCCGGTGGATCGAGTCGATAGCCGCCACGCCTCCCAGCACACGCGATCAACCGATCAGGGCATCCCCCCACAGGCAAAGGATCAACGTCCGTGGCAACGCAAGCAGTCGCTTCATCGTCGTCGAATGCATCGCTGCTCGACAGGTATCACTTCGTGTTGCGCCGGCTGCACTCGCTTTCGGGCGTGGTGCCGATCGGCGCGTTCCTGTGCTTCCACCTGTTCACGAACATGCAGATGATGTTCGGGACGTTCCAGCACGAGGTGAACTGGATCCACAGCATGCCGGCGCTGCTGTTCATGGAGATCGGCCTGCTCTGGCTGCCGATCGCGTTTCACGCGGCGCTGGGCATCGTGTACTGGGTGAGCGGCCGCAGCAACCTCGGGGCGTACAAGTACGAGGGCAACTGGCGCTACGCGCTGCAGCGATGGTCGGGCATCATCGCCCTGCTGTTCATCGCGTACCACGTGGCGACGCTGCGATGGCGATGGAACATCGGAATCTTCACGCCCTTCTTCGCCCACGGCGTGACCCCGGATGGCACGGTGACGGAACTGGCCCACTACTCGACGCACGTGGCGATGAGCAACATCGCCATCGCCGTGTTCTACATCGTTGGCGTAACCGCGGCCGTGTACCACTTCGCCAACGGCCTGTGGACATTCGCCCTTTCGTGGGGATTGACGGTGACAGTCGCGGCTCAACGCCGGTGGGGCTACGTATGCGCGGCCCTCGGGCTGGCGCTGGCCGGCTTCGGCGCGCTGGCTTTCGTCGCCGGCGTGTGGTACGAGGGCTCGCCGCGTGAAGAGGCGGCCTACAATTACACGCTGAAGCAGTACAAGGAAACCGGTCACTTCCCCCACCTCAAAGGCTACAAGGATGGCGATGAGGTGGACGTCAACCAAGTGTTCCACATTGAGCCGGGGGACGAGCCGGAAGCGGACGAGGACGGCGACGAATAGGATCCCCGCGACGGGCGACCGATCCCTGTCGCGCATGAGTGAACCGCAGGTAACCGAAACATGGCTGACAAACCACGCATCATCGTCGTAGGCGGCGGCCTGGCCGGGCTGGCCGCGGCCGTCCGTATCGCGGAAGGCGGCACCCCCGTGGATCTTTTTTCCATGGTGCCGGTCAAACGCAGCCACAGCGTGTGCGCGCAGGGCGGGATCAACGCGTGCAACAAGGTCGCGCGCCAACAGGGCTACTCGGAGTGGACGCACTTTGATGAGACGCTCTACGGCGGCGACTTCCTGAACCACCAGCCGCCCGTGTACGACATGGCGCAGTGGGCGCCCAAGATCATCGACCTGCTCGACCGCATGGGCGTGCCGTTCAACCGCACGCCGGAAGGCGAACGCGATCTGCGCCTCTTCGGCGGCTCGCTGTTCAAGCGCACGCACTTCGCCGGGGCGACGACCGGCCAGCAACTGCTCTACGCCCTCGACGAGCAGACGCGGCGATGGGAAGCCGAAGGCGTGGTGACGAAGTACGAGTTCTGGGAGATGCTCTGGCCGGTCATCGACGATGATGGCGAATGCAAAGGCATCGTCGCGCAGGATATGCGGACGATGCAGATCAAGGCCTTCCGCGCCGACGCGGTGGTGATCGCCACGGGCGGCAACGGCCTGGTGTTCGGCAAGAGCACCAACTCGGTGATCTGCACCGGCGCGGCCGCGGCGCGCTGCTACCAGGCGGGCGCGTGGTTCGGCAACGCGGAGTTCATCCAGGTGCATCCGACGGCCATCCCCGGCGAGGACAAGTGCCGGCTGATGAGTGAATCGGCCCGCGGCGAAGGCGGACGCGTCTGGGTGCCGCGGCAGAAAGGCGACGACCGCCGGCCGACGGACATCCCGGAGGATGAACGCTGGTATTTCCTCGAGGAACGGTATCCGAAATACGGGAACCTCGTGCCGCGCGACATCGCGACGCGCGAGATCTTCAACATCTGCCAGGACGGCTACGGCATCGGCGGCGGCAGAATGGTGTATCTCGATTGCACGCACCTGCCCGAGACGACGAAGAACAAGCTGGCCGGCATCTTCGAGATCTACGAGAAGTTCACCGGCGATGACCCGCGCGAAGTGGCAATGAAGATCTTCCCGTCCGTGCACTACACCATGGGCGGGCTGTACACGATCTACGAAAGCGAGGAGCGGCAGCCGACGCAATACGATCCGGCCGACCGCGATACCGTCGTCGGCATGAAGTACGGCGCACCGGACAACATGATGACCAATATCCCGGGGTTGTACGCTTTCGGCGAGGTCAACTGCCAGTATCACGGCGGCACGCGCCTCGGGGCCAACGCCCTGCTCTCGTGCATCTTCGACGGCCTCTACTGCGGCCAGTCGGTGGTCAACTACGTGACGGACGAGGTGAAGCATCGCGCGGCTGACCTGCCCGATGAACTCTTCCGGAAATACGTCACGCAGGAAGAAGAGCGGATGAACAAGCTTGTCGCCTCCAACGGCGACGAGAATCCCTATACGCTCGCCCGCGAGATGGGCGACATCATGACCGACACGTGCACGGTGGTCCGCAATGAGGAGGGGATGAACGAGGCGCTGGCGAAAGTGCGCCAATTGAAGGATCGATACACCCGGATCAGGCTGTCCGACACGGGCATGTGGACGAACCAGACGCTCAGTTTCGCCCGGGCATTGTGGGACATGCTGATTTACGCGGAGGTGATCGTGCTCGGCGCGCTGGCCCGCAAGGAATCGCGCGGCAGCCACTACCGCTCGGACTACACCGAACGCGATGACGATCGCTTCCTGAAGACGACACTGGCCAAGTTCAACGCCGAAACCGGCGAGCACATCTTCGAGTACGAGGATGTGCCCCAGCCGATGGTGGCCCCGCGTGCTCGCACCTACGGCAAGGTGGAGAGCAAGCAGGAGGAATCGAAGCAGGAGGAACCTGCTCAGGCTGCGAAATAGCCGTTCCCATCGGCGGTCGGGCGCACGGGCGGCCGATGACAGACGTACTGATGATGTCCGCAACCGGTCCACCTGGAAGAAGGTGAATCCGCAATGATCGCTCCCAACGAAACGCAAAAGACCATCACGCTGAAGATCAAGCGCCAGGACAAGCGCGACGCGGCGCCGTACTGGGAGGTGTTCGACATCCCCTACAGGCCCAACATGAACGTCATCAGTTGCCTGCAGTACATCGCAGAACGCCCGGTGACGCGCGAAGGCAAGGAAACAACGCCCGTCGTGTGGGACTGCAACTGCCTCGAGGAAGTCTGCGGCGCGTGCACGATGCTGATCAACGGGGCCGTGCGCCAGTCGTGCTCGGCGCTGATCGACCAGTTGCTGGAAGACACCGGCGGCGGTCAGATCGTGCTGGAGCCGATGACCAAGTTCCCGGTGGTGCGCGACCTGTGGGTCGACCGCAACCGGATGTTCGAGCAACTCAAGGCGATCAAGGGCTGGGTGCCCATCGACGGCACGCACGACCTGGGTGAAGGCCCGCAGGAGCGGCCGGCCAACCAGGAAATCCGCTACGACCTGTCACGGTGCATGACGTGCGGCTGCTGCCTCGAGGCGTGCCCGCAGTTTACGCTCGACAATGACTTCATCGGGGCCAACGCCATCGGCCAGGTCGTCTACTTCAACGCCCACGAGACCGGCAAGACCCTCAAGGGCGACCGGCTCGAGGCGGCCATGGGCCCGGGCGGCCTGTCGGACTGCGGCAACGCCCAGAACTGCGTGCGCGTCTGTCCGAAGGACATCCATCTCACCGAGGCCATCGGACGCCTTGGACGGCAGACGACCGTGTACGCCCTCACGAAGTTCTTCACGGGGAAGAAGTGAAGGGAAGCGACGAAGCGATTGAGCGACGTAGCGACGAAGGGCAAGAAACGAAGCAGCAAGAGGCGAAGCCCAGGGACTACAGTCCCCGGGTTTCTTCTTTGGGAGCCAGTCTCGCAATGACCGCCCCGCGTGCATCGCTAAGCATCCCAGAAGCCTGATGATGGAGATTCTGATGAGGCGAGCCATATCGATGCTCCGACCCGCCCGCTTGCTGCCCGCCGCACTGCTGCTTGTCACCCTGGCGCCGCCCCCACACGCCGCGGCGACCGAGGCTGAACCTGCCCCTACCGCGCAGCAGCGCCGCGTCGCGATGCAGCAGACGCTCGATGCGATCAACGCCGAGGTCGAGGCCCGCGGCGGCTCGTGGGAAGCGTGGGCCGCGCGACTCAAGCCGATGCGCGAGGACATGCTGCGCATTCGCGGCACCAAGTGGCCCTGGAAAACAGAGCGCAACTTCCGTTTCCTCGGCCGGGCGATGAGCCTGCTGATGATCGATGACCTGAATCACCGCCCCGACGACCAGCGACCGCTGGATGCCATCGTGCACCTCGATCGCCAACTCAAGGCGCGCGGCATCGACCTGATCGTCATGCCCATCCCGGACAAGATCAGCATCTATCCCGACTACCTGAGCAAGCAGACACCCGACGACCGGCTGGTCTCGCTGGCGGCCAAGCGCCTGCTGGCGGACCTGCTCGAACACGACGTCGAGGTGATCGACCTGCACACGCTGTTCCGCGACAAGCGGCGCGCGTTGGGCGAGGACATGCCGCTGTACTACGATCGCGACAGCCACTGGCGCAACAACGCGGCCCAACTCGCGGCCGCGCAGATCGCCGATCGTCTCAAGCGCTACGACTTCGTACAGGCCGCGCTGAAGCAGGGCAGCCCATACACCCTCAAGGCGCATCGCCGCGAAGACGGGGCCAAGGCGGACGACGTGAAACTGGTGATCCGCAGGGACAGCGGCAAACGCTACCAGGACGCGGACCGCTCCCCGGTCATCCTCACCGGCGACAGTTTCTCGATGTACAACATGCACCTCGGGGGGCACCTGTCGGCCCACGTGGCGCACCAGATCGGGCTGCCGGTCAGCTACATCTGCCAATCGGGCCTGTCCCACGGCATGCCCGCGGAACTGGCCAAGCTGGAACGCAAGGGCGACTACCTGCGCGATCGCCGCGTGGTGGTCTGGACGTTCTGTGCCCGGTCGTTCACGTTGAAGGGCTGGCGGCGGGTGAATCTCGGCGGCGAGGCGGCCGACGCACCACAGCTCAAGAACGCCGCGGTCACCGGCACGATCGCCGCGGTATCGCCGGCGCCGCCGACCGACAGCCCCTACGCGCAAGGCGTGATGAAACTGCAGCTCGCCGATGCGACCGATGCCAAGGGCAATCGCATCGGGGACGGCCGGCTCATCGTGCGTTTCCTCGGTATGAAGGAGCACAAGTTAACCCCGGCTGCATCGGTGAAGGCAGGCCAGTCCGTCCGCGTCACGCTGAGCAACTGGGAAGCGGTGAAGGAAGAACACAAGGGGCTCATGACGATGCTGCTGGATGACATCGATGCGGAGCTGGTGTTGCCGCATTACTGGGGCGAGGGGCTGCAGCCGGCCGCGGAGGATGAAGAATAAGCCGCCGGCGCCGCCACGCTCAGGCGATCAGGCCGAACCGCGCATCTCGTCCTCGACATCCGTCTCGCCGCCGACCACCAGCTTCGCGATCCGCTTGGCGAAGTAGTACACACGATCCAGATGCTCGACCAGTTCGCTCTCGACGCGGAACGACGCCAGCCGCCGCGGCGCTTCGGCGACCAGTCGCTGACCGAGATGGTCGGTCGCCTCGCCCGACAGTGACTGGATTTCTTCCTTCCGGGCGATCACCTGCCGCGCGAGTGATTCGTCCTCGCGATTAAGACTCTCAACCGACTGCGCCACGGCCTGCAGTACCCGTTCGTGCAGTTGGTCGAGATGACGCCGCGTGGCGGGACTGATCTTCACCTTCTCCTCGATGCGCTTACGCCCGGTCGCGACCATGTCGCGCTCGATCACATCGCCGATGTTCTCGATGTAGCCCGCGGCCGAGAGCAGTTGGCCGACCTCCGTCGTCTCCGCCTGCGTCAGATCGTGCGTCGCGAGCGTCCGCAGGTACGTCACGACCGCGCCGTGCAGCTTGTCGACGTCGTCATCCATGCGTTGGACGGCGTCGAGTCGCTCGGGCGAACCCTCGAAGATGGATTCTGGCACGGCCTTGAGCATCGCGACGGTCATGCGTCCGACGCGCGTCAGTTCGCGACGCGTCTGGGCCAGCGCGGCCGCGGGGAAACGCAGGTAGTAGTCATCCAGGAAACGCGGCGTGACCTCTCGCATCACCGGTTCACGAACGGGCAGCAGTTTCTTCACGACCCAGGCGATGGGCGTCGTGAACCAGATGAGGATGACCGTGCCGCCGAGATTGAATGCGGTGTGGGCGTTGGCCACCTGCCGCGCGGCGTCGGCCCCCGCCGACAGCCAGGCGACCCCATCCGAGAACGGGCCGATGATCGCCACGCACGCCAGGGCCATGCTCAGCTTCATCAGGATGTGGGCCGCGGCCGTCTGCTTCGCCTCGCGCGGCTGACCGATCGCCGCCAGCCCCGCCGTCACGCACGTGCCGACATTCGCACCCAGCACCAGCGCCACCGACGCCTCCATCGGCACGAAGCCCTGCTCGGTCAGGACCATCACCATGCCCACCGTCGCCGCCGAGCTCTGAATGATCGCGGTGAAGGCGGCGCCGACAAGAATGGCCAGCCACGGATTGCGCATGCTGCGCATCAGGTCGACGAACGGCTCGTAGCTGCGCAACCCGCTCGTCGCCTCGCTCATCAACTGCATGCCGAGAAACAAGAGCCCAAGACCAAGCACGACGCTGCCCATGCGCTTGATGCCTCGATGCCTGATCAGCATGCTGATCGCGAAGCCCACGGCCACGAGCGCGAGTGCGTATTCCGTGATCTTGAACGCGATGATCTGCGCGGTGATGGTGCTGCCGATGTTCGCCCCGAGAATCACGCTGATCGACTGGGGCATCGTCATCAGCCCGGCGGAAATGAAACCGACCAGCAACACGGTGGTTACCGACGATGATTGCGTGAGCGCGGTGATGCCCACGCCCGTTGCGCAGCCCTTCCAGCGGTTGGTGGTCATCTTCCCCAGCAGACGGCGCAGCCGGCCACCCGCGGCCGTCTTGAGCGCCTCGGTCATCTGCTGGGTGCCGTAGAGGAACATCGCCAGCCCGCCGAGCAGGTTGATGATGACGGCAAGCCAATCAACGTTGGTTGTGGTTTCGACCTGGGCGATCAGCGGCATCGCCACAGGCTACAGGGCGAAGGGGCTGGGGTCTAGGGGTTCGGGTCTCGGGTTTCGGGTCTCGCAGAGCTTCGCTTGCTCCGAGCCTTGCCAAGTGCGGCGCCTTCACATTCCCGCGCTCCGCTCTGCTGTTCTCCGCCCCTCTGTGTTTCTGCGGCTCTGCGCGAGATCCTTTCCTCAGGTCAACCGCTCTTCCAGCAGCGACTGCTCATCCGCCTTGCTCCAATGCTCGACGGTCTGCAGTTCATGGATGGCTGCATGCGGGTACAGGATGGCCTTGCCGTCGACCTTCGCTTCCTTGATCATCTCCAGCACCTTTGGCGCGTGCTGCAGGCCGCCGATGCCGTAGACGTAGTTGCCCGGGTCAATGTCGCCAGTGGCGATCGCTTCGAGCGTCGCGGCCATGTCCGACGGCTGGCCGCCCGAGGAGCCGACAAGCTTGATTTCATCGTAGTGGACGGCGATGGCATCGACTTCCAGCGTGTGCTGCCCGCGCGGCAGGCCGCCGAAGAGATTCGCCACGCCGCCCGGTCCAAGCAATTCCAGCGCCGCCTGCTGCACTTTCTGTACACCCACGGCCATCACGATGTCATCCGCGCCCTTGCCGTCCGAAGCTGTCATCACCTCCTCCCGCAGCGCATCGGGCCGCGCGGTGACAAGATTCACACCGCGTGACACGGCCTTGTCGCCCAGTCGCGCCCGCGTGATCGCCAGCCGATCCTCGAGCAGGTCGGAGACGATCAGCGTCTTCGGCCGGAACCGCATCGCCATCTCCGCATGCATGCTGCCCATCGCCCCTGCCCCGATCACCACCGTCACGCCGCCTTCCAGCATGCCCAGCTTGGGCTCGCGCGGGGCGAACGGGTCTTTCTTGTGCAGATGAATCTGCCGGTCCTGCGCCGAGTACACGCATGAGATCGGCTCGGCCATTGACACTGCGAAGTACGGCAGATCGCCGGCCGGCAACGGCAGCAGACACTTGCCCTCCAGCACTTCCTCGGGGATCAGCATGTACTGCGCCAGGTGCCCGGGCAGCGAGTAGCCCACGGCCACCTTGTGCATGCCCTTGGCCTGATCGCGGTAGCGCTCGCAATGATTGATCGGTGCGACATCCACCGCCGGCTGGATGGCGAAACGCTGGCCCGGCTCGTACTGCCCGGTCAGTTCGTCGCCGATCTCCACCAGCGTCACCGCGCCCTCGTCACCGAGGATGATCGGGAACTGCTCGAGATCCCACCCGTTGATGAACGTATGCGCCGGGCCCTGCACCAACAGCTTGAGGATGGACGTGCACACCCCGGCCGCATCCACCCGCGCCAGCAATTGCCGCGGCCCGGGCTTCGGCACCGGCACATCCTTCACGGCCAGCGACTCGAAGCCGACCCCGGATAGCACGACGGCCTTCATCATCTGCGGCCGCACGAGCCTTGATGGATCACGATACACCTCAAGCTTCGACATCACGCGTCCCCTTCACGCACCTTCGTCGCTTCGTCGCTTCGTCGCTTCGTCGCTTCGTCGCTTCGTCGCTTCGT
>CAZHJL010000118.1:0-11946 GCA_964532795.1 uncultured Phycisphaeraceae bacterium | reverse complement strand
ATTATGCAAGCAAGCCGCAGGAAAAATCCCGGACAGTAGTGGCGTCTCGCCCGCCGGTACTGGTGGGATGGGTGGTTCTGGTGGGGTGGGCGTCTCGCCCGCCATCGGTCCGAAGGACCGAACGTTACGTGTCCGCAACGAGCCGCGCGCGTCAGCAAGCGGTCTTCCGAAGCGATCGACGGACCGGAAGGTTACCTCACGGTCGCGCCTCGCTTCGCACGTATGTTTCGGCTCTGCGAGCCGATGGCGGGCGAGACGCCCACCCCACCAGGAAGATGCCATGGCGGAGAATACCCCCACGGTTCGTGCTCGCGGACTTCACGCGCCCTGCAGGATCTCCCGCACGCGCTGCGCCACCGCCTTACCCAACTTCGCGTGTTCTTCCTTCTCGAAGTGAATGCCGTCGCGCTCGCTGGAGACGATGACTTCGCCCGCGTCCAGGAAGTCGCAGTTGGCCAGGTCGGCCACAGCTTTGAAGTACCTGGCGAACTGCCGGGACTTGTCGATGCCGCCTGCGAACATCTGCTCGAAATGCTCGGGCAAGGTGGTGATGGGCGGCGGCGCGATCAGCAGTATCCGCGGGGCCAGGTCGCCCGGTCCGGCGTTGGTCTGCTTCACGAGGTCCACCAGCACCCCCGCGCCTTTGGCGATGTCCTCGGCCGGCACGCTGAAGCGCTGCTTCAGATCGTTGGTCCCAAGCATGATGATGACCAGATCGATGGGCCTGTGTGATTCGAGGCAGGGCAGCAGGTAGTCGCGGCCGCACTTGTGCAGACCTTCCACCGGATCCGGATGCACCGTCGTGCGCCCGCCGAGCCCTTCCTCGACGACCCAGAAGCCGTCGCCGAGGGTGTCGCGCAGCACGCCGGGCCAGCGGGTGTGAAGGTCGAACCGCGGTCCGCCGCCGGGGTCCGCCCCGTGGGTGTTCGAGTCGCCGAAGCAGAGGATGGTTTGCATGGCGTGGGTTCCTGATACCGCTTTGCGTCGGACCTCTGGGGCCTGCCTTCAGAGGGTATAATGTGGTGATGACCATTGGGCAACTCAAGGATGTGCTGCACGCTCAGCCCTTCCGGCCGTTCACGATCCACATGGGCGACGGACGTGTGTTTCTTGTGAAGCATCGCGACTTCGTCTCGCGCTCCCCCTCCGGCCGCACGATCATCGTGCACGGGGATGGTGATCGATTCAGCGTATTCGACCTGCTGCTGGTGACGGCGTTGGAAGTGCATCCGGGGCCGACGGATCAGGAAGCGGCATAGAAGAGCATCCTTCCGTGATGGACAGAACACGCGTGACCAAGGGCAAGATTTCGGACAGCGACCGGAGCGATTTCGTACCGGGCACGCCTGCTCAGCGGATCGCCATGGTGTGGCCGCTGACGCGGGAAGTAGCATCTCTGAGTGAACACCTGGATGTTGAACGAAGACTACAGCGACAGGTTACGCGCGCTATCCGACGAAAAGGTTGAGTTCCTTCTGGTTGGTGCGTACGCGATGGCGGCGCATGGGCGCGGCTGAGCGCTCGGCCCCCCATGCATGATGGCCCCTCGACCGCCGGGAACCGAGACCGATGCGCAGACTGAGCCTGATCATGCTTGCGGCCGCGTGGCTTGCGGGGTGTGACACCGGGATCACGATACCGGCCGGGGCGCCGGTGACCTACGAGAACCACTTCGAAGACAGGTCGGTCGTGGTCGGGCGGCCGCTGGCCGACCGGATCGTCACGGCGCTGCGGGGCGAGCCGCACAGTGCGCAACGCAACGTGGGCATGGGGCTGGACACCCGCAAGTACCTGCGCGTCGGCGGCAAGTCGTTCCAGGTGACCGGCGATGAACTCATCCTCATCGACGACTGGGGCGTGCGGACATGGCGGATCGCGGGCGTGGAAGCGGCGCTCGATGCGCTGACGGTGGACTGACCGCGCCACTTCGAGGCGCAGGTCACTCCCGTCCTGCGTGGGCGCGACGCGAGGGCTGAGCAAGACCGTCCGCGCACCGATGCGGTCCGGCGGCCACGGGGATGGGGCACGCCCACCTTTGCGTCGCAGCGCGCCGGGGTTTCACCTGGCCGCCACAACCGCCTCGCCGCCATTCGTGGATCCGCGTTGGCCGCAATCAATCGCAAGCCGATTGTAATCCCCAGCGATTCTGCCATTCGCACAGATGAGATGGTTGGCGCGCCGGTAGAATGCCGCCCGATCGGTCCGGTCTTCAGGCAACACACTCGTTTGTCGCCGGCCGGCCCGGACGCGCGGCGGGGCGCCGCGCGGGGTCCATCATGTGAGGAGAAGTCCATGCCGTTCCGGGTTGAGTTCAGCACGTCGCTGGGTTGCGTTGAGTACGTCTTCGCCGAGCGTTGCAGCGAGCGTGATGTCCACGAGGCGACATCGCGCGGCATTGAGTTGGGCAAGGCGCACGATACGCACCGGTATCTCATTGATGCGCGGGAGATGGATTACACGGGCACGATCGTGGCGTTGCTCGACCTGCCGGCGCGGCAGTATGAAGCGCAGGGCATGAGTCGCAGCAGCCGCATCGCCTTGGTGTTGCCGACCGCACCCGGGACGCGGGCCGATGCCAAGTTCTACGAGACCGCATCGGCCAATCGCGGCTGGAATGTCAAATGCTTCGAAACGCGGGAAGAAGCGCTCGCGTGGCTTGGCGGGCAGAACACTTGACCCGCTTCAACCCGCACCTCAGATCGTGAACATCACCACCATCACCGTGACGATTGCCGCGTTGTGGACGAAGTGGGCGGCGATGGGCCCGATGATCGTGCCGCGCCATTCGCGCAGCAGGGCGAACACCGCGGCCAGGGCCATCAGCCCCGGGACGGCGACCAGTCCCTGCGGGTGGATGATCGCGAAGAGGAAACTGGTGAGCAGGATAGCGCCGGCGCGGCCCAGGTACGGCCGCGCGTGCGACAGCATCGCGCCGCGGAAGACCGTCTCCTCCACCAGCGGGGCCCAGATCGCGGCCAGGGCGTAGATGCCCACCACCGTCCACAGGTTTGTCATGTCCTCGAAGATCACCGGATGCGTGGCCGGTTCCGGATCGCCCAAACCGAACAGTTCGTGGATGGCGGTGTAGACGAGCACCGAGACCATCAGGATCACGAAGACGATCGGCACGGCCGCGAGATAACCGACGATGCCGAAGAAGAACTCCTTGACCAGCCCCGCCCCGCGCAGCAGCCCCGCCTCGGCGCGGAACTGCCGCCACGACCGGCCGAGCACGAATGGCAGCAGCAATCCCACCGCCGCGCCCGCCGTCAGGGCACTGGGAAGCACGACGCCCCGCTCGTAGGCGATATGCGCGCCGATGATCAGTCCCGCGAAGAGGACGAAGAAGCCGGCCGCGCCGAGCATCGAGACGCCCTGCACGCGCGGCGAATCCAATCGCCAGCGCCACTTGACCTTGCCCCTCGCGAGGAAAACGATCGCGATGATGAGAAGTACCACGCTCAGCAGGCCGACCATGAGTCCGGCCATGGCCAAGCCGGCCACGGCGATCAGCGTGCGCTTTGCCCGCGTAAGCAGGGCCTCGCGCTTCGGGCTGTCATCGCCGCCCTGGGTGAGGGCCAGTTCGCCGAGGAACCCGTGCCGCTTGACCAGGCTTTCGCGCATGGCGTCGGTGAGGGCCGCCTCGTTGTCGTTGTAGACCAGGCGCAGGGCCTGGATGTCGGTATCGAGCGCTTCGGGCATCTCCTCGCCGCGCATACCGGGACGGGAGGCGAGGTCGTCCAGTCGATCGATTGCCGACTGCTTGTCGTAAAGCTCGGCCTCCATGATCGCCAGGCGCAGCTCGTCGACGTCGTCGCCCTTCTCATCCATGCGGATAAGCTGTGCGATGTCGTCACGGCTGAGGCCCTGTGGCGCCGGGCCGGGTTGGTTGCCTTCCACCATCTGACGGAACTGCTCGAGCCCGATGATGTAGCGGCTGATCATGTCAACGAAAAGCAGTTTCACCGGGTCCACCGTCGTCGCACCGGGGGGCGGCGAAGGCTGAAGCGCGGGCACGTAGCGGTAGGCGCAGATCACCAGCACGCTCAGGATGATCGCCGTCCACGCCGCGATGGCGCGGCCGCGACGCGGGGGCGGCGGCGCGCTGTCGCCGCCGTGCGGTTCGCGATACCACGACGGCGGCGAAGGGTCGTCCCGACTGGGCGGTCCCGGCGCGGCGAAGTCGTCCACATCGTTCGCGCTCTCAGGCCCGCCGCGCTGCGGCTCCCGGCCGGGCGGCGGCGGGGGCGGTGACGTCGGTCGCGGCGTGGGCTGTGGCGGGTCGTCCCAGGGCTCATGCATCGTGGTCATTGGCTCCTTCGCGGCGCGGGCGTTGGTCGCGGGGCGACCGGCGAGCTATCATGGGCCGCGCGATGCAACCGACGACCCTCATCATTCGGACGGCCGGCACCAACTGCGACCGTGAACTGGCCCATGCCTTCGAACTGGCCGGGGCGACAACGGAAAAAATCCACATCAACCGGCTCATCGCCGAGCCGGGGCTGATCGATCGGTTCGACCTGATCGGCGTGCCCGGCGGGTTCAGTTATGGGGATGATATCGCCGCCGGACGCATCTTCGCCAATCGCATGAAACATCGCCTGATGGGCCCGATGCAGGCGGCGGTGCGGCGCGGCGTGCCGATCATCGGCATCTGCAACGGCTTCCAGGTGCTGGTGAAGATGGGCCTGCTGCCGGAGCCCGAGGCCGGCCGGCAGTGCGCCACATTGGCGGACAATACGAATGGACGCTTCGTCGACCGCTGGATCGGCCTGCGCGTGCCGGAAGACACGGTGTGCATCTGGACGCGCGGCCTGACGCACATCGAACTGCCCATCGCCCACGGCGAGGGACGCTTCGTGCCCGAAAGCGACCAACTGCTGGCGAAGCTGAAGGCAGGCGGACAGGTGGCCGTGCGGTACGCACCGATGAACGACCGGGCCGGCGCCCGACCCGACGGCGCGGCGTACAACCCGAACGGATCCGTCGACGACATCGCCGGCATCTGCGACCCGAGCGGCGTGGTCTTCGGCCTGATGCCCCACCCGGAACGCTTCGCGCATCCCACGCATCACCCGATGTGGACGCGACTGGGCGAGGCGTTCATGAACGAGACGCCGGAAGGTCTGCGCATCATCGCCAACGCGGTGGAGCATGTGAAGGGGAAGGTGGCGGTGGGGGCGGGGTAGATCAATCTCTCGAGATAACGGGCGGAATGCTTCGTTTCCGGCGCTGGCGATAGGTGAGCGCTTCACGGCGCCTCGACAGCGCAATGGCGAACCGCATGTCGGCTACGCTCATTGACCCCTTCGGGGTCGCCGCGCCGCGATCGCGTCCTGTCGATGTGGCACACCGTTGGCCCGCGCAGGACGCACGCCGCGTGCCCTGCCGATACTGTGGTTGCTGCGTTTACTACGGTTCCTGCGCTTGCGGCCCCCGGCCGCCGCCCCGTTCGCTTGACTGTGGCCCCCCTGCTATACTGACCGATTCACCCCAATGCGCCGGTGGACGGCCTGATTGTCGGGCCGTGGCGCGACAAAGTGTAACCAGGCGGGCTTCAAACCTTGAGCCCGCGACCCGTGGGAGTCCGGTGTGTTAGCCGGGCCGGGTAAGACCATAGGACCAAAGGACCTATCTTCATGGTAGATCGGAACCTCATTGCATCTTTGGATGTGGACGAAAACGAAGCCGAGCAGATGCTGGCCGACGCGTTCGGCACGCAAGTGGCCGGGGGCGACCTGGACGTGCTGGTTCAGGACACGATGGGCGACCTGCTGCCCAACACGATTCTCAGCGGCAAGATCATCGGCAAGGCCGGGGACGACTTCCTGGTCGAGGTGGGCCTCAAGAGCGAGGGCATTCTCGATCGCAACGAGTTCGACGAGCCGGGCGATGTGGAGATCGGCGACACCGTCGAGGTGCTGCTCGAATCGATCGAGGCCGACGGCGGCATGGTGCAGATCTCCAAGCGCAAGGCCGACCGCATCCGCGGCTGGGAGCGCCTGCTGTCCAACAGCCAGGAAGGCGACGTGGTGGACGGACGGGTGATGCGCAAGATCAAGGGCGGCCTGCTGGTGGATATCGGCGTGCCGGTCTTTCTGCCCGCGTCGCAGGTGGACATCCGCCGGCCTCCGGACATCGGCATCTACATCGGCGAAACGATCCGCGCCAAGATCCTCAAGATCGACGAGCAGCGGCGCAATGTCGTCATCAGTCGCCGCCGGCTGGTCGAGGAGGAGCGCGCCGAAGCGCGGCAGAAGCTGCTGTCGACCCTCACCGAGGGCGACCTGGTCACCGGCACGGTCAAGAACATCGCCGACTTCGGCGCGTTCGTGGACCTGGGCGGCATCGACGGCCTGCTGCACATCACGGATATGAGTTGGGGCCGCATCAACCACCCGAGCGAGATCGTGCGCATCGACGACAAGATCGAAGTGAAGGTGCTGTCGATCGATCGCGAGAAGGAAAAGATCGCCCTGGGGCTGAAGCAGAAGGAAGCCAGCCCGTGGCAGGACATCGAGGGCAAGTACCCGGTCAACACCCGCGTGAAGGGCGTGGTGACGAACATCGTCAGCTACGGCGCGTTCGTGAAGCTCGAGGAAGGCGTCGAGGGCCTGGTGCACATCTCCGAGATGAGCTGGACGCGGCGGATCAACCATCCGTCGGAGATGGTCAGCGTCGGCGAGGAGATCGAAGTCGTCGTGCTCGATGTGAACAAGGATAAGCAGGAAATCTCGCTGGGCATCAAGCAGACGGAAGTCAATCCGTGGGACCTGGTGGCGCAGAAGTACCCGCCGGGAACGGTCATCGAAGGCACGGTGCGCAACCTCACCAGCTACGGCGCGTTCGTGGAGATCGAGCCGGGCATCGACGGCCTGCTCCACGTTTCGGACCTCTCGTGGACCAAGAAGCTGACGCACCCGAACGAGATGCTCACCAAGGGCGAGAAGATCAAGTGCGTGGTGCTCGAGGTGGACCAGAACAAGCAGCGCGTGAGCCTGGGCCTCAAGCAGATGAGCGAGGACCCGTGGCACGAAGCCATTCCGACGCACTACCAGCCGGGCATGATCGTGCGCGGCAAGGTGACGAAGATCACCAACTTCGGCGTCTTCGTGGAACTGGAAGAGGACCTCGAAGGGCTGCTGCATATCTCCGAGCTGGCGGACCACAAGGTGGAGAACCCGCAGGAGATCGTGCAGGTCGGCGAGGAACTGGAAGTGAAGATCCTGCGCGTGGATATCAAAGAGCGCAAGATCGGTCTGTCGCTGAAGCGGGCCCAGTGGACGGCGGAAGCCGAGCCGACCGAGAAGGCCGCGCCGGCCAAACCGCTCGGCGGCGGTCTCGGCGACGGCGGCAGCCTCGGCACGGACAAGATCGTCTTCGGCCCCGGCGGGGCGCGAAGCGAGAAGGAACAAGGTGGCGAGAAGAACAGCGAGGAGTGATCCTCGCAACGACAACCGGAGCGATCATGCAAGGGAGACCCGCTGCTCGGGTCTCCCTTTCTCATGCGCATGCAGCGGATCCGCTTCGCCATGCGTGCGGACGGACTACTCCCACCCCACCGCTTCGCGCAGGTGTCGCAGGCACGGCTGCACCGGCCGGCCGGTGCCGAGATTGCCGTCCTGGACGAAACCCTCTTCGCGGTCCCGCAGCTCGTCGATCAGCACGCCGCGCCATTTGGCAACGCGATCGCCATCCGCGCCGGTGCGGGCCAGGTCGTGCCGTTCCTGCGGGTCGCTGACGAGATCGAAAAGCTGCTCGTGACCGTCCTTCGACCACCAGATGAATTTCTCCCTGCCGTCGGTGACGTACTGCATCGACTGGCCGAAGGCGATATGCTCGCCGTGGATGTGGCTTCGCCAGTTTTCGCCAAGGCGCGGCGTGTCCTGCCCGCGTGCGAAAGGCAGCAGGCTCTTGCCGTCGACGGTGTCCGGGATGTCCACGCCCGCGGCGTCGAGGAGCGTGGGCATGACGTCCATCAGTTCGACCGGGGCGTCGATGACACTGCCGCCCTGCAGGCCGAAGTCGCGCGGGCCCCACATGATCAGCGGCACACGGGCCGAGCCTTCGTACGGCTGCGACTTTCGGAACAGCATGTGATCGCCCAGCAGTTCGCCGTGATCCGAGACGAAGAGAAAGATGGTGTTGTGGTACAACTCGTACCAGCGCATCACCTCGATGAAGCGGTACATCTGCTGTTCGACATGCGCGATATGCCCGTAGTAGCCGGCGCGGGCGCGCTGCAAGCGATCGGGCGCCACTTTGCCAGCCCACAACTCGGCGCTGTGGTCGTCGCGATAGGGTTCGAGCAGGTCCACCCAGTCGCCCATCGGCGGATCGGGCATATCGCGATGGAGATACTGCTCAAACGCCCAGGCCGGCGGGTCGTAAGGCGGGTGCGGGGCGTTGAAGCTCATGAACAGGAAGAACGGCTTCGTGGGGTCGCGGCGGCGCAGGAAGTCGATCGACTGCGTGGAGACGAAGTTGGTGTAATGCAGGCGTTCGGGCTTGTCCCACGGCCGCGCGATGATGCTGTTGCCCTGTACGCCGTGTTCGAAGAAGTCCGCCTCCATGCGGCCGGTCTGCTGCTTGAGCCAGTAGTTGTAGTCATCAACCATGCCGGGGTCGCCCAGCTCCTGCTTGCCGCGCCGGATGATGCCCAGCGCGCCGTGGAGGATGACGTTCTGGAAACCGCACTGGTGGCGCTCGGGGTAGACGTGCATTTTGCCGACGGCCTGCGTCTGGTAGCCGGCCTGTGTGAACGCACTGGCGATGGTGTTGGGATACGACCACGGAATGCCGTCACGATAGCCGATGCGCCCGTGGTTGCGGTGGCACATGCCCGTGTACAGCCCGGCCCGCGCCGGCACGCACGTGGGTGTGGCGGTATACGCGCGGCTGAATCGCACGCCGCCGGCGGCGAACTGGTCGAGGTAAGGGGTTCGCACGACGGGATGCCCGTCGCAGGAAAGGCAGTCGCCGCGCCATTGGTCGGCCATGATGAGAACGACGTTGGGTCGGTTGTCACTCATTTGAGCTTCGCTTCGATTTCGTACCAGAGGGTTCGGTATTCGGGGCCGATGGTGAATTGCAACTGCAGGTTGCCGTCGGCGGTGCCCTTCTCGACGGGCACGCGCTGACGGCGCCGGCCGCGCTCATCCAGCGCCCAGACGTTAACCTCCTTCACGGCTTCAGTCGACACGCTGAAGCCTGCGGCAACGCCCTCGACCAGGCTGGGCGCCTTGCCCCAATCAGCGCCGACCGTCTTGCGCGCCTCGCCTTTCCAGCCCATGTCGGTGTTCTCGGCGTAACCGGTGGCGATGATCAAGCCGCGCGAGATGCCTTTCTCGCGGTCGATCTCGGTGGCGACGATGGCGATGGTGGACCAGTCCTGTCGCGTATCCCCGCCGGTAACGAGCGTACCGCCGAAGTCGAAGCCGCGTCCTTCCGTGTGGCCGACGGCCATGCAGGTCTGCGGCGTGTTGATCGACACGACGCCTCGATCCCTGTCGGTGAGATCCCACTTGAAGTGGCCACTGCCCGACCGGTACAGTCCGCGCTGCGCATCCACTGTCTCACGCAGGTCGCTATCGAGATCAACCCGAATATGCGCAGCATGGGGATACAGTTTCATCGCCGTCCGGTGGGTCAGGGTCGCGATGGGGTCCGCATACTTTGAGCCGTCCGCCAGCCCCCACGCATGGCCCTTGCTGAGAATGATCTCGCGTTCGCGTTGCGGCCAGGTGTGCGTCCGCCGCACGTGCTGGAGCGGCTCGACATCCCCGCGCACGAACATCGCGTGGGCCGCGATCATGTTCACCATCTTCGTCGGGTGCTGATCGATGTCGAAGAAGCTGTTAATCTTGCGCTGGTCCCACTGGCCACTGTGGTTGTAGGCGAAGAGGAAGATGCCGTCCCAATCCTGCAGCGCGGCGAAGGCGGCCAGCAGCAGGGGCGCTTCGCTGCCGTAAGTGTTCGGGGCGGAATGGTTGTACTCGGTCACGAGGTGCGGCTTGCCCTCGACGCGCTGCATCGCCAGGCGCGGCAGGACGCCGCCCTTCTCGTTGACCATGCTGCGGTTCTCGACCGTCCAGTTCGCCCGGTCCCAAGGCCGGCCGGGGAAGCGCGGGTGCTGCCAGTAGGCGTGGGTGTCGATCACGTCCATCTCCGCCTGCAGGATGGGCGTGCTGCAGGCGACGATGGTGCCGAAGGTCAGCGCCCGGCACTTGAGGTCGTCCTTGATACAGCGATACATCGTGCGCCAGTAGTCGCGCTCGGTCAGCCACAGGAACTCGATCCACTCGGCCGCGCCTTCGCGGGTGAACATCCCGCGCGCGTTGCGCGGCGGGAGCGGCACCGTGCCCTTGCCCGCATCCCACGTCGGGTCGGGGCCGATATAGCCGCCGGGCTGGAAGCGGATCTGCGACAGTTCGATCCCGCCGCGCCGCGTGGCCATTTCGGTGAAGTTCAGCCGCGCGTTGGCGTCGGTCTCGCTCGCCTCGAAGACCAGTTCGAAGTCCTGCCATTTGTCGGTCAGGTTGACATCACGCGACAGGCCGAGCCCGCCCCACGGGTGATGGGCCTGGCCGACGTTCACGGTGATCCGCCGCGCGGCGTCGGCGCGGGCGCGAAAGCGCACGGTGTAAAGCGCGCCCTTCTGGACATTGAGCCCCGGCTGGTTGAACTGCACATGCCAGCCGGCCTCGCCGGGGTTGGTGATCTCGATGCGTGCGGCCGCGTGCGTGCCGTCGGCCTTCGGCACGCGGGACACTTCGGCCCGCGCGTCCTGGTGCTGCTCGAGCGACCACGCCACAGCGGACTTCTCGAAGTCGCCGTTGGTGAGGACGGAGGCCTGCAGCGGCTGGCGGCGGGCGCCCCAGGCCTTGCGCATCGCGGCCGCATCTTTGTGCCGCGCGGCCAGCCACGCATTCCACTCCGCCTGCAACGCATCGCGGAAGACCTTCGGCATGCGATCGAGCTTCCCGCCGAGGTGGCCGTGCAGCAGGCCGTTCTCGTTGTTGATCTCGACGAACGCGACGCACGGGTCCTCGGCATAGGTCAGCTTCGTGTAAGGGTTGCGGTGCGTCAGCAGCTTGCGGGCGTATTCCTTTTGCAGTTCGATCATCCGGTCATCGAAGAAGCCGACGACGTGGCGGTCCTTCCAGTCGATGTCCTCGATGGCCTCGGGCAGCCCGTCCGCGGCGTTGAACGGGCGCGAGACGAGCAGGTTGAGATTGACGTAGATGCCGCGCCGCTTGAGTTGGGCGATGAAGTAGTCGAGCCGATCGAGCGCTTCGGGCGAGAGCGTTCGCGTATCTTCGGCTTTCGGGTCCCGGATGCCGCGCGGGAAGGTCTGCATGTCCATGTGATGGAAGCGCACGCAGTTGATGCCGAACTTGGCCATGCGGGCGGCGATCTTCTCGGCCTGCGCCTTTTCCGGGAAGCAGCCGGCGAAGCAGACGTTGACACCGAGGAAGCGGATGCGCTCGCGGGTGTCGTCTTCACCGATGTACAGATGCCCCTCTTCGCCGCGCACATGGCCAAAGCGCCCGGCCGGCTTGTGCAGCCACCCGCTCAGATCGGTCGGCCCGGGCGAAGCGTCATCCCACGGCAGGACAAAGGGGAAGAGGTCCGGATCATCCTTCGCTGCCATCGACTGCCCGTACACCACGCTTGCCCCGGCCAGCACAATGGCGAATGTCGTCATGGCGACTTGCGCGAGCCAATGCTTCGTCTCGAACATGATTGCTCCTCCAGAAGTGCTCAAGCCGTCTGTCGCTTTGATGCACTTCGCAACGGTCTGCCGACGGGTGACGTTTGACTGCGTTTCCCGCACTCGATGCGAGCCTGGCCTCGGTCCGCGGCCCATGCCACGCGGTCGCAAGCCCTCTGTCGCTTCGTCGCTTCGTCGCTTCGTCGCTTCGTCGCTTCGTCGCTTCGTCGCTT
>CAZHJL010000117.1:0-12011 GCA_964532795.1 uncultured Phycisphaeraceae bacterium | reverse complement strand
GGGCTGCTCTGGTTCCGCCGTCAGCACCGATTGGAGCTTTTGAGATAGTTACTAACACCGGCCCGACAACGCTTGATGGCGACCTCGGCGTGTATCCGGGAACAGCCATCACGGGCTTCTTTGGCACGAACGAAAATGACGGGCCGGGTACCTTCACCGGGTCGTCGCACCAGGCGGATGCGGTGGCGCTGCAGGCTCAGGCCGATGCGTTGACAGCTTACAACGGGCTCGCAGGCCTGGCGTTCACGCAGGATCTGACGGGCCAGGATCTCGGCGGGCTAACACTGAACCCGGGCGTCTACAAGTTCGACACATCAGCCGCACTGACGGGAACGCTGACCCTCGACGGCGTGGGGGACTACGTCTTCCAAATCGGCAGCACGCTGACCACCGCCTCCAACTCGTCAATCAGTTTCATCAACGGTGCCGACCCATTCAACGATGTCTTCTGGCAAGTCGGCAGCTCGGGCACGCTCGGAACCGGCACGGTGTTCGGCGGGACCATCATAGCCGACCAGAGCAATACCCTGACTACCGGTGCCAGTGTGGACGGACGGGTCATTTCCCTCAACGGTTTCGTGACTCTCGACAATAACAACATCGTCGTGCCTGAACCCGCCACGCTATCGATGCTTGCCCTGGGCGGGCTGGCGATGATCCGCCGCCGTCGCACGGCCTGACATTTTCTGACATCACCAACGAACCAACGCCCTGCGGACACCTGCGGGGCGTTGTCTTGCGCCGCGTGCTCGAAAGAGCCCACCCCTTTCCAATCGACGTTGTTAACCCGTACCGCCTCTCGGCGGTGAGAGTCTGAGAGTCTGGGCCAAAGCAGGCCCGGGGCGGGGTTCGGCGGTTAACGGGGCGAGAGGTTCGGCGCTGGCCGGGGTGTTGACGGGAGTCGCAAAAGCTTTTGTGACAGCGGGATATGCGTGCGGCTTCGGCGGCGCGGTCGGCGCAAAAATTTAGCCCGCATCGTGCTCGATACGGGCTAAAAGCTCCCCAAGCTGGACTCGGATCCGCAACCCAGCGGTTGGCAGCCGGTTGCTCGGCGGGCTCAAACGCCAATCTGTACCAAGCGGTTCACGCTACGTGGCAATCGCGGCCGTGGTGGTCGGCCGGGCGATGCGGAAGCGGGCGCTGCGCGCGGAACGGGCCATCTTGCGCGCAGATCCTGACACCGAAAAATCGGCGATTCTCGCGGGCGGGGCAGGTTTTCTTGTCCCCGGCCGCGCCGGGAGTTGCGCGGCTGGGTCTGGCCAGAACAGGCCATGTTTTGCGCACCAGGGCGGCGCTTGGTCCCTATACGGGGGGCCTGTCGCCCGCCCGCGTGCGACGGGTTGCCGTCTGGAGTCTCCGTGGATGACAGAAACTGTCATAACCATCATCAGAGATCATGGCCGATTACAGATCTCTGTGGATTTCTGCCGGTTCCTGCAGAAGCTGACCGAAACGGCGCGAAACGGGCTCAAAAAGTGTTCGTTTTTGACACATTTTTCTTACTCATCAGTGCAGTTTCCGACGGCAATCGTCGATTTCGCTGGCTCAAGCGGGTTTTGTCCGTCCGCCGACCTAAGCCCCTATTCCGACCGACCCAACAACTTCCAGAACGTTCACTGCTTGCCGATGACCGGGTGCCCGCCGGTGCCGCCGGCAGCAGCTCGACGGGCCTCTGCTTTTACGGCCAGGCCGCTCATTCGACCGATTCCTAGCTCAGTTGCCCACCGGCATGGAACCCACCGATGACCACCGCACCGACCAATCTGCCTCGTGACGCGCGTGACTCCTGGGCCGCGCGGCGGCTGGAACGGCTGGGCGGGCCCGTCCTCGACGGCTTCCGCTACTTCAGCGGCGTGTGCCAGCTCGCCTTCGACACCGCCTACTGGACCGGGCGGGCCATGGTCTCCAGCAAGGTGCGGTTCGGCTGGCCGGCCATCGCCGCGCAGGTGGTGCGGCTGGGGGTGCAGTCGGTGACCGTGGTTTCGCTGGTGTCCGGCTGCGTGGGGTTGATCCTCGCGCTGCAGATGGCGCCGCCGCTGGATGACTTCGGGTCGGTCGAGCTGATTCCCAACATCATCGCGGTGGCGGTATTTCGCGAGCTGGGCCCGCTGATCTCGGCGGTGGTGATGACCGGCTTCGCCGGCGCGGCGATCGCGGCGGAACTGGGCACGATGGTCGTGGGCGAAGAGATCGAGGCGCTGGAAGCGCACGCCTTGAATCCGGTGCGGTTCCTGGTCGTGCCGCGCGTGCTTGCGACGACCATCGCGATGCTGGTGATCACGATCATCGCGGAACTGGTGGCGGTGGGCGCGGGCTGGTGGATCAGCGTGACGGTGCTGGATGTGCCGGTGTGGGTGTACTACAACAACACGATCGATCAGCTTTCGCTGGCGGACTTCCTGACCGGCGTGTGGAAGGCGGGGGTGTTCGGCGTGATCATTGCATGCATCGCCTGCCGCAACGGCCTGTCGGTGACCGGCGGCGCGGCGGGGGTCGGCCGGGCGACCACGATGACGGTGGTGCACTCGGTCGAGGCGGTCATCTTCTTCGACCTGTTCTTCACGGCGATCTTCTACCAGTTGGGCTGGGCCTGACGGCCGGAGCCCGGACATGTCATGCGTGATAGGCGCGTAAGCGCAGCCGCGGATTGGATCTCAAAATGCGGATGGATCTGACGGGAAATCAAGATTCAGGACGCTGTCGGCCGCGATGGGTCGGGGCGACGCGGCATCGCGGCGGCTTGGGCGAGCCGGTTGAAACAGGAAGGCCCCCCGGCTTCGCCGAGGCGTCACCAGGGGGCTTCCGGGGGCTTCGAGGTGTGTTGGCGTCTGGACGGTTTGGCCGGTTTTCAGCTTTTGGTCCAGTCTCAATATCGGGTCAGTATACTGATTCCCTCCACCGATTCCCCCCAAGTGGGGGATGCTTTTATTGGCAGAAATTGCTGCCGAAACCTATAAATTTGCGCAGGCGATCAGGCGATCCAGCGCAGGGTATGTCAATCGAGTTCGGCCGCCTCGTCGGACGTCTGGGGGTTCTCGCTCATGCGTTTGAGGATGATGCGCGCGACATCGGGTTCGATTTCGGCGGGGTACTGGCCGAGGATCGCCGCCTGGACGGAGTCGGTCTGCTGGGCGAACCACTCCATAAGCCTGGAGGCGACGGCGACCTGGGTCATGCCGCGCCGCCGGCTGAGTCGGCTGAGTGTGCTCTTGGCCTCCTCCGTCAATTCCACGCGCATTACGACTCGCTTGGCCATAGCCGAACCCTAGTAAGAGATTGTGTAGCTAACAACGGAACGCGTGTAGGCAAACGTAGCGTGTCCGTACGAGCTGCGAGCTGCCCCCAGGATCGCAGGCCAATTCCAATTTCACTCGGCCATCGCCTCGGTCTCTTCTTCCGACCGTTGGTGGGTCATCTGTCGAAGCAGTTGCTCGGCAGGATCCGCCTGTGTTATTTCGGAAAGCTGACCCAGCACGGACGCCTGGATCAACTCGTTCTGATCGCAGAACCAGTCAACAAGGCGCGTCAGTGCTTCGATCTGCGTCATGCCGCGCCGCTCGCAAAGCTGTTCCACTTTGAGCTTCACCGCTGGCCGCAACTGAACCCTCACAACCGTCCGGTTATCCATGACGACGAACCCCACACAAAACCCCCGGGGTGTGATCCGATCCCTGTGCGAAGCGGCTCTGTCGTTTGCGGTGCTGCCCGGGCGGGAACGCCTTGTGGCGAGGCGTCGTTCGGGACTGCAATAAGCAATGCGATGAGGTACTTCGCGTCTTCTTATTCCCGTCAAGCAACCTTAACGTACGGTACTACGAACGTCGACCCCTTTCAGCCAGAATCCGCGGGCGAAAGATGCATGCATTCCGGCACTATTCATATAAATGGTACAGAAATACGATTTGCGCACAACATCTTACCCAGCCGGATTAAGTGTTTAGCGCAACGGCCACCTGCTGACCCGTACAGGCCGGATTGTTTCGCCATCGTCCCCACCTTCGCACCCGCCCACCTGACGGCTCGGGAACCGGTCTGGGGTGTCAGGCGTCAGAATCGTCAAGGTTTGACACCGCCGGGGAAGGACGCAAGTTCGATGAACCCGCTTGGGCAAGGTGACACCGAGACAGACTCGTGCCGCGCTTGCCCCGGCCAGCCCCAGGAGACCCCGGAATGCCCATCCACGCCCTTCGTTCCAATCGAATCTGCACGACCATCATGCTGCTTGCGGTGGTCAGCGCCGCCGCGCTGGCCGCGGGCGTACCGGCCATCCGTGGCCCCGTACGCGGCCCGATCGGGCAAGTGCCGCCGAAGACCGAGGCGGAGCAGTTCGCCCAGTACAACCGCGCCGGTACGATCCTGGCCGCGACGGTTACATCTCTCGGGCAGATCGCCCAGACCAGGAGCATCCCCCCGAGTTACTTCTTCCGATTCGAAATTGGCGACATCGAGGCCATCCGCGGCGAGGCGCCCGAAGAAACCACCCTTCGCTACAGCACCCGCCGCGCCGGCGAAATCCCCAACGTGGGGCAGAAGGTCTTCCTGATCGTCTCGCAGATGTCCGACGGCAAAGGCGGCACGAAGTGGGTCGTCTCCGCCCTCGACAAGCAGTCCAAGGACCTGCGCCAACGCATCGAGAAGGCGATCAGCGTACCGGTGGGATGGGCCTACAACGAGGACAAGCCCGTCAGCCCGTGGGCCGGCCAGGGGGACATTGCGGCATGGCCGGCCAAGGCGGAACTGGGCACGGATGCAAAGGTCAGGTGCAGCGTCACCGGGCGTCCGGCGCTGATGTGCGGCGAGGGCATCACGCTCACTGTCGAGCAGATCGAGCCCGAGAAGAAGATCAAGTGGCAGAACCCCTACGGCGATGGCCGCTTCCGCGTCACGCTGACCAATGCGAACAAGGAAGCGGAGCAGCTACCGGCGCTGCTTGCGGATGCCGAGGGCAACATTCTCTGGCGGCACAGCCTGGTGATCATCAGTGATGGGAACATGTACGCTCCACATCGCGACATGCCGATTCCGGCCGACGTGCGGTCGGCGCAAATCGATGGCGGCAAGAGCGTGACGTACGAAGTCAACACGCTTGCGCTGCAAGGCATCGCATGGCCGCGCGGCGGGCGGCGCGTGCAGTTCACCTTCGCGGTCGGGGAAAAATCCGCGACGAACTTCTTCTACTACTACTCCAAGCTGCACGACCCGATGGTTGACGAGGCGGTCAAGGAGAACGTAGGAAAGGAGGATGAGAAGACCGCGCCATGAAGCCGCTGCGGAAGCTGCTGCGGCAGACCCCCAGTGCACGCATCACCAGCTTGCGGCTCCGCCCTCCGCTTCGTAGTACATCCGCTTGGCCATCGGACTGCCCAGCACGACGAACGTGAAAACACCGAGGACCGTTCCCAGCGGAATGCTGAGGCATGAGATCCCGGCCATCACATAGGTGAGCGTTCGGTTCGTACGTTTGGCGATACCCCGGCCGGCCAGGATGCTCAGCGTCCCGAGGACGCCGGAGAGCAGCGTGACACATGCGCCGAGGCCGGCGAAGATCGTCCCGATCTCGGGCGGCGGACCACTGGGAGGCGGACCGCCGTATGAGCCGGGACCGCCGAAGCTCGGAGATGAACCACCGCTCGAAGCGCCTGTCAGCGCGAGCCCGATCACGACGTAGATCACCCCAAACAGCACACCCAGCAACGACATTCCGCCCCATACATACCAACAGATCTCCAGCGCCTTCAGATGGCCGCGCACCTTCTCTCGTTCGTAGATGTCCCCTTGTTGCTGCTGGTTCCACTCGTTTTCCATTGGATGAATCCCCATGGGTTGTTACGCCCCCGCCCCGAACGACGCTGCTTCCAATCGAAAGGCCTGCATGCAAGGACGTGGTCGCCAGCATACTCCGCAGCTATCTGTCCAGCAATCGCATGGCCGCCTGCAGATCGGACCATACCTTCGCTCGGTTTTCCTTCGTATACGACCGCAGGAGATACGCCGGATGAAACGTCGGCATGACCGGCACGGCCGGGCCTTCCGGCTCGATGCCGTGGAAGAGATGCCACGTGCCGCGCAGCGCCGTGATGCCGGTCTTGGTGTCGAGCAGTCGCTTCGTGGCCGGACCGCCGAGCGTGACGATCACGTGCGGCTCGATGGTCAGGATCTGCCGGCGCAGGTAGGGCCAGCAGGCGTCGGCCTCGGCCGGCGTCGGCGTGCGGTTGCCCGGCGGGCGGCACTTGACCACGTTCGCGATGAACACCTGCTCACGCGCGAAGCCCATGGCGGCGATCATCTTCGTCAGCAGTTCGCCTGCCCGACCGACGAACGGCCGTCCCTGCTCATCTTCGTTCTGTCCGGGGCCTTCACCGATGAACATCAGACCGGCATCGGCATCGCCTTCGCCGAACACCGTCTGCATCCGGCTGCGGCACAGCTCACACCTGGTGCAACCGCTGACTTGCTCTCGATCGAGTTTCGCCAGAGCCTGCTGCTTCTCTCCGCGCGTACGCCCGCTTTTTGCCGCCGGCTGGGGATCATCCACGAGCGTGGCGACCGGGCCGGCGATGAATGCGTCCAGTCCCGCGCCGGTCGATGGGTCGGGCTCAGGCCGGGATCGCCGCTGCGATGGCCGTCGCGATGGGGGCGGGGCCGCCGCATCGCTCGTCACGTCAGCCGGGACCTGGCCGACGGGCACGGCTTCGACCCCGAGAAGCTGGTCGGTTCTCACATGCTGCCGCAGGATTCGCATTCGTTGCATGGCATCCATCGTCGTCAAGGATACCCCAGGCCAGTGCGATACCGAAATCAGTGTGGCGGCGCGGCGACGACGGGCGATCGCCCTCCCAAGCCGGCGCCGGCCCAACGCGCCGCCCACATTGGCTGCGTGAACCCGGCTCACACCCGGACGTGCAATGCGGACCGTCGGGTTTGTTCTTTGATCCGTCGCACGCCGCTTGGCCGATGTCGGAGATGCACTCGTCCGCGCTGGGCGGCGAGGGCTCGGGAGTGTCTGACGATGAACGAGTTGCGCAACCGGACGGTGCTCGGCGCCGACTGCCGCATGGCGGGCAATCTCCACCTGGACAACGATGCGGTGATCATGGGGCAGTTCGAGGGCACGCTGCGTGTCACCGGCCATCTTGTGCTGCCCGAGCGGGCCCGCGTGACGGGCACCATCGCGGCCGGCTCGGTCAAGCTCGGCGGCACGATCAAGGGACGCGTCATCGTGGAGGACACCCTCGAGTTGCTGGCGACGGCGCAGATCGATGGTGAAGTGTTCGCAACCCATCTCGTGAGCGATCCGCAGGCCGCGGTGGAAGGTCTGGTTTCGATCGGCCCCGGCGCGATGTCCAGTGCGACGGCCCTCCTTGAGGAGGAGACCCATAGCCACGTGGACGAGCCGGCTCTGGCGACGTCGCCGTCCGCGATGCCTTCGATCCGCATCGAGCAGGTCACGCCGCCCAAGCCCGCGACCGGCAGTGAAGAGGCCCAAGTGTCGGACTCCGAGCAGGCCTACGACGGCATGCAGCAGGCCATCGAAGCGCAGCACGTCGAGGACGAAGCGCATCGAGACGAGGTCGAGACGCTCGACGATGCCAAAGCCGCCGAACCGGCTGCAGTAGAGGACGAAGATGCCGTCGTCGCCTCCATGGCGCCGTCAGATGCTGTGCCCGACGATGAATCAGGGGCGTCGGAAGACACCTTCGAGGAAGCGATTGCCGAGACGTCCGGCGGCGTGCTTGAGCTGGTCAACGGCGAAGACGCTCCGGATGAAGAGGACGAAGACACGTTCGAAGGCGACGAATCCGTCGACACCTCGCAGCTCTCGACCGGCCCCGACCATGCCGCGGACACCGACCGCGATGCCACCGACGAACCCCAGGTGACGACTTACAGTCTCCGTCTGAACGAACTCCTCCAGCGCCGCCGGTCGCCGCGCGTGCTGCGTTCCGATGGAACGCTCGCCGGATGAAGCTGCTGCCCGTCACGGACCACATTCTCACCACCGACTGACTCATCCACTTCGCCCGTCGCCCCTTTCCAACAGATGGAATGCCGCGCGATGTCAGTACCGCGCGACACCTTCGCCCCCCGCCTTTCAGTCTGCTAATCTACCCGGATGCCTGACACAAGACCCAACATCATTTTCATCATGTCCGACGATCACGCCTCGCACGCGATGAGCTGCTACGGCAGCCGGATCAACGAGACGCCGAATCTCGATCGCATCGCGAATGAAGGCATGCGTCTGGACAACTGTTTCTGCACGAATTCGATCTGCTCCCCCAGCCGCGCGACGATCCTCACCGGCACGTACAACCACGTGAACGGCGTGACCACACTGCACACGCATTGGGACAACCGGCAGGAATGTGTGTCGAAGATCCTCCAACGCAACGGCTACCAGACGGCGATCGTCGGCAAGTGGCATCTGGGGCAAGGACCGGAGCACTGGCCCACCGGTTTCGACTACTGGTGCGTCCTACCGGGCCAGGGCCTGTATCACGACCCGATCATGGTCGAGATGGGCGAGAAAAAGACGTTCCCCGGCTACGTCACGGACATCATCACCGACAAGTGCATCGACTGGATCGACAAACGCGACGCGGAGCGCCCGTTCTTTCTGATGTACCACCACAAGGCGCCGCATCGTCACTGGGAATCCGACGACAAGCACCAGCAGATGTTCGAGGGTATCGACATTCCCGAACCGCCGACCTTCAACGATGATCACGCCGGCCACGCCACGGCCGCGAAGGTCGCGAAGATGCGCATCGAGGACATGATCACGATCGACACCGACGGCGACCCACCGGATGGCCTGTCGCCGCAGGAAGTCAAGCAGTGGAAGTACCAGCGATATATCAAGAAGTACCTGCGCACCGTCGCGTCGATCGATGACAACGTCGGCCGACTGCTCGACTACCTCGACGAGCACGGCCTGACCGACAACACCATCATCATGTACACGTCGGACCAGGGGTTCTTCCTGGGTGACCACGGCTGGTTCGACAAACGGTTCATGTACGAAGAGTCGCTGCGGATGCCCTTCATCATCCGGTATCCGAAGGAGATCAAACCGGGAACGGTCAGCGATGACATCTGCCTCAATGTCGACTTCGCGCCGATGTTCCTTGACTTCGCGGGCATTGAGTCTCCGCCGGAGTTCCAGGGCCGCAGCTTCCGGCCGGTGCTGCGGCAGCAGACGTCGGATGACTGGCAGCAATCCATGTATTACCGTTACTGGATGCACCAGGACGGCTCGCACAATGTCTATGCCCACTACGGCGTGCGCACGCACCGGTACAAACTCATCTGCTACTACGCCGACCCGCTTGAGGGCCACACCGGCGCCGGCGGGGAGAAGCAGCCGATCGAGTGGGAACTATTCGATCTCGAAAAGGACCCGATGGAACTGAAAAGCGTCTACGACGACCCGGCCTACGCTGACACCGTCAGCGAACTCAAGACTGAGTTGGCGCGCGTGCAGACCGCGTGCGGCGATGAGCCTTACCCCGATGCCGGCTGAGTATCCCTCTGGAAGAAGTGATCGACCCCGATGAATGACAAGAAGCCGAATATCCTCCTGCTCTTCACCGATGACCAGCGTTTCGACACGCTGGCCGCGTGGGGCAACGAGCAGATCCACACGCCGAATCTCGATCGCCTCGTCGGTCGCGGCTGCTCGTTGCGCAACGCCTATATCATGGGCGGGTCTTCCGGCGCCGTGTGCATGCCCAGCCGCGCGATGCTGCATACCGGGCGGACGCTCTATCACCTCGACAGGCAGGGGCAGACCATTCCCGAATCGCACACGTTGCTTGGTGAGCACCTCCAGCAGTGCGGCTACACCACGTGGGGCTGCGGCAAGTGGCACAACAGCCCCGCATCCTACGCACGCAGCTTCTGCGATGGGGCCGAGATCTACTTCGGGGGCATGAACGACCACTGGAACGTGCCCGCCTGCGATTTCGACCCGACCGGTCGGTATCCGGAAGCGCGGCACACGCACGCGCGATGGGGCCAACGATTCGTCGAGGGCAACTTCATCTGGGACCACTTCGCCACCGGCACGCACTCGACGGACCTGTTCGCCGATGCCGCCTCGCGCTTCCTCGAAGGATACAGCCAGAACAAGCCGTGGTTCGCCTATGTCTCCTTCATGGCCCCGCACGACCCGCGCGAGATGCCCGCCAAGTACCTGCAACTGTACGAGCCGGATGAGATCGAGTTGCCGCCCAACTGGCTGCCGAAGCATCCCTTTGACAACGAGTGTCTGTACATTCGCGACGAGGAACTGGCGCCGCACCCGCGCACCGAGGCCGACACGCGTAAGCAGATCGCCGAGTACTACGCGATGATCAGCCATCTGGATGATGCGATCGGCCGCATCCTTGAAGCGGTGGAGCGGCGCGGCGAGTTGGACAACACGATCGTCGTCTTCGCCGGTGACAACGGTCTGGCCGTCGGACAGCACGGCCTGTTCGGCAAGCAAAGCAACTATGAGCATTCGATCCACGTGCCCCTGCTGATGGCCGGTCCGGGCGTACCCGACGGTGTTGAGCGTGACGGCTTCTGCTACCTGCTAGACATCTTTCCGACGCTGTGCGAACTGATCGGCGCGGACATTCCCTCGACGGTGGAGGGAAAGAGCCTGCTGCCGCACATGCGCGGCGACGCGCCGAGCCATCGCGACCACCTGCTGTTCGCCTACACCAGGCTGATGCGTTCGGTGCGTGACGGGAAGTGGAAGCTTATCGAGACGGCCGCCAACGGCCGGCAGTTCACGCAGCTTTTCGATCTTGAGGCTGATCCATGGGAAACGAGGAACCTCGCGGATGAGCCGTCCGCCGCCACGACGCTTCGCTCACTGCGTGCGAAGCTGGGCGCCTGGCGCACGACGCTGGATGACGATCATGAGGGTCAGGGCGCGGATTTCTGGGCCGCGCGGCCGGACCTGCAGTCGTGAATGCCACGGAGGGCTACCGGACGCCGTAGCGCATCGCGTCTTCCGCTTCGCGGATGTGTCTCCTGACGCTTGTGATCAGGACCTCCAACGTGAAGTGCGGCTTGAGCAGGTAATCGACCACCCCGTACTTCGCCACCTCGACCACGTGTGACTTCTTACCTGAGGCCGTCAGCACGATCACCGGAATTCTGGCGTTGTTCGAGTCGCGTCGAAACTCGCAGAGGAACTCGAGGCCGTCCATCCGAGGCATGGTGATATCAAGCAAGACAAGGGAGAAGGGACCGAATTTCAGCTTTGACAAGGCGTCCTTGCCATCGGATGCTTCCACCGCGTCGAAGCCGTTGAGCCGCAATGCGGCGGCGATCGGCTCGCGCACGATCGCGGAATCGTCGACAACCAGCACCTGGTGATTCATGCCGGAGCGAACTCCACATCAGGCCGCCCCCAAACGTCTTGGCGTCTCACCGGTCGATCCATCGGCGCCGATGCCCCCGGACCGACCGGGAATGCCGAACCGGCAAAGCCACTTTCCAGTGATATCGGCATACGTCATCGCGGGCTGAATCCGGCCACCCCCATTGGGGGGGAAATGGGTCACGACCCGCAGCGCGTCGCATTCGATCCGGATCCAGAGTCCCCGGCGCAAGACATGGTGATACTCCCATTCGTGCGCCCCCGGCGCAAGCAAAAAACCCTCGAATCATTCGAGGGTTCTCGAGAGCAGTTTCGGCCCTTTGGGCAGGGATGCGGATCCCTGACAAGTGGACAGTTGGTACACCTTCGCGGACGGTTGCCCGGCCGCTATCCGACGCGCGGTCGGACGAGGCTGTGTTGACGGCGTCATCCGGATCGCTCCGGTATGACGTCTAAGTAATCCCTTAGAAAGGAGGTGATCCAGCCGCAGGTTCCCCTACGGCTACCTTGTTACGACTTAGTCCCAGTCACCGAGCTTACCTTCGGCAGCCCTAAAGGACCGACTTCGGGTACTCCCGGCTTCCATGACTTGACGGGCGGTGTGTACAAGGCTCAGGAACATATTCACCGCGTC
>CAZHJL010000116.1:0-12149 GCA_964532795.1 uncultured Phycisphaeraceae bacterium | reverse complement strand
ACGGGCAGTAGAGACTCTCATTCAGACTGGAGCAAGTTCCGGGGGGCAGACCACCTCGCTTTGCGAATCAACCTTGTATCCCTTGACTTGCGTCTGCTTCGGCGGCTTGACGCACGCGAAGCTGCTGTCGCCATTGATGATCGGTTTGCCGGTTGTCTGATGCAGACTTCTCAAAGTGTCTCGTTGAGATTCAAAGGGCGAGTACCACTGGACAAAGAGGATATCGACGTGATCACGAAGGATCGGCAGAAACCAGTCCGGGATACGATGGGGGCTATGCAGCTTGTCGCCGAGTATGAGATGGTCTGTGTCGTACTTGCGGATCAGTTCGACATGTAGTGCGTACCAGCGTGCGACCAGGGCTTCCATGATGCTATCTGATTGATGTCGCGTCTTCACATCGCTTGCGTTGGTCACGCGACAGGCGTCGAGACACGCTTGCTTGCCCGGCGCCGAATCGGGCAACTGCAGCAGGTCGATGATCCAGGGGTGCAGTTCGAGGGCGCCGGAACGCTCCCCCTGGTAGAAATACCATCGCGGGATATCACTGAACGCGTAGCCGACCAGTCGATCGTTGTGTCCGTGTTCGGCGCATACTGCTCGGACTTGTGTATCCAGCAGCTCTTCGAACGCAGGCGCGAAGATATCCGGAAAGGACTGTTCGCCAAAGCGGAACTGCGAACCGAGCGGCAGAGCCTCAACCGCGACGCAGTAGAAGAATTCATCGGCGAACATCCAAGCGGGCACGTCGTAGGTGTGAATGCCGAATGTATTGAAGCCCAGGTCTGCCAGCCGTCGTTTCGTCGCTTGGACAAGGCGAGGCAGCGCCTCCCCTTCAGCATTGAATCGCCCGTCGCGTGTGGCCAGGTCACTG
This sequence comes from uncultured Phycisphaeraceae bacterium, assembly GCA_964532795.1. Taxonomy (GTDB): domain Bacteria; phylum Planctomycetota; class Phycisphaerae; order Phycisphaerales; family Phycisphaeraceae; genus CAZHJL01. The sequence goes on along the minus strand of CAZHJL010000116.1, from coordinate 11,275 downwards.
CCGTACCGGTCCAGCATGAACTGCCGGTTGTAGGGTGCGAGCCAGCAGTCAGGCTGTAGGTGATTGACGCCGATTGACACGAACGGCGCACCGCGTTCGCTGAGCAGCCACCACACGCCATTCTGTTCAGCAGTACGAATCGGCACGGGACATTTGTCGCGGATTGGCTGATCCGACGACCCATGGGGTGCTGCGATCAAGCGTCAGCCAGGTCGACCAGGATATCCAGCCCCTTGACCAGCATTACATCATCGCAGGCATAGCTCAGCCGCACGTGTGTGTCGCGCTCGCTGAAGACGCTGCCCGGGATGATGAGCAGTTCGCGTTCGATGGCCCGTTCGACGAACTGCGTACCGGTGAGCCCGAGGGCCTCGGGCACCTTGGGAAACGCGTAGAACGCCCCGCCGGGGGTCGCCAGCTCATAGACACCCGCCAGCTTGCTCATCACCATGTCGCGTTTCCTGGCGTAGTGCTCGACAAAGCTGGACATGTCGACATCCATCGCCGCAACGCCGGCCAGTTGCGCCATCGACGGCGCGCAGACGAACGAGTACTGCTGCAGCTTGGTCATCTGGTTGACCAGCGCGGCCGGCCCCACGGCGTAACCCAGACGCCAGCCGGTCATCGCGTAGGTCTTGGAATAGCCGCGCATCAGCAGCATACGGTCCGTGTAGGCCGCGGGCGTGGGGCAGCGCGGCGTGTCGTCCTTCGCACCGGGCCGCGGCGACTTCTCGAAGCAGAACTGGTCGTAGATCTCATCTGAGAGCAGCAACACGTTCCGCCGTTCGCAAAGCTCGGCAATCGCGCGGCAGTCATCGTCGGACGCCACCACCCCCGTCGGGTTGGACGGCGAGTTGAACAGCAACAGCTTCGTGCGGTCAGTGATGAGCGGCTCGACCCGTTCGGCCGTCACCCGGAAATCCGGATAGGTGTCGATATAAACCGCTCTGCCGCCGGCCAGCGTGACCAGGTGCTTGTACATGACGAAGTAGGGGTCGGGAATAAGCACCTCGTCGCCCGGCTGCACGCAGGTCAGAAGCGCCAGCACCAGCCCGCCGGAGACGCCCGAGGTGATGAGCGTCTGGTAGCCGTCGCCGCCTCTGCCGGCCGGCTGCCAGTGCGGAAGCTCGGCCGCCAGATCCGCCGCGATGCGCTCGTGCAACTCGCGGATGCCCTGCGTGACCGTGTAGCGATTGAAGCCCTTGCGGATCGCGTCGATCGCGGCTTCCTTGACCGGGTCCGGCACATCGAAGTCCGGCTGGCCGATCGACAGGTTGACGGGGTTCTCCAGTGACGCGGCGAGGTCGAATACACGACGGATACCCGACGCGTCGATCGCCTCGACGCGATCCGCGATAAGACCAGTAACATCCAGCATGATTGGATCCGTGATGCTTGAAAAGGTTGCGACGTTTCACACCACCCCGCGCGCAGCGGCATCAGCGGCCTGGCGATTGCCGAGCGGCGCGACCGACTATTCCGCGGCCGCGGCTTCTTCGCCTTCCGCTTCCTGCTTCTTCTTCGAACTCTTGCCGCCGGCCGAAACCTTGCGGTTGCCGACCTTGGGAAGACCCAACGGGCTGCCCTCATCCATCGAGAACTTGTCGCGCGACGCGAGTTTCTCGATGCGCTCGGCGCGCGTCAACACATTGCGGTGCTTGGTCAGGCCCGATCCGAGTTTGAGGCTTCGATCCAGACTCATGGCTGCTGCTCACTTCGGTCAGTTCAGGGGGTTGGTTCTCCGGGCGGCCCGGTGTAAAGCTCGAGGCCGTCAACCTGCAGTTGCACGCCGCCCAGTCGCATCAGCACGCTCTTGTCGTCCGCGAGTTCGCGCAGCCGCGTCTGGTAATCGCGATAGCGCTGCGTATCCTGATCCTGCGGCTTGAACTCTCGGGCGGTATAGACCGCGAATCTGTTATTTTCGCCTGAAACGCCGAATCCTGCAAATCCCCATTCGCGCAGCAAGGTGACCACTCCCATCGCGTCGACCTGGCTGTACTCGCCCAACCTCATGTACAGCATGCCCTTACGTCGGGGATCGTCCGGCCCGTGGGCGGGCATGATCTTCGGCCATTTCCCCTGTGCGTACGAGTAGAAGAAGAACCAGTCCACATCCCGGCCCTGGGCCTCGCCGTAGCCGAGCAGGGGCAGATCTTCCGCTTCGATCCGGCCGGACTTCAGCCCGCGTTGATGGCCCACCCAGTACGCCAGTCCCAGCAACAGCATCAGCAGCGCCGCCAGCAGGAACGCATACCCGCGCGGCAGCCGCAGGACGATCGGGTGACGCAGTTGGGCCCAGAAACCGATCTCCTCCCCCTGCTCCGGCGGCGGCGCGGCGACCGAAGGCTCTTCCTCCGACTGGCGAACGGGCGCGGGTGTCGAGGGACGACGCGCACGACCGCGCATGATCTCGTACGGAGGCTTCTTCTTCCGCGACATGTCGGCATTCTACGATCGGCCTCGCACGCGTGCACGCCGTCCGCAGACGCGGCTTCACCATGAATCCCGCAATCCCGATCGCTCACGTCCCCGCATCGCTGTTGCTCACCGCGATCGCGCTGGCCGTGGCATGCGTGTTGATATGGCTGATGCTGACCCACCATTCATCGATGCCCATCTGCGTGGCAAGCGCTTCGCACAACCCGTGCAGCACCACGTACGGCCGGCCCGAATCCTCGCGGCGGATCTCCGCGTCCGTCCACGCGATCCCGCGGCTCCAGCCGGTTCCGAGCACCTTCAGAATCGCCTCCTTCGCCGCGAAGCGCCCGGCCAGGTGGTGGATGCGCTGGCGCTTGTTGTCCGAATACAGCCGCTCGGCGTCCGTGAAGCAGCGCTCAAGAAAGCGCTCGCCGTGGTCCTCCAGCAGCTTGGCCACCCGGGCCGTCTCCACGATGTCAATGCCGTGCCCGACGATTCTCATGGGTACAGTGTCCTTGCTGAACCGTCCGACGGCAAACCTGGCCGCGCGCCGGCCCTGCTGGAAAGCCGGAGCCCGACGAGCCTATCATGTGTCCCCGCCATGGATGCCTTGCTCAAGCCAATCGAAGAGAAGGTCAGGGCCGGCCGGCGGTTGTCCCCGGACGACGGCCTGACGCTGCTGCGCAGCCGCGATGTGTGGTCCATCGGCCGCATGGCTGACACCGTCCGCCGCCGGTTGCACGGCGATGTCGCCTACTACAACATCAACCGTCACCTCAACTACACCAACATCTGCGCCCTGTCCTGCAAGTTCTGCTCCTTCCACCGCAAGAGGAACGACGACGACGACACTTACGAGTACACCGTCGAGCAGGCGGCCCGTGAAGCGGCCGAAGCGGCGGCGGCCGGGGCGACCGAGATCCACATCGTCGGCGGGCTGCATCCGTGGCTGCCCTTCAGCTACTACACTGACATGCTCCGCGCGATCCGCACCGCGGCGCCCCAACTGCACATCAAGGCCTTCACGGCCGTGGAGATCGTTCACTTCGCCCGCATCGACAGGCGCCCGCACGACATCGAGGGCGTGCTCGCCGATCTGAAGGACGCGGGGCTTGGGTCGCTGCCCGGCGGCGGCGCGGAGGTCTTCGACGATCGGGTGCACGACGAGGCGTTCAAAGGCAAGATCCGCTCGGACCAGTGGATTGACGTACACGACACCGCGCACCGGACCGGCCTGCCCAGCAACGCGACCATCCTGTACGGCCACATCGAGTCGCTCGAGGATCGTGTGCGGCACCTGTGCCTGCTGCGCGAAGCCCAAGACCGCGCCATCGAGGCGAAATGGCCCGCGCGCTTCCAGACGGTCATCCCCCTGCCGTTTGTGCCCGATGATTCCGAACTGGCGCACCTGCACGGACCGACCGGACTGGACGACCTGCGCATGCTGGCCGTCAGCCGCCTGATGCTCGACAACTTCGCGCACGTGAAAGCGTTCTGGATCATGCAGACCGTGCCGCTTTCGCAACTGTCCCTGCAGTTCGGCGTGGACGACATCGACGGTACGGTGGTCTGGTACGACATCACGAAGGTCGGCGGCGAAGACACGCACCAGGAAGTGGATGTCGCCACGCTCCGGCGTGCGATCACGGAAGCGGGGTTCCAGCCGGTGGAACGCGATACGCTGTACCGGCGCGTGCAGCGGAAAGGCGCGGCGGTCATTAGCGCTAAGTGATTCCACGGGACGGGTGCCGCCCCCACCGAACCAAACGAAAGACCTGAGCTCTGCACTACCCTCAGGCGATGCGCTCGGACTGATGGCCCGATGGCGGCCAGGACGCTCGCCCCACCACCTGAAAACGGCGCTACGACTGCGACCACGGATCAAACACGTTGCGCTGCTGCTCTTCCTGCCAGATCAGCGCCCGTCCGATCTGGATGCCGCGCCAGGCCTGCATGGCGATGAAGACGGCGATCAACGCCAGCCACCAGTCCTGCAGCGCGAGCATCGCCAGTCCGCCGAGCAGCGCGGCGCCACCGACACCGATCGCCCCGGCTACGACCATGCTCCTGCCGCGTCCGAGCTTGAACCAGAGCAGCGACTGAAGGATCTGACCGCCATCCAGCGGATAGATTGGCAAGACGTTGAAGATCAGCAACACGAGGTTGATCACGAACAGGTACACCAGGTAGTTGGCGATGATCTCCGGCATGCCCGGCAGCAGCGCGGGCAGCATCATAAGGCCGAAGGTGATCGGCACCAGCGCCACGTTGACCAGCGGGCCGGCGGCGATGCTCCACAGCACGGGCCCCGGACGCGGCGGGGGTTGCACGAACGCCACCCCGCCCAGCGGCCAGAGCACGATCTGCTCCGCCCGGCCGCCCACCTGCTTGCAGGCCAGCGCATGGCCGAACTCGTGGATCAGCACGATCACGAAAACACTGATAAAGATGGCCGCGGAAAGCGGGACCCCGATCGTCTGCCCGCGGAGTTGAACGAGAAAGACCCCGAGGATCAGCCACGTCCAATGGACGAAGACATCGATCCCGAAGGCCCGGAACAGGCGGAATGATCCTGCGTGACTCGGTAGCATGGTCTCTCACTATAGCGGCAGTGTCGTCCGGGGACGCCTGTCCACGGGCGGGACAGCATAACATTGCTGTAGCCGACGGCTTACACCGATAGACGAAGGAGCACTCCATGCCTGACACCAAAGTGGCCATCGTGACCGGCGCGGGAAGCGGCGTGGGGCGTGAAACCGCCATCCAACTCGCCGCCGCGGGCTACAGCGTGGTGCTGGTCGCCCGGACAACGGGAACACTCGAGGAAACCGCGGCGTCCGCGAGGACGCGTGCGGCCGGGGCCGAGGTCCACCCGTTTCCCACCGATCTGCGTGATGGCGAGGCAACAGCCGCGATGGTGCTTGGCGTGATCGACCGGTTCGTCCACGTCGACGCGATCGCTCACGTCGCGGGTTACGCGCCACTGATGCCGATCGAGGACGTGACGCCCTCGATCTGCCGGGACACGCTCGACACCAATCTCGCCGCGGCGGTGAACCTTGCCGCGGCTGCGTGGCCCTCGATGGCGGGCCGCCAGTCGGGGGTCATCGTGAATGTCTCTTCGTTGGCAAGCGTCGATCCCTTCCCGGGCTTCTCGGTCTACGCAGCGGCGAAGATCGGGGTGAACCTGTTCACACGTTGCCTTGCGCAGGAAGGCGAATCCTGCGGCATTCGCGCGGTGAGCATTGCGCCGGGCGCCATCGAAACGCCCATGTTCCGAGCGATCTTCTCGGAAGAGCAGTTCCCGAAGAGCAAGACGCTGGACCCGGCCGATGTCGCGCGCGTTATCGTCGCGTGCATCACCGGCGAACGCGGCTTCGATCCAGGCGAAGTGATTCAGTTACCCAATCCAGAATGACGCGGCGCGGCCGTGCCGGACCTCAGGCTTTGCGTGCGATCTCCACGTCGCGCGCTGCATCATCGACGAAGTTGCGCCAGGCGAATCGCACCGCGTAGTCGGACCGCTCGATGTACGGCGCCTCGTGGTAGTGCGCATCGGTCACGCGGCTGACTTCACGCCATGCCTCGAGGGCGCGCTCCAGCGACGCGATGGCCGCCTCTTTCCGCGTCGGGTCGCCGCTGCGACGATACTGATGCAGCGCCGTCGCCCCGCGCAGCTTGTACGCCAGGTAGAGCGAGAGATGAGCCCATGCCTCGAGATCGTCCAGTTCGCAGGCAAGTGTCGGCGTCACCTTCTCCCGGCCGCGCAGGCCATCGACCGCGGCCAGCACCGCCGCGCCGTCCGCCTCGCTCTGGTCGGCCAGCGTGAGCGGCGCAAGGCGCTCGCCCCAGTCGGCTTCTGAACCGTCGAGCGTGGCCGCGACGTATTCCTCGATCGATACGAGGTCGCGGTCGAGCGTCGGGCATTCAATGAACTCGTCCACCGAAATGAAGGGCGTATCGCCATCGTGACGGCCGAGGGCCGGGAACGCGGCCAGGAATCCCTCGCTGTACAGCGTGTAGTCCCACGTTGAGCCATGGAACGACGCCAGGCGCAGCGGCATGCGGCTGGCGCGCTTCCAAGCTTCGAGCAATTCTCTGCCAACGCCGTCGCCATAGCGCTGGTCGAACGCCGCCGCGAAGACCGCGTCTTCCGTGGCCGGGTCGAAAAGAAGACGACCCCATAGCAGGTAGAACAGCCACTGCTTCTCGAACGCGTACTGCCATGTCACGTGGTCGGAAGGCCGGTGCGTGTAGTCCTTCGCCGGGATGTAGCCCTCGCTGCCGACGAAGTAGCCGCCCATGTCGGGCCGCGTGTTATGCCGGATGTGCTCGCGGATGAAATCCGGCTCACCCCAACGGAGGATGAAAAAGTCCTCGTTGCGCGCCATCCAGGCCAGCTTGTAATCATGCGGCGCGGGGTTCCAGTACCGGTCGTCGATCGGCACATCCACCCCCTGTTTGCGCTTGCCTTCGTCGTGCGTCATGGACAGACGCGGCGTCGAGTGCGCGTGCGACCAGTTGAACTTGTATTCGACCCAAGTCGGACAGTTCAGGGACGCGCGGTCCAGCGATTCACGCATGATCGAGGGGTCCGCGGTGAACGGCGCGCGATGGATGAAGCCGATCGGCCGACTGGCGCGCTTGACCTCCGCCAGCACCACGTCCTCGACCCACCCCTGCTTCTCACGCGGCGTCAGGTTCTGCATCCGGTCGCCCAACGCCATGCCGATACCCGTCAGATCCTCGTACTCGTCGATCAACTGGCGGATGCACTGCCGGTTGTAGTCCTTGACCAGGTCCGACGTGTCGCCATCACCCCACAGGTACTCCCGGCCGCCAAAGTCGATCCCGTGCGCCTTGGCGAACGGCGGCGATACGAAGATGTTCCAGAACACCACGTAGGTGTCGATCGCCCGCTCCTTCGCGCGGCGGAAGATGAACCGCCACAGGGCGCGCCAGTCTTCCATCTCGCGATCGCTGAACATCCGCGCCTCGGGGTACCCGGTCGGCTGCAGCATGTAGGGGAACGGATGCAGGTTCCACAACGACAGCACGTTGAACCGGTTCTCCGCCAGCATGTCAATCAGCTTCCCCCAGAACGCCTGATCGCGGCAGGTCTCGGTATGCAGCGTCATTACCTTGCCCGGGCGATAACTCGACCAGGGCAGGTTGAACTTCAGCGCGCGGAACGGCAGATGCGGCGTGACGCGGGCCGCGCGGATGTCGCGATCCATGCGCACGGATTCAGCCATATCCAGCAGGCCGTACATTGCCCCGGCCTCGCCGGTGCAGGTGATGCAGACGCGCCCGTCGCCATCCACGGCGATCTCAAACGCCTCATCCGGACGCTCGTAGCTGCCGGGGACCGGTGGCGGCGCATGCTCGACCACGACGCGCACCTCGGCCTCGGCCTCCTCCAACCCCACGGCGCGGGCCTCTGTGCCGCGCTCGATCAGCGCATCGCGCACGTGGCGGAAACCGAACCGCTGCTGCGGTGAATCTGAATCGATACTGACGCGCACATGCTCGGGCCATCGCGACATGACAGACCTCCCTCGCCGCGGCTCGTCCTGTCGATCAATGCCGCGGCCGCGCGGGCCGATCATACCAGATCGCACGCCTCGGCCGGCATCCAGTGCGCATCTTCGCCCCACCACTTCACGTTGCAGCCGATGGGATTCGTCAGCGGCACGGCCGGCTTCTCCCCCGCGAGCACGGCATCGAGCGCATCGCGGAGCTCATGGGTCGTCGCCTTCGAGGCGTCGCGCGGGTTGTCATCCATCCGACCGGTGTACTGCAGCTTGCGATCCGCATCGAACACGTAGAAGTGCGGCGTGCGCAGCGCCCCGTACGCCCGAGCTACGTCCTGCGACTCATCGCGCACGTAGGGCCACGTCAGTCCCTCCTCCTTCGCGTGCGACACCATGTGATCGAATGAATCGGTGGGATGACCGTCCGTCTCATTCGAGTTGATCGCGATCATCGCCACGCCTCTATCCTGGTAGTCGGCATACAGCGCCTTCATACGCTCCTCGCTGCCGGTGACGAACGGGCAGTGGTTGCAGGAGAACACGATGATCAACACCGGCGCATCGGAGAAATCCGCCAGCGAATAGTTCTTGCCATCGATCCCCGGCAGGTTGAATTCGGGCGCCTGCTCGCCGATCTGCAATGTGAATGCCATGTGAGAGTCCCCTGTTGCGGTGTTTCCGTCACGTTCACGACTTACTGCCACCGATACATCGGCGGCCCGAACTGAGCGTTGTAATACGGCACGATCGCGCGGCCCGGTGGGCAGATCTCGTCAATCTTCTCTCGGTCGGCGTCCGTGATCTCGACGTCCAGTGCCTTGATGTTGTCCTCGAACTGCTCCATCGTGCGCGGCCCGATGATCGGCGCGGTGATCCCGGGCTGGTGCATGCACCACGCCAGCGACAACTGGCTCAGCGAGCAGTTCTTCTTCCTGGCCAGGGCTTCCAGCGCTTCCAGCGCATCGAAGGCCGCATCGGTGAAGTGCTTGTTGTTCCAGTCGTTGTCAGCGCCAAATCGAGCGTTCTCCGGGCGCGTGCCGTCACGCTTGTACTTGCCGGTCAGGAAGCCGCCGCACAGGGGCGACCAGGGAATAATCCCAAGGCCGTACGTCTGCGCCACCGGCGCCAGCTCACGCTCCACGCGCCGATCCATCAGGTGGTACGGCGGCTGCTCCGTGACGAAGCGATTCAGATGCATCTCCTTCGACACCCACAGCGACGCCACCACCTGCCACGCCGCGAACGTGCTCGTACCGATGTAACGCACCTTGCCGCTGCACACCAGGTCGTCCAGCGCCCGCAGTGTCTCGTCGATCGGCGTGTCCTCGCGCGGCCGGTGGACCTGGTACAGATCAATCCAGTCCGTCTGCAGACGGTTCAGCGATGCCTCGCATTGCTCGACGATGTGGCGGCGGTGATTCCCGTACATGTTCGGGTCGTCGTCGTCCATCTTCCCATGCACCTTCGTCGCCAGCACGATCCGATCGCGCTTGCCGTTGCGCTTCAGCGCATTGCCGACGACGGTCTCGCTCGCCCCGCGGCCGTACACATTCGCCGTGTCAAGGAAGTTGATGCCCTGCTCAATGGCCCGGTCGATGATGGCCATCGCGTCCGGCTCTTCGGTCTTGCGACCAAACGTCATACAACCCAGGCACAACGGGCTGACCTGTACGCCCGTTCGCCCCAGACTCCGAAACTCCATGGTGTGTCTCCTTTCGCATTTCCAACCAGAAGTGGATATCTCCGCGGACATCCTCCCTGATCGCACCAGTTGCATTGATATCGATCAATGAAAGCATGTCAAGTCATCGGGGGCCGATTCAGCCCACTTTCAGACGCTTTACACGTCCCCCGGTCGTCCGGCGGCGGCTGATATGATGCGGCTGCAACCGAAGGGGGCGTCATCACCGGTGGCAGGAGCGCTTTGATGGAAACCGCGGGCATCCCGGTTCGCCGCTATCCGCATCAGTTCGTCTCGAACGACAGCCGCGTCATCACGCGGCTGCTGGAGTTCCCGCGCTCGCGGGTGGCCTCAATCCTCAGCCGCGTCGTGACGCTGAATGCCGAGCAGACCGCGACGGCCCTGGCCGAAGCCCGCGAGCGCTTCGGGGCGCGCCATCGCGACGTCGAGCAGGTCTTCCGCGACCACTACCGGATGGTGCGGCGTCACAAACCGCCGGACGTGCGACTGACCCACGAACAGAAGCAACTCATCGGCGCGTACTTCACGCTCGAGTATTCCATCGAGTCGGCCGCGCTGTTCAACCCCTCCATCGTGCCGCATCCCGATCAGTCGGGCCTCCTGCCGGATGCGGTGCGATTCCTGATGAGCTTCCGCGCCACCGGCGAGGGACACCTGTCGTCGATCGTCTTCCGTCGCGGCGTCATGTACGGCAACGGCGGCATGGCCTTCGAGCCCCCGCCGCGCTTCGCCCACACCACCCGTCCGGAGACGGACAAAGACTTTGACCGCGCCGTCTTCCGGCGGCAGTTGGTGGAGATGGGCGTGGATGAGCCGCTCGTCAGCGAGGTGCTCAGCGGCTTGCCGACGCCGTTCCGACAGGCGCAGCTCAATCGCGCCATTCGCCAGGCGCGGCATGTCTACCACGATTCGGCGTCGTTCGCCTCACAGGCGGCCGACATACGCTGGCTCGCGAGAGCCAACTATGAGCTGCATTTCCCCAACGACCTCCGCCCGGCCGAGATCGTCATCTTCCCCGCCACCGAGAACGAACAGCGCGGCATGGAGGATTTACGACTCGTCCACTTCACCGATGACGATGGCTCCGATCGATACTTCGGCACCTATACCGCCTTCGATGGGCGCCGCATCCTCCCAATGCTGCTCGAAACGAGCGACTTCCACAGCTTCCATGTCCGCACCCTCGTCGGACGCAACGCGCGCAACAAGGGCATGGCCCTTTTCCCGCGACGCATCGACGGCGCGTACGTAATGGTCTCGCGCCACGACGGCGAGAACCTCTTTCTCATGCGCTCGGATACACCTTACGTCTGGGAGGGGGCCACGCTGCTTCAACCGCCGGTCGAGCCGTGGGAGTTGGTGCAGATCGGCAACTGCGGCTCGCCGATCGAGTGCGAAGCCGGCTGGATCCTGCTCACGCACGGCGTCGGGCCGGTGCGACGTTACTGCATCGGCGCGATGCTGCTCGATCGTGACGACCCCTCGCGCGTGCTTGGACGCCTGCGCAAGCCACTGCTCGCCCCGGGTGAGGAGGAGCGTGAGGGCTACGTGCCGAATGTGCTCTACTGCCACGTCACGAGCGATGATTCGGGTTTTGCGCCTTCGCTGGTCGATGTTGGGT
>CAZHJL010000115.1:0-12183 GCA_964532795.1 uncultured Phycisphaeraceae bacterium | reverse complement strand
CAGCGCCTTGCGCAACCAGTTGACACTATTCGAGTAATGTTGGGACAGTAGTGATCCTGCGTCTGGATGAATCGCGGGGGAGAACCCCGGTAGGCCGAACGTGTTGCGCCCGAAACTCACGTCGCGTGGCGCGGATTGAGTCGGCGGTGGCACGGAGGGGGATCCGCCCATGCGCAAAAGGCGCAGCTTCCCTACCGGTATTCGCCTTTGGCCTGATAACGTATAGTGGCGGAACGCTCAAACATGAATGGTGTTGAGGCAATGGCGCTGAACGCGGAGCCCCCTTCATGTCGGATGAGCAACCTCGGACGTACACATGCCGCATCCTCGCAATAGAGGAGGTGACCCACGATGTGCGACGCTTCGTGGTCGAAAAGCCCGCGGACTATGCATACCAGCCGGGGCAGGCCGCGGAAATCCACCTCAAGGATGAAGGCTGGCGCGAGGAGACACGCCCGTTCACGTTCACTTCGCTCAATCGCGACGCGAATCTCGAGTTCACGATCAAGAGCTATCCGGATCACGACGGCGTGACCGTGCGGCTGCACGCCCTGCACGTGGGCGATGAGCTGATTCTCGGCGAGCCCTGGGGCGCCATCGCCTATCGCGGTCCCGGCCTCTTTATCGCCGGCGGCGCGGGCGTGACGCCGTTCATCGCGATCCTGCGTCAACTGGCCGCTGATGACGAACTGCATCGCAATGCGCTGCTGTTCTCGAATCGGACGGGGCGTGACATCATCCTTGAAGGCGAGCTTACACGCATGCTGGGGGAGCGCGCCAACTATACGCTGACGCAGGACGAAGCGGCGCATTGTCTGCGCGGCCGCATCGATGGCGATATGATCCGGCGATGCGCGCGTGATGATGCCGAACACTTCTATCTGTGCGGCCCGCCCGATATGGTGCAGGATCTGTCGGGCGTGCTGAGCGGTATGGGGGTGGAGGCCGACCATCTCGTGGTCGAGGAGTAGGCATGCGGGATCAAGAGGCGTCAACAAGCAAGGTGCAACGCCCACGGCAGGTCACATTTGACGAGTTGTATCAACGAGAAGGCGCGGCGTACGGTACCGCACCGTCGCCGGAACTGGTTGCGTTCTTCGACCAGTGCCCCCTGATGGGCGAAGCGCTCGACTTGGGCGCGGGGCACGGCCGCGATGCATTGGCCCTGGCGCGGCGCGGTCTGACCGTCACCGCGATCGATTCCTCGTCCGAAGGGATCGCGCGATTGCGTAAAGCAGCCGAGGAAGAGGGACTCGGGGAGCGGATCGATGCGCAGGTCCGCGACGTCCGTGACTTGCAGTGGTCGACAAATGCGTACAGGGCGATCGTTGCGGCAACGGTGCTTGATCATCTGCCGCGCGAGGACCTCGACGCTGTGTGGAACGCGATGGTATCGGCTTTGAGTTGTCCCGGCATGCTATTCGTGGAAGTGCACACGACAGAAGACCCGGCCTCGCCCGTCGGGGCTGGTGCGGCGAGCGACGCTCCGATCAGCGAATCGGCCGTCCATGTCAAGCACTATTTCAGACCGAACGAACTGTTGACGCTCGTCTGGCCGCGATTGCGGGTGTGCCGGTACGAGGAACGTCGCGAATGGGACCAAACGCACGGCGCGCCGCACAAACACGGCAAGGCATCCCTGATCGCCGTCCCACGCGACGGCCGACCACCTTTCTACGGCCTTCCATTGCGGGAGGGCTGATTCGAGCAGGAAGAGGCGAGAGGATCTCAAAGGGCAAATGCCCTCACCGTGGCACTCGTAGTTGGTTCACCGGCCACAAGGACGAGCCGGCACCCGTTGAGGACGACCGCTGACCTGCAGGAAGATCAAAAGTGGTTGCGCACGAGAGCGGGCGGCAAGTGTGGCTCTTGCCTCCCAGAGGCGAGTCGCGCAGACACCCTGAGGGGATCGCTCCGAATACGTCGGGCGCCCCCTGATCCCGATCAATGACGCCCGGCGTTTTCATTGCTGTTCATCAGTCCGCGTACTCGAGATCGGGAACCCACAGCCTGTTGCGTCGCCGAGATGTGTCACGTTCGTACCGGCAACGATGTACGGGTGTTCTGTTCAGCCACCCACGCTGTCCACCATTGCCATGATGCCCCGGCGAATGGCTTCCGGCAGGTCTGGCCACGCAGCAGCAATTCGCCGTATCTCGGCCTCCATAGGTTGACTGCACCGTTGTAGTGCAGCGCATTCGGGCGTGCTGTTGTTTAAGCTGTTGTGTTCGCAGCTGTTTACGTCAGGTCGTTCGAGTCCTGGGGGGCATTCGCATTTCGGTTGACCGGCATCGCCAAGGCAGCCATGGACGCTTGACACCCGAACGGCACGCCTATACTTCGCCAACTGATCGCGACACCGTACCGGATACCGGCGGAGGCGACCACGGGGCCGCTCTTCCCGGGGCCGGAAGGAGCATTGGTATGGCTGATCCATCGCACACCAACAACTGGCCGGATCTGGCGATCGGTTTGTATGACCGGCTGACCGGGCGTCATGCGGAGATCACCTACGAGTTCTCCGACATGCATGTGAAGATTCCTAGTGGCACCGGGCCGCAGGCGGAGCATGCGGATTGGGTGTTTGACGGCACGTTGAAAGTCCGGACACGTGACACCGGTGACGACCCAAACTGACCGGGGTCGGTCGTCTTGAAGGTGAGATCGACGGCCGGCCGGTGGTGGTGAACGTGGATGGGCGCACGGGGGTGATCGCGGTCTCGAGTGTCCGGACGGCGTGGGCACTGCGTCGGGTGTTCCAGGCGCTCGGCCGTGCGGCCGGGCGGACAGCGGTCCTGACAGACATGCGGGTCTGTCTGAAGGTACCGGGCCTACCTCTCATGCAGGTGCACCCGCGTCCCAATGTGTTCGTGCGTTTGCTGATGCCGTCCAGCAAAGGGCGCGTCGGTTGATGGTTCTACCAGTTCGGGCTTCGCTGCCCATGCTCGCATAGGTGCGCGAGGTGATCTGTTCATTGCTTTGCGCGGCGGATCTCGAGTATCTCATCCCACGGCCTGACATTGCATCGCCTGGCCCATGCCTGGTGCTCGGCATCGAGGTCGGCCACGACGTCCGGCCGCTCCTCGGATAGATCATGCAGCTCTGAACGGTCGTTCTCGATGTCATACAGTTCCCATGGCTGCAGCCCCGGCTTGCGCGCGGCGGCGTCGGGGTAGTCTCTCAGGTGCCACGCGTTGATGTACTCGCGGACGAGCTTCCACTTGCCCTTGCGGATGCCGCAGTTGCCCTGGTGTTCCCAAGTCAGCACCTCGCGTCCGTGCGGCTTGTCTTCGAACGCATCGCGCAGGCTGAATCCCTCGTGGGGCAGAATCTGCCGGTCGTCAATGGTGTCGGGGTAACTTGAGCCGGTGACGTCCAGGATGGTGGCCATCACGTCCGGCAACTGCGCCGGCTGATGACGCACGCCGCCGACATCCCTCAGCCCTGCCGGCCAGTGGACGATGAAGGGCGTTGAGATGCCGCCTTCGTGGACCCAGCACTTGTACTTTCGGAAGGGCGTGTTGCTGGCATTGGCCCACGCCACGCCGTAGCTGAGGTAAGTATCTTCCGGGCCGGGATCGATGTCCGGCGTGTTGCCGTAGCGCACGGGTCGGCCGTCGCGGGTCGTCGCGTGGCCCGAGTCCTGCCGCGCGATGTGTTCGCCCCAGCGTTTGGACATCACTTCCGCGCACCCGCCGTTGTCGGCCAGGAAGATGACCAGCGTGTTGTCGAGCTTGCCGGTCGCTTCCAGTTGGTTGAGGATGCGTCCGATGCCCTGGTCCATGCGATCAATCTGCGCGGCGTAGACGGCCATGCGCTTCGCTTCCCAATGCTTGTGCTCGGCATCTTCCCAGCGCGGCTGACTGGGGTCGCGCGGGCTGAGGGCGATCTCCTGATCGATCACGCCGAGCTCGAGCATCCGTTGCAGGCGCTGCTCGCGCAGTTCGTCCCAGCCGCAGTCGTAGCGGCCTTCGTACTTCGCGATGTCTTCGGGCAGCGCATGCAGCGGCCAGTGCGGGGCGGTATAGGCCACGTATTGGAAGAACGGTTCACTCGCGTGCTGCGACTCGTGATCTCGCAATTGCTTGATCGCTTCGTCGGTGATCGCGTCGGTGAAGTAGAAGTCGCCGTCCTGCGGGGGCTCGATGGGTGTGTTGTCGCGGGCCATGCGCTTGGGGGCGTAGTAGCTGCCGGCGCCGCAGAGCATGCCGTAGTAGGTATCGAAGCCGCGCCCGCACGGCCAGTTGGGATGCGGGGCGTCGAGATGGCCGGTGACGTGCCACTTGCCGCTCATCATGGTGCGGTAGCTGTTGGCCTTGAGCACCTCAGCGATGGTGGCCGCGTCGCGCGCGAGATCGCCGAGGTAGCCGTCCACGCCGTCGTCGCCGACCATGGCGCCGACATCGGCCTGGTGGGGGTGCAGGCCGGTGAGGAGCGAGGCGCGTGACGGGCAGCATCGGGCGGTATTGTAGAACTGGGTGAATCGCAGGCCGTTGGCCGCCAGGCGGTCCAAACTGGGTGTCTGGATCTCGCTGCCGTAGCAGCCCAGGTCGGAGTAGCCCATATCGTCATTGA
This sequence comes from uncultured Phycisphaeraceae bacterium, assembly GCA_964532795.1. Taxonomy (GTDB): domain Bacteria; phylum Planctomycetota; class Phycisphaerae; order Phycisphaerales; family Phycisphaeraceae; genus CAZHJL01. Next base: position 7,608 of record CAZHJL010000115.1, on the reverse strand, counting down.
GAATCAGCAGGACATTGGGACGTTGATCCATGGATTTGGTCTCCAGTTCGAAGGCTCCGACAACGGGAAACCGGCCATCATACCGACCTGCGAAGGGGATGAACGGGGATTTCTTGGGCGTTGGTGCTCACGGTACGGGCCCAGAGGCCTGATCTCGCCAAGAAGACTGTAAGGGCTTGTGATAAATCCGGCGCGAGTTAAAATACTTGGTGCGGTGATATATAGAGGTCTGCCGCGCATCGCTCGTGACTGGTGGGACACGTTAGGTCCAGCACATACTTCTGCCGCTGTGTTGCTGAATGTTGTTCGGCCGATCGTGGGTAGACCAAAAAGAGTTGGGGGTGCGCCATGCAGTGCGGGCGACGCGCTTGTGCTTCTCGTACTCGTTTTGCGCTGACGAGCAATGTGTGGGGATTGCTGGCGGCCGGGCTGATGCTGGCCTGCGGCGTCCCGGCGGTTGCGGGACCGGACGCGGTGGTGTTGAACGGCGATGCCGCAACGGCGACGGGCAACCAGTCGCAGGGCGTCCGCAGCGGGACGCACTTCTGGATTCCGCCAACCTACCGCCTGAACATCCATTCGCTGATCAGCGACGTGCAGCCGGGCGCGGGGCTCGATGGCGCACAGATGTACCACGTGGCCGGCAACGGCGGCGATGGCAGCGGATGCACCACGCACGGATTCAGCGGCGGCGCCGGTGGCGGCGGCGCATCCATGACGTTGAGCTTCGCCGAGCTTACGCACGGCATCATCACCAGCGGGGATGGCGCGTACGGCCTCGAGATGCAGAGCTACGGCGGCCACGGCGGTGACGGCGGATTCGCTTTCGGCTTCCCGATCCCGCCGTTTTTCGTCATCACCGGCCCGGCCTTCGGGGGTCACGCCGGGCGCGGCGGCGCGGGTGGGGCGCTCACGCTGACCAGCAACGGCGACATCACCACCGGCGGCGCGGACGCGATGGCGATCTACCTGCGCAGCGAAGCGGGTGACGGCGGCGATGGCGGGTATGCCTTCTCCACCACGTACGCCGAGGGCGGCGACGGCGGGGTCGGCGGCGCCGGCGGTGCGATCAACGTCACGAACAGCGGCGCGCTGACGACGACCGGCAGCGGTGCCGGCGGCATCGTCGCGCAGAGTTTCGGCGGGGAAGGCGGCGATGGTGGCGGCGGCGACGGCTCGTTCGGCAGCGGCGGGGCGGGTAAGGGAAGTGGCCCGGGTGGGGACGTCACCGTGACCAACTCCGGTCGGATCACCACGGGCGGTCTGGGCGCCAAGGGCATCCTGGCCACGAGTGTCGGCGGCTTCGCCGGCGGCGGCGGCCATGGCGGTGGCATCTTCTCGTGGGGCGGCAGCGGCGCCAGCAGCGGCCATGGCGGCGCGGTGGCCGTGACCAACGACGCCCAGGTCATCACCGACGGTGAGCACGCCGATGCACTCTTCGCGCAGAGCGTCGGCGGCGGCGGCGGTTCCGGCGGCGGCAGTGGCGGGCTGTTCACCTACGGCGGGTCGGGCCAGGCCGGCGGCGACGGCGGCCAAGTCTCGGTGGATGTCGGCTGGGGCGCTACGCTCGCAGAGACCTACCAGTTGCATACCAGGGGCGATGATGCAAGCGGCATCTTCGCCCAGAGCCTGGGCGGCGGCGGCGGCGACGGCGGCGGCGCTGTCGCGACCGGCGGCAACTTCAGCCTCGCCATCGGCGGGTCGGCAGGACCGGGTGGTGCCGGCGGCGCGGTCAACCTGGTTGTCGACCCTGACGTCACCGTCTACACCGAAGGCGATCGCGCGCCGGGCATCCACGCCCAGAGCCTGGGCGGCGGCGGCGGCAACGGCGGATACGCGGTCAGCGCCGCCGCCGGCTCCATGGCCTCATTCGGCGTGGCGATCGGCGGTCGCGGCAGCCAGGGCGGCAACGGCGGCGCGGTGACCGTCACCAATGACAGCGCCATCACTACGCGCGGCCACATGAGTCACGGACTGTATGTGCAGAGCACGGGTGGCGGCGGCGGTTCGGGCGGATTCGCCATCGCGGCCGCGGCTTCGGATCTGTGGTCGGCATCCTTCGCGCTCGGCGGCAGCGCCGGCGGCGGCGGATCGGCCAGCGCCGTGGATGTCACCAATTCGGGCTTTGTCGAAGTGGGGGGGCAGGAGGCGGTGGGCGTCCTCGTCGAGAGCGTGGGCGGCGGTGGCGGCGGCGGGGGCTGGTCAGTGTCGGGCGCCGGCGCGGGTGTGGGCGCGCTGGGCCTGTCGATCGGCGGCAGCGGCGGTAAGGGCGGCGACGGCAGTACCGTCGTTCTGGTTAACACAGGCGAAGTTACAACCACCGGCTATCGCGGCTTCGGTATCCACGCGCACAGCGTGGGCGGCGGCGGCGGGTCGGGCGGCTTCAGCATCTCGGGCGCCGGTGCAGGCAGCGGCGCACTGACGTTCAACATGGGCGGATCCGCCGGCGGCGGCGGCAGTGCGGACAAGGTCGAAGTCACCAGCGCGGGCGCCATCACCACGAGCGGCGCCGACGCGATCGGCCTGCTGGTCGAAAGCACCGGCGGTGGTGGCGGCAACGGCGGGTTCAGCATTACCGGCGCGGGCGCCGGTTGGGGGGCGCTTTCGGTCGGTATCGGCGGCAAAGGCGGCACCGGCGGCAACGGCGGCGCCGTTGAGGTCGACGCCGGCAGCGAGATCCTGACCTGGGGCACCAACGCGCACGCGATCTGCGCCAGCAGCACGGGGGGCGGCGGCGGGTCCGGCGGATTCAGCATCGTCGGTTCCGGCGCGGGCACGTTCGCGGGCACATTCAGCCTCGGGGGATCGGGCGGCGGCGGCGGCTCCGGCAGTGCGGTCACCGTGGAAAGCACGGGCCTGCTCGACACGCGCGGCCACGGCTCGGTCGGCCTCCTGGCCGAGAGCGTCGGCGGTGGTGGCGGACGGGGCGGGTGGAGTCTGTCCGGCTCGGGCGCCGGCACCGGGTCGTTCTCGATCGGCATCGGCGGATGGGGCGGCGACGGCGGCGACGGCGGCGTGGTCACCGTCGACAGCGACAGCGAAATCAATACCCTCGGCGCTGAATCGCACGGTATCCACGCCCACAGTACCGGCGGTGGCGGTGGCATCGGCGGGTTCAGCATTTCGGGGTCGGGCGCCGGTACCTTCGGCGGGACGTTCAACCTCGGCGGGCACGGTGGCGACGGCGGCGGCGGCTCGGATGTCACCGTATATTCTGACGGAAAGATTACCACGGCGGGGACAGGCGCGGTCGGCATCATCGCGGAAACGGTCGGCGGCGGCGGCGGGCGCGGCGGGTGGAGCCTGACCGGCGCAGGTGGCGGCACGTCGGCACTGAGTGTGGGCATCGGCGGCTACGGCGGTGACGGCGGCGGCGCGGGCGGCATCGTTACCGTCGATGCAACCAGCGACATCATGACCGGCGGCGCATCGGCCCACGCGATCCATGCCATCAGCACCGGTGGCGGCGGCGGGGTGGGTGGCTTCAGCATCTCCGGTTCCGGCGGCGGCGACTACAGCGGCAGCTTCAGCCTGGGCGGCGCCGGTGGTGACGGTGGGAGCGGCGGGGCCGTCGATGTGACCAGTGAAGGTACGCTCGACGTGTCCGGCAGCGGGGCCAAGGGCATCTTCGCCGAAAGCACCGGTGGGGGCGGCGGCAACGGCGGCTGGAGCATCACTGGCTCAGGCGCCGGCACCGGCGCGCTGTCGGTCGGCATCGGTGGCATCGGTGGCAAGGGCGGCGCGGGCGGCGACGTGGATGTCACGAATCTCGGCGACATCACCACGCGCGGCAGCGACGGCATCGGCATCTACGCCGAGAGTGTCGGCGGCGGCGGCGGCAACGGGGGCTTCAGCATCACCGGCGACGGCGCGGGCAAGGGCGGCAAGAGCTGGGGGCTGAGCATCGGCGGTTCCGGCGGCAACGGCAACTCGGGCGGTGCGGTGGATGTGTTCAGCGATGGCGTGATCACGACGATCGGCGCCGCCGCGCACGGCATCGAGGCCCGCAGCAGTGGCGGCGGTGGCGGCAAAGGCGGATTCGCCGCCTCGGTGGGCATCGGTTTCGGCGGCGCGAAGGACACATGGAACCTGAACCTCAACACCGCCCTGGGCGGGTCCGGCGGTGACGGCAACCTCGGTGGCGATGTGACCGTGACCAGCCGCAACGACATCACCACCGCGCAGCATGACGCGCACGGCATCTACGCGCAGAGCCTGGGTGGCGGCGGCGGCAGCGGGGGATCGAGTCTTACCGCGACCATCGGCTTCGGCGCGGCGAACGAAGGCCGCAGCCTCAACGGCAGCCTGTCCATCGGCGGCGGCGGCGGCAAAGGCAACCTCGGTGGGGCGGTCGTCGTCGACAGCATCAATGACATCCTTACCGGCGGCGACAAGTCCGACGCCATCCGCGCCCAGAGCATCGGGGGCGGCGGCGGCGACGGCGGCAGCGCGCGGGGCATTTCGATGCTCTTCAAGGTGGGCAGTGCGGATCTCAAGAAGGACCAGACCCCGGGCTCGAACTGGAAGTTCTCGGTCAACGTCGGCGGCAACGGCGGCACGGGCGACAACAGCGGCACGGTCAAAGTGACACACGCCGGAGACTTGGTCACGTGGGGCGCGATCTCGCGCGGCATCGTCGCCCAGAGCGTCGGCGGCGGCGGCGGCAGCGGCGGCGACGGCATCATTGGCACCGGCACGGAGGCGGACTACGCCACGCTCGCGCTCGTCCCGTTCCAGGAGATGGGCGGGAGCGGCAACTGGCTGCTCAAGAAACTGGTCGGGCAGTTGCGCGACGTTTCGGTGGCGGTCGGCGGCGACCAGGGCGGCAGCGGCGACGGCAACGCCGTGACCATCGACAATACCGGCGACATCACCACCTTCGGGTTCGGCTCCGCCGCGATCTTCGCGCAGAGCATCGGCGGCGGGGGTGGTGAAGCGCAGAGTTTCACGGTGGGCGAGGACAAGGGCGGCCGCGCGGTCTCGGGGTTGCTCGGGAAGTTCGCGTTCGGCGGCGCGGCCGGCGACGGCAAGACCGTCACCATCGACCAGGACGGCGACATCAACACGTGGGCCGATGAAGCGCACGGCATCTTCGCGCAGAGCATCGGCGGCGGCGGCGGGCTGGCCGGCAACGTGGATCGCGCCACCGCGCAGGCCGAGGGACGCTGGCGCGGCATCGGGCTGGGGCTCGGGTTCGGCGGCGGCGGCGGCAGCGCCGGCAATGGCGACAGTGTGACGGTCACCAGTATGGGCGACATCACCACGCGCGGCATCGAAGCGATCGGCATCAAGGCCATGAGCATCGGCGGCGGCGGCGGCAGCGGCGGCGGTACCGGCTACGGGCCGCAGAATATCTTCTCGCGCTTCGACGGCAGCATCGGCGGCGATGGATCGGGCGGGGCGGTCACGGTCCATCACACCGGCAACATCACGACGACCGGCGACATGTCGGACGGCGTGTTCGCCCAGAGCGCCGGCGGCACGCAGCGCGGCGACGCGGTGACCGTCACCGTGCACGGCGACGTGCGCGCGAGCGGGGTCGATTCGTGCGGGATCATCGCGAACAGCCGCGGTGACCAGGCGGCGGGGGATATCACCATCAACGCGCACGGCGCAGTGGTCGCCGGGTCGGGTGACGCTGTGGGCATCCATGTGCTCGAGGGGGCGAACAACACGGTCAGCATTCACGATCTGCTCACCACGGCGAACGGTTGCGCCGGAAGCGCGATCATCGCGACGACCGGCAATGACACGGTGATCAATCGCGGACGCATTGTTGGCGACGTGAACCTTGGCGCGGGGGCGAACCGGTTCGAGAACGCTGCGGGCGCGGTGTTCGAGCCGGGCGCGGCCATCGGGCTCGGCGCGGGCAACGCGCTGATCAATTCCGGACTCGTCTCGCTCGGTGGTTGCGACGCCGTCAGGACCACGACGCTCGCGAGCGACTACATGCAGATGCCCGGCGGCGCGATGGAGATCGACATCGATCCGAAGCACGGTTCCGCGGACTGCCTTGTCGTCGACGGCGCGGCGTGCATCGAGGGCTGTGTCCGGACGAACGTGGTCAATGCCGGCCAGGCTTTCGCCGGACGGAAGATTATCACCATCGTGCAGGCGACGCAGGGGCTGACTGACGGCGGCTGCCGGCTCGAACAGCAATCGTCGGCGGTCATGTCCTGCCAACTGGCCCATCCGGATGCGAACAGCCTGGCGCTGGACATGAACGTAGACTTCGCGCCCAAGGGCATGTGCGGCAACCAGACGAGCATCGCGCAGTACGTAAACGCGATCCAGAATGCCGGCGGGTCGCCGGGCTTCGAGCCCGTCGCCGCGATGCTGATGTCGATGCCCGATTCGAAGTCGCTTGCGGAGGCTTACGACGCGCTGAGTCCCGAACCGGTGGGTCAGACATCACAGGCCGCGCCGATGACGAATCTCACTTTCGTGCAGGCGATGCACAGTGTGCCGGTGCGCGAGGGCGAGCATCGGTTCGCAACCGAACGCAGCGGCCTGTGGGCCACGGCCCGCACGCAATTCACGGACAAGGAGGAGACGACTGAACTGCTCGGCTCGCGCAGCCGCACGGTGATGTTCATCGTCGGCATGCAGCGGCCGCTGGATGAACAAGCCAACTGGATCGGCGGGCTGGCCTTCGCGGCCGAGCACAGCAACACCGATGTGGGCGTGATGTCCGAAACCGGCGGTGAGTCGATCCGCTTCGGCGGGGTGCTCAAGCGGCGCTTCGGCGCGACGCGCATCGACCTGTCCGCTTCGGTCAGCCACGGCTGGTACTCGACCGATCGCGTGACCAACGTGCCCTTCGCCGGGGCGACCGCTTCCGGCGACTGGGATCTCACGACCGTCTCAGGCAACCTGCGCCTCGCGCACGATTTCGAGTTCGAGCAGGACGACTGGTACCTGCGGCCGATCCTTGATCTTGGCATCACCTACATCCGTCGCGAGGGCTACACCGAAACCGGGGCCGCCGGCGCCAGCCTGAACATCGCCGAGAACGACGAGACGCTCTACTACATCAGCCCCGCCCTGCAACTGGGCATGGAGCACCGGCTCGGCAACGGCATCATTCTGCGGCCGTACATCCGCGGCGGCCTGACCTACGCCCGCTACGACACGCAACCGGAAACGGTCGCCGGCTTCGTCAGCGCCCCGATCGGCGTCCCGCCGATGCGAACGCTGGGCGAGCAGGAGCAGACACTTGGCACCGTGGCGGTGGGCATCGACATCATCGAAGTCAACGGCGCAAGCTTGAAGCTGGAATACACCGGCCAATTCTCCAGCCGCACCGAATCCCACGGCGGACTGCTGAAGGTGGTGATCCCGTTCTGAGAAGGCGGAAGGCCGCGCGGGCGCGCAGCGGAAGATGGCGGCGGGCCGTGGCAATGGGTCGGGACGATCTCGTGATCCACCGGGCTCATGATGAACCGCGGTTGCCAGGCCAGCCACAACAGGACGCAGGCATTCTCCGCGCGTGCCGTTGCTCCGATCAGAGGACCGATGCTGCGCGAAGTTGCCAAGCCGGCCTTGGTGAGATGCAGTAAGCGTTCCATGAACCGCGTCTTCCGCTGGTCGGTTGGGGTTGTCATGCTG
>CAZHJL010000114.1:0-12326 GCA_964532795.1 uncultured Phycisphaeraceae bacterium | reverse complement strand
ATAACCCCTGATTCGGCAATCACTCACAGCGCGCCCCAGTTTGTGGCCAGACCCCTCTCGCGGGCCGTCGTACCCGGAATTGACGTCCATCGATGTTGGCCGTAACGTCTGCGGCTTGTTGGATCGGTCCCGATCCAGTCCGGCCTCCCCCCGTCAATCCGAAAGGCAGCAGAGGAAGATGAGTCAGCAGCTTCAGTGGGGCATCATCAGTACAGGCAAAATCGCGGAATGCTTCGCCAACGCGCTGAAGGCGTCGGAGCTTGGCGAACTGGCGGCCGTCGGCAGCCGTTCGCAGGCCTCGGCGGACCGCTTCGTGAAGGCGTTCGGCGGTAGGCGTGCGCATCCGAGCTATGAGGACCTGCTTGCGGATCGTGAAGTGCAGGCGGTCTATGTCGCCACGCCGCACCCATGGCATGCGCAATGGGCGATCGCCGCGGCAAGGGCCGGCAAGCACATCCTGTGCGAGAAGCCCTTCGCGCTGAACCATGCCGAAGCGATGACGGTGTTCGAGGCCGCGCGCGAGGCGGGGGTGCTGGTGATGGAAGCATTCATGTACCGCTGCCATCCGCAGACGGCCAAGGTGCTGGAACTGATTCGCGGCGGGGCGATCGGCGAGGTGCGCATGATCCAGGCGTCGTTCGGATTCAACGCCGGTTTCAATGCGGAAAGTCGCCTGTTTGCCGACGAACTGGGCGGCGGTGGGATCATGGATGTTGGTTGCTACCCGGTGTCGATGTCGCGGCTGATCGCCGGGGCCGCGCTGGGCAGGCCGTTTGCGAATCCGGTCGAGGTCTGTGCGGCGGGCCATCGGGTGGAGACCGGCGTGGACGGCTGGTCCGCGGCGGTGCTGAAGTTCGAGCAGGATATCGTCGCGCAGGTGGCGACGGGTGTGCAGGTATCGCTGGACAACCACGCGCGCATTTATGGATCGGAAGGCAGCATTGATATCACCAATCCGTGGACGGCCGATCGCAAGGGCGGCGGCACATTCAGCATCCACCTCAACCAGCGCGGCCAAGCGCCCCGGACGATCGAGGTGGAAACGGAGGTCACGTCGTTCACGCTCGAAGCGGACTTCTTCGCCCGCATGGTCAGCGAAGGCAGGACGCAGGCCGACAGCCCGGCGATGAGTCCGGCCGATACGCTTGGGAACATCCAGACGCTCGACCGGTGGCGCAGCGCGATCGGGCTGGTCTACGAGGCCGAGAAGCCGGAGAACTACACGCACACCGTGTCGCGCAAGCCGCTCAAGCGACGCGATGACCACAACATGCGGTACGGCCGCATCGACGGGCTGGACAAGGACATCTCGCGCCTGGTGATGGGCGTGGACAACCAGCGCGAGATCACGCATGCCTCGGCGATGTTCGATGACTTCTTCGAGCGCGGCGGCAACGCGTTCGACAGCGCATTCGTCTACGGCGGCGGGCGCTGTGAAGAGATGCTCGGCTGGTGGGTGAAGAACCGCAGCATCCGTGACCAGGTGGTGTTGCTGGACAAAGGTGCGCACACGCCGCAATGCGACCCGGAGAACCTGACGCGGCAGTTGATGATCAGCCTCGAACGGCTGCAGACGGATTACGTCGATATCTACATGATGCATCGGGACAATCCGGATATTCCGGTTGGTGAGTTCATCGATGTCATCAATGAGCATGTGAAAGCCGGGCGGATACGCGTCTTCGGCGCCAGTAACTGGTCCACGCAGCGCTACGACGAGGCGAATGACTACGCGAGCCAGAACGATCTGCAGGGCTTCAGCGCGATGAGCAACAACCTGTCCCTGGCGCGGATGATCGACCCGGTCTGGGCCGGATGCATCGCGGCGTCGGATGATGAGAACCGCGTGTGGCACGAGCAGACGAAGACGCCGCTGATGCCCTGGTCCAGCCAGGCGCGTGGGTTCTTCACGGATCGTGCGGCCCCGGACAAGCATGATGACCCTCAACTGGTGCGCTGCTGGTACAGCGAAGACAACTTCAAGCGGCGCGATCGGGCGATGGAACTGGCGAAGAAGAAGGATGCGACGACGATCCAGATTGCGCTGGCGTATGCGCTGAATCAACCGTTCATGACATTCCCGCTGATCGGGCCGCGCACGATTGAAGAGACACGGACGAGCCTCCCGGCGCTTGAGATCGAGTTGACGGCGGATGAACTCAAGTGGCTGGATCTGCGGGATTGAGCTCAGTCTGTGGTGGAGCGGGCGTCTCGCCTGCTGTCAGGCCGCTGGCCTGAACACCAAGGTGATCTTCGGGTCTTCGCCCCGATGGCGGGCGGGACGCCCGCTCCACTGAAGAAGAAATCACTGCGTGACCGCGACCGGTTCGACCGACGCTTTGCTCCGTGTGCGCTGCAGTTCCATACCCGGGCAGCGCCGCTCGAGCACGGCCCGCGAAATCTCGATCGACTCCCGCGCTTCGTCCGGCGTCAACGTGCCGATGGCGACCAGGTCGATCTCGCGGATGGTGGACCACACGAACGCCAGGCCGACCAGCGGCGGCAGCTTGCCCGCAGCCAGCGGCTTGATGGTCAGCACCGGCTTCCTGCATCGCCAGATCATCCGCTGCACCCAGTCGACTTCGATCTGCATCAGGAAGCCCGCGCCGTTGTAAATCTGGATGTAGCTTTCGACGTCCAGGTTGGTTTCGTCGGCGTAGATGGGCGTCTCGGGCATGTGCGTCGACAGGCCGGGCACCATGCCGCGCTCGCGGATCCATGCGCAGTATTCGGCCATGTTGTGGATGCAACGCTCGCGCCGATCGAGCAGGGCGTCGGTGGTGCACTGGTGCGGCATGAGGATGTCGGTGCCGAGCGAAGCGAACTCATCGAGGATGCGCTTCGTGCCGTCGAAGTCCTCCTGCGTGTCGCCCCACTTCAGGTGCGGCGTGCCGATCTTCACCAGCTTCTCGCCCACGCGGTCCTCGGCGTCCTTCATCGCGTCGTTGAATTGCGGCGCATCGGGGCGTGTGCCGAGGGTGATGTTGATACCTTCGCGCATGAAGACTTCCAGCACCTCGGCGATGCGCTCGCGCGTCATGCGCTCCTTGATGAAATCGTCCTTGGCCTTCGACGTATGCGAGAAGCCGAGGAACCAGTTCGAACCGATGACCAGCCGCGAGACTTCGTGCGGGCCGATGTGCGTACGGGGGAAATCCATGCGAATGCTCCGGTGAGGAATTGGCTCAATTCTACCCGGCTTGCCGGACCAAACCGCGGCCGTATTCTACAATGCGGGTATAACGCATGATAGAAGGAGACCGTTGCATGATGATGCGCAAGCTGGGACGAAGCGGGATCGATATCAGCGCGATGGGTTTGGGCTGCTGGGCCATCGGCGGGGCATACACCTCCAAGGGCAACCAGGTCGGCTGGGGGCGGACGGATGATGAGGAATCGATTCGGGCGGTGCATCGTGGGATCGAGCTGGGGGTCACATTCTTCGACACGGCCGCGTGTTACGGGGCCGGACACAGCGAGCGGGTGCTGGGCAAGGCCCTGTTGGGCAAGCGCGATGGTGTGGCGATTGCGACGAAGTTCGGACACCTGTTCAACGAGGAGGAACGCAACTGCACGGGCGATGACCCGTCGCCGGACAACCTGGTGCAATCGTGCGAGGCCAGCCTGTCGCGGCTGCAGACCGATCGGATCGACCTGATCCAACTGCATATGGGCGGGCTGGAGATCGAGAAGGCCATCGGGCTGCTGGGCACGCTGGAGAAGCTGGTCGAGCAGGGCAAGATCCGCGCGTACGGCTGGAGCACCGATGATCCGAAGCGCATTGAAGCTTTCGCCGAGGGCGAACACTGCGCGGCGGTGCAGCAGCATCTGAATATGCTCGAGGGCAACCTCGAAACACTGGCCTTCGCCGAGCGGACCGGGCTTGCGAGCATCAACCGCGGGCTGCTGGCCAAGGGCGTGTTGACGGGCAAGTTCAGCCACGGCGACAAGCTGCCGTCCAACGATGTGCGGCACGGGTGGGACACCACCAGCGGCGCCTTGGCGCAGGCGATCGACGTGGTGCCCGCGCTGCGCGATGTGCTGACGTCCGACGGCCGGACGTTGGCGCAGGGGTCCATCGGGTGGTTGTGGGCGAAGAGTGAAGTCACGATTCCGATTCCCGGGTTTAAGTCGGTCGAGCAGGTGGAGGACAATGCGGGGGCGCTCGAGCACGGGCCGCTTACGGAAGACGAGATGCGGCAGATCGACGGGATTCTCAGTGAGGCGGGCTGGGAGCGGACACGGTTTGCGTGAGGTCAGTTGGTGGGTTGGGCGTGAAGCTTTCGCTGCAGGAGCAGGATGGCGACGGCCGTGGCCAGACCGTAGGCGCCGTCGAAGATGATGAACCAGAAAAGGGGTTGGTCCGAGACCGTGTCCACGTGCGCGCCGATGCCGGCGATGAGGCAGAGCACGGCGAGGATGATCCAGATGGCCAGCCAGCGAATGGCGATTCGGTAGCGGGCCAGGTCGCCGGCGAAAACGAGCATCAGTGTGCCCAGCAGCACGTAGTAGGCCGAGACGAACTTCGCCAGGTACGAGACGAGGAAGCTGTCAGCCACCTGGGGCTCGACGAGCGCCACGCACCACGCCAGCCACCGTTGCGGCAGGAGCGCAAACGGCAAGGCCATCACGCCGAACACGCCGTTGGCTCGCAGGATCAGTTTCAGCCAGAACGCGACCTTACGCATCCCCGGAATCTCCTTCATGGCGTGATGCCGCATCAGGCGCCGCCCCGCAGCCCACCATCCGGATCACCACCATGGTGATGTCGTCCTGTTGCTGGTCGTCGGCGCGGAAGTTGTGCACGGCGCTTTGCACGGCGTCGATGATGGTCTGCGCCGGCTGGTCGGCATGTTGACGGATGATCTCGCGCAGGCGGTCCTTGCCGAACATCTCGCCGGCCGGGTTGCGGCATTCCCAGATGCCGTCGGTACCCAGCACGATCACTTGCCCATCGTGCCATCCCTGTCGTTCGAACTGCTCGTACCGCCACTCGGTTTCGATGCCGAGCGGGATGCCGTTGCCGGCCAGTTCGTCGAACTGATCCGTGGACGGGTCATAGACGATGGCCGGGTCGTGCCCGGCGCTGACCCAGTGGATCGTGCGGGCCGACACGTCGATCAGCATGAAGTAGGCCGTCATGAAGCGGCCGCTGAAGCGCGACGACTGCAGGTGGTGATTGACATGCTCGAGCACCTCGCAGAGCGAACTGGACATGGAGGTGCGCGAGCGCAGCAGCGCGCGGGCGGTGGCCATGAGCAGCGCCGCGGCGACGCCGTGACCGACGACATCGCCGATCACCACGCCGAGCCGACGTTCACCGAGGGTTTCGTAGTCGAGGAAGTCGTAGTAGTCGCCGCCGGTTTCGTCGCAGTAGTCGCTGTGTCCGGCGACATCCAGCCCGGGCACGCGCGGCGGGGCGTCGGGCAGAAGGCTCTGCTGGACTTCCATGGCCAGGTTGAGCGACTCGCGCAGGCGCACGCGATCGCGCAGCTTGGGCACCATGGTGTTGAACGCGTCGGTCATCTCGGCCAGTTCGTCGCGGCCGCGCAACGCCGGCATGCGGGCATCGAGGTTGCCGTCGGCGACTTCGCGCGCCGCCGCCGACAGCCGCGCCACCGGCCGGGCGACCTTGAGCGAGGCGCGCAGCGCGATGATGATCACCGCCACCGCCACCACGAAGACGGCGACGCCGCTGGCATGGACCTGCAGCCACATCTCGTCATTGACGCGCGCCTCGGCCTCGGAACTCATCCGCAGCACCTCATCGCGCGGGACGATCACGGCGAGGTAATGGTGCTGATCAGGGTTGACCGGGCCGAAAGCGCAGAGGCTATCGCGGCCGTGGTGGGTCAGGTTGATCAGGCCCTCGCCCTCCTGCCGCATGGCCGCGACGAGCCGCGCGGCTTCGGGCATCTCCGCGCCGCCCAACACGCGCAACAGGCCGACGGCGTCCCAGTCGCTTTCCAGGTCCGGATGCTCGGCCACGACGAGCGCGGCCTTGCCGGCGCCTTCAGGCACCTCGATGCCGTCGTCGCGCAGTGACTGGCGGTCCTCGAGGCTGATGATCATCAGCCTGGCCTGCGATGCCCAGACCGAGGACATGGCCGAGGGACCGAAGATGCGGCGGATGGGCACGTCCACGCCCGTCACGCCGGCGATCGAACCATCCGGCCGGTGCACGGACATCGTGGCGGTGATGACCGGGCGACGCGTGGTGTCATCGGACCGCAGGGCCGTCCAACAGACCGCGTGTGGCTGAGCGACGGCGCGTTCGTAATACGAGCGTTGGCGCGGATCCCAATTGGCGTTGTAGCCGCCTTTGCCGGGGAAACTGCTGTGCACGCCGGTCTCGAGCGAGGTGAACTGCCACAGCGGCAGGTCGCGGGCCGATTCGGAAAGCTGGCGGTAGACGCCGGTCATGTCGGCCAGCCGCGCGATGTCATCGCGCACTGATTCCCGGTCGACGCCCGGTTGGACGTGAATGACCTGCGCCTCGTAGCTCACGGGCATGTCGGCGCGGGCACCGTTGTCGGTCAACTGCGCGTGATGAGCCGACGCGCGGATGCCCGGAGCGCGGCCGCCGGCGAAATCATCGGGCGCATACACGGGCGGCGGATTGTCCGGCGGCGCCTGGGCCAGTCGCCGCGTCACTTCGCGCGCCTGCTCCCGCAGCATCAACTCGACATAGCGACGCTCGCTGTCCACGGTGTGCGCGTGGATCGACACGACCTGTCGCAGTTCCTTCTCGGCCTCGCGCACGAGGTAACCGCTGAGCCCTTGGGAAACACGATCCCCCAGGCCCCGCAGCGACCACACCGTCGACAGCCGCACCAACACCAACGGCAACAACGCGATGCCGAGCAGCAGGAGCAGGACTTTCCAGCGAAGTTTCATCGGCGGTCAATGCTCCAGCGAACGCAAAGATGATGCGCCCGTCACTGTCCGATCCGCGAGCGGAACTCCGGCGCGCCCTTGACGCCCGGCCGGATGCGCAGCAGTTTGCCCGCCGCGTCGTTGCCCGGTTCGTCGCGGCTGCCGCCGGCGAGGGCGGTGGTGATGTAGAGGTCCTCGAAGTTGTCGCCGGCGAAAGTGGGGCAGGTGATGTTCTTCGCCGGCAGCGTGATGCGATCCAGTTCCGTGCCGTCCGGCGCGTAGCGGACGACGCACGACCCGCCCCACAGCGCGGACCAGACGCAGCCTTCGGCATCGACGGTCATGCCGTCCGGCTTGCCGGGGCTGCCGTCGGCGTTCTTGACGTCCACGAACACGCGCTGGTTGGTGATGTCGCCGGTCGCCTCGTCGTAGTCGAAGATGTAGATGCAGCCGGTGGGCGTGTCGGTGTAGTAAAGCTGCTTGCGATCGGGCGTGAAGCCCATGCCGTTGGAGCAGCCGATGTTCTCCAGCAACAGTTGCAGGGATCCGTCGGGGTCCAGGCGATAGAGCCGGCCGAGGCGTTCGTTCTTGACGGGCATGGTGCCGCAGAACACCCGGCCGCGCGGGTCGGCGATGACGTCGTTGAAGCGGGTCTTCACCTCGTCGTCGATCTGTTCGAGGATGGTCTTCTCGAACTGCCCGTCGCGCCAGGTCTTGACCGCGCCCTTCTCCATGAACAGCAGCAGCGCGCCGTTTTCCTGGATGGTGAAGCCGCCGACCTGCGCGCCGGTGTAGACCTGCTCGTGCTTACCGGTGGCCGGGTCGTAGCGGAAGAGGCGTCCGGTGGGGATGTCGGTCCAGTAGAGGCGTTTCTCATCCGGGTGCCAGAGCGGCCCTTCGCCGCACGCGGTCTGGTAGTCGGCGATGATGTCGATGGTCATGGCGGAACTCCGTGGGGTGAAGCCTGGTACGGGGTGTTGATAGTAGGCGGGGGCCGGGCGGATCCGGCCGTCGGCGAACAGCGCGTA
The DNA here is from genome assembly GCA_964532795.1 of uncultured Phycisphaeraceae bacterium. Lineage (GTDB taxonomy): Bacteria > Planctomycetota > Phycisphaerae > Phycisphaerales > Phycisphaeraceae > CAZHJL01. Next base: position 4,422 of record CAZHJL010000114.1, on the reverse strand, counting down.
GCGCGGGCCGCCGGGGTACCTCGGTTGCCGCTGGCGCATCACCATGACCTGTCCCGGCGCGGCGAAGTCTTGCAGCATCCAGGGCGTCGCATGGGCGCCCGTGCCGAACTTCGGCTTGAGCACCCAGTCGCAGTCGGGCGGCATCGTCGCCGGGGCAAAGGTGGCTGACTGCAGCTCGGCGAAATCGCGAGGAAGCCGGCCGTTGTTCTGGTTCGAGTACATTGAGAGCGCGGCGCTGACCAGGACGAGATCGGGGATCGCCTGAACGCTCGCGCCGGAGGTGCCGCCGGCCGCGGGTCCGGGAAGCGGCATTGGCGTCGGCGGGTATGTCTGCACGCTTGCCCATTGATCGTCGAGATACTGCCAGAGGATCGCCGCGAAGTGCAGTGCGAAAAGCGTGCCGCCCAGCGTCGCCACGAGTCCCAGCGCGACGCCTACGATGGCCGGCGCTTCACCGGTCAATACGCCGCGCGACTTGCGGATGCGGCGGATGCTCAGGCCGCCGAGCACGATGGCCGGTACGCCGGTGAGCGGGCCGAGGAACAACACCGCGCCCAGCACGACCGACACGATCGCCATGCCATCGGTGCGTCGCGGTTCGAGGGGTGCTCGGGTGTCGAAGTCGTTCATCGGCTGTTCCGTGCGAGTGTCGTAAGGGGAGTGACCGAATGGCGTGCTACGGCCTCGGCGCCGCCACGGGCGGCTGCATGCCCTGCGGGGCGGGGCCGACGCGGCCGTCGGCGTAGACGGCCTGCAGCGGGGATTGCGGCGAGGTGGGCTGGGCCTCGATGACGAGCACATCGCCGGGGCTGAACTGACTCAGGCTCGGCGGCGGGGCGAAGGATGATGATCCGCCGGAAGCGCCGGGCAGCATCAGGATGTAGCCCTGCTGCCCTGGATGGGCCGGGTGGACGAAGGGGCTGTTCTGGGTGTAGTCGATCTGCGGCTGGTTGTTCGGGCCGTAGGTCAGCGGCGCGTAGACATAGTGACCTTCCGCCAGTTGCGCGAAGCTTTGCGGCAACTGGCCGTTGTTATCCATGGCGTACTGCTCGATGGCGATGTGGATCGCCTTGAGGTTGGCCTGCGAGGCGATCTGTCGGGCCTGGCCTTGTGCCGCGCCGACACCCATGACCACGAGAACGATCGCCCCCACGCCGGCCACCACGCCGACCGCGCCGAGACTGATCCCGCCGATGGCCATGCCCTTGCCGGTCAGCCGGCCTTCGGACTTGCTGATGCGGCTGAGGCCGATGAAGCCGGTGATGAGGGCGGGAATGCCGGTCAGCGGGCCGAAGCACATGAGCAGGCCGAGGATCAGACTGGTCATGGCCATGTTGTCCGTCCGCGGCACGGTTGGCGCGGCGGCGTAGGACGGCTGATACTGCGGCTGGGGCGACGGCCGGTCAGGCGGCATGGGCGGACCGGGCGGGGGCGGGGGGATGCTGGTCATGGTGTGACTCGCATGGGTTGATCGTGCGGCGGATGCGGTGAGGTCCACGATCACCAGGACGGTTGCTGGTAGTTGGACGGGACTTCCTCGACGTGTCCATCCACGAAGACGGCAAAGCGCGGCCCGCCGGTACGCGTCGGCTGGCGCTCCTGGGCTAAAATGACGTCTGATGGGGGAGCAGACAGCCCCATGATATTCGCGTGTGTTTCACCAGCGGGCGGCTGGATTACGATCTCGTAGCCCGGCTGGCCGGGGTGTGCTGGGTGTACGAAGATGCTTGCCCGGGTGTAGTCGATCTGTATTTCACCGTCGGGCGTGACGGTAGTGGGCGCGGCGAGGTAGCCGGCATCCGCGAGTTGCGCGAAGCTGACGGGTAGTTCGCCTTTGTTGTCCGCGGCATACGCGGCGGCAGCGGCGCCGATCGAGCGAAGGTTGGACTTCGATCTGAGCTCCATGGCCGAGGTTCGGGCGGCGCTGATGGCGGGCAGGACGATCACGATCTGGCCGACCGTGACGAGAATGCCGACGGTGCCGAGGACAATGCCGGCGATGGCCATGCCCTTGCCGCCGAGCCGACCTTCGGACTTGTTGATCCGGCCGTGGCTGAGGAAGCCGAGAATCATCGCCGGGATGCCAGTCAGCGCCCCGAGACAGAGGATGAGCCCGAGCACTAGACTGGCGATGGCCATGCCATCGGTCTTGGTCCCGGTGCGTGGCGGGGCTTGGGCGGGCGAGCCGGGAACGGGCGGGGGGGTGCTGGTCATGCTGCGATTCCTCCGGTGACGAGGGGCGGTCCGATCATTCTGGCGGTTGGGCTCGCGAGGGTCAATCTGGTCCGGGTGGCGGGTGATGCGGGGTCGAGCGGTGCGGCCTGGCGACGCGAGGCGACTGCGGCGAGCCGTGCGAAACGATGCGCTGAGCAATTTCTGCGATGTTCATTGTTGCAGGCGAAGACGCGGCAGGCGGATCGCCGCGTAGGCTTAGCTCGCGGGAGGGCGAATCGCTGTTTCTGGGCTGTGAGAAGGGGTAGGTGCGCGAAATCATAATGTATCCGGCCACAAAACTATCAAAAGTGCACACTTTTTGGGCTGGTTTCTCTCGGTTTCTGCAGGAATGCGCCGGAACCTGTTGGTTTTCGTCGATTTCCGCGTGCGGCGGCCGTGGGGTGGGGATGGGTGATGAGCAAGAATTGACATTGTTCGTGAGCATGCCGGTAGCTCTGGACCAGGTGTCGGTCGGGGGGCGGGCGATGCGCCCGGCGGCGATTCGGCGCGCGACGACGGACGGCTGGGGGTTGCGGCGGTTCGATGCGTCTCCACCATGGGACGAAAGACCGCCCCGGTGCGCACAACATGGCGCGTTTTGCGAAGGTTGGATGCGGTAAACCTCGATGCGGCCGGACAGTAAGTTTTCTTGCCCGTCGCCGTTTCTTCCAGAAATTTGGTGTCATCCAGCGCGCACAAGATGGCGCGTTTCGGTGCGAAACGCGTGGACATCGACACCCAGGAACCCAACGGCGCCGACTACCCGAAGCCCAGGAATTCCATCCCTGGGCCTCTTCGCGTCTCGCCGGCTTGAGTCATGTCGGTTGTCGGCCCTTCGGGCCGATGGCGGGCGGGACGCCCACCCCACCGGAAGAGGCGGGACGCCCAGCCCACCGGAAGAGGCATGCTCCCGTGGCGTGGCTTGGGGGTCACCGCTGCCGCGCATCGGCGAGCATGTGCTGCACCTTCACCGGTTTGCCCGTGCGGCTGGATTCGATGGCGGCGAAGATCAGCGCGATCGATTGCAGGTTGGCTTCGACGTTCGTGAGCATCGGCTTGCCGCCGTCGAGCCAGTCGACGAACTGTTCGATCAGCCACGCGTTGGCCCACTTGGGTTGTTCGAGCAGGGGCAGCGGGTGCGAGTGTTCGCCCTCGCTGGTCATGCCCCACTTCAGGCCGTGCGGCTCGTAGGGGAAGCGGCGGAGGTGGTGGCGGTTGAGTTCGAGCGTGGCCTGCTCGCATTCGGCGCGAATGTACTCGTGACCCCAGCCGTTGAGGCCGGCCGCGTTGGTCTTCGCGCCTTCGTAGGTCGCGCGCTTACCGTTCTCGCTGTGCAGGATGACCATGCCCTGTGCATCGCCGTCGAACTCGCCCCAGCGGGGCGTCCAGGTTTCGGCGTAGAGCTGTTCGCACGGCGCGCCGGTCATGTCCATCAGCAGGTCGAGATGATGCACGGCCCCCTCGATCATGAGGGTGTCGGGGATCTGGTGTCGGAATTCGCCCCAAGAGCCGCGCTTGCGGCAGTTGCAGGTGAAGCGCATGACGAGGTAGTCGAGTTCGCCGCTTTCGTCCGACTGGATGGCGTGGCGCAGGGTGGTGATGTCCTGACGGAAGCGATGGCTCATGGTGACGCCCATCTTGACGCCGGCCTGTTTGACCTTGTCGGCGATGCGGATGGCGGCTTCGAGCGTATCGGCGATGGGCTTTTCCGAGAGGATGTTCAGGCCGCGCTCGAGGGCGAGGTCGACGACCATTTCGTGATGCGCCGGCGGGACGACGATGGCGGCGAAGTCCGCTTCATGCGCGGCCAAGGCTTCGCGGATGTCGGTGTGAAGCTGGTGGTCCTGCAGGCCGAGGTGTTCGCGGGCGTTGTCGAGTGCGTCGGGGTTCTTGTCCGCGGCGGCGACGACTTCGACATGGCCGCTGGTGACATTGGGCGGCAGGAAGTTGCGGCACCACGCGCCCCCGAATCCGCCGGTGCCGACCTGGATCATTCGATAGGGGCGGGTAGGCATGGGCGCAGTAGAGCAGTCGAGCAGCAATGCAGCAAGTCAGCAGGTCAATGGTGTCGATTCCCCGAAGCCCAGGGATTGCATCCCTGGGTTTCTTCGCGCGTCTTGGGCTTGAGTCGTGTCGGTTGTCGGCCCTGCGGGCCGATGGCGGGCGGGACGCCACTACTGTCCGGGATTCTGTTGTCTTGTGGTTTCG
>CAZHJL010000113.1:0-12565 GCA_964532795.1 uncultured Phycisphaeraceae bacterium | reverse complement strand
CCACAAGACAACAGAATCCCGGACAGTAGTGGCGAGACGCCCACCCCACCAGAGACGCCCACCCCACCAGAGCCGGCGAGCGGACACCCCATCGCGCGCAAAAAAACAACCCGCATCCGAACTGTAATGCGGGCTATTCGTCGACCCCCTCCGCCGCGGTCCCCCAACAACCTGCTTCACTCCCCGGGGCCCGCTTTCTCCTGAACCGGCCAGGCTTTCTCCCGGCGGCTTGCCTTCTCCCCCGACTGGCTGATCCCCTCGCGCCCCGGAACGGCCGCCGTCTCTGCAGGGCATTGTCCTCAACAATGCGAGCGTCGCGCAAGGAGAACGTGAGGTTGAGACGAGCTTTCGGACGGCCCCCAAAACATGCGGTAGAAACCGGGTTTCAACCCCGAATCGTGCGTGGTGCGGTGCGCAGTGCTTCGATATTCGCCATGGGTACATCCGGCTCAAGGACATGCGTCGGCGCGGCCACCAGCCGCACGCCCGCGCGTGCCTGGTCCACCAGCCACGCCACCCGCTCGCGGACGTCATCCGGCGTGCCGTAGGGCATCGTCGTCTGCGTGCCGATCATCCCCCAGAACGCGACGCGATCGCCGTACGCGGCGAACACCTCCCCGGCCGGCATGCACTCGGGCTGCACGGGGTTGATGATGTCCACCCCCATCTCGATCAGGTCACCGAGAATCGCGCGAATGTCACCGTCGCTGTGGTAGCGAATCCAGATGTGCTCGCGCTGATGGGCGCGGATGGCGTCGATCACTTGTTGCAGGCGCGGCTTCAGATGCTCGCGCCACATTTCCACCGACATCATCATGCCGGTCTGCATGCCGACATCATCGCCGAGCCGGATCGCGTCCGCCCCGGCATGGCAGTAAGCGATGGCCGCCTGCACGCTGCGGCGGGTCATGAAATCGAGCAGCCACCGGCCGACGGCGCCACCCTCGATCATGTCCATGAACAGTTGATCCATGCCGCGCAGGTACCAGGCCGACTCGAAAACGGTGCATTCGAGCGCCGCGACGGCGACCAGGCCGCGCGTGTGGATGGATTCGACCTTGCCGCGCAGTTCGGCGGCGTTCGCCGGTCCGGCCTCGAGGTCGGGCCACGGCAGGCGCTCAAGTTGCTCGACGCCAGTCAGCTCCGCCAGCGGGAAGAACTTCTCGACGAGGTGCGACGCCGCGCCGAGCGTCGCCGGGTCCGGCCGCAGGATGACGTTGCCGCCCCCGCCGACTTCCGCGTGCGCGGGCAGGCCCACGCCCAGCGTTTCATAAGCGTCGCGCCACGCGGCCGCATCCCCGGGCCAGCGAGCCCCGATGCCGACGAAGTCCTGCCCCAGCGCGGCGATGAGATCGCTACCGTGCAGCTCGACCAGCCGGTCGCGCACGGGCTCGGCCAACGGCACCTCGAGCGGCGCCCATTGGGGATCGTCGCCGCGCATCATGCGATGGAAGTTGTCGAGTGGATTCATCGGCATTGCTCGGACGGTTGCCATGTCGCCGGCGCCGCGGGTGGTTTGTCCACCAGTGTTCTGCATCTCGCGGGCACTTCGATCATCCCAACCCACTGGCGGGCGAGCCGCCCGTGGCGCCCGTCGTCTGTCACCGTGCCGCGGCCATGGCCTTCAGGTGTTCGGGCGTGGTGCCGCAGCAGCCGCCGATGACGCGGACGCCGACATCGATCAATCGCGGCACGATCGCCGCCATTTCGCCGGGGCCGGCCGGGTGTACCGACTGGCCGTCGATCATCTGCGGCGCGCCGGCGTTGGGTTGCACGATGACCGGTTTGCCCCCGGCCGCCTCGACCAGTTGCTTCGCGAGCTGGGCGTAGTCATCCAGCGAAAGCGACGTGCCGCAGTTGGTGCCGACGACATCGGCCCCCGCCTCGATGGCCGCGGCCATCGCGTCGGCGGGCTTCGTGCCCATCATGGTATGGAAGCTGTTGCCGGACGCATCGCCGGCCTTTTCGAAGGCGAACATGGCGATGATCGGCCAGTCGCCCATGGCGCGGGCGGTGCGCACGGCCACGGCCAGTTCCTGCGGATCACTCATCGTCTCGACGATCACGCCGTCCGCCCCGCCTTCGCGCATGGCTTCGAGCTGCTCGGAGAAGATCGCGGTCAGTTGCTGCGGCGTGGTGTCGCCCAGCGGCTCGAGAAACCCGCCGAACGGGCCGATGTCGGCCATTACCAGCGGCGGCTCGTCGCCGTCGGCGGCGATGGCCGCGCGCTTCGCGACCACCGCCCCGGCGCGGTTCAGTTCGGCGGCGCGATCGCTCAGGCTGTGCATCCCCAGCGCGGTGCGCGAGCCCTGGAAGGTGTTGGTCGTGATCAGTTCGCACCCGGCATCGCAGTAGCGCCGGTGGATCTGCTCGATCAGCTCGGGGTGGTGGACATTCCACAGCACGCCGCAGCCGCCGGTGGTCAGCCCCGCGGCCATCAGTTGCGTGCCCATGCCGCCGTCGCACATCACCACCCGCGCGGCGATCCGATCCGTCAGTGCATTTGCCATCGGTCCATCCTGAATGGTCACCAGAGTTTGACGAACGCTTCGAACAGTTGATCCAGTTTCTCGCGCGGCGGGCCGTCCTTGAGCCAGATGGCCAGTCCCTCGGGTTTGAGGTTCTTCGCCAGGTCCAGCACCTCGTCCGACGTGGCCGCGATGTACAGCGACTTGCCCCTGGCCTGGATGGCTTGGAACATCTCGATGAACTGCATGCCGCTGCCGGGCTGGGAGTCGGTCGTGTACTGGATGGCCTTCATGCCCGGCACTTCGCACAGGGCCTCGTAGTGCCGCGACGCGCCTGATCCATCGAGATGAAACACGCCGCGCCCGACAGTGGCCACCTGCCGCGCAATGTCGGGCAGGCAGGTGCGCTCGAAGTCCTCGGGGCCGATCATGAAGTTGAAGTCGCATGCGGGCACGATGTACGGCCGGTTGGACCAGATGCCCAGCCAGTGCAGCAGCCCCGCGCCGGCTCCGCAGATGGATCGGTAGAGCTGCGAGAACGCCTTACGCCAGGCGGGATAGAGGCGTTCCTGCGCGTCGACGAGTCTGTCCGGCTGTTCGATGGCATCGAGGCACAGCGCCTCGGGCCCGCGCAGATTCAGCAGCACGTCGGCCGAGCCGCCGAGGTCGGGCGTGCAGACCAGGTGCTGCCCGGCGGCGTCTTCGGCGGCCAGGTCCAGCAGTTGCTTGAGCAGGCCCCACCAGCGCGTGTTCTCGGTGATCTCGAAATCAGGCAGATTCGACCAGTCGTCGTTGATGAAGGCGTGGGTCCACGTGGTATCCGAGCCGTGCTCGGTTTTCGGCGAGAACATCTGCCCGAGCATGACCGGCCCGAAATCCACGCGCACGTGGGGCAGGGCCTCGCCGACGCGGTGGAGCTGGGCCATGTCGCGCTTCTTGTTCTCGAGCCAGTTCTCGGGATCCTGCAGCAGTTCGAGCCGCCTGCCGAGCGGGCGCTCGGGGACGGTGTTGGTCGCGCCGACGAGGATCGGCCGGTCAACGATCGCCTGATGCCACCAGGCCTCGAAGCGCGCGGCGATCTTCGGGAACTGCTCGCACTGGCCAAGCGGCTGCGTGGCCATCCGCGTGAGATGCGCCGACCACGCGTCGATTTCGGTGATCGGGTCGACCGGCTGGTGTTCGATGGTGGTCCCGCCCATGGCGGTCAGTGTAGCGGAGGCCGGGACGGCGTGCGATGCGGGGATGACAGATGCATTACCGGGCGCCACGAGCGCGGCGAAGACCCTCTACGAAGCGAATGAGACGACTCAGGCCTTCGGCCTGATGGCGGGCGGGACGCCCACCCCACCAGAGCCGGGCGGCGAACCAAAGCTCTGCGGTCGACCCACCCGTGCCACCGGTGCCACTGGCGGCTGGCCCGCCAGTGTCTGTGGATTCCACATCAGTATCCCGCAGAAGCACTGGCGGACAAGCCGCCAGTGGCAGCGGGCCAGTGGCAGCGGGGCAGGTCAACACAAATGGAAGCCCAGGGATTACCATCCCTGGGCCTCTGCGATACACCAAACAACGAACCCTACACCACCATCTCCAACGGAAACGGCGGTCTTGCCAGCGCCTTTGCCGCCAGCGACATCAGCGACATGGTGTTGTCATCGCCCGCGATGCGATTGAGCCGCACCGCGCCGCACTGTTCGCAGCGATGGACGATCGACCACTCGCCGTCATCCCGCGCGCTCACGGCCACGGGCTTCATCGCCCCGCCGCACGCCGCCGCGCGATCGCCCGGTTGCACGTCCAGGTGCCGGCTCCACAAGCACTGCGGACAGTGGTTGCGGTTCCTCGTGCCCTGCGCATCGCGCGCCACCCGCCAGCCGCAATGGCAGCAGACGAAACCTTCGTCTTCCGTCTGCCTCACCGGCGCGGGCGCCGCCGCAGGCGATGCGTCGTCGCCGCGCAGGCGCAGGTAGCTTTCGTAGCGTCGCGGGTCGATCCCGCCGCGCTCGACCGCCGCCTTCACCGCGCACCCCGGCTCATGCGTATGCGAACAGCGCGGCGAGAACCGGCACGCCGCCACGTGCTCACGCATCTCCGGGAAGCACGCATCCAGCGACACGTCGCCATCCTGCCACAGCCCCAGTTCGCGCACGCCCGGCGTATCGATCAGCCGTCCGCCGCCGGGCAGGGCATGCATGCGCGACGCCGACGTCACGTGCCGGCCCTTGCCGGTCCGCCCGCTGACTTCGCCCACGCGCTGTCCCGCCCCCGGCACCAGGGCATTCAGTAGCGTCGTCTTGCCCACGCCGGACTTGCCGACCAGCACCGTCGTCTGATCGTGCAGCACCTCGCGCAGGCCTTCAAGCCCCTGGCCGCTTGCCGCACACACCAGGCGCAATCGATACCCGATCGCCTCGTAGTGGCTCAACTCCCGGCGTACTGCATCCGCGCCCACCAGGTCGATCTTCGTCACGCAGATCACCGGCGCGATGCCCGCCATTTCGGCGATCACCAGGTACCGATCCAGCATCCGCCAGCGCGGCTTGGGGCTGGCCGCGGCGAACACCGCCAGCATCTGGTCCACGTTCGCCACGATCACCTGTTCGCGCGGCCGCCTCCCGACGCCGCGCCGGCTCAAGCGCGTCCGACGCGCCAGGACCTCCACGATCACGCCGCGCTCGTCGATCACCACGCGATCGCCCACGACCGCCTGCTCGCCCCGGCCGCGCAGCGCGCCGGACAGTCGGCAACGCCGGCGCTCGTCCTTCATCATCACTTCGTATTCATCCGACCAGGCGGCGGCGATGACGCCTTCGTCACCTTTCGCACCATCCGCCCGGTGGTTGCTGTCGTTTGCCAATGGAATACTCCTTGATCCATTTCAGCCATCGTTCGTGCTTCATTGCGTTTCGTTCCTTGTTGATCGAGGGGTTGCCGATGTTGCATTGCCAAACGGACATCAAGGCTCCTTTCGGGAAGCGGATTGCGCCCGCCGCGCGACACCATCGCGCGGCCGGGCATGCGGATCGTCTGTCAGTCGGGTCAGTCAGCGTCGCGTGGCGGTGACCAGGCGCGGCAGCCGCGCGGGTCAATCACCCCGTGACGCAACCAATGGGCGCAGCGAACAACCACAGGTCTCCCAATCGATCGGGGAGCGTGGTTGCGGCGAGATTAGAACAGGACAACGGCCATCAAGCACTCCAAAACGAGGGGTGCGGTGTTTCCCCGGATGAAGATACCGCCGCCGGCCATCCCGTCAAGTTGAACGCCCGCTACGAGCCGCGACCGTGAGGGAGCGGTCTGGTCCGGCGACATGCGAAGAAAGACCGCTCCCTCACGGTCGCGGCTCGTCGAGAGCGCCGACATGTGGCGCCCCTGGGTCGGCGAGGCCATCCGCATCTGTGTCGGCGCGATCCGGGCATGCCACGCGATACCAGCCGCCGCGCGCGCAATTCGTGACACCAGGAATCCGGGGATTCTTTCGCCGCCGCAAGTTTCTTTTACGTCCGGCCGCGACGGGGGTTGTGTTCGTCGAACCGTCGAAAACCGGCCACGTTGTGCGCACCAGGGCGGTTCTTTCTCCCTTTGTAGGAGGGGGGTGTTTTCCACCCCGGTTCAGCCGCGCTGCGGCGAACCACGCCGCGCCCGCGCGGCGAGCCGGCCGTCCGATACCCGATACTGGCAGAAATTGCTTAATCTCAACCGCCCGAAGGAGCCCGTCATGCCTTGTCCGAGGCGCCGAACCCCGCTTGAGACACCTGCCCAGGCGCGCAAAACCGCGCGGATCCCTGCGAAATCTGGCGGAATCCTGCAGAAACCGAGAGAAACGAGCGAAAAACACGGCACTTTTGACACATTTTTTCTGCCATTTGTTATGTATGAGCGCACTCTCATGGCTTCATCCCCCTTCATGACGCGCCAGAGGGGTTCGGTCCGCTTCGGACCTAAGCCTGGTGCGCCGGGGCGACCCGGCGAACCATCGACAACGGTCACGCACCGGGACGGGCTCGCGGTCAGTCCGGGCCTGATGATGTCAAATCTTGCTGTGTGGCCCGTACGCGCCCACATCGGTCCGCGCCGATTCCGTTTGACGCTCGCCACGCTCCGACCCACACTGCGTCCGTCGGGTTCGGCCGTTCTCCTGCTCATCTGCCTTGGAGTGTTCATCTTGGATCTCGTCTCGCGATTCGCCACTTCGGGCTGCGCCTGCGGCTACTGGTGCACGTGGTGGGCGCAGTGCGACCTGGCCGCATCGCAGGCGCCGCGCCGGGCCGACGGCAAGCCGGACGCCTCCCGCTACGACGTCGCCGACGTGGCCACCTGGGCGCGCGACAGCATCACCGAAGACGCCCTGTTCCGCTCGCCGGGCTGGGCGGTGCAGCAGTACGCTGATATTCGCGACCAGCTCTACCTCGTGATCGATGACGGCTGGGATGTGCCGTTCAACGTCAATGCGCAGACCGAACGGTGGCAGTTCGGTTCGCACGCACTCGAGTTGTCTCGCTTTCCGTCGTTCGCGGGCAATCCGTCGGAGCGGCTGGATGCGCTGAACGAGGTGATCCAGCGCCTGGGTTGGCGCGGGTTGGGGGTCTGGGTCGCCGCGCAGGCCGTGGGGGAGGGCGATGAGGGCAAGAAACTCTCCCCGGAAGAAGCCCACGACTACTGGCGTGCGCGGCTGCAGTGGTCGGCCGGCTCGGGGGTCAACTACTGGAAGGTCGACTGGGGCCATCACATGCCGTCCATCGACTTCCGCCGCCAGCTTACGCAGTGGGCGCACGAGATCTCCAGCGACATGGTGATCGAGCACGCCGCGGGCGGCGGGCCGGGGCCGTTTAACGACATCCGGATCGACGAAGTCGCCTGCGATGTCAGCGGCAGCGGGCGATTCGATGTCGACCCGGATCGCACCGCGCACTGGTGCGAGCTCGTCTCGACCAGCGACGTTTTCCGCACGTACGACGTCGCGGGCGAACTGGGCGTGCCCACGACGCTCGATCGCATCGCGGCGGTGCTCGCCCACGCCCGCCCGCCGCGCGGCGGCGCGAAGGCGCTGCTGAACTGCGAGGACGAGGTGTATCTCGGGGCAGCGCTGGGGTGCGCGCTGGGCGTGATGCGCTTCGAGCGGTGGGGCGGTGAATCGGAGCCATCGCGGCTGATGGAAGTGGAGCGCGCCGCGGGCTGGCAGCGCATCGCCCGGCCGTTCGCCGTGGAGCCGGGTCAGGCGGCAATGAGCGATCGCGTGTTGACCGATTGCACGACGCTGACGGATGACGACATCTGGTCGCCGCAGCGGGCGGGGATCACGGTGCGGCAGTCCGCCCCGGCGATCGTGATGCGGAACCTGGCGCTGCCCGAGGTCCGCTGCAAGGACGAGCCGCCTTGGGTGGTCGGCGCGGCATACTCGAACGGGGCCGTGGCCCTGGCCGCGCTGCCGAGACGGTTGCAGGCCGACCAGCCGGCGCGGACGCCGCTGGCGCAGGTCAGTCTCGAACTGCCGGCCGGGGCGGGTCGGCGCATGCCCATCGCGCTGTTCGGCCACTTCGCCGCGGTGTCCCTGCACGTCCCGGACCTGCCTGCCGACGGGCCGATCCTCGCCCAGGACCTGGCCAGCGGCGCGGCCGAGGACATCGCCCCCCGCGTCGAACGCAGCCATCACACGCTGACCATCACCCAACCGGTCATCGAGCACCTGACCCGCGAGATCGCGTCGGACGCGTCGGATCCGGGGATCGTCCTGTGGTGGGGAGGGCGATAGGCGATGCCGACGATCCGCGCGAAACAGACGAAAACGCCCCGGCCGCATGACCGGGGCGTCGACCCAACCGCTTGTTGTCGCGGTTCAATAGCGGCGGCTGTCGAGTTCGCGCTTGTAGCGGAGGTAGTCCTGATAGGCGCTCCACTGGGTGGCCTGCGGGCTGCTCAGGTACCGGTTGTAGGCAATGTTCATCTGCTGCTGAAGCTGGGCCGGGGTAAGCGAGCCGAGATTGCTTCGCTGGTTGCCGTAGCTGGCCGACGGGGCGCCGACGTCCGGCTGGCCCGAGTAATCCTGGGTGGCGTGGGTGCGTCGGTCGTAGGCGGTGGCGACCCAGCCGTCGGTCTGGGCTTCCTGCTCGCCGATGCTGTTCAGTTCGCTGGTGGCCTCGTCGACGATGGCCTCGAAATCAATGCTGCTGGCGGCGACGACGGCGGTTCCGGCGACGAAGAGGAGTGCGAGAAGTTTCATGCTGGTGCTCCTTGGCGTGGGGTTCGTGGTGTTGTGCTTGTTCTCGTTCACCACCTTGAAGAGCGGCAGGCGGGCGGCGACCGAACGCGCGAAGATGGGAAAATGTGTTTCGCCGTGAAAATGACCGCAAAAACCCGCCCTGCGCGTCAGAAAACGCGGTTCCTCTGCGACTTGAGCGGTGCGGTGAACCGGGGTGCGGAAGGAACCCGGCCGCCCGACCGTGTGGACGTGCCACAAGTCTGCCTGTCGGGGCGGCGCGGCGCCGGTTCCGCAGCGTTCTTCGTTGCGTTGCAGCCGTTCGCTCGTAATCGTCAACGCTTCCGCTTCAGCACGATCGCCTCGTGAAAGAGTTCCTCGTCATTGAAATGGTCAACAATGAACTGACGGATGGACTGATGGTTCGCTTCAACCAGTATCGGCAACGCGACCTGCGTATCACGCAGAAGGTGTGTCCCGGAGCTTCCATCGGGGATCATGTCCGTCGGCATGGACCGGTGAGTCAGGTCGCACGACGCCCCGCGCAGTCGCTCGGCCAATGCAAGGGTCCGGACCGGCTGGATGGTCAACGTGTCCCCATCGAGATCGACCTTGGCGAACCACGCCGGCCGGTGCTTCTGGATCGTTCCGTCAGGCAGATCGAGCACGCCTACCAGGGGGAAGAGCACGAGGCGGCCGTCCCACTCCACAAGTTCGGCCGAAAAGATCGCCGCCAGGGAGAAGCCGGTGACAATCCGGCACACCTCGGCCTCTTCGTCCGTCTTACCGCCAACTCGTTGGGCGAGTTCTCGCGCGGCCGCGTCACTGGTCAACAGCGACAGATCACAGCGATCGGCGATCACGCGGCAACCGCCGTCGTTTCCGCGGGTGATCCGCCACCAGTCCAGACCCTCACCGACCCATTCGCCGTGCAGTCGGTCAGAGGGGATGACATCGCCGTCGCGGTAGGGCCGGTCGGCCCACCACACGTGGCAACTGCGCGACAGGTCGCTGGCCACCGTCGCTTCGATGGGAACGTGCAGATTGTCCCAGATGCACCCACCGAGGAGCAGGCACGTCGCGATCAGTATCAGATGAGAGCAGATTCGCAACATGACGGTTCTCCTTGGGTGGCCTGCCATCGGCTTAAGCGGTCAGTGGCGGGAAAAGGTTCTCGCGCCCGTGTCGGCAGCCATAACCGACGAGTATGGACGCACTTAAAGTGGTTGTGCCAGAGGCGGTCGGCGTCCGGCTGTTGGCGCGGCTATCGATGGAAGGCTTGTCGATCGGCCCGACTTGCCGATACATACCGGCAGGAGGCCTGGTCCGCGAAGCGGCGACCCCCGGAAACGGCTCATCGCAGCTTCGCTTTGTTGAAAGGCGTCTGTCAAGGTACAATCAAGTACTCGGCCAAGGGGCCGGGGCAACGATTTCTCGATCAGATCTGGCGCCCCTGTTGGACTCCAGGCTATCGCAGAAGAAGATGGACTGGAGTCCAAGATGAAGATCTATGTTGGTAACCTTCCGTTCTCGATGACCGAGGATGCGCTGCAGGCGGAGTTCGCGGTGCACGGGACAGTGGATGAGGTGGTGATCGTGACCGATCGCGAGACCGGACGCCCGCGCGGGTTCGGTTTCGTGACGATGGGCAGCGACGACGAAGCGCGCAATGCGATCGAGAAGCTCAACGGCGTCGAGTTCGATGGCCGCACGGTCACGGTAAACGAAGCGCGTCCCAAGCCGGCCGGCGGTCGCGGCGGCGGCGGCGGCGGTGGATTCCGCGGCGGTCGCGGCGGCGGTGGTGGCGGCGGCGGCGGTCGTCGCTGGTGATTCGCACACGCGTTTTGCGCGTAACGTCAGTGCGCAACACGATGACAACTGAATAACGAAGAAAAAGGTTGAGGCGGCGGTCGGTGGCGTCGTGCAGCGACGGGCGCCGGCCGCCTCCTCGCCTCATTGCCGTTTGATGCCTTCGCAAGGCGTCAGTCGGCGCTACCCCCACGCACGCCGCGCTTCCCCCTGGCGTGCCTCACCCCGCTCCCGCATCGGATCCTGCATGCCCAAAACAAGCCCCGCGCTTCCCCAGGCGCCCAACGATGTCGGCCCGGTCCATCCGCGCGGCGTCAAGGCGCGTGTTCTGCTGACCAGTGTCTTCGGTCCCTACGGACAGGACGACGAATACGGTTCCCGCGCCATCAACCCGATGGAGCTCTACCACAACCAGGTGACCCGCACGCAGGGACCGTTCTCGCTGCGGATGTTCCATCGGTCCTGGGGACTGATGCTGATCCAGGCGAACATCAGCGCCCCCTGCACGCTCTTGGATTTCCCGACGCGCGAGCGCTTCATCGAGGAGCTGCGCACCGGCGCCTACGACATCATCGGCATCAGCTCGATCATGCCCAACATCGGCAAGGTCGAGCACATGTGCGAGCTGATCCGCGAGCATCAGCCGCGGGCGACGATCGTCATCGGGGGACACGTGGCCAACATCGACCAACTCCAGCGGCGCACGCAGGCGGACTTCGTCGTCAAGGGCGAGGGGGTCACGTGGTTCCGTCACTTCCTGGGCGAGCGCACCGACCGGCCGGTGAAGCATCCGCGCATCTTTTCCGGGCTGGGGACACGCGCCCTCGGGATGGCGCTGAAGCAGAAGCCGCGCGACGCCGCGGCCACACTCATCCCTTCCGTGGGCTGCCCCGTCGGGTGCAACTTCTGCGCCACGTCCGCGATGTTCGGCGGCAAGGGTCATTCGCATGACTTCTTCAAGACCGGCGAGGAGCTCTTCGAGGTCATGTGCGGGCTCGAGCGCGATATGAAGCTGTTCTCGTTCTTCGTCATGGACGAGAACTTCCTGCTGCATCGGCAACGCGCCCTGAAACTGCTGGAACTGATGGAGAAGCACAACAAGGCCTGGGCGCTGTACGTGTTCACTTCCGCCAAGGTCCTGCAGTCGTACACCATCGATCAACTCGTGCGGCTGGGCATCTCATGGGTCTGGATGGGACTTGAGGGCAAGGACAGCAAGTACGCCAAGCTGTCGCGCATCAACACGTTCGAACTGGTCCGCTCGCTGCAGGCCAACGGCATCCGCGTGCTGGGTTCGAGCATCATCGGGATGGAAGAGCACACGCCTGAGAATATCGATGCGGCCATTGACCATGCGGTGGCGCACGACACGGAGTTCCACCAGTTCATGCTCTACACGCCGCTGCCGGGCACGCCGCTGTGGGAGGAGCATGCCGCCGCCGGCACGCTGACCGACACCGAATGCCGTGACATGGCCGACACGCACGGCCAACTCCGCTTCAACTTCCGACATCCCCACATCACGGATGGCCGGGAGGGCGAGTACCTGCTGCGCGCCTTCGATCGCGACTTCGAGGTCAACGGTCCGAGCCTCGCGCGGCTGATCCGCACGAGCCTTGCCGGCTTCAGACGGCATCGGCATCACCCGGATCAACGTGTGCGCAAGCGATTCCGAATGGAAGCCGCGGGTCTGGCGACCACGCACGCAGCCGCGATCTGGGCCTGCCGCGCTTGGTATCGACATGACCCGCGGGTGCGGGCAAGGCTCGATGCCCTGCTGCACGATCTGTATGGCACATTCGGCTGGCGAGCGCGGCTGTCGTCCAAGCTGATGGGACGGATCATCCTTTCGCGCATCCGGCGTGAAGACCGGCGTCTGCGCCACGGCTGGACCTACGAGCCGCCCACTTTCTACGAAAAGGCCAATGAGCCGGGCCACCCCGCCGGGTCGCTGCTTTCGCAGTTGGCCAAGGGCCGATGGGTCCGTCCGGCGGCGGCGCCGCTGCCGCAACCGGCCGTGTGACGGTCGGGGCTGTTTGCCGGTAAGCGTTCCACGAACTGGTGAGTATTCAGTTGTTCGCGTTGTTCGCGGCCC
>CAZHJL010000112.1:0-12761 GCA_964532795.1 uncultured Phycisphaeraceae bacterium | reverse complement strand
GCCCGGATCAAGCTCAAACACCTATACCCAAAGACTCAGCCGTGACACAGTACTACTCATGCGGCGCAATGATCCACCGTGACCGGCTGATCATCCCCTACGCCATGTCCGACGCCGCCACGTCGCTGGCCAGCGTCGAAACACATCGCCTCATCGACGCCCTGCTCGAGGCCGGCCCGTGAAAGAAACTCACGTCCAGTCGAATACCACCGACAACGTCGGCGACGCGCCCTTCAGCAACTCCTGATACACCGCCTGGGCCTCCCGCGGCTTCACCTTCCGGTACAGCCCCTCCGTGTTGACACGCCCTTGCGCCAGCCACTTCAGCGCCGCGGCGAGACTGCCGAACACGCTGCCGTGGCGGAAATCCTCGCCGTGGCGCGGGACCTCCCATTCCCATCCACTCCGCAGCGTCAGGTACCCACGGTACACCGCGTGGAAGACGTCGAAGGCGTACACTTCCGTGCGCCGCCGCCACGGCACGCCCGTCAGCACCACCTCGCCCTTCTTCATCACCACGCGGCAGGCGTCCAGCACCGCCTGCTCGTGACCCGAACAGTCGATCGCCATCGCCACCTTGCCCTTGGTCGCTTCGTCATCGATCGGCACGGCCGGCAGCACTGTCTCGATGCCCCGCGCCTTGGCCAGCTCGCGGCGCGACTCGACCGGGTCCACGCCGATCACCTCGTAGCCGCACGCGCGAAACGTCTGCGCCCCCAGGTGACCAATCGGCCCCAGCCCGGTGATCAGCACCTTCTCCGGCGGTCGCGCGGCCGTGGTGGTCAGTGTCGACATCGTCACGCCCATCAGCCGCGCGTGCGCCGCGTCTTCCGGCGCGAGCCCTTGCGGCACGGGAATCGCCGCGGTACGCGGGCAGCGCTGCCGCGACCGATGCCCTCCCATACCGTGCGGTCCCGTGCAGAAGCAGATGTCGCCCGGGTCGATGTCCGTCACCGCTTCGCCCACCGCGTCCACCGCAAAGACGGCCGCGTAGCCCGGATAGGCCGGGAAGTTGCTCCCCAGGTATGCCGAGTTCAGCTCCGTGCCTGGACTGATCAACGAGGCCAGCGTCTTGCCGGTGATCTCTTCCGCGCCCAGCGGTTTGCCCTCGTCGGGCAGTTCCACCAGTTCCGCTCTCTCCTTCGCGGTGAACGCGACAGCGTATTCCTTCTCACTCACAACATGCTCCCTTTCAGGTTTCGCATCGATGCGCTCGCGGTCCGGCAAACGATTTCACCGCCCCACGAAGCCGGCCATCGTCTCGTACCAGATCTTCAGTCCCTCCTCGGGCGGAACGGTCTCGACTTCGTATTCCAGCGCCACGTCACCCTCGTAGCCGATCTCCTCCAGCTTCGACAGCACCCACGGCACATCCACTTCGCCCTCGCCGAGCATCGTCGATTTCGCCGACGCATGGTCGGACAGTTTGCCGTCCTTCAGATGCACGTGCACGATGTGGTCGCGCATTACCTCGAACGCCGCCTTGTAGTCCACCCCCGCCGTCAGCAGGTTGCACGGGTCATAAAGCACGCCGAAGTACGGTGAGCCGACCTTCTCCGCCAACGCGCGGCAGTGCTCGGCTGAACCCGAAATCACACCTCCGTGGTTCTCCACCCCCATGTACACCTTCTGCTCCGCCGCGTACTCGCACACCTGCTTGTACCACGGCGCCATCGTGTCGATGTGTTCGGCCTTCTCGTTGGGCGAACCGACGCGGTACACACGGATCGTCCGTGCGCCGAACATCACCGCCAGGTCGATGGTGCGCTTTACGGCATCCAACTCCGCTTCCTGCTTCGCTTCGTCATCCTCGACGAACCCCCCGCCGCTGTACGTCGCCAGGTTGGCGATCTTCACCCCCGCCTCATTCGCCGTCGCAAGCAACTGCTGCGGGTCCTGCTCCGACGGATCAATCGAGAAGTGCGGCATGCGCCCCAGCAGATCCACCTTCCGGTATCCCGCGGCCGCGATCATCCGCAGCGCCTCGTCCACGGGACGCTTCATCAGCGGGTAACTCGTCATCGAAACGCGCGACATGTCCATCCTGCAGTCTCCTTCGAAGCGACGGTTAGTGAATACGAACTTGTGTGCCCACCCATCCCCCAAGCGATCGGGTGTGCCGACTTGTATACCCGATTTCGACGCATCCTGCCGTAGATTGTGACGCAAATTTACGCTGCGGCAGTGCAATAAAGCGCACCCGAGACGCATTTGAGGTACAATCCCTCTTCATTCGTCGCGTTCCGAGGTCCATCCATGCCCTTGCCCCGCATTGCGATTCACATTCCGTTCATCAGTGCCTACTGCCGCCAGGTCCTGCGGGGCATCGCCGACTTCGCCCACACCACCGTGCCGTGGCAGTTCGTCGGCAGCCCGGTCTACGCGCGGCAGTCGGGCCACCTGCCACCGATGGGCGACTGCGATGGCATCATCACCCACGCCAGTCGGCCCGAGGAGGTCGACTTCTACCGCCAGGCGCCCGTACCCGTCGTCAATGTGTCCAGCATCGGTCCACCAACATGCCTGCCGCGCGTTTGCGTCGCCAATGCCGGCATCGGTCGCGTCGGCTGCGAGCACCTGCTTGACATGGGCCTGCGCCATCTGGCGTACATCGAGCCGGCGCAGGGTCCATGCTTCGCCGAGCGCCGGCAGGCATTCATCCAGACGGCGATCGACGCCGGGGCGGACGTCGAGTGGCTGGGCGTGCCCGGCCGGTGGGACGAGGGATGCTGGGTCGACGAAGACCGCAGACGGCAACTGCCCCGGTTCATCCGCCGCATGCCACGCCCCCTCGGCCTGATGGCGCCGCACGATGCCCTGGCCTACCACGCCATCGGTGTCTGCCGCCAGTTGGACCTGCAGGTTCCCGCCGAGGTGGCCATCCTCGGGGTCGGCAACGATGAACTGGTCTGCGATTTCTCTCACCCGTCGCTCAGCAGCGTGGATGTCAACGCCCGCCGCATCGGCTACGAGGCCGCGGGCCTGCTCCATCAGTTCCTGGACGGTCGGCGACCCGACTCGACCGACATCCACATTCAGCCGCACAACGTCGTGCAGCGCGAGTCGACCGATGTGGTCGCCGTCGAAGACCCGATCGTGGGCAAAGCGGTGCGCTTCATACGCGCTCACGCGTGCAAGGGGATCAGCGTGGTCGATGTGGTCAGCGAAGTGCCGCTTGAACGCCGCGCCTTCGAGCGGCGTTTCCTGCGCTACATGCGTCGCACGCCGCTGAAAGAAATCCGTCGCGTGCAGATGGACGCCGCGCGCTTCCTGCTCGAACGCACGGACTATCCCGTCAGCACCATCGCCCGGCGCAGCGGTTTCCGTGATGCGAAGTACTTCTCCAAGGCTTTCCGCGCCGCGGTCGGTCAGACGCCCGCCGAGTACCGCCAGCACAACACCTCGCGGGTGAGACACGAAACATGATCAGCGGCCGTTGGGCGTATCCGGCGCACACCACAGGCGGCCCGGTTCGTTCTTCTCTTCCTCGTAGTAGTCGTCCTGCGTGATCGATTCCACGTGCCCGTCTATCACGCCGACCGTCGCCTTCTCGCCGTGGCGTCCGGTGATGCCCTCGTGCGGGTAACTGCTGCCGTCATTCCAGTACCCGCCGCCGCGCGTTTCGTCGACCTCCCAGAGAATGATCTCGTTGCCGAAGCGGAAGGACGCCAGCTTGAACGGCCGGTTCTTGTTCGAGTACCCGCACACCGCACCGTTCATCACGTAACTCGAAATCTTCTGCGAAGGCCCGCGGTTGTGCGGCGGCTCATCTTCCGGACACCGGTAGATCTCGCGCTTGTTCAACCGGTCCCACAGCGCGCCGGTCTCCATGTGCTCGGCGAGCTGGTCATCGGACAGTCCGCTCAGCGGCGGTGTGTACAGCCAGCCCGTGCCGTCGCCGTAGCCGGCCGTCGTCTTGTTGCCCCAGTTGGGATAGGGCATCCCGCCCTTGTTGTCGGTGACGTAGCTGTGCGTGGCGATCATGATCTGCTTGTGATTATTCTCGCAGACCAGCAGGCGAGCCTGCGCCTTGGCCAGTCCCAACGCGGGCAGCAGTAACGCAATCAGCAGGGCAATGATGGAAATGACCACCAGCAATTCGATCAAGGTGAATCCACGCCGCATGTGTCGAATCCCTTCATCTGCCGAATCAGCACGAAGACCCAGTCCGAGCGGACCACCCGCTGCGGTTCGAACGCCGCAAACGGTCTACCACAGTATAGACGAATATCGATACCGTTCAAGCCCGCGAGCGACTGAGAAATCGCACTGAACGCCCGCGATCTCCGGAAGGCACCTGATGCGGACTCATTCTAAGTTCTCCGGCCATGAGAACATAGCCCCGGATTGACAAAACCATGACCACCGATTGCGTCACCGCGGGGCCCGACACGACGCGAAGGACACCCGCAGCACGCCAAATGCGATCCCTGCCACACATTGCCGCGACCCAGCCGCACGAGTACGATGCCTCTCCCGACCGCCAAGGAGCCGTAAACCATGACCAGTACAACAACTCAGCCCGCCTCCAACCCCATCGCCGCACAGGACCCCGAGCTCTGGCGCATGATCGCCGACGAGCAGGCGCGGCAGGAAAACACGCTGGAGATGATCGCCAGCGAGAACCACGCCAGCCCCGCCGTCATGGCCGCCGCCGGCTCCTGCCTCACCAACAAATACTGCGAGGGCTACCCCGGCAAACGCTACTACTCCGGCTGCCACTACTACGACGAGGTCGAGACCCTCGCCATCGAGCGGGCCAAGCAGCTTTTCGGCTGCGAATACGCCAACGTCCAGGCCCACTCCGGGGCCAACGCCAACATGGCCAGCTTCTTCGCCCTGCTCGAGCCCGGCGACACCTACATGTCCGTCGTCCTCTCCGACGGCGGCCACCTGACCCACGGCTCGCCCGTCAATATGTCCGGCAAATGGTTCAAGCCGGTCCACTACCCACTCGTCTACGACGAGTCATCCGACAACTACGGCTACATCGACTACGACGCCGTCGAGAAGCTCGCCCACCAGCATTCGCCCAAGCTCATCATGTGCGGCTACTCCGCTTACCCGCGCAAGATCGACTTCGCACGCTTCCGCAAGATCGCTGACAGCGTGGACGCCCTGCTGATGGCCGACATCGCCCACATTGCCGGACTCGTCGCCGGCGGGGCGCACCCTTCGCCATTCCCGCATTGCCACCTCGTCACCACCACCACCCACAAGACCCTGCGCGGCCCGCGCGGCGGACTCATCCTCACCAACGACGAGGAAATCGCCAAGGCCATCAACAAGGCCGTCTTCCCCGGCACCCAGGGCGGACCGCTGATGCACATCATCGCCGCCAAGGCCGCCTGTTTCGGCGAGGCGCTGCAGGATTCGTTCAAGGCCTACGCCGCCAAGGTTGTTGCCAACGCCAAGGTCCTGGCCGAGGCCCTCATGGCCCACGGCTGGCACCTCGTCTCGCGCGGCACCGACAACCACCTCATGCTCATCGACCTGAGCAAGACTGACAAGGACCTGACCGGCCGCGACGCCAGCGCCTGGCTCGACACCGCCGGCATCATCACCAACAAGAACACCGTCGCCAACGATACACGCTCTCCCTTCGTCACCAGCGGCGTACGCCTGGGCACCCCCGCCCTCACCACGCGCGGCCTGGGCGAAACCGAAATGAAAACCATCGCCGCCCTCATCGACAAGGTCCTGCGAAGCGCCGGCGACGAAGCAACACTCAAGCAGATCAACGAAGAAGTGGTGGAGATCTGCAACCGCTTCCCCATGCCGCACTGATGCCGATGGCTCCACAGGAGCCAAGGTATGTAGCCACGAACTCCGGCTCTGGTGGGGTGGGCGTCCCGCCCGCCATCGGCTCGTAGAGCCGAGACACAGCCCCAAACCCACAAGCCAAGGTTCGCCCAACCATGCCCGGCGGGGCTTGGGACTGTAGCCACGGGCCAGCGCAGCGCCGCCGGTGGAACGGTCACATTTTGGATACCCAGTGCACCCGCAGGGGCACAGGACGACTCCGTGCCGCCCATCACCGCCCGAACCTGATCACCGTATCCGTGCCATCCACATGGCGTCGCCGGCCCCGCCCCTCCACCTTGCCCCCGTCATCCACACGGTCGGCACCGATGCTGTACACCGTCACCCGATCGTCAGAAACTCGATAGCGAAGCGAACCGCCATCTCCCAGGTCAACCGGCGTCTCGTTCAGGAAATCGGGCACCAGATCCGCAAGTGTCTCAGGCCACTCGCCCGTGCGCATCCGATACCGCTTCACCGCAACCGCGGCCCTCAACGTATCAAGTCGCGTTTGTGCCCGGAGCATCGTTTTCACACACGCGCCCAGGGACGGCGTGATGATGTGCGTCAGCATGCAATACGCTGGCACGACCTCGTCGAACCGCTCTGCCGCCTCCGCGTGCCCACGGTAGAGCGGATCATCGATGCAAGCCAGATAACCATCCATCACATCGAGCCATGCACGCTTCTCACGCAACATGAGCCCGGGCACCCGCAAGGATGCTCGCAACTCCGGGTCGTCCGGCAAATCACCGGCCGATAGTTCGTCATAGAACTGCAGCGCAGTCGCTCGTTCGCTCACGAATGCCCGCCGGCCCGCGTCGCGGATGAGTAGACGCGTCTGCTCGACGACCGCGTCGATCCGCGCCAGTTGGGCCTCCGACAGATGCAGATGAAGCACCGCCCGTTCCGCCGCCTCCGCCGCCTCGGCCGCAACGCTTAGCCCGGTCAGGTACGGAATCAGCGAAGGTGTCTCAATCGTGCGCTGCGCAAGCACAAACAACTGCTCGACAGCGCGCACGGCTGCGTCCTTCTTGCCCGATTCAGTGCACACGACCGCCTGCCGACGCAGCAACCGCGCCAGGCGCCGAATCGGACTCATGTCTGGCAAACCCGAAGGGCCCCACTCATGAACCGCAAACTGGTGGTCCGCCATCCTGGTCGCTTGCTCGACCAGATCCAACGCTTCGTCATTCTGCTCGAGATAATGCATGAGCGCGGCCAAAGACTCGGAGTCGACGGATTCTTCATGGGCAGGAAACGCCGGCCCGTCGCCTGAGCCCATCAACTCCGGCGCCAGTGCCGCATCCTCGACAAGCACCCTATCCGCCTGCTCATACACCTCCGCCGCGTTCGGCCCGCTGATCGTCCCGCGCCACGCGATCACCTCGGCCGTATTCGTCGGATACCCCGCCGCCCGAATCGCCGCGAGGCGCTGCTCCACCTCCACACTGATCCGCCACGTCCACACCCCATACGTGCCCAGGACGCCCAGAAGCACCACCACCGGCCACTTCCACCACCACCCGCGCAACAGCCACATCCGGCGCTTCTTCGTCGCCCGGCCACTCGGCTTCACATCTGCTTGAGTCATCACTTGCTCCTGCTCCTGTAACAGACCGCCCTATCGCGCGGCCGGCAGTGTGAACACAACATCTGTCCCCGGTTCTTTCCCATCCACGCCGCCATCATCGTTGCCATCTGCGCCGAGCCCGTAGATCAGTACTGCGTCCCGCGACTTCACATACCGCAGTGGTTTGCCTGACGCCGCGCCGTGTGGGATCGCGTCCAGATACTCAGGAACCAGCTCACCCAGTGTTTTGGGTAGATCGCCGTACGCAAGGCGGTAGCGTTCGGCGGCCAGCGCGGTTCGCGTGCAGACGATGCGTGTGCAAATCCGACGATCCACGTTGAGTGGAAGGTCCATTTCGATCTCCAGCGCATGCGCGAAGTACACATACCACGCACCGCGCAAGACCGGGCGCGGCCCGTCCCCGGCAAGGTATCTCTGCGCCCGCTCGAAGTAGTCCATCGCAGCCGCCCTGTCCAGAACGCTCGCACCGGTCCACCAATACCACCAGGGGGTCCTCCCTGTATCTGCATCTTCAATCGTGCCGTCGGTGTAGCCAAGCACTGTTACCAACCTGCCCGCCATGGCCCGTTGCATGGCGATGTCCGTGAACGGCGCCGATGCTTCGGCCAACTGGCCCAGTTGAGCTTTCGTCGGCCGGCATTGCCAGACGAACCGTTCCACAAGCCTGACGGCGTCTGCCTGCAGAATCCGCCGAACAAGCATGGAGATCATGTGTGGTTCATGGCGCAGCAGTTCCGCCAGCCGCACGATGCCGATGATCGATTCGACAGCCTTGGGCGCATCGCCCTCAGCCATCGCGAGGATGGCACGCGCCTGGAGCAAACGGCCGCGCACGCGGATCGGCCCCAGGTGTCGCATGTCGGCGGACACACCCCTCGTAAAGTCGATGGGGAACCATGCGTAGCCGTCCGCCCGCAACGACAGCGCCTGGCGCACCTTCGACACGTTCGCTTCTATGAAGGCCCTCGCCACTGGATGCAGTTCACCGGGCAGGCGTGCGTCCGGCGGGGCCTCGGCAATGAAATCGAACAACGCCTCACGCCCGACCGTCACGGTGTCCACCGACTCGTCCGGACTGTCGATGATCGTCTGCCCGGCGTTACCCATCTCCGGCCGCGGGTAGTACCACACCATGTCTTCCGGCGTGATCGGCACGTTGTCCTTGCGCAGGCGCTCCTGCGTGGCGTTGTTGGCAAGATGCACCCGGTAGACATTGCCCCACCATACCGCGAGGAACACCACGATCACCACCACCGGCCACTTCCACCACCACCCGCGCAACAGCCACATCCGTCGCTTCTTCCGCGCCTTCGTCTCGCCGCCGGTTGCCGTGTCATCGCTCATCGCAGGGCTCCCAGAACTTGATCTGCCGCGATTGTAACCGGTCCGGATTCTCACTTCCGCACCATAGACGCCCATCGCTGCTCATCAGCGACGCGATCCTGGCGCCCAGGGATGGTGATCCCCGGGCTTCCGCTCACCGCACCGTCCCGCTCTTCTCTGCACCATCCCCCGCGCCCTGCGGGCGAGAAAGGAGAGCAAGTGACACTAGATCAGGAGAGCGCCCGCCCTCCGCTTCGTGCCTTCGTGCCTACGTGCCTACGTGCCTACGTGCCTTCTTCCCCCCCTTCGTCGCTCCGGCGCTTCGTCGCTTCGTCGCTTTCCGATACCATCTACCCATGCCCACACTCGCCCCCAACCCCGCCGCGCTCGACCTCCCCGCCTTCTGGCAGGAAGAATCCCTCTGCCAGAACAAGCCCTTCTCCACCGACAAGCCGCGCTGCCCCATCGGCCTGCCCGTCGATGACCACTGGCTGCTCGACGAGATGAAGGTGCCCTCCACCGTGCTTTACTACCACGACGCCGCCTACCGCGCGGCCGTCAATCGCGAATGCAACGATCGCTGCGAGGCGATCATCGGCCGCCGGCCGTTCGGCGAGCACATCCAGCCCACGCCGCCGCTGCGCATCGAGGAAGTGTTCGGCTGCACACGCGAAGTCATCGAAGGCGGTACGCCCTGGCTCGAGCCGACCGTCCACACCATCGACGACATGCACCGCAAGCTCGACCAGCTCGAAGCTCTTGATGACCCCAGCCTGCGCGGGCTGATCTTCTCCAACGGCGGCCGCGTCGATCGCGCCAAACCCAACGCCGATGGCGGCAAGCCCGTCACCGGCGTCGGCAGCCGCGGGCCGGCCACCATCGGCACCAGCGTCCTCGGCACCACGCAGCTCATGTTCTATCTCATGGACAACCCGGACGATATGGACCGCTTCTACAACACGCTGGCCGACATCCTCATCCGGTACCAGCGCATCCTCGCCGCCGAGCGCGGCGTGACCATCCGCGGCTACGCCATTCTCGACGACAACTGTGCCCTCTTCTCCCCCGATCTCTACCGGCGCTTCTGCCTGCCCGTGCTCGAGAAGCTGCACGCCGCGTTCGCGCCCGAACCCGATGACTGGCGCTTCCAGCATTCCGATTCCGAAATGTCGCACCTGCTGCCCCTGCTGGCCACGCGCGACATGACGGCCGTCAACCTCGGCCCAACGATCGACGTGCGGCTCATCCGACGCCACATGCCCCGCACCGAAATCCGCGGCCAGATCGCACCCAACACCCTCCGCAACGACGGCTTCGATGCCATCGTCGGCGAAGTGCAGCGCGACTTCCAACGTGTCGGCGCCGACGGCGGTCTGCTCATCACCACCGCGGGCTCCATCTCCGCCGGCACCAAGCTCGAAAGCATCCGCGAATTGATGTGGGCCGTGCAGACCTGCACACGGTATGACAACTGAATCGTGCCACTGGCGGCTCGCCCGCCAGTGTCTGGAGACACAGCGGCAAGCACTGGCGGACGAGCCGCCAGTGGCACCCGATTTCGCTACGTCGCTTCGTCGCTTCGTCGCTCTCTTCCCCGATCAACAACCCCCAACTCCGGCAACGCGCCCACGAACCACCTTCCATACCGCCGCGTCACAATGCGGCTGTCCAACACCACCACCGTTCCCTCATCATCGCGAGAACGGATCAACCGCCCGAACCCCTGCTTGAACTTCAGGATCGCCTCGGGCACCGAGTACTCCATGAACGGGTTGCCGCCCCGGGCCTTGATGCGTTCGATGCGCGCCTCGGTCAGCGGCCGGTCGGGCACGGTGAACGGCAGCCGCGTGATGATCACGTTGCGAAGCGCCTCGCCCTGCACATCCACGCCCTGCCAGAAGCTGTCCGTGCCCAGCAGCACCGAGCGACGGTCGCGCCGGAAACGCTCCAGCAGCACCGTCCGCTGCTCGCCTTCGCCCTGCACCAGCATCGGCATGTGCCGCGCGGCCAACTCGCCGCGCAACCAGTCGGCCATCCGTCGCAATGCGCTGTAACCCGTGAACAACACGAACGCCCCGCCGTCGGTGCGATCGATCTCCTCCAGCACGCGCGGCCCGAGCATCTGCAGATGCTTCGGATTGTCCGGCTCCGGCATCGACGAATCCACCACCAGCTTCGCCTGCCGCGTGTAGTCGAAGGGCGAACCGAGCTGCAGCGTCACCGCGTCGTCGACGCCAAGCCGCCGCTGGATGTGCGCGAACGCGCTGCCGTTGCCGCCGCCGCGCGATGGCCCGCTCGTCGCCAGCGTCGCTGAGGTCAGCACCACGCTGCGCGGGCGCGGCAGCGCGATCGGTTGCGCCTCGTCATCCTCCGTCGCATCCGCGACCGCATCTCCCTTGCCGAACAGGTAACTCGACAGCAACGCCCCCACATCGATCGGCGCGCATGCCAGCCGCACACGACGCGGCGGCTCGCCCCGGCCCTGCGACCCCGACACGTCAATCCAGTACACGCAGTCCGTCGCCGTCTGCTCGACCAGCGCCGTCAGCGTCGCGGCCAGCGATTCGGCCCGTATCGCCAACGCATCGACCTCCTGTTTGTCATCCGCTTTCTCCAGTTTGTCCCGCACCATCTTCAGCCGCAGTGAAAGCTGCATCAGCGCCGGCGACAAATCGTTGCCGATGATCCCCGCATCATGCACCCGCCCGTTGCTGCGGCCGTGGTGCTCCTGCCAGTACGCCAGATCGCCAAAGAACTGCTCCGACGCCTGACCCGCGTCCTCCGCCGCCTTCATCGCGCGGCTGAGCAACTCCATCGGCGCCTTGCCACCGTTGGCCAGCGAAGGCAGCACGCCCTTTCGCCCGCCGCGCGAAAGCGTCGAGAGCAGCAGCCGCACCTGGAAACGCGAGACTGACAGCCCGAAATGCTCGCCGGCCACATCCTCGATGTTGTGCGCCTCGTCAAGAATCACATGCTGATACGACGGCAGAAACCCCCAGCCCTGGGCCCGCATCGAGAGGTCGGCGAAGAAGAGCGCGTGATTGACCACCAGCAGGTCGGCGTTTTCCATGCGCCGCCGCGCCGCCTGGTAGAAGCACTTGGCATGGTGCGGGCAGCGCCGCCCGAGACAATCCTCGCTGTCGCTTTGCACACTCGCCCACACCGACGGCTGCTCCAGCGCCGGCAGCGTTGCCAGCGATCCCTCATCCGTGTGCTCCAGCCACTGGCCGATCACTTCCAGCGACTTGGCTTCCTTCGGCTCGTGGAACAGCCGCGCGCCGCCCTTCACGCCAAGTTCGCGCCCCACCGCCCGCTCATATCGCCGGATGGAGACATAGTTGCCCCGCCCTTTCACCAGCACGGCCGTGAACTCCTCGGGAATCACCGCCTGCAGAAACGGAATGTCCTTGCCGACGATCTGCTCCTGCAGGGCGATGGTATGCGTCGACACCACCACCCGCGGCCGGTCCTTTGTCGTCCCCTCCTGCCGATCCTCGATCACGCGCTTCACCGCCGGCAACAGGTAGGCGAACGACTTGCCCACGCCCGTGCCGGCCTCGACAATCAGCCGCTCACCCCTGGCCATGGCCTCGCCCACGGCCTGCACCATGTCCATCTGCTGCTGGCGGAACTCATACCGATCCCCCAGCCGCCGCGCGACCGGCCCGTCGGGCCCGAGCAGGTTGTCCAGATCAAGCACCGGCATCAGGAGGGATTGTACGCACCCCAACGAGCACTGCAGCCCGCCACGAGCCGCGACAGTGAGGAAGCGGTCTTCGCTGATGGTGACCTGTACTTCACGGAGAGCAAGGCACCCCCGGTTGGAAGGGCGCCTCCTGGTGGAGTGAGTGTCTCCTGGTGGGGTGAGAGTTTCTTGGTGGGGTGAGCGTTTCCTGGTGGGGTGGGCGTCCCGCCCGCCATCAGGCCGCAGGCCTGAGTAGTCTTGGGCGGTCAACGATAGCGGAGCAATCACAGAAGGCCTCGCCGGCCGTAAGCGTTCCATGAACCGCGTCTTCCGCTGGTCGGTTGGGGTTGTCATGCT
>CAZHJL010000111.1:0-13052 GCA_964532795.1 uncultured Phycisphaeraceae bacterium | reverse complement strand
CATTGCCAGATAAGGACTTACAAACGCTCTTCGCCAACTTGTTGAAGTCAGGGCTGCTGCTGGAGACGGATCTCTCGATGGATGCGATTGCGATGGAGTGCGGCCTGCTCGACGAAAAGCATCTGCGCCGACTGTTTGTCAAGTTCGAGGGGGAGGTGCCCAGCGCGTATCGCGGCCGGTACGCGGTGCGATGACGTATCGGCCCCCGTTCGGGCTACGCCTTCACGTCAAGGTGCTTGTAGAGTGGCGCGTCCGGCGATGCCGGGCCGGGTTTAGCCTGGTGCGAGGTGGCTTCTTTCTCTTCCTGCTCCGCCCCGTCGTCCTGGTGCGCCGGCGCCGGTGCGCTGCGGCCCTCTTCTTCATCGACCGGCGGCTCGTAGACGCCGGCGTTGCCGTCGTGGTCGGGCAGTTGCTGGTTGATGTTGACGTTGTTGGCCGCCTCGGTTTCGTCGCCTTCCTCGACGGTCTGGAAGTGCGACTCGAAGCTGTCGCGGGCGCGATCGGCGGTGTGGCGTTTGTCGCGCACCTGCTTGTCATTGCGGCGGGACACCTGCTGGGCGTTGTGCGCCGTCTGGGCCACCCCGGCCGCCGGTCCTGTTCCCATGGTGCTCATGGCTCAGCTCCTGCGCATCGCCACCTGCCCCTCGAAGCCTTTTATCGGCGACCGCAGCCTGGAACTATCCCAAATGGCATGGAATTGAACGCGGATCAGTTCCCGGACGCCTCACAGGCCGTCCATGCCGATGCAATGGACAAGGCAGGCCCGATTGCTCGGGCCTGCCTCACCGTACGCCCCACTGCATTCCGGGCGGGTTGATCGAAGCAATCAGTTGTAGCTCGGGCGGCCGGCGGCGATGCATGTCGGGCCGGGGTCGTCGCTCGTGTCGGCCGTGGTCGAGGCACCCATGCGCATCGGGCCGGTCTGGGCGTAGGGGTTGTAGGAAGTGTCCGGCGCGTCGTAGTAGGTGGACGTGCTGGGCGCGGCGTTCTGTTCGAGGTGGTCCTCGCTCCGGCCGGTGTAGCCCGTGTAGCTGTCGTCCGCATGGTACGTGTAGGGCTTGGTGTAGCCGGCGCCGGGCGTGGTGTACGGGGCGGGCGAGACGCTCTGGTGCTGGTTGCACTGGCGGAGTTGCGCGGCGATGCGCTCCATGTGGCACTCGACCTCGTAAAGGCGAATCCGCAATTGCGAGCAGTGCTGCTCCCACACCATGCGCTTGTACTGGTTGCTGAAGTGGCAGATGTGGCCAACCATCCGGGCCACTTGCCGGCGATCGATACCGTGGCGCGGCCGGCCGTGCCGCTCGATGTATATCCGCACGACGGCCTCGGCCAGGCGCGACTGATGGATCGGGAACGGCTGCTGCCCGAGGATGTGGGGGACGAAGACGATCTGCGGGTTCTGGATCATCTCGCGCCAGCGGGTGTACTCTTCACGAAGCTGGTAGGCCTGCCGGGCCAGGGCGTTGTAGTGGGCCACCAGTTCGGCCTCGGAGGCGTGACGCGTCGCGGGGCCGCAGGCGAAGCTGTTGGCGGCGAAGATCATCGGGAGGGCCAGGAGCGTTACTTTGCTGAGCGTTGTCATGGTTCGTTTCCTTTGTGCTGTGGGGTTGGGGTTGTTCCTGTCCACGCCTATGAGCGGCAGGCCCGGCCGAACCGAACGCGCGTATCGGGCATCTGCTTCGCCCGACCTGCCCGATCACGTGTAGCATTTGTCATGACAGTGACTTACATCGCACACCCGTCAGGCAAAAAGGTTGCCGTCGGACCGGTTGGTCCTTAGACTCGGTCCGGGTCCGCCAGGCCGCGGACCACCTGGAGGCACTGCGATGGGCCAGGATCCGACCGTGACGGTCCAGTTGCTCGGGCGTTACCGCGAGGGGGATGCGGCGGCGCTGAATGACCTGTACGCGCGGTATTTCGATCGCATCCACGCGGTGGTGCGGCTGCGCATGGGCCCGGGCCTTCGCCGCAAGACGGATTCGCTCGACATGGTGCAGGAGGCGTTTCTCGCATCGCTGCGTGGGCTGGATGACTTCCAGTACCGCAGCGAGGGCGACTTCTTCCATTGGCTGTGCACGATCACGGAGAACCGGCTGCGTGACCAGGCCGATCGCTTCGCGGCCAAGAAGCGCGACGCGGCGCGCGAGCGTCCGCTCGAGGCGCCGCGTCCATCGGGTGAGTCGTTGTTCGGGCCCATCAACGAGCTGGCGCGTTTCACGACGCCGGACCTCAAGGCCGCGCAGGCCGAGCAGATCCTGCGGCTGGAGGCGGCGATCGATCAACTGCCGCAGGCCCAGCGCGAGGCGCTGCTGCTGGTGCGCTATGAAGGCCTGAGCCTTGCCGAGGCCGGGCAGCAGATGGATCGCAAACCGGACGCGGTGCGCATGCTGGTCGCGCGGGCGATCGTGGCGCTGGCCAAGTCGATGGGCGAAGGTTGAGGATGCCGCGGCGCCGACCGCAACGGACGGACAGCCGCCAAGGGAAGTCGCGTGCGATGGAAGACGAGCACCAGCCGTCGATTGACGACATCATGGCGCAGTTGATCGCCGAGCGGCTCGACGGGCGCGAACCCGACCTCGAGGTGATGATCGCCAGGCATCCCGACCAGGCGGACGCCATCCGATCGCGCTACGCGGATCTCCAGCAGTTGTCCGCGTTGTGGCGTGATCTTGAGGCCACGGCGCCCACGTCGGACGCCCCGGCGCCCGGGCTGCCGCCGGGTACGCAACTCGATGAATTCACCATCGAGCGCGAGATCGGGCGCGGCGGAATGGGCGTGGTGTACCTGGCCAACCAGGCGAGGCTGGACCGCAAGGTCGCCCTCAAGGTGATCACCCAGTCGGCGATGCTCTCGACGGCGACGCGGCAACGGTTCATCCGCGAAGCGCGGGCCCTCGCCTCGATGAGCCACCCGAACATCGTGCCGGTCTACGCGGCCGGGGAATGCGACGGGGCGCTGTACATGGCGATGGCCTACGTAGAAGGCGTGTCACTGGCGCAGTTGATCGATACGATGCGCGGCAGCCGCGAGAGCGCGCAGGCAAGCGAGGTGTGGTCGTCGATGGTCACCGGTGACAGCGCCGTGGCGACGCGCCGGGCGGAACTGGACAAGGGGTACGTCCGCACATGCCTGCGCGCCATTCACGAGGTGGCCCAGGCGCTGGAACACGCGCACGCCTGCGGCATCATCCATCGTGATGTGAAACCGGCGAACATCATCATCGATCCCGCCGGGCACGCGCGGCTGCTGGACTTCGGCCTCGCGGCCGTGCCGACCGAACCGCATGTCACCGTCAGCGGCGAGTTCTTCGGTACGCCCTACTACGTCGCGCCCGAACAGGCCCGCGGCGGGCGCGAATCGGCGGGCGCGGCGGCGGACATCTACTCGCTGGGCGCGACGCTCTACGAGTGCATGACGCTGCGACCGCCCTTCGATGCGCCGTCCATCTCCGAGGTGCTTTCCAAGGTGCTCAACGACGAGCCGGCCAGCCCACGGCGGAGCAATCGGCGGCTGCCCCGCGATGTCGAAACGATCGTGCTCAAAGCAATCGCGCATGAGCCGGCGCAACGATACGGCTCGATGACCGCTCTGGCCGGCGATATCGAGCGCCACCTGGATGGCCGGCCCATCGAAGCCCGCCCGGTGGGTTGGCCCACGCGGATGGTCAAGCGCATTCGCCGCCAACCGGTGCGATCGGCGCTTGCAGCGGTGGCGGCGGTGGCACTGATCACTGCGGGTGTCGCCGGCGGGATGTGGTATCACCAGCGCGCCGAAGCGGCGCGACAGGCGGTCATCCACACGCAACTGGCGATGGGGCAAGCCGCGTCCACCGGGTTCGATGCCCGCGGACAGACGGTCCCGCTCGATATGCAGGCGGCCGCGCATCACTACGCGCGAGCCGCGGAGGCCGGCAGCATCGAGGCCATGCGCTGGCTGGCGCGAGCGCACCGCGAGAACACGGGCCTGCCCGTGCAACTGGAGATCGCCCGCCGGTGGGCCGCGCGCGGCGCGGCGGCGGGAGATGCGGCGTGTCGTCGGGAGTTGGCCCTGATCGACATCATGGGCAGCCGGGTGCAGGCGGGACTTGACGGGCTCGATGCACTGATCGCCGGGGGCGACGTTGCATCGCGAGCACTGCTGGCGCGGTTGCGCGCTTCGGGGGCGTACGGTGTGCCGCGCGACCATGCGAAGGCGCGATCGCTGCTTGGCCCCGCGCTGGAAGCCGAATCACCCGAGGCGCAGTATGTGATGGGCCGGTTGCTTGACGACCTGGCCGCGGGCGACCCCGACCCGGAGGCGGCGCGGCGGTGGTACGAAAGATCGGCGCGTCAGGGCTGCAACACGGGCCGCGTGGCCTTCGCACGCATGGCGATGCGCGGCCTGGGCGGCCCGCGTGATGCGCCGGCCGCGAGGAGGCAACTCGAGTCAGCGGCGCGCGAGGGCGAGGTGCTTGCAATGCGTTACCTGGCGGAAATGTGCCTCGAAGGCGCGGGCGGCGCCCGGGACTTCGACGCGGGCTTCGCCTGGTTCGAGAGAGCGATGCAGCGCGGCAACGGCGAAGCGCTGGCGTTCGTGGCCGGCATCTACATGGACGAGCGTTTCGGTCCGCACGATCCGGAACTGGGCAAGCAGATGATCGAGAAGGCGGTGGCCGACGGCATTCCGGAAGCAATGCTCGTGCTGGCGCAGCTCCACCACCGGGGACAGATGGGATACGACCGGAGCGTGGACAAGGCGGCGACGCTCTATCGCCGCGCGGCCGAGGGCGGCTGCGTTCCCGCGATGCGCGCCATGGGTGACCTGTACGGCATGGGAGACGGGCCTGTCCGCGATACGGAGCAGATGATGGCATGGTACCTGCGGGCGTGCGATGCCGGTGACACCAACCTGATGCTCGATGTCGCCCGTTTCTACATGGGGGGACTGGGCGACATTGAGCAGGACATCGCCGCGGCGCACAAGTGGTACGAGGCGGGCGCATTGCGTGGCAGCGGTTACGCGCGGCTGGATGCGGCGCGGGCCTTCGCCCGACCGGGGCCGGGGCAGGACCTGGTCAAGGCCCGCAAGTGGTACGGCAAGGCAATCGAGTCGGGCGAAACAAGCGCCGTCGCGCCGCTGGCCGCGATGCTGCTGCGGGGCGAGGGCGGACCGGCGGACATCCCGCGGGGACTCGAAATGCTCAAGCGTCGCGCCGGTGAAGATCGCGACGGCCCGGCGATGTACGAGCTCGGCCGCGCATACGAGGCGGGCCTTGGCGTGCCGGTCGACGCGCAAGCAGCGCGCGGGTGGTACGCGAAAGGCTCGGACAGCTACCACCGCGCCAGCCGCACGGCTTACGGGCGCATGCTCGTGCGCGGCCTGGGGGGCGAAGCCGACGTGGAGGCCGGCCTGGCGATGCTGACTGAAGAGGCGAACCAGCGCACGTTCGGCGCGTGTGTCGAACTGGCGCGACTGTACGACGAGGGCGTCGGCGTCGCACGCGACCAGGCGGTGGCCTGGCAATGGTACGGCAAGGCCCAGCAGATCGATCCTGATGCACTGAGGCGACTGGGATGGGAACCGGCACGCCGGCCGCAGACGCCCTGAGCGGCGGCTCTTTTCTGCGGGGCACACACCGATGAGCAGGCAGGTCCGATAGCGGCGCCGATCCGCGTCGATGGCGCTGCGCCGGTGTGTCTGTATCGATCAATCGGACCTTGCGGCAGGGGCGAACGGGCAAAGATGCGCGCGTGGGTCCTGTTGGTTATTCGCGTGGATCGGCTCGTCGATGATTCGGTCGACTGACCGCCGCGCGCCGCCGGTGCGTGGCGGGCGGGGCAGGAACGTGGCGAAGCGTGCGGCTTCGCCGGAGACACAGGCATCCGGCCGCGCCGATGGCGAGGCCCAAGGGTAGTGAGGGCTGCATGGAGCTTGACACGATCCTCAAGCGTGCAATGGACATGGGCGCGTCGGACGTGCACATCGTCAGCGGGCACCAGCCGCTGGCGCGACTGCACACGATCATGACCCCGCTGGACTTCCCGGTCATCACCCCGGAAAGCGCGGTGCGCATGGTCCAGCACATGTGCAACGAAGACCAGCTCAAGCAATTCGAGAAGGTCAAGGACGCGGACTTCTCGTACCAGATTCCCGGCGTGGCCCGCTTTCGTGTCAATGCGCACAAGCAGCGGCAGACGGTGGGCATCTCGCTTCGTCTGATCAAGGAGACGATTCCGCCGTTCGAGTCGCTGCACCTGCCGGACGTGGTGCAGCGGCTGACGTATCTGCCGCGCGGGTTGATCCTGGTGACCGGCGATACCGGTTCGGGCAAGTCGACGACGCTGGCGGCGATGATCGACGCGATGAACCGGCGGTACGAGCGCCACATCATCACGCTGGAAGACCCGGTGGAATACACGTTCGTCTCGAACAAGAGCCTCATCGAGCAGCGTGAACTGGGCGACGACGTGCCCAGCTTCGCCTCCGGTCTGCGGCACGTGCTGCGTCAGGACCCGGACATCATCCTGGTCGGTGAAATGCGTGACCTGGAGACCACGGCCGCGGCCATCACGGCGGCGGAAACCGGTCACCTGGTGCTTTCGACGTTACACACGGTCAACGCGTCGCAGACGGTCGAGCGTATCATCGACATGTATCCGGCGGATCAGCAGAACCAGATCCGTTCGATGCTCGCGAACACGCTGCAGGCGGTGATCTCGCAGACGTTGTTCAAGCGCACGGACCAGAAGGGCATGGTGCCGGCGGTGGAGATCATGTTGTGCACGCCGGCGGTGCGCAACCTGATTCGCGAGAACCGGGTGTTCGAAGTGCCCAACGTGATTGAGACGAACCGCCAGATGGGGATGGTGACGCTGGATACGGCGATCGCCGAGCTGTACTTCAACGGCATGATCAGCCGCGAGGATGCGATCGCGCAGGCGGCGTATCCGGAGAAGCTTGATCGCGCGTTGGCGGCCTGAGGTGGTCGCGGCGGCGGAACGGGAGAAGTGGTTGCGGGCCGCGCTCGTGACCCGGTATGAGCCAGCCGGGTCGGAAGCAGGCGAGCGGGCCGGACGGGAGTGAAGTGACCCATGCCGCACTATCGTTACGAAACGATGTCGGACGAAGGCAAGCGTGTGGCCGGCACGATCGCGGCGGAGAACGCGATGGCCGCGGCCCAGACGCTGCGCAGCCGCGGGCTGGTCGTCTCGAACCTGACGCCGGTCAACGGCAAACAGGGCGGCCTCGGCGACACGCTCAAGGCGCTCAACTACCAGTCGGGCCCTTCGCAGCGTGACGTGCTCAACTTCACCAGCCAGCTCGCGGTGATGATCCGCGCCGGTATCTCGCTGCGCGCCGCCATCGAGGGCATCGCCGATCAGCAGCAGAACGTCAAGTTCCGCAATATCCTGATGGGCATCAAGACCGACGTCGAGTCGGGCAAGCCGTTTTCCGAAGCGCTGAGCAAGTATCCCAAGCTGTTCGGCCCGCTGTACATCAGCATGGTCCGGGCCTCGGAAGTCTCGGGTAGTTTCTCGAAGATGCTCGATCGCATCGCGGCGTACCTGCAGCAGTGGATCGAGACGCGCTCGATGGTCATCGGCGCGATGATCTACCCGAGCGTGATTCTGACCATGGCCATCGGCGTGACGATCTTCCTGCTCACGTTCGTGCTGCCGAAGTTCGCCGGCGTGTTCGCGGGCAAGGAAGAGGCGATGCCCTGGCCGACGCGGTTCCTCATGACGCTCAGCGCGTTCATGGTCACCTGGTGGTGGGCGGTGCTGATCGTCTCCATTGGCCTGTTCGTGGCCTTCTACCTGTTCGTGAAGACCGAACCGGGCGGATGGTGGTTCGACGGCATGAAGCTGCGGTTCCCGATCTTCAAGAAGATGTTCCGCGCGCTGTACATCAGCCGCGGGTTGCAGACGATGGGCGAACTGATCAACGCCGGCGTGCCGATGCTGGACACACTGCAGATCACCGGTGACGTGAGCGGCAACCGGCACTATCGCCGGCTGTGGCGACTGGTCTTCGCGTCGGTGAAGGAAGGCAAGAAGATCATCGGGCCGCTGGTCAAATCGAGCCTGATGCCCAAGAGCGTGACCCAGATGGTCGGCGCCGGCGAGGAGTCGGGTAAGCTCGGCGAGGTGCTCGACGAGGTCTCCGAGTATTACAACCGGCAGTTGCGCGAGACGATCAAGACGGTGACGGCCATGATCGAGCCGATCATGATCATGATCATGGGCGGCGTGGTCGGCTTCATCGCGATGGCCATCATCCTGCCGATCTTCAAGCTGTCGACGCTGGTCAAGTAAGCCGGGATGCGTCGGGCGACGCGCGGCGGTGGGTATCGCGCGTCTGTGCGGGTTGTGCCGGTCCGGCAGACAGGATAGCGCGAAGCCGGGCAGGCTGGGCATGGCGGGCAGGCCTTGATGAATCGTAGAGTTTGGCGGTGGAGGAATGCCCATGATCGGCAACCGCAAAACCAGGCGTCGGTCCGCCGGCTTCACGCTGATTGAAGCCGCGCTGACGACCATCATCATCGCCACCGGCGTGCTGGCCATTCTTGCGGCCCAGCAGGCTTACTACAAGAAGAACGACTGGGCGCAGAAGGCGGGCACGGCGCAGTTGCTGGCCAACGAGATCCGCGAGATGACGATGTACCTGCCCCAGCACGACCCGGTGACCGGCGATGCCAACATCGGCCCCGAGATCAACGAGTCGAGCGTGCAGGATTTCGACGACCTGGACGACTTCGCCGGGTCGGTGGACATCGTCAGCGGGCGCGGCACGGGCATGATCTTCAATCCGCCGATCAACGCCCTGCGGGAGCAGATCCAGGACATCTACGGCTGGGAACAGCACGTGATGGTGGAGAACGTGCGGCCGGACAACATCAGTGTCAGTCCGGGCTTGACCCAGCCGCTGGGCAGCACGGACCTGGTGCGGATGACGGTGACGGTGCGCTACACGCCGCCGTCCACCGGCGTGCAGCAGACGATGACGACGCTGTCATGGGTGGTGGGCGAGCAGTAGTCACGAGGGCAGGGCAGTGGGCGTTCACTGTCGCAGCCGGGAACTCGCGAACACGCAGACGGAGCCGTCAGGAGTCCTACCGATGGATCGCAGGCAAGTTGACAAGCAACGGCGCAGGCGTCGCCCGGCCCGCAACCGCGGCGTGGCGGCCATCCTGGCCATGATGTTCCTGGTGATCTTCTCGTCGCTGGCCGCGGCGATGGCCATCGTCGCCCAGGGCAACCTCTCCACGGCCGAGGCGCATCTGCGCATCAACCGTTCCATGGCCGGCGCTGAGACCGGCATGCAGTTCGTCATCTACCGCCTCAACGAGGTGACGGCCAACGTGCAGACCCGCGCGGGGCTCGTCGACGACGGCTTGGCCCAACTGCTGTGGTACGACCCGGCCAACCCGCAGAACGGCGTGCGCACGCAACTGTTCAACAGCTTCGCCGGCGAGTTCCACAACATCCAGGAACCGCAGATCGTCGGCGACACGCT
The DNA here is from genome assembly GCA_964532795.1 of uncultured Phycisphaeraceae bacterium. Lineage (GTDB taxonomy): Bacteria > Planctomycetota > Phycisphaerae > Phycisphaerales > Phycisphaeraceae > CAZHJL01. Next base: position 3,556 of record CAZHJL010000111.1, on the reverse strand, counting down.
GCAGATCGGCCCGATCGCGGTTGGGCCGAACGAGCCGACCTTCGTCGCGTACCTGACGCCCCACCCGCTCAGTGGCGAGAACTACGACAGTGACCTGTACCAGCGGGCCCCCTACTCGTTGATGGACCCGCCGGTCTCGAACAGCAGCCCGCTGGACGCCACGTGGGTCCGGGTGAAGGTGATCTGCACGGACGGCCCGGCCGGGCACGAGATCAAGCGCGCCATCCAGATGGACTTCAAGATGGCCAAGAAGATCCGCTACGCGATACTCTCCAAGAGCCGCGTGATGATCGGCCGCAACGTGATGATCGACGGACCGATCGGCTCGCGTTTCACCGAAACGCACCTGCCCAACGGCCACCCGATCCAGATGGTCAGCGACTTCGCCGGCATCAACTCGAACCTGGACGGCCAGTTGCAGATCCTGGTCAACACGCTGCACACCAACGATGTCGACCACGACAACCGCCTCGCGGTGGCCAGCCCCAGCGAGATGAGCGGCATCAGCAACCCCGGACAGTACGACAAGGACGGCGACGGCTATATCGACGAGTATGACTTCTTCCTCGCCGAGTTCGACAACAACGCCGACGGCGCGGTGACATCGATTGAGCTCGACGTCGCCAACGACATCAACCGCGCGCAGTTGATGGAGTTGATCGACACCTTCGGCGACCCGGCCCGCCCGGGCTACAACGACGGCGTGATCGACGACAACGACATGTACGCGAAGGTGCGCGGCGACATCAAGATCACCGCGCTGCACAACGACTGGGAATCGGGCGCGGCGGGCGGGGTGATCCAGGACCACTTCCGCGGTCCGATACAACCCGGTCATCACGACGATGCGGTGACTTTCGGCGCCGACCCCCACGCGGTGCACGACTTCGCGCCCGGCGATTTCAACGTGCAGCAGATGAAGAACATCGCCGTCAATGACCTTGCCGCCCAGGCCGCGTCCGAAGCGGCGAAACACAATCCGAACGACCCGACATCGCCCCAGCCGCTGGGGACCACCACGCGCGAGGAAGTGCCCTTCGGAGCCGCGCACCCCTACGACTACTACGAGCGGCCGGTCTATGAGAACATGACCTTCCGCAACGTGCGTATTCCCAAGGGCAGCAATGCGCTCTTCAAGAACTGCCGCTTCATCGGGTGCACGTTCGTCGAGTCCGCCCAGGACAACGACGACCCCATGTTCAACTACGCCGGCATGGAGGAACCCAACGGCACGCCCAAGCACCTGGACAAGAAGGCCCAGGTCTACAACCCGGGCACCGGGCAGATCGAGACCATCAGCGATACCAAGACGGTGTCCAACAACGTTCGCTTCCACGGCTGCACGTTCGAGGGCGCCATCGCCACCGATGCGCCCGACGAGTTCACGCACGTGCGAAACAAGCTGTCGTTCACCGGCACGACGCGGTTCAAGGTCGACGATTCGCAGGAACTGACCGACGACGAGAAGCAACTCTACCGCCGCAGCACCATCCTCGCGCCGCACTACTCGGTCGACATGGGCACGTTCATCGCCCCCTTCGACAGCACCGAAACCGTGGAGCTCTCGGGCACCATCGTGGCGGGCATCGTGGATATGCGCGGCCAGGTGAAGGTCAACGGATCGGTCGTCACGACCTTCGAGCCCAAGAGCGACACCGGCCCGGTCATCGGCCCGACCAGCCCCCAGTTCAACACGACGCTGGGCTACTTCCCCTCGTCGGCCGGCGACATGGAATCGGAACTGCCGCTCAACGGCGTCGGCGTGATCCAGGTGCGGTACGACCCGAACATCCCGCTGCCTGACGGTATCCTCGGCCCAATCGAGGTGGCCCCGGAAGTGGCGACGTACACCGAAACGAAGAACACGACGGACAGGTATTGAGGAGAGCGACGAAGCGACGAAGCGACGGAGCGACGAAGGCACGAAGGCACGAAGGCACGAAGGCACGAAGCGGAGCATATCGCCCCCGGCATGCCGGGGGTGAGCAGGCTGCAAGGCGGCGGCCGCAGCTTGGCCGTTCAGCGCACGGACGCGTAACCGGCAGGAAGATCGCCCCGGGCATGCCCGGGGCCAACCACCCCGGACCGGGGGTCAGTAAGGAAACCGGGCTATGACAGGCACGAAACGACATCGCAGAAGGCAACGCGGGTTCACGCTGATCGAAGTGCTGATCGCGCTGCCGATCATCGCCCTGCTGTTCACCGCGACGATGGTGGCCATCGACGCCAGCTTCAAGGCATACGGCAGCGCGGCCGAGCAGGCCTCGGCCCAGGCGGCGACGCGCATGGTCGTCCATCGCCTGATCACGCTGGTGCGCACCAGCACCGCCCACGGACCGCTGGCCCCCCAGACCGGCCCGCCGCAGGTCACTCTCCAGGACAACCTGTTGACCAGTCCGTTCATCGAACTGATGGACCCGGACGGCAACATCATTCGCATCGAGTACAAGAGCAACACGCAGGAACTGTGGCTGACGCAGACCCCGTCCGGCGGCGGCTCGCCCGTCAGCCAGCCGCTGATCACCGGCGTGACCGACGCCACGTTCTTCTGCAAGCGTCGCCGCACCCGCACCGGCATGTGGGTGCTGGAGCGCGGCACGATGGACATCACCGTCCAGCCCGGCGCGGACGCCACGCTGGCGATCGAAAACGGCAACGCCCCGCCGGTGCGCATGATCGCATCGACCATGCCGCGCAAGCTGGATGAGTAAGGCAACCCGGCGAAGCGGCGCGGCTCAGGGCGGTAGGGCCGCCTGTGCCGCCGGCCCGCGAGGGACTTTCACACGATCAAAGTCGCCGCGCGAAGCTAGCCGCCGACCGGGTCGATGAAAGACGAGCGGGGGTGGTGACGGGGCCGAACGGCGACCGGCCGGCTTCGCGTGAGGTGGGACCGAACGAGATTGAAGCATCCATTCGCTGCGGGCGCCGGCCGCAAGGCCGGAATTCAGGAGTAGCCATGAGCGAGTCGAACGCACCACTGAACACGTTTGGGTTGACCGGCGGCGAACTGGACACGGTGGGAACCGATGACGTCATGGAATCGCTGCCGATCTCACTGGAGAAGATGCACGCGCTGCTCAGCGACCTGCGCCGGCGCAGCGGCCGCCAGGTCGAACGCGACCAGCGCCAGTTCCCGCGCTACCGGTTCGAGGAGCCGATGAAGCTGGTCGCCCAGGTTCAGCATTCGGGCGGGACGGTCGGGCACTACCTGGCCCAGGCCCGGAACCTGTCGTCGGGCGGCATCGGCTTCCTGCACGGCAACCGGCTGCCGGCCGGCACGCGGTGCAACATCGTGCTGTTGCAGCATGACGGCGAGGTGGTCAGCATCCCCGGCCGCGTGCGGCATTGCACGCTGGTGCACGACACCATTCACGAGGTGGGCATCGAGTTCGACCAGCCGATCGAACTGGACAGCATCCTCGGAGCCGCGCGTGAAACGGCGTGAGTCCAAGCATGTATCCCGCCAGGCAAAGAACCACCCTCGGGTGCCCCCGCCCGTCGCCTAGTGCCGTTTCCATTGAAAGAGTTTCGTGATTGTAAGTGCTGACATCATCGT
>CAZHJL010000110.1:0-13211 GCA_964532795.1 uncultured Phycisphaeraceae bacterium | reverse complement strand
GGCCAGAACCGATCCCAACGAAACCACAAGACAACAGAATCCCGGACAGTAGTGGGGACACGTTCACGCCCTATACTCAGGACGGCGAAACGCTGGAGCCGCTGCTGGTCGTCGGTGAGCAGTCGGCCGAGCAGATGATTCAGGCCGAGGAGTCGGCCAACTCGATCCGCACGTGGCTGATCCGCGGCGGGGGGTTCGTACTGATGTTCTTCGGTTTGCTGCTGATCTTCGCGCCGCTGACGGCGCTGGCGGACATGATCCCGATCATCGGCGGCATCGTCGGCCTCGGCGCGATGCTGATCTCGGGGGTCATCGCGTTCGCGGCGTGGGCGGTGACGGTGGCGCTGGCCTGGGTGTGGTACCGGCCGCTGATCGGCATCCCGCTGCTGGTGCTGGCGGTCGGCGCGGTGGTGGCGCTGTTCGTTCTGGCGAAGAAGCGCAGAAGCGCGGCCCTGCCGGAAGCCCCGGGCGGGCCGCAGGCGCCGATGTGAAGTCGGATTGGGAGTGGATGATGAGTCAGTGAAGCAAGCCCCTGCCGCGCGGCGGGGGCTTGTTGCATCATAGGCGGGCAATACGCGGGGTGATGCCACGTTGGCAGGTCATGCGAACGGCATCGTGGGTACTGATGGGCGCGGCGCTTGCGTTGGCGGTGTGGGGCTGCGCGTCCGAGCGGTCAGCGCCGCCTGCGGCCGAGGTGGGGCGGAGTGCCGAAGGCGCGGCAACGCCGGGCGCCCCATCTGACGAACCGGCGCGGCTGCTGGCCACGGCGCGCGACATGCTGGCGGCAGAGCAACGCATCGCGGCGGTGCTCATGCTCAATGAGATCGTCGAGCGGTTCGGTTCCAGCGCCGAAGCACGGGAGGCCGAGCGCATGCTGGACGCGCTGGAGGTCGCGGGTCAGTAGACCGAGTCGGGGAAGTAGTAGTCCTTCGCGTTCTCGGGGGTGATCAGGTGCACATCGAGCTTGATGTGCCGCTGCCCGTCGGCGTCGGGGTTGACCTTGAGATCGTCGGCGGTCAAGCCCAGGTGCGGCGGGAGGCGCTTGGCGATTGCCTCGGCGTCCTGGCCGCGCATTTGGCCGGCGGCGATATGGATGCCGGCGGCGATCATTGCCGGAGGGTACGTGATGTCGGCCGGGTACATGGTATCCCCGTCCATCACCCGCTTGACGATGTTCTTCATGCCGGCGCCGCCGAAAATCCACATCTGGTCGGCGCGTCCCGCTTCACGGATGGCCTGTTCCGCGCCGAGGGCCATGTCGTCGTCGGCGGCCCAGACGGCGTCGATATCATCGAACTGCTGGAGCATGGCCTGCATGACCTCCAGCGCCTTTTCGCGGTTCCACATGCCCGGCTGATCGGCGAGGACGGTGATGCCCTTGTCTTCAAAGACCTTTTTCGCGGCCTCAAAGCGATCGGTATCGACGGTGGAGGGGATGCCGCGCAACACGACGATCTTCTTCCCCGGCCCCAGCTTTTCGGCCATGAACTGAGCGGACTTGCGCCCGAAGGCCTTGTTGTCGCCTTCGAGGAAGACATCGGCGACGGGCTTCACGAACCCGCGATCGACATTCACGATGTAGATGCCGCGTTCCTTCGCGCGTTCCGCGACCTTCGTAACGGGTGCGGATTCGGTGGCGAGGACAACGATCGCGTCCACCTCCTGGACGAACATGTCCTCGATGTCGGCGGTCTGCTTGGCGGGCGTGAGGGCCGTTGCGTAGACCCATTGGATATCGGGGTGTTCGGCCATCGCCTTCTTGGCCCAGTAGTCGACGCCGGCGGTCCAACCATGGTCGGCGGCGGGGATGGAGACGCCGATTCTGATCTTGTCCTCGCGTTGTCCGCATGAGACGAGCGTACAAAGGAGACCGGCGAGAACCGTGACGGTGATGAACTGGCGCATGTGAAGGACTCCTGTCTGTCAGTTGTCGTTACCCGATCGCTGGAGCAGCACCGCGGCGATGATGACCAATCCCTTGACGGTGCCCTGCAGATAGGTCGAAACTTGAAGCATATTGAGCATGTTACCGATGACGGCGAGGATGATCACCCCGATGACGGTGCCGATGATCGTTCCTCGTCCGCCGCGCATCGACGTTCCGCCGATGACCACGGCGGCGATGATGTCCAGCTCGTAGAGCATGCCGGTGGTGGAGCTGGCGATGGCGTTGAGGCGGCTGGCGAGCAGCATGGCGGCGATGCCCGTGCATAGGCCGATGAGCGCATAGGTCACCACCTTGACGCGACGAACGGGCACGGCGGCATAGCGCGCGGCCTGCTCGTTGGCGCCGACGGCGATGACATGCCGGCCGTAGCGTGTGCGTCGCAGCAGGATGCCGCCCAGGATGGCGATGGCGAAGAAGAAAATCACCGGCCAGGGAAGCGTGTGCGGGATCGGTGGTCGACCTTCCGCGGCGAGATTGGTGAACGGAATGGCGATGCCTTCCACGCCGATTCCCGCGAAGAGGTCGGGTCCCGCATGACGGTATTCGCCGCCTCTGGCGATCGCCAGCGAGAGCGAGCGGTAGACGGCCAGGCCCCCAAGCGTGGCGATGAACGGAGCAATGCGTCCGTACGCGATGAGCACGCCGTGGACCGCGCCGGCGGCGGATCCCAGCAGCGCGGCCAGTCCGAATCCGATGGCCAGTACGGCGATCGCCTGCAGGGCGATCGTGATCCGCCAGTCGAGCAGGGGCACGGTGAAGTCGACAAGGGCCGAATGCTCGAGCAGCCAGCCGCCGCCGGGCAGCGTGTACACGTAGTTCATGCACCAGATCAACAGCCCGGCAATAAAGGCGACCATCGAGCCGACCGAAAGATCGATGCCGCCCGAAATGATGACGAATGTCATGCCGATGGCGATGATGCCGATGAAGGCATACTGGCGCAGAATGTTGACCAGGTTCTCCGCCTTCAGGAAGTGGCTTTCACCCTTGAGAATCAGCTCAAACACGACAGTGAGGACGACAAGCGTGATCAGGGCGGCGAATGACGCGATGACATGGATGAGCGTCGGTGAGCGGCGCGCGGCCCTTGAAGGCTTGGCCTCCTCCACCTCCACCACCGGCTCCTCCGGCAGCATGGGATGTCGCATCGGGTCCTGTTGGCTCATGCCACGTTTGCTCCTGTCACGCCGGCGGCGTGGTGCATGATCTGTTCCTCGGTCGCTGACTCGCCGTCGATGGTTGCCGCCAGTCGGCCCTGGCGCATCACGCCGATGCGGTGGCACATGCCGATCAGTTCGTTCAGTTCACTGCTGATCATGATGCATGTCATGCCTTTGCCGGCGAGTTGCTTGATCAGGCGGTAGATCTCTTCCTTCGCGCCGATGTCCACGCCGCGCGTCGGTTCGTCAAGGATGATGATGCGCGGCTCGGTCTCAAGCCAGCGGGCCACGGCGACCTTCTGCTGGTTGCCGCCGGAGAGCGTCTGGATCGGATCGCTCAGGTGGCCGGCCTTGATGCCCAGTTGCTGCACGCGCTGCAGCGCGGCCTGACGCTCGGCCTTTCGGTCGATCAGCAGGCGACTGTAGCGGCGAAGGGAGACAAGGGTGATGTTGTGCTCGACGGACATACCCATGGTCAGCGCCCGTCCGCGGCGATCCTCGGAGAGGTAGGCGATGCCGCACTGGATCGCCTTGTCGATGCTGCGCACGGTCACCGGCTGTCCGCCGAGGTGCAGTTGCCCGGACGCGTATCGGCGCAGGCCGACGATGGCCTCGGCCAGTTCGGTGCGCCCGGCGCCGATCAGCCCGGCGAGGCCGAAGATCTCGCCCTTCTTGACGTTGAAGCTGACATCGCGGCAGTGGCCGGGCACGGTGTAGTGACTGACGCCGAGGGCGATGGCTTGCCCGTGCTCGCCGCGCGGGGGAAAGTGCTGGCTCAGGTCGCGCCCGACCATCCAGTTGGCGAGCGTGGTTTCGGCCTCGGGGCCGACGGGCAGTTCATCGCGCGGGACGCTGCGCACGATCTTGCCGTCGCGCATCACGGTGATGCGGTTGCAGATCTGCAGCACCTCCGGCAGGATGTGCGAGATGTAGATCACCGCCACGCCGCGCCCGCGCAGGCGGGCGATGAGCCTGAACAGCAGCTTGACTTCGCGCTGGGTCAGGACGGCGGTAGGCTCGTCCATGATGATGATGCGCGCCTCGCAGGCGACGGCCCGGGCGATCTCGACCATCTGCTTCTCGGCGATGGACAGCCGCGCCACTCTCTGCCGCGGATCGAGATTGCATCCGAAGCTCTGCATGACCTCGCGTGCCTGCCGGCAGGCTTCGGCGTAGGGGACGAAGCCGAGGACGGCCTTTTCGCGGCCGAGATGGATGTTGTCGGCGACGGACAACTCGTCGATGAGGTTGAGTTCCTGGTGGATCATCGCCACCCCCTGGCGCATGGCGTCGACGGGCCGATACAGCGTGACGGGCCGGCCGCCGAAGCGCACCTGGCCGCTGGTGGGGCGGTGGACGCCGTCGATGATGTTCATCAGCGTGCTCTTGCCGGCGCCGTTCTCGCCGACCAGGCCGTGCACCTGCGCGGCGTGAAACGCGAGGTCCACGCCGTCCAGGGCCGTGACGGCGGCGAAGTGCTTGACGAGTTGTTTCACGGCAACGATCGGCGTCGGCGTGGCGGTGTCGCTCATGAGTATCGCTCGAGGCGGCAACGGACAGGGAGCCCGCCACATCTTACCGCGTGGCGCGGGCGGCAGTCGGGCAAACGCGTGTTGCGTTAAGATAATGCCCGTGAACGGGAGGATCACATGACGCTGGCCCGACGGATGTGGATATCGACCGGCGCGCTGTTGGCGAGCCTGCTTATGATCGTGGGCGTGTCGCTGTGGGCGATTTACGGGCTGGATCAGAACCTGCGAGACGCGGCCGACGGATTGGACGCCCTGGGGGCGAACATGGACGCGGCGCTGGCCGGGCATGAACGGTACTCGGACATGCTGCCGGTGGCGGCCAACGTGTTCCGGGCGCGCGGGCGGCTGGAGACGGGACAGTTCGATCCGGATGGCGTGGTCGCCGAACTGACCAACGGGCTGACGCGTCTTGAGCAGTACATCGAGGAATACGGCGAAAACGACGCGACGACAGCGCTGGCCGACGCATTGCATCGCCTGATCAAGGAGATCAACCGGGAGACGGCCGAGACGCTGGAAGCCAAGGCGCCGCAGTACGTGGAGCGCATCAGCGATGAGGCCATGGCGAGCATTCGCGGGTACATGATCGAGATGGGCGAGTCGATCCGCGAGACGATCCGCGCCTCGGAAGCACAGCGGGAGCAGGCGAAGGTGCTTCGCCGGTTGTCCACGCGGCGTCGGCAGGTGTCGGTGATCCTGCTGGTGACGCTGGGTGCGGTGATCCTGATCGCGGCGACGCGCGTCGGCGTGGCGCAGTACCGCGCGGTGATTCGCCCGCTCAGGCGGCTGCGCGACGGTGTGCGCGAGATTGCCGGGGGACGGTTCGACAAGCGCGTGGACGAGAAGGGCGACGAGGAATTCGCGTCGCTGGCCGCCGACTTCAATCAGACGTCGCGGCAGCTCGAGGAGTTCTATCGAAATCTCGAGCAGAAGGTCCAGCAGAAGAGCCGCGAGTTGGTCCGGTCCGAGCGGCTGGCGTCGGTGGGCTTTTTGGCCGCGGGGGTGGCGCACGAGATCAACAATCCACTGGGCATCATCTCGGGATACGCGGAACTGACGCTGAAGCAGATGGACCGGGAGGACGACGGCGGCGGCGAACCCGAGGCCACGCGTGAGGCACTGACGATCATTCGCGATGAGTCGTTCCGATGCAAGGAGATCATCGAGAAGCTGCTGAGCCTGGCCCGCGGGGGCGATGAGAACCGCGGGCCGGTGCCGGTGAAGGCGGTGGCGGATGACGTGGTGTCGCTGGTGAAGGGCTTGAAGCGCTACCGTGAGCGCGAGGCGGTGGTCGGGCTTGACGAAGACCCTCGGCTCGAGGTGATCGCGAACGAGACGGAGTTGAAGCAGGTGCTGCTGAATCTCGTGGTGAACGGGCTGGAAGCGGTCGATGAGACCGGGCGCGTGACGATCACGGGATGGCGCGAGGCCGATGCGGTGATCATCGAAGTTGCCGACAACGGTCGGGGCATGGACGCGGCGACGCTGGAGCGCGCATTCGAGCCGTTCTTCACGCACGGTACGCGTGAAGGGCGCAAGGGCACGGGGCTGGGGCTTTCCATCACGCACGCGATCGTGGAGAATCTGGGCGGGACGATCAACGCGGAAAGCGACGGGGTGGGGCGGGGCAGCCGATTCACGGTGCGCCTCCCGGCCGCAACGGAGACGCCGATATGACCAAGAATGAAGCGTTCGATTTCGATCAGGAGCCCCGGCTGCCGCGCGTGCTGGTGGTGGAGGACGAGAATCGCCTTCGCGACATGCTGATGCGTGCGATTCCCGACATGGGTTTCGAGGTGGACGGTGCGCATTCCGCGGAAGAGGCGCAGCGGATCATGGAGGCGCAGCCGCACGCGATCCTGGTGCTTGACCTGAATCTGCCGGGGATGTCGGGACTGGAGTTCTTCGCGAAGGTGCGCGAGACCTGGCCGCCGACGCAGGTGGTGGTGTTGACCGGGTTCGGCGATCTCGAGGCGGCGAAGGAGGCGATTCATCTCGACGTGGTGGAGTTCCTGACCAAGCCTTGCACTCTCGGCGACCTGGAGAAGGCGCTGGACCGTGCGCGACGGAGCTACGAGCGGGCGATCCTGCCGGAGAAGCCGGCCCTCGCCCAGTTCCAGCGACAGGAGGACGAAGAGCGCAAGGCGAAGGAGAATGACGACGCCGAAGAGGGCGACGGCGAGGCAACGGACGAGTCCGACCACGCCAAGACGCTGAGCGAGATCGAGCGGAATACGATCCTGGAGTCACTTGAGCGCAACGACGGCAATCGCCAGGCTACGGCCAGGGAACTGGGCATCAGCGTGCGGACCCTGTATTACCGCATCGCCGAGTACCAGAACCAGGGGTATCTCGACTGATCGCCGCGCTGTCGGCGCGGGGCGATCCGATAAGCGTGCGGCGGGTGGGCTTCGCGTCGTCGACTGGCGCTGGGGCAACGTCTGCGCAACGGGCTTGTTACAGCGGCTTTACAGTCGCGAGCGGGCGGTGGGCGTAAGCTATAGCCGATGACAGAACTGCCGATCACAGGAGGTATGACGATGAAACGGATGCATCTCGAGCGAAGCGGGCATGTCTCTGCGCTTCTCGCGGTCGCGCTGGTCCTGGTGGGGGCATCAGTCGCTGAGGCTCAGTCGGCGCGGTCGAACGTGATCGTGCCGCAGGCGCGGGGCTGGGATGTCAGCGCCCGCGCGGCGGGCGAGGCGGCGGCCGTGGCGCAGGTGACGCAAGTCGATGTCGGCGTGGTGATCGTCGAGCAGGTCGCGACGACGACGATGGACATCAGCCTGCGCAACCCGACCGGGCGGCTGCTGAACGCGGAACTGGTCATACCGGTGCCGGAAGGCGCGGCCGTGCGGGGACTGGATTTCGACGGCGAGGGCGATGAGCCCAGCGCCAGGCTCCTGCCCCACAAGGAGGCGAAAGCCAGCTACGAAGCGATCGTGCGCAAGACGTTGGACCCGGCGCTGATGGAGTTCGTCGGGCAGGCGATGATCCGCACGAGCGTGTTTCCGATCCAGCCCAACGGTGAGCAGAAGGTGCGCGTGACGTACGAGCACCTGCTGGAGGCCGACGGCAACCGGGTGGACTATGTGCTGCCGCGCAGCGAATCGCTGGCGTATGACGTGCCGTGGCAGGTCAGCGTGAAGGTGCGGGGCAACCGCGCGATCTCGACGTTGTATTCGCCGAGCCATCAACTGGAGACGACACGGACGGGGGCCAACCAGGTGGCGGCGCGGATTGCCGATGCGTCGGTGCGTGATCCGGGGCCGTTCCGACTGTCGTACCTGCTGGCGGGCGAAGGGGTGACGGCGTCGCTGCTGGCGTACCCGGACGGCGAGGATTCGGGCTACTTCCTGCTCCTGGCGGGCCTGCCGCCGCACCCGAAGGTTGACGAGAATGGCAGCGCGATCAAGCGCGAGGTGACGCTGGTGCTGGACCGATCCGGCAGCATGCGCGGCGAGAAGATCGAGCAGGCGAAGGAAGCGGCGCTGCAGGTCCTGGCGGGCCTGGATGACGGCGAGGCGTTCAACATCATCGCGTACGACAACCAGGTCAGCCTGTTCGCCAGGTCGCCGGTGCTCAAGGGCAAGGAAACGACGAAGAAGGCCGCGGCGTTCATCGAAGGCATCAAGGCCAACGGCGGCACGAATCTGCACGATGCGCTGCTCGAATCCGTGCGCCAGAAGCCGTCCGAGGATTTCCTGCCGATCGTTCTGTTCCTGACAGACGGCCTGCCGACGGTGGGACAGACATCGGAGGCGGCGATCCGGGGGGTGGCGACGAAGTCCAACCCGTACGAGCGGCGGGTGTTCACTTTCGGTGTCGGCGTGGATGTGAACACGCCGCTGCTGGACAAGGTCGCGCTGGAAACGCGCGCGACCTCGACCTTCGTGCTGCCCAAGGAAGATGTGGAAGTGAAAGTCGGCAGCGTTTTCAAACGGCTGAGCGGGCCGGTGCTGGCTTCGCCCGAACTCGAGGCCGTAAGCGACGGATCGGAGCTGGTGCGAGCCCACGAGATGTTGCCCGGCAAGCTGCCGGACCTCTTCGAGGGCGACCAACTGGTCGTTCTGGGTCGCTACCGGGGTGATCGGCCGATTCGGTTCGAACTGTCCGGCAACTACCTGGGCAAGCCTCGGGCGTTCAAGTTCACGTTCGACCTGGGCAAGGCGACGACGCGCAACGCGTTCGTGCCGCGGCTGTGGGCCAGCCGCAAGATCGCGGTGCTGGTCGAAGCGATTCGGTCCATGGGTGCCGACGTCGGGACGCACATCGGCCGGCAGCAGTCGCGCGAGGGGATGGATCCGAAGCTCAAGGAGCTGGTGGACGAAATCGTGCGGCTGTCGACGGAGTTCGGCGTGCTGACCGAGTACACGGCGTTCCTCGCGAGGGAGGGTACCAACCTCAATCGCAAGGATGAGGTCATGACCGAGGCGATGAAGAACTTTGATAGCCGCGCCATCCAGACCCGCAGCGGCGCCGGGTCCTACAACCAGGAGGACAACAACCAGTTCATGCGCGGCCAGCACGCGCTGAACGGACGTAACTGGTATGTCGATGAGAATCTCAACCGCGTGTCGGTTTCGAACGTCCAGCAGGTCAACGACCTGGCGTTCTACCGGCGCGGCGAGCAGTGGGTGGACTCGCGCGTGGTGGCCAGGGACGAGCTGACGCCGTCGGTGGAGATCACCTTCGGTTCACCGGCGTATTTCCGGTTGGTCGAGAAACTGGCGACGGTGGGCCGCAACGGCGCGGTGGCGCTGCACGGCGACGTGGTGCTGCAGGTGGATGATGAGTTGATCGTGATCCACGCGGCCGAAGACGCCATGGCGAAGACGGCGGTTGAGGCAAGCAGGGAAGCCGACGCTCAGATGGAGGAAGCGGCGAATTGACCGGCCGATCGACGCACAAAGTAGCACTGACACGCCCGGGCGGCCATTGCCCGGGCGTGGCCGCGCGATGGCGCGGTAGAATGTTGGAACATTGCGACGGTCTCGATCGTCCATATCCAGAGAGGTGAAGCAGGCCATGGCGGACCTGACGCAGAAGCGAATCCTGGTGGTGGAAGACGACGCGGCGATCCGGCGCGGCATTGTCGACGCCCTGCGGTTCGAGGGCTACTGCCCCATCGAGGCGGCTAACGGGACCGACGGTCTGGACATGGCCATCGGCGTCGATTGCTCGTTGATCCTGCTGGACCTGGTGCTGCCGGGCATGGACGGACTGGAGATTCTCGAGCAGGTGCGCCAGGTGCGGCCGACGCTGCCGGTGATCATCCTCACGGCGCGCGGCGAGGAGGCCGATCGCATCCGCGGACTGAAACTCGGGGCCGACGACTACGTGGTGAAGCCGTTCTCCATCAAGGAACTGCTGGCCCGGGCGGAGGCCGTCCTGCGGCGCAGCCCCGAGCGGCCGAGCGATGTGGATGTGGCCCGCGTGCCCGGCGGCGAGGTGGACCTGGCGCGTCGGGAGGTGCGCTACGATGACGGGCAGCGCGCGGAGTTGTCGGAGCGCGAGGCCGAACTGCTGCGCTACCTGATCTGCAACGCTGGACGGGCCATCGGGCGCGAGGAGTTGATGGCCCGCGTCTGGCGAATCGATCCCAACGGCGTCTCGACGCGGACGATCGACATGCACGTGGCGCGGCTGCGCGACAAGCTGCGCGATGATGCGTCTGAGCCGCACATCCTGCTGACGGTCCGCGGCAAGGGCTACATGTTCGCGGAACAGGCGACGCGTGAAGCGTCGACAGGTACCTCATGAAACGACCGATTCACATCTGGCTGACGGTGGTGCTGTGCGTGGCGACGCTGACCGTCGCGCTGGGGTGGGTGACGTACAAGGTGCTACAGCTCGAGTCTCAGGCCGCCGCGGCGCGGCAGCGCAGCGCGGCGGAGGAGGCCAGGGCGCGGGTGATGGTCGAGTTCGATCAGAATGTCCGCGTGGCGCTGTGGCAGATGGACTCGGTCGTCTCGCCGATCATCGCTTTGGAGAGTTCGCGCGACTACCTGGAGTACCGGTCGGTGCACTCGCCCTCGCGCCCGCTCACGCCGCTGTTGGAACTGATCGATCCCAAACTCGTGCTGTTGGAATCACCACTGTTGCGCGAGACGCCGTACTACGCGGTGGTGCATTTCGAGACCGACAGCGGCGGGGCGATGCGCTCGCCGCAGGTGCCGGAGACGCCGAGCCTTCGTGAGCAGGTGACCGATGTGCGCCAGTACCGCACGCCCGAAGAGGTGGCGCAGGCGGAAGCGGAACTGGCGGCGCTTAGCGAGCGCATTCACTGGGATGAACTGCTGGCCGCGCTCCCGCCGGAGCGTGACGGTCACACGCAATTGGCGGGCATCGGGTACGGCAACGACAACGAGTGGCGTTACAACGAACTGGTGCAGCGAGAGGGCTACCGCGGGGTGACCAGGGGCAAGGGCAAAGCGGTCTACGAGCAGCGCACGTTGGATGCGGCGCAGACGCGGCAGGCGACGGTCGAGAGCATCAAGCAGGAGATCGCCAACAACACGGTGAACGGTACGATCAGCGACCAGCAGGGCGACGTGTCGTTCATGCGTGGAGAGGACACCGAGTTCTGGCCGGATGGCGATGCGCAGAACAGACCAAGCCCGCCTCAGACGATGAACAACCCGCCCCGGTCCAACGCCGGGGATTCGCAGGCACAAGGCGGGCAACAGGGCCAACAGCAGGCCGAACAGCAGTCGGAGCAGATGCCGGGGCCGCAGCAAGCGGCGCAACCACAGGCCTACGGCTACAGCCCTTACGACGAGCCGATGCCGACGGTGCGGCAAGGCGTGATGACGCCCCTGTGGCTCGGCGACCGCCTGGTGCTGGCGCGGCGGGTGAGCGTGAACGGCAAGCTGCTGATCCAGGGCTGCGTGCTCAACTGGCCGGTCGTGCACAAGCGTCTGATCGGACAGGTCAAGCACTTGCTTCCGCAGGCCAGTCTCACGCCGCTGTACGATGGGGGCGGTAGCAATGATCCGCTGGCGCTGGCGACAATTCACGCGCGACTGGACCCCGGCCCGGTCCCGCAGGTGAGCGCGGCGGCAGTCGATGGCGCTGCGAACGGATGGTGGTCGCCGATGAAGCTGGGCCTGATGGCCGCGTGGGTGGGCGTGGCGATCGCCATCGCCGCGGTGGTGCTGCTGCTGCGCGGGGCGGTGGCGTTGAGCGAGCGGCGCGGCGCATTCGTTTCATCGGTGACGCATGAACTGCGGACGCCGCTGACGACCTTCCGGATGTACACCGAGATGCTCACCGGCGGCATGGTGCGGGACAAGTCGCAGGCATCGCTATACCTGAACACGCTGTCGGGCGAGGCGGAGCGGCTCAGCCACCTGGTGGAGAACGTGCTGTCCTATTCGCGCATCGAGCGCGGCCGTGCATCGAAGCGCGTGGAGACCGTGACCGTCGGTCGGTTGCTTGATCGCATGACCGAGCGCCTGGCGCGCCGCGCGGGGCAGGCGGATCTGGCGCTGGACGTGCGGCTTCCGGATGAGGTGGCGGCGCGGGAAGTGACAACCGATCTGACCGCGGTGGAGCAGATCCTCTTCAATCTCGTCGACAACGCGACGAAGTATGCCAGCGATACGGATGACAGGCGCGTGCATCTCGAGGCGTCCGGTGAGAACGGGAAACTGCGACTGGCGGTGCGCGACCATGGGCCGGGCATTCGCGCATCCGAAGCGCGCCGGCTGTTCCGGCCGTTCCACAAGTCGGCGCACGATGCGGCGTCGACGGCGCCGGGGGTTGGGCTCGGGTTGGCGCTCAGTCGCCGCTTGGCCCAGCAGCTTGGCGGGGAGTTGCGGCTGGATCACGCGGTGAGCGATGGCGCCCGCTTCGAGTTGACACTTCCGATGGCCAACGGCAGGGCGTGAGTATGAAACCCGGCGGCTCGTGGCGGGGTTCGGGGGGTCGTTCTATAATCCCTTCCCGAATGGAAACGAACCCCCGCTGACGGGAAGCACCATGAGTTGGATCGAGAACCGCTTCGAAGAAGGCCTGGTCATCACCAGTGTGGACTGGGTGATGAACTGGGCCCGCAAGAACAGCCTGTGGCCGATGACCTTCGGTCTGGCATGCTGCGCGATCGAGATGATGGCGTTCGCGGCCTCGCGTTTCGATGTCGACCGGTTCGGCGCCGGCGCCTACCGCGCCACCCCGCGCCAGTCGGACCTGATGATCGTGGCCGGAACGGTGACCTACAAGATGGCCTCGCGGGTGCGACGGCTGTACAACCAGATGGCCGACCCGAAGTGGGTGATCGCGATGGGGGCGTGCACCGTCGGGGGCGGGCCGTACTTCAAGTACGGCTACCACGTGGTCAAGGGCGTGGACATGGTGGTGCCGGTGGACATCTACGTGCCGGGCTGCCCGCCGCGCCCGGAGGCGCTGATCGAGGGTTTGATGCGGCTGCGGGACAAGATCGAGGGCAGCACAATCGCGCGCTCGAAGCAAGAGACGACGCCGGTCGGGGCGTAGGGGGGATACGCGGACGCCCGGAGGGTCTGGCCACAAACTGGGGCGCGCTGTGAGTGATTGCCGAATCAGGGGTTA
>CAZHJL010000109.1:0-13441 GCA_964532795.1 uncultured Phycisphaeraceae bacterium | reverse complement strand
CGTAGCGGTACTCCAGCTCACGCCGCAGCAGATCGAAGTCTTCGCCCCACGGCTGGGGCTTTTCATCCACTACAGCGTGGTCGCCAGCCACCGCGGCGTGACCGAGCACCTGCAGATGCACGAACGCATCGCGGATGAGGAATACCGGCGGTTGGCCCTGGAGTGCGACCTCCCGCGTTTCTCGGCGGCGCACTGGGTGGATCAGGCGGTGGCCCTCGGCGCGAAGTACCTGACGCTGGTCTGCAAGCACCACGACGGGTTCTGCTTCTGGGATACGGCAACCACGGACTTCAACATCATGCACACGGTCTTCGGTCGCGATCTGGTCCGCGAGGTCGCCGACGAATGCCGCCGCCGCGACCTCCGCTTCTGCGTCTACTGCTCCCATCCCGACTGGCACGACCGCAACTACGCCTGGCTGCCGGGCGCCTGGGGCGACCGGCAGTGGTCGGTGCCCGACGAACGGCAGGACTGGGACGCCTACATGGCCCGCTACCAGCAGCAGGTCGCCGAGCTCTTCACCTCCTACGCGCCGGTGTACGGCATCTGGTACGACGGCAGCGACCACCACGAACGGCGCTGGCACGGCCGCGAGCTCTACGATCTCATCAAGGCCATCGCGCCTGAGGCGGCGCTCAGTGACCGCGCCGGCTACGGCGATTACCTCTCGCCCGAGTGGCAGCTCGACGAGACCGTCGACTTCGACCGCTACCTGGTCGAACAGGCCGTCTCGGTCGCCAACCAGGGCTGGGCCTGGCAGCACGATACCGACTACCGGTCTACTCCTCAGGTGGTCGATCTGCTGGTGCGCATGATCGGCTGCGGTTCGAACCTGCTGCTGAACATCGGGCCGATGGGCGACGGCACGGTGCACCCGAAGGCGGTGCGCATCCTGCAGGAGGCCGGCGACTGGGTTCGTCGCCACGCCGAGGCGGTCTACGGCACCGACGGGCTGCGGCTGGAGGGTCTGCCCGACAGCATGCGGGCGGCCCTGCGAGGCGAGGACGTGTACATCTTCCTGCGCAGCTGGCCGGCCACCGATCGCATCGCCATCCCCGGCCTGCCGACGGCGCCAGCGCGGGCCGAACTGCTCGGGGTCGGCCCGCTCACGGTGTCCCGAGGCGAGGCCGGCTGGGTGATCGACGACCTCCCCTCCTTGCCGCCCGACGCCTGCGCCCAGGTCATCAAGCTGTCCTTCGCGGGCCCGCCGGTCTGCGTCCGCCCCGCGCCGCCGGAGCGCGTCGAACACGTCATCGGCGTCCGCCCGGACACCGCGACCACGATCCCGGTCGCCAAGGCGAACCTGGAAGGCTTCCGGGTCAAGAACTTCCGTCACCACGTCACCCGCCTCGAAGCTCCCGACGCGGCCTTCGACCAGGCCTTTCCGGAGCTGGGGTGGCTCGATGCCGCCGGGCGTCGCCGGCGCAACGCCACCCTCACCGACCAGGCGGCGATGTGGGCGGCCGAGGGCGGCAGCGAGCGCCATGCCCTCTGTGATTGGCGCGGTCTCGACCAGCGGGTGATCTTTCACCTCGACGCGCCGCAGGCGATGCGGGTGCGGTTCGACCTGCTGCTGCGCTGCCCCGAGGGCTTCGGCGGCAGCACCTACCTCGTCCGCTGCGGCGAGCAGGAGGCGATCGGCACGATCCGCGGGAATCCCGGCGTCGAGGCCCACCTGCGCAACGCCCCGAACTGGTGGCAGGGCTTCCGCGCCCTGCCCTTCATCTGGGAAGACGTGTGCGAACAAAAGATTCCCCGCGGACGATCGCGCCTGGAGATCCGGCCGCTCGACATCCCGTACGGCGTGTTCTTCTGCGATCTGGCCGCGATCCGAATCTTGCCGGTTGAGACCGAAGGAAGACCTTGAGTACCCACACGATGGAGCCATTTCCCTTTGCCGCGCGCCTGTTGCCGGCCCCCGTTGACGGCGGTCTGCGCGATCCCGATTGGTGGTACTGGTGCGGCTCGCCGGGTGCTGCGCCGACCGCCGCACCAGGTATTGACTCGATCGATATGTGTAAGCACTCAGAGCATACCGGAACAAGTACAAGGAGGAGTATCCAATGAGATCAACGCGACGAACCAATCTTCTTGCCGTAGCATGTCTGTGCGTCCTCGGCATTGTGGGCTGCGTGCGCGGGCAAACCGCCACGGCCGATCACTATGAGCTGGCCTTTGAGCATCCCCACGTCGTGAACGATGGCCGCATCAAGATCGGTTTTGAGTGGAATGACGGGCGCGTGGGTCGGCACTGGGTCACGGGCGTGCCGCTGCTGATGGGCGCCGGCCTGCCGCGTGTGCGGGGTGATCTGTCCGCACTGAAAGTCACCGCTGACGGCCTCACCGGCGAGATCAGGGTCAATCGCATCAGCTTGGAGACAGGTGAAATCGCCTGCTCACTCACTCCCATGACGGTGAACGTGACCCGGCAAGGCTCGACTCTGACCGGCGTGTGGTTGTCGAAGTTCGGCAAGCAAGACGGCGACGGGACAACCAACGGTGAGGCAACCGGCCAGCGCGGCGAGGATGGTGTTTGGCGCGTCCGGCTGGTGTCGCTGGCCACCGACAGAAGCGGTCTGGACCTGAGTTTCCGGATAGACGGAGACAAGATCACCGAGCTGAGCGGCGGTCATCCCGGCTGGAGTTCGACGCCACCGATTCTCGACGCCACCGAGGTCGCGCTTGACAAGTCGGGCAGGTTGCGTGGCGAGTTGGAAGTCATTCTCCTGCCGGATGGTTGGAATCCGCGCGAATACTATCCGGTCCGCTGCCGGGTGGCGTTGGACTTGACGCTCGAGAACGGCAAGGCGACCGGAACCTACAAGGGTGTGCGCGGGCTGCCGGTCACTTGGTCGGGCAAAGTCACCGGTCGCGTCCTTGATCACGCGGCTTGGGTGAAGGCCAACCAGATCAAGACAGGCGGCCCGGATTGGCCGCAGTGGCACGGGCCTTACGGCGATTTCAACCCCGGCCAGTACGGCGTCACGCTGTGCGACAGTCTGCGGGATTCGCGGCTGGTGTGGCGCAGCGAAGAGGAGACGCCGGGTTCGCGCGGCAGCTCGGGCACGAAGCAGCGGGCGCGGGCGTTTCTTCATGGCGGCGGCGGTTCGCCCGTGGTCAGCGACGGTCGAGTCTTCCTGTTCCACAGCCGTCCGGCATCCGGACAGGACGGTGACAACACCGCGTTCGTCGGCCGACAGACCGGGTTGATCAGCGACGACGAGATGCTTTGCATCGACGCCGTCACCGGTCTGACGCTCTGGAAGAGTATCATCAAGAACGCCGGAGCATTCATGCCCACCGGTAAGCACTCCATCGGCAATCTCACACCCGTGGTCGTCAAGGGCGTTGTCGCGGCGGTGGATACGGGCGGCTACTTTGTCGGCTTCGACACCGCAACGGGCAAACAGCTCTGGCGGTCGCCGGTTCAGCCCCTGAACTACCCCTTCCGCCACGTCCCACCGGCCGCCGCCGCCCGGGCAGCGGTCATTCTGACCAGCGGCTACAAGCACACCCGCGACGAACTTGTGGCCTACGACGCGGCCGACGGCAAGGAGCTCTGGCGGCGGCTCAATACCCACCGCCAAGGACCGGCGCCGCTGGTCTGGGCCGCCGACGAGACCGACTATGTCATTGCGCACAACTCCACCGGCCAGGTGACCTGCCTGGAGGCGCGCAGCGGCAAGCTCGCCTGGCAGTTTGACGGGATCGTGCCGACGACTTCCACGTTGCGCCTGCACGGCGATCGGTTGCTGGCCCCCGTGGTCAGCGCGCGGCCCGAGCAGGCCGGTGATGGCGAGAGGCAGTGCGAACGACTCGGCTGTTGGCAACTCTCGCCGAGTGCGGCCAAGCCGCTCTGGGTGTCCGGGGTTGAATCGGTGTTTTCGGACGAGTACATGAACCTGATGCCCATCGCCACCTGGCGCGACCGAATCTACTATCGTCACGACTCCAGCATACATTGCCTGGACATCAAGACGGGCCGGCCGATCGGCAGCGGGCCGGGCGGCCCGGATATCCACTACCGGCATACATGGCCCTTCGACGCCGGCCGATGCGGCATTTGGGAGGGACGCCTGGTGTGTGCCAGCAACTACTCGCACGAAAAGGCCTTTCTCCACAACGACATCTACCAGAGTCGCAAGCTGATCGTCATCGGCCTGGAACCGCAGATCGGTTTCAAGGAAGCCGTGATGCTTCCCAATCAACGGTTCAACAGCTACGACTACGCCGCGCCGACGACTCCCATGGTGGACGGTCGCCTGTTCGTGCGCGGCGACGACGGCGTGTACTGCTACGACATTCGGAAGAGCGCCACCAAGCCGACCCAACCGGCGCCGTGAGGTCGCAGTATGATAAGAACGTCCCGGAAGTATCCCGGTGGGGCCGACCAAGCCTCGCGAAGCATCACCAATCCGGCCATCAACCAGCTTGGAACCACCGGTCAGCCCTCCGATCCAGATGTCGTAAGTCGAGTATTGACAGGTGCCCAACATTGTGGACCACTGCCGGTGGACGGCAAGGAACACACTTGTCAGTTCCTGGGAGGGGTGGAATGAATCGTCAATCAGTCCCCGCACGGGCCAGCCCGAAACATGTTGCGAGGCAAGCGGTCGGGATCGGCATCGCGCTGGACATGCTGGCCGCCGTTTCTCTTCTCTATGGCGAAGACGGTGCGCCCTTGTTGGTGACGTCGCGACGTCGGCCATCTGCCACCGTTTCCAGGCCGTGGATGATCGGTTCCCCTCGCCGCTTGTTGCTCCGCCCGTTTCCGCATCGCCGCCGTAGGCGGGAGACCCTATGACCAGCGACGCCACCGTGGGGATCGGTCCCACCCTGACCGCGTCGCGCGCGAGGATGGTTGACGGCGCGCTGGTGGTGGACGCGGTGCCGACGACGCCTCGCGGCAACTTCGACGCGTGGACCGGATGCTGGATCTGGTCGGCGGCCGGCGCCGGAGCGCCGGCACCGTACAGCCGCTGGGACGCGCGGTTGGCCACGGGCGAGGCGCAGATCCGCGGGGCGTGGTTCCGCCGACGGTTCGAGATCGAGACCGCCCGCAACGTCAGCAAGGCCTGGCTGCGCATCACGGCTGACAGTTGGTACCGGGTATGGATCGATGGCCGGCTGGTCGCGCGCGGTCCCGCGCCGGTGGGGGGCTCCTACGCCATGGCCGACGCGCCGACCTGGTGGTACGAGGACGTGTTCGACCTTGAATGCCTGCTGGCCGGACGCCGTGAACACCTGATCGCGGTGGAGGTGATCGCAGGTCCGGAGGATCCCACGCGCTTCTCGCGCGGCAGCGGAGCCCTTCGCTGCGAGATCCGCGACTCGGCCCATGGGGTCGCACTGGCAAGCGACCCTACCTGGCAGGCCTGCGACGCGCGCGGATACGAAGCCGCCGCGGAGCGCATCGGCATCACGCGCCGGCAGGACCTGCGGCTCTGGCCGCGAGGTTGGCATCGCGACCACGATGCCTGTCGCGAATGGCCGGCAGCGGTCGTCGTCGAGGCCGATCGGACCTGCCGGCCGCACTGCGTGCCCCCGCTGGCCGAGTGCCTGGTCCACCCCTGCGAAGCGATCGTCCCCTTCCCCGAACACCGCGCGCGGATCGCGGCGCCGGAGACGCTCACCGGCGGCAAGGGTGTGGCGACCATCGCTCCGGGGCCGTCGTGGCTGGGCTACCTCGTGTTCTCGTACGTCCGCGGACACGGCGTGCTTTCGGATCTCGTCGGGATCTACCGCGATCGCTACTGGAACGCCCCGGCCGACAGCGTCGCCCAGGCACCGCTCAACTTCACCTACCTGGACCTCATTTACGACAGCTTCCTGGCCAAGGGCATCCGGCCGTTCGTTGAACTGGGGTTCATGCCGCACGATCTGGCCTCCGGCGAGGCGACGTGCTTCTGGTGGCGCGGCAACATCACTCCGCCGCGCGACTACGCCGAGTGGCGCCAGCTGATCCAGGGCCTGGTCTCGCATCTGCTGGATCGCTACGGACGGGCCGAAGTGCGGACCTGGCCGTTCGAGGTTTGGAACGAGCCCGACGTGCGAGGCTTCTGGACCGGCGGGCAGGACGAGTACTTTCGCCTCTACCGCGAGACGGTGCGGGCGATCAAGGATGTCGACCCTGACCTTCAGGTCGGCGGTCCGGCCACCTGCCCGGCCCATATCGACTGGATCACGCCGTTCCTGGAGATGTGCGACCGAGAGAAGGTGCCCGTCGATTTCGTGTCGACGCATTCCTACGCGGGCGCCAAGGTGACGCGGGCTGGCGAATACGGCTACCAGAGCCTGCACCCCGTCGACCACTGCCTCAAGCAGTTCGCGGAGGCACGGGCGCGCGTGCGCGACTCCCTCTATCCGGTGCTGCCGCTGCACATCACCGAGTACAACACTTCCTACAGCCCGCGATCGCCGGTGCACGACACGGCCCTGAACGCCGCCTACCTCGGCCGGTTGCTCAGCCAGGGCGGCGACTGGGCCGACTCGTTCTCCTACTGGACCTTCTCCGACGTGTTCGAGGAGAACGACGTGCCCCAGGCGCCCTTCCACGGCGGCTTCGGCCTGGTGGCGCTGCGCAGCATCCGCAAGCCGACGTTCCACCTGTTCGCGTTCTTCCGCCGCCTGGGCGACCAACTGCTCTACCGCGACGACGACTGCATCGTCACACGGCGGAGCGACGGCGCGGTGGTGCTGGCGGCGTGGAACCCGGTTCTCGCGGTCGATGACCCTGACCGCAAGCAGCTGAAGCTCGATCTTCCGCTGGCCGCCCCGGAAGCGGTGGTAACCTGCCGCCGGGTGAACGAGGAATGCGGCAACGCATGGAACTGCTGGCGGGCGATCGGGCGTCCCCGGTCGCCTTCGCCGCGACAGTTGCAGCTTCTGCACGATGCCGCCGTGCCGAACCTCGAAGTCGTGGTCAGGTCCACCGCCGACCAGCGGCTGAGCCTGGATGTCACGTTGGATCGCAACGAAGTCTGCCTGGTGGAAGTCGAGGCCCGGCGCGATGAGACGCCCTCGTACCTGGCGCTGGACGACTCGCTGATTCCCGGCTACAAGCGCGGCAACGGGTGATTGATCGGCCAGGCACCAAAGGAAGTGCACATGATTGAGCGACCGAATGTACTGTTCATCGTCTGCGACGACCTCAACGACGCCGTCTCCGGCATGGGCGGGCATCCGCAGGCGCGCACGCCGAACATCGAGCGGCTGATGCGCCGCGGCGTCCGCTTCACCAATGCACAGACCAACGTGCCGATCTGCGGCCCGTCGCGGGCGAGCTTTCTGTCGGGCATCGCGCCTTGGACGAGCGGGCACTGCGGCTACACGATGAGCCGCACGCCCTGGTGGGAGAACGCGATCCTCCGCGACTGCCGGACCTTCATGGAGCACTTCGGCGACCACGGGTACGGGGTCTACGGCACAGGGAAGATCTTCCACAACGGCGAAGAGAAGAACGAAGTCTGGCGCGACGGGCACGGCTACGACGTCGACTGGGGGCCTTGGACCTGGGACGGCCTCAAGGGCGGCCGGGGGTGGCAAGCCTGCTGCCACCACCCCAATTGCCCTGCTTCCTGGGGTCCGGAGATGCTCTTTGCACCGCTGTCCGACGTGCCCGACCTGCCGCCCAACCCAGCCACCGGCGTGCCGGGCTATCGCGGGTGGCGTTACGGCGACAACCGCCCGTTCCGCTACGTCAGCGAGGACGACCGCGACCCGATGCCCGACGAGATGAACGCCCGCTGGGCCGCCGACGTCCTCCAGAAGCCCTTCGACCGGCCGCGGCTGCTGTGCGTCGGCATCGGCAAGCCCCACACCCCGCTGGTGGCGCCGAAGAAGTACTTCGACCTGTTTCCGCTGGAGACGATCCAGCTTGCCGAGACGCTCGAGGACGACCTGGCCGACTGCGCGAAGATCATTCGCGACGGCGGGCTCAGCGACAAAGGCTGGGGGCTCAAGAAGTACCAACAGGTGCTCGACGTCGGCGGCGAGCACATGCTCAAGCGGTGGACGCAGGCATACCTGGCGTGCGTCGCGTTCGCCGACGCGCAGATCGGGACGATCCTCGACGCCCTGGAGAGCAGCCCTGCCGCCGACAACACGCTGGTCATCCTCACCAGCGACAACGGCTACCACATGGGCGAGAAGCAGTGGCTGTTCAAGTACTCGCCGTGGGAGGAGGCCAACCGCGTTCCGCTGGTGATTGCGGGGGCGGGGCTCGCGCGGGGCGTCGAGTGCGACCGGCCGGTCTCGCTGCTGGACCTGTACCCGACGATGGTCGACTGCTGCTCGCTGCCGCGCGACCCGAACCGCAACACGAGCGGTCGGCCGCTCGAGGGCTGTTCACTCCGGCCGCTGCTGGAGCAACCTGACCGCGCCGACTGGGCCGGGGCGATGGCAGCGATCAGCATGGTCTCCGGCCCGGCCGCTCAGGACCGCGAGCACGCCTACCGCGTCGCCGACGAACACTTCAGCGTCCGCTCGCGGACGCATCGGTACATCCTTTACACTGACGGTGAGGAAGAACTGTACGACCACCGCACCGACGGGCACGAATGGCACAACCTCGCAGGCCGGTCGGAGCAGGCGGACGTCCAGCGCTCGCTGCGGGCATTCCTCGCGGCGACGACGGGGCGATAGCGGCACACCATTGCAGAATGGAACAGGGACGTCAAATGACCAGGCCGAACGTCGTGATGATCGTCGCCGATGACATGGGCTTTTCGGACCTCGGCTGCTACGGCGGGGAAATCTCGACGCCCAACCTCGATGCCCTGGCCGGGCGCGGCGTGCGCTTCACGCAGCACTACTCGGCCGGGCGGTGCTGGCCGTCGCGGGCGTGCATCATGACCGGCCAGTACTACCCGCAGGTGCCCAAGCACGCTCCCCAAGGCCCGCTGCCCGAGTGGGGCCGCACGCTGCCGCACTACCTCAAGCCCGCGGGCTACCGCTGCTACCACTCGGGCAAGTGGCACGTCAACCAGGTGCCGGGCATCACCACCCACGGCGGCTCGGCGCGGGCAGGCGAGAGCGTGCCCGCCTTCATCTGCTCGACCCGGGCGTCTCGCTGGTCGGCCCGCTCCCGCCCCAGACGCTCGGTGATCCGCTCCACGTGCCGGTCGCTGATGGGCAGTTCCGCGAGGCGCCGCAACGCCTCGGCGGCTTGCGCGAAGGAGGGCTCGTTGGCCCCGGCGTATTCGATCTTGGCCAGCAGCGCCAGGCTGTAGCCCTCCGTGCCCAGGCCCAGACGCTCGTCAAGCAGGGAAAAATCTTCCGGCATCGCGGGCAACGCGCCGCCGCACGCCGGTACTCGATCTTGCCCCGACGCGTCTGGAACTCCCGCAACTCCATCTCGGCCTGGCCGGCCGACTCGTACCGCACCGGGCCGCCGCAGATCGGACAGTCCCGCTCGATGCTCGTGCCGCCCACCGGGTCCAGCGCCAGGTGCTCGGCCATCAGCCAGCGGGTCAGGCCGTCGCCCACCTCGCAGGCCCGGTCCTCCCGCTCCTAAAACGTCACCAGGCCATTCTGTCCGTCGGCCCCGAACATCCGATCGAACGCCTGCTCCGCGTGGGCCAGGAACTCCGCCCGCTTCTGCGCCACGTGCTCATCCGCCGCCCGAACCGTCGCATCGTGCCCCATCTCTCGGACCTCCATGTCAGACTGTCTTCCGGTCCGGCTCCGCCAGACCTCTCATGCCTCTCTATCGGCTAAACCATCCGCGCAGCTACGGTCGTGCACCCCGACGACATGGCAAACCTGTCGTCCTCGAGATCGACGCCGCTACGATGCAGGCCCACGGCCACCGTTTCTTCCTTTCCGCAAACGGTGTCTGGCTTACGGAGAGCGTGCCGGTTGAGTATCTGCGTTTTCCAGATACCCGCGGAATGCACGCTGGCAATGAGTGAACGCAAGCTCTTGGAGGGACAGAGGTTGGTGAGGGACTGTAGCCATCGAGCGCGTGCCGCAATCCCTGGCACGAAAGCAGAGACGGTTTCGCTGCCAGACACACTTGCTCCAAGTACGCGCAAAGGCAAAACGCTCGACCAAGGACATGCTGGCTCTCAGCGGCCGAGTTGCGACTCATCGGCGGCTTTCATCTTTTGACAGCGGTTGACAGGTGGCGTATCATCTTGGCCGCCCATCTTGTGGTGCTGGGGTGGCTATCTTCCTGAGCGGAAAGGAACTGCGCATGGCCGGCAAGCAGGCCGACGATGTGATGACCATTGACGAGCTGGCGGCCTACCTGAAGCTGTCGAAGTCGTCGCTCTATCACTTCGCCCGGGCGGGCAAGGTGCCGGGCGTGAAGATCGGCCAGCAGTGGCGTTTCCAAAAGAGCGCCATTGACGAATGGATGCGGACCGGCACGATGCCCCCACCCCCGGCCGCGCCGGGCAAGAAGAGCAAGAACACACGGAAGGCCCGCTGATGCCGACGTTGAACTGGATAGGAAAGGACGCGGTCGCCGACCACCACCGCGAGGTGCCGTACCACCTGCTGCGGTGCGACGAGAAGCGCGTCGGCGCTACGGCAAGCATATCCGCCCTAGCAGTCAAGCAGACAGGCTTTTGCAGTCGACAGCCTGATTTTTGCGCCGCCTTCCACGATGCCCGCAGGCCTTGATGTGCCACTGTGCCAGGCTGGGAGAAACTGGCGGGTAAGGCACGGCAGCCGAAGTAGATACGTATCTTCAACACCGGTCGGGCATTTTCGCGACTTGCCGATGAATGGTATTTGTCCTTGGCACTCGTGTAATACAAGAGATCGAATATCGAACGTGTTTTGTGGACGAGTTAAAGGTCGCGATGAGCAGACGAACAGAAATGACACCGAACTCAGCAGGGTTTAAGAGCCAATCTCAGCAGACGGGCCGAGACCAGGGGGTGGAATCCGCAGGAGCAGGCCTTCTTGCTCGGTCGGCGGCAAGGATGGTGGCCGAGATTTTGCATCGGGCCTACCAATGGACCGGCTGGCGGCCGTCCGACGAGGCATTTTGTCGGCTGGGAGAACGCCATCGCGGACTGCAGCATCTGCCCATGCGTATGAAGGATGGCCGCGTGATCTACCTGGATATGCGCAATCCGGTCTCGATCCCGTACCTGTTGGAGAGGGAATTCCCCGCCGAGCAGAACGAAACCCTTCTTGTCCAAGAGGCCGTCCGGCCCGGCGATCTGGCGGTGGATATCGGAGCAAATGTCGGCTGGTACACGAGCCTGCTGTGCCACAGCATTGGCCAGACGGGCCAAGTGCATGCCTTCGAGCCGAATCCGTTTCTTGTGCGTCTGCTTGGGTCCCTCTCACAGGAGTATCCGAATCTGACGGTTCACGCGGTGGCGCTGGGCGATAAGGACGCTGAAACCGACTTCTTCATCCCGGACAACTGGATCAGCGGCTCCTGCAAATCCGGCGACGACTCGGCGAAGCGCTATCGCGTGCGGATGGCCAGGCTGGATGATGTACTTCCCGCCCGCCCGGACTTCGTGAAGCTTGACGCCGAGGGTGCGGAAATTGCCGTGCTGGCCGGGGCGAAGACGATCCTTAATGTTCCGGATGCCCCTATCTGGATGGTCGAACTGTCCACCGAGGAGGCCAGACCCTTCGGTCATGACGTGTCGGAGGTGGTTGACTGTTTCCTTGGGGCTCGCCGCGCCGAGTATTCCGCTTACCGGATCGACACGGACGAGGCCAGGCTTATTCCCCTGGAGTTGCCGTCATCAAAGGATTTCTGGATCAACGCCGTGTTCGTGCCGGCTTCGCGGCGGGATCGGATTCCTTCACACTGGCTTGCGGAAGAAGCCTCGGCCGATCGACCCCGCTGAACGTCAGGCGTGTTCCTCCCGTACCGCCTTGGCGAGATCGAGCCAGGCGTCGATCTGGCCAAGTTCGCGATCCAGCGTGTCAATCGTATGCAGGCCGTCGGCGCGGATCGTGAAAGGCTTGCTCTGACAAGCGCTGGCAATGTGTCGTAACCGCTGCATGATGTGGTGCTCATCGCGCCGCTGGATATCGGCCACGGGGTCCAGGCACACTTGCAGGGCGAGGCCCTCAATCTCGCTCGCCGCTGCCGTGATATCCGTGCGCGGCCCGACATGGAACACCTCCAGGCCAGGCACTTGCCGGATCAGGGCCAGGAATCCTGTCACGTTCCCGCAGGAGTGCCAGTACTTTATGCCCTGGAACTTGCCCAAGTCGATCTCGCCCGGAAGGATGAACTCCTCGTACATTGCCGGTGGAAACAGTTCGCCGTTTACCTCATCATTGAGAAGCACGCCCGGTTCGACGTCGCGGCCGAGGAACTTCGCGCGGTCGTTGACCCAACGCTTACGGCACTCGGTCATGAAGGCGATCTGCCGGTTGGCGAATTGCGGCTCCTGCACTATGTCCACAAGGAGGTTCTCGGTGCCTCGGATATGGTTGCACACGCCGAAGGGGCTGCGTTCCCAGTCGGGGAAATCGACCTCGAAGTCCTCCGGCAGCATCCGGCGGATGCGGTCGTAGAACTCGTGCGCGCGGGGCATCAGCCCGCTGGTGAAAAAGTCCGGCGGCTCGAGGCTCTCGAAAGCCGCTTCGTCGGTGACAACCGGGCCGCCGCTGATCCAGGGGCACTCGCGCTCGGCGTACCGCGTCTGGGCACCGAAGAGGCTCGCCTCGAAGCTGACGCCCATCCAGATGCGAATCCGCCGCTCCAAAGGGGTGTCCTCGTCCCAGCGGTCGAACCGGTACAGGGCCATCTGGAGATTCCGACGCAGGTACTCCTCCGGGTCGGCGTAGAATCGCACGAGGTCGAAGCCGAGGATATCGCCCCACATGGGCGCTTCCGGCTCGATGGTGATGGGAAACCCCTGCGAGTCGAGCCGCCGCGGCCAGCCGCGCCAGCGGGCGTGCTTACGCTGATTCTTCTCGCTTTGCTCCGCCGCTTTGAAGCGGTCGATCAGGTCAAGGATGTTCTTGGGTGTGTGGTTCATGAGGGGCCTCTGCCAATCCGTTTCGCCGCACGATGATCAATCGTTGAATTCTACACACAAAGCCGTGTAAATCCCAGCTTGTTCAAGCCCTGCGCCATGCCGCTGCACAAGATCTGGAAAGCGCTTCACTTCGGCTGGCCAAAGCCGTAAAATGCAGTAATGATGAGACAAGGGGTCAGTTTGCGCCTAGAAGCGGCCGCGCAGCAAGTGCGCTGGGGTATTACTCCGCCCTGATTGCCTGACCCTTTCGTCGCGCCTTGCCTGTTGGCTTGCACTCCCCCGGCCGCCTTCGCGGCCGATCGCCGACCTGCCAGCTTCGTTCTCTCGCCAAGGCTGCCGCTGCAGCCGAGCTTACACTCTTTGGGTTCACTATGGATACGACTGCAACGCAAAAACAACGAGTTTCGCATCAGGAGATGAGATATAACCAAATCCTGTGGATGACGGATTGAAAATGGCGGCGTACCTTGGAT
>CAZHJL010000108.1:0-13533 GCA_964532795.1 uncultured Phycisphaeraceae bacterium | reverse complement strand
GGGATCCTACGGATGGTTATCGGCTCAAGTGAGCCTTTTGAGATAGTTACTAAGTGGAGGGGCATCGCGCGGTGCTTGTGCCGTTGTTGCTCGAACCTGCCGGCCCCCGCCCGCTTTCCCCGCCGCGCTGCAGGTTCAACGCGGAAGTCGTATTGGCATAAATTGCTGCACCCGATGATGAACAGTGCCATCCACATCCCGTCGACGAACGCGGAATCCAGCCGATTCCTGCACGACTCTGGAGAAACTGACAGAAACCGGCGCAAACGAGGCCAAAAACGATGCACTTTTGTGGAATTTGCAGACCGATTTCTTATGTTTCAGCGCACTTTGCCGTATTCACCCCCTCTCACAGCGCGCCAGGGCGGTTTGTCCGCCGCGCGACCTAAGCCTGTTGCGCCGACGGGCATTCCGGCATCCCGCGGCGTGACCGACGTCTGTTGGGATCGGCCTGAAATTGCTACGCTCTGCCCGAACCCCCAGCGGAGGACAACATGATTCACCAGCAACAGCAATTCGACGTGGTAGTTTGCGGCGGCGGGCTGGCCGGCTTCTGCGCCGCGGTGGCCGCGGCACGCCATGGGGCGACCACCTGCCTCATCCAGGACCGGCCGGTCTTCGGCGGCAACAGCTCCAGCGAGATCCGCGTGACCCCGCACGGCACGGCCGCGTTCCACGCCTACGCCCGCGAGACCGGCATCCTCTCCGAGCTGCTGATCGAGGAGCGCGCCCGCAACCACGTTCAGATCATGGAAAACGGCTGGACCAACAGCGTGTGGGACATGGTCATGTACGACATGGCCATGCGGACGCCCAACCTGACGTGCCACCTGAACACGTCAGTGGTGGATGTGATCATGGCCCCCGGCCGGGAGGGCCGCTCGGGCGACGGCGACGATGAGGCGAACGTACAGCTTGGCTACTACCACCGTCCGACGCGCCATCCCGACGGCCCGGGCCGCATCCAGGCGGTCGTGGCGCGCGTCGCCAACGCCGAGGTCAACCTGAACATCGAGGGCCGCTACTTCATCGACTGCACCGGCGACGGCCTGGTTGCGCATCGGGCCGGGTGCGAGTGGCGGATGGGCACCGAAGGCCGCGCGGAGTTCGATGAGGTCCACGCCCCCGAACACGCCGGCACCGACACGATGGGCAATTCCATCCACATCCGCGCGTACGACCAGCATCGCCCGTGCCCTTACACCGCGCCCGACTGGGCCATGCACTACGACGACGCGGCCTTCTTCTACGAGCAGGGACGCAAGCCCTACGACATCCGCGGCGGGTTCTGGTGGATCGAGATCGGCATCCCGTGGCACACCATCACCGATGCCGAGACCATCCGCCACGAACTGACACGCCACGCCCTGGGCGTGTGGGAATACATGAAGAACAAGGACGAGCGCATGAAGAAGCTGGGTATCGACACCTGGGCGCTCGACTGGATCGGCCAGGTGCCCGGCAAGCGCGAAAGCCGGCGCATCCTCGGACGCTACTTCATGACCGAACACGATATCCAGCAGAAGACGGTCTTCCCCGACGAAATCGCCTATGGCGGCTGGTTCATCGACCTGCACACCCCCGGCGGCCTGCTTGCCCCGACCAGCGAGCCGGCCAGCGCCGAGAACTACAACGCCACCAGCGAATACCAGGCCAAGAGCTACTGCGGCCCGTATGGCATCCCGCTGCGCATCCTCATCGCGAAGGACATTGACAATCTCGCCATGGCCGGGCGCAATGTCAGCACCACCCACGCCGCGCTGGGCACCGTGCGCGTCATGGCGACGACGGCCCTCATGGGCCAGGCCATCGGCACCGCCTGCGCCGTGGCGCTCGAGAAGGACCTCGACATCGGCGATGTGCCCGAGCGGGCCATCACCGACGTGCAGCAGCGTCTGCTCGATGACGGCTGCTTCCTGCCGAACTACGGCAATGCGTCCGAGCACGACCTGGCGCGCGTCGCCAACGTCACCGCCTCGAGCGAGGCCGGTTACGCGGGTGTCGGGCCGTACACGCCGGGGCATCACGAGGGCCTGGCGCGGTGGGTTGATCAGGATGTCGACTCGGACAGGACCAAGCTCGAGTTCCGCCGCGGCCAGTGGCTTGCCATCGGTATCGACAGGCTCGACACACTCAGCGTCTGCCTGACCAACAAGACCGACCAGCCGCAGCAAGTGGAAGCGTGGATCGTGCCTGTCGAGCACATCTGGGACTACCGCATCGACACCGGCGCGGTGCTGGCCGCGGCGAAGCTGCAGGTCCCGCCGGGCAAACTCCAGTGGATCGACTGGCCGGTCAACCTCGATGGCGATGCCGACCTCAAGCCCGGCACGTACGTGCGGCTGGACCTCGGGGCCAACGAGCACATCCACTGGCACATGGCCATGCACACCATCGTGCCGGGTCACGTGGCGGCGTTCCAGATGGCGCCGAACAAGATGCGCCGCTTCGCCGATGGGCAGACGATGGCCGTGAAGGTGAGCCCGCCTCAGCCGTGCTTCGGCGCCGCCAACGCCATCAACGGCGTCGCCCGCCCGCATCGCTTTACCAACCTGTGGCGCTCCGACCCCAGTCAGCCGCTGGGCCAGTGGCTGCAACTCGAATGGGACCGCCCGCAACGCATCACCACGGTGCAACTGACCTTCCCCGGCCACCTCCTGCGCGAATACCACGCCTGCCAACCGTTCTACCGCGATTCGCAGTGCGCCCGCGACTACGAACTGCAGGCCTGGGTCGATGATGCGTGGCAGACGGTGCTGCAAGTCGAGGGCAACTACCACACCCGCCGCCGGCACGTGTTGGATGAGCCGGTGCAGACGATGAAGCTGCGCGTGGTGATCCACGCGACAAACGGCGACCCCGCCGCGGCGGTGTACGAGGTGAGGTGCTATGGCGCGTAGCCCCGACGTCAACGCATTCGGCTGCCGAACCTGATGGAATCAACTGATGATCGCAGGCCTCATCTTCATCATCTTCATCAGCATCGTCCTCGCGGGCATCGCGTGGGCGGTGTTCAGGTACTTCGGTTACAGGCCGCTGCCGCTCAAGCGCAGCGATGCGCCGTGTTGCCCGAAGTGCCGGTATCCGGTGCGCGGGATCGAGTCGCTGTCCTGCCCGGAATGCGGCGGCGACTTCCGGGAGATCGGGATCGCCACGCCGCAACTCATGCGCACGCGCATGTCGCCGGCGGTGTGGTGGTTGCTGTTGTTGCCGTTTGTCGCCCTGATCGTTTCGTTCACCGCGCTCGCAGCCGTGGTTCCCACGTTCTATGCCGCGCGGGAACAAGTCCGAATCACGTGGGAGCCGCCGACAAGTTCCCCGCAGGCGCGGCAGGCGGTGGTGATCGCTCGCGGCGCCGTCGCCGTGCAGTGGCCGTGGGAGTTCCAGACGCCGACGCTTGTGCCGGATGACATCCGTCTGCGGGCCGAGCCGGGCTCACGCGTGCACGAGATGCTTGTCGATCCGCAGTCGCACGCCTTCAGTTACCGCGGCGCGTCGGGACACGTGGTCCAAGGCGCGGCGTTGCAGGATGCCGATCTCGACGCGTGGCTGGCCGACCAGGGCGCCCAGGGCAATCAACGATTCCGCGCGGAAATCCTCGCGCAACTCGTGCCGCCGACCCAGGCCACCGGCACCTGGAGCCAGGGCTCACACACTTTCGGCAGCAGCACGCTGAGCATCGAGATTGATGGCCGCGCGGTCACCGAAAAATGGCCGCCGTTCGGACTGATCGCCTTCGCCTTCTGGTTCGTCGTCTGGATCGCCGGCGCGATCTACCTTCACGGCCGCGCGCGACGCTCACGTCAAGGCAGTTGAGATGGGAATTGGCACTCGTCCCGCGGCGATCACCGACGTCGCCTGACCAGCAGCATCACGCCCAACCCGGCCAGCACCGCGGTGGCCGGTTCAGGAATGTAAGTCAGTTGAACATCATCGATCAGAAAATCCGGGTTGCCCGCGCCGGAGGCGAAGCCCACGCCGTGGAACGTTTCGGGGTTCAGCCGCGTCGACACCTCGCTGAACAGGTTGCCGTCGAAGTCCAGTTCCATCAGGAATTCACTCGCGCTGATGCGCGTCAGCGTGAAGGTCACCTCGTGCGGCAGCGTGTCGCCAATGCCGAAGCCAAGGCTGGCGCCGACATCGCTCAGCCCCGTGCCACTGAGGATGCCCGGCTGCGACGTGTCGTAATAGAAGTTGCTCTTGGTCTTGTTGCCCGTCGCCAGGCGGAGGGCGTGGCCGTGGTCATCATCAACATCCGAGCCGTCATCCAGGGCCTGCGATCCGTTGTTGTTGACGATGCCAAAGCGGAACGCGTTGTCATCATTGGGCGTCTGGGTCAGTCTGAAGCGGAAGCTCAAAGCCAGTGCCTCACCGACTTCGTCCAGCGTCACCGCGCCGTAGTCGTTGCCGCCCTCGACGGTCGTGAACAGGCCCGCAAAGCCGCGGTAGTCGCTGGTTTCCTCGAAATAGAGCGCATTGCCTCCGTTGAGCTTCCCTGCGCCGTCGTCATTGACGATGGTTAGGTTCTCAGCTTCCTCTTGTTTGAACCACGCCGCCTCCAGGCCGTCACCGTCTTTCCGGTCGCCATCGGCAAAGTCGTCCTGGATCAGAACGGCTGCGTGGCCTATTCCCACGATGATGAGTCCGGCGGCGATCGCCGCGAAGCTCCCAAGTTTGTAACCCATGGAATCCTCTCCACTTCTGTCCCAATGTCCCGATCGGTAAGGCCGCACGCGCCTGCGCGCACCCCACACGTCGCCAACGGAGACCTACCGCGCGGATGCACCAAGTCAAGGAAGTGGGGGATGTCAGCCATTCGCGCAGGACTGGCTCGTGGCCGGTCAATCATGCTCGTGATTCGTGAAATACCGCTGCGTTCCTCCGGCCTCGATGGCCTCGCCGATCCGGTTCAGCGCCTGCACGTACGCCGCGGTTCGCATGTCGATGTGTTTGTCTTCCATGGTCCGGTAGATCGACCGGAACGCCTCGGACATGATCTCATGCAGACGGTCATGCACATCCTGCTCGGGCCAGTAGAAGCCGGTGCGGTTCTGCACCCACTCGAAGTAGCTGACGGTCACGCCGCCGGCGTTGGCCAGGATGTCGGGCACGACCAGCACGTCGTCGCGCTCGGCCAGAATCGCATCGGCTTCGCAGGTGGTCGGACCGTTGGCCACTTCCACAATGACCCGGGCCTTGATGTCGTGCGCGTTGTCGCCGGTGATCACGTTCTCCAGCGCCGCGGGGATCAGGATGTCGACGTCCAGCGCGAGCAGCTCCTCGTTCGTGATGGTGTCGGCATCAACCATCTCGCAGACCGAGCCGTGGCAGTACACGGCCTTCAGTTCTCGCGACTCATTCTTGTGCTGCATGAGGCTGGGCACATCGAAGCCGTCTTCCTTGTGGATGGCGCCCTTGGAATCGCTCACGGCGACCACGCGGTAGCCGTCGGCGTCGAGCAGCCGCGCGACGTGCTGGCCGGCGTTGCCGAAGCCCTGCACGGCCACGGTGATGTCCTGCGGCTTCCACTCGCGGATGGCCTGGAGTTCCTTGATGCAGTAGTAGGCCCCGCGCCCCGTCGCATCGGCGCGGCCGTGCGAACCGCCCAGGGCGATCGGCTTGCCGGTAATCACGTCCGGCGTGCGCCGGCCGGCGAGCTTGGAGTACTCGTCCATCATCCAGCCCATGATCCGCTCGTTGGTGTAGACATCGGGGGCGGGGATGTCGATCTCCGGGCCGATCAATTCGCCCATCTGGCGGATGAAGCCGCGGGCGAGCCGCTCCAGTTCCAGTGGCGACAGTTCCTTGGGATTGACCACGACGCCGCCCTTGGCCCCGCCGAACGGCACGTTCACGGCCGCGCATTTGCAGGTCATCCAGAAGGCCAGGGCCTTGGCTTCATCGAGGCTGACCCGGGGGTGAAAGCGGATGCCGCCCTTGCCCGGGCCGCGCGTGTCGTCGTGGCGTACGCGGTAGGAATCGAAGATGCGCAGCGAGCCGTCATCCATGCGCACGGGGATGGACACCTGCAGGATCGCCCGGGGATGCTTGAGCCGCATGATGGTTTCGGGGTCGATACGCGCATGCTCAGCGGCGTTGTCGAGCCGCTTGATCGCGTCGTCGAAGAGGGCGTCTTCGCATGTGTCGGCGTTGGATCGGGCCATGTGGCGCACTCCGATGGTGAATCCGCGGCGGCCCTTGATTATTGCGGTGTCGTGCGCGAGGTCGAGCGGTCGGATGGTTCCGAGCGGTCAATCAGTGGCGGCCGGGCCTTTCCGCGATGCGAGAATGGCGCCGACCAAGCCATCGGGCACATCTTCCGGCAGTTCGCCTTCCGTTTCATCGCAGAAAACGCACTTGCGGCTCATCTTGATCGTCCGCTCGTACGTCGCCAGGAAGTTGCGGCAGTGCTCACAGGATTCGATGCGCTGCTCGAACTGGGCCGCCTGGTCCTCCGGCAATCGCCCCTCGACGTAGTCGCACATGAATTCGACGAATTCTTCGCACGTCATATCGACTCTCCCTGCATGTGCGGGTCCAGCAGTTCACGAAGCGCCAGCCGCGCCCGGTGCAGGCGGGTCTTGACCGCGCCGGGGCTGATCCCCAGCAGATCGGCGGCCTCCTGGGTGTCCATTTCCTCGATATCCCGCAGCACGAGCACGGTTCGGTACTGCTCCGGCAACTTATCTATAGATGCCCGGATCAGCCTGCGGGTTTCACGTCGCTCGATCGGATCGCTCGGGGCGTCGCGCCAGGCGGAGACCGGACGCATGTCTTCGCCCTTGGGAATGGCCGGGAGCATCTGGTCGATGCTGGATTCGGGCTTGCGCCTGGCCCGGCGCAACTTCATCAGGGCCGCGTTGACGACGATACGGTGCAGCCAGGTGCCGATGCGGCTGTTGCCTTCAAACTTCCCGATGGCCCTGAACGCCTGCAGGAAACCGTCCTGCACGACGTCGCGCGCATCGTCGTCGTTACCCGTCAGCCGCCGCGCCACGGCCAGGAGCTTGGGCATGTGCTCGCGGACGAGCTGCTCGTACGCGGCGTCGTCGCCGGCCCGGAGTCCGCGCAGCAACGCCTGCTCCTGGGCGATCACCTCGTCGGCGTCGGTGGAAGAGCCCGCAGGTGTGGAAGGTGGAACCATGTCGGCAGGCTATCAGGTCGGGCTGGTATTGCCCAGCGACGGCCGGTCAGCGCCGCCGACGCAGCAGCAGACACGTTCCGGCCAGCAGCAGCGCGGCACTGGCCGGCTCGGGCACGGCCATCAGCGTGTCCAGACTGAGCGGCGCCAGCGGATTCTGGGCGTTGTAGGCGGCCACGGCGAGTTGGCCATCCGTGACGTCCACGACCCAGTCACCGTTGAAGTCGCCGTCCCACCACCAGGCATCCGTCAGTCCGATGTTGGCGACCGTCGTGGCGACCTCGGCGAACGTGAGTTGACCGTCGACATTGAGATCGCCGTTCTCGATGCTGATCTGCGAGGCGTCCACGATCATCTCGTAGTACTGCCCGCCGCCGTCCGGCTCGTAGATCGGCAATTCACCGTAGAGCGTCACATTCTCGTGGTAGGCAAGCGCCCAGACGACATCCATTCCGCGGATCACCCGGCCGAACACAGTGAATCCGCCGTTCTGGTAGTCGAGGTTGCCCGAGTTGTCATCGAGGTTGAAGAACCACTCGCTGGTGGCGCTGTCGGGATCACCAGCCACCTTGGCCATCGCGACGGTGCCGATGAGATTCGACCGGTAGGGCGGGTTGCTGAATTCGTTTGGCACCGTCGGCGTGCCCGTTGTCGGGTCGCCGTCGCCGTCGAGATCCAGATCCACTTGGGTTCCGTCAACCTTGTAGCCGCCGCCCTGCAGGACGAAGCCTTGCGCCAGACGGTGGAAGTACGAGCTGTTGTACTCGTCAGCGTTGACATAGCTCAGAAAGTTGGCCTGCGTAAGCGGCCGGTCGTCGTAGAGTTGGAGGTAGATCTTGGGCGCGAAGATGTTCGTCTGGATCTGCACGAACGCATCGCCCTTGGCCGTCTCGGCTGCGACCGTGCCGAAAAGAATCGCCGCGATCAGCAAAAGACACCGGCGGCTCGTGGGCAGACTGGTAAGCATCGCTTCTTGCCTTTCTCCTTGGCAGGAATGATCGTTGCGGGAAGTGCGGGAATTATACCTCGCGACCGGAGTGGGCGGTACCCTTACGAATCGCCAACCAGTCGGTTTGGCCCGGCTGTGAGGATTCTCCGACTTTTCTGTGCATTTGACACCGGCAAACACGCGGGGCAAAATTATATTGACGTGTGTCAATGTGTATGTCCTCACGGAGAAGGAGTCGGTCGATGAACAGGACGAGAATCTCGATATCGGCTGTGGGCGTTCTACTTGTCGCCTTGACGGTCGCTCAGTTGGCATGTGGCCAGTCTGACGCGAAGCGCCAAGCCGCCGACTGGCCGCGCTTCCAGGGCGCGGATGCGAGCCTGGTTGCGTCGGCAACCGGGCTGCTGCGGTCGTGGCCGGACGGCGGACCGACGGTCAACTGGACGATCGAGGTCGGTGAAGGCTTCGGTGGGCCGTCGATTGCCGGCGGGAAGGTCTACCTGCTCGATCGTGACGGCAAGTCGCACGACAAGCTTCGCGTGTTTGACCTCGCTTCCGGACGCGAGCTTTGGCACTACCGCTACGAGGCGCCCGGCAAGGTCGGTTACGCCGGCTCACGTTCCACGCCGACGGTCGACGGACAGTTCGTCTACACGATGGGGGTGTTCGGCCACCTGCATTGTTTCGACACGCGCACCGGGCGTCCGGTCTGGATCAAGCACCTGGGCAGAGACTTCGGCGCTCCCCAGCCGCGCTGGGGTTTTGCGCAATCGCCACTCGTGCGCGGCGAGCACCTCATCGTGTCGATCCGCAGCCGCGATGTCGGCGTCATGGCGCTGAACAAGCGAACCGGGGAGGTCGTCTGGAAGAGCAAGCCGCTGGGCAAGTCAGAGGCGTACTGTTCGCCCATCCTGACGACGCTGGACGAGGTTGAGCAGGTCGTCGTGCTGCACAACCGGATGCTGGCCGGCATTGATCCGTCGGACGGGACGGTGCTCTGGACGTACGAGGGCTTCGACGGCAAGCGGCCGATTCCGTCGCCGACATTCCTGGACGGCAATCGCATTTTCATGACCATGGGGTACAAAGGCGGTTGCGCCATGGTGCGCGTCGAGCGGCAGGGCGGCGAATTCGTGGTGACCGAGTTGTTCAGAGACCGGCGCAGTGAATCGAAGCTTGGGTCGGCCGTGTTCTACGACGGCTACATTTACAGCAACAGCAGCGACAACCGCTCGGGTCTGCACTGCTTGACACCGGAAGGTGAGATCAAATGGCAGACGGAGCGCAGCCCGTCATTCGACATGGGACAACTGGTGATCGCCGATGGTCTGATCTTCATCCTCGACGGTCGGAGCGGGACGTTGCGTCTTGCCGAGGCCACGCCGGACGGATATCGCGAAATCGCGGCGGCGAAGGTCCTCGACGGCGGCAAGATCTGGGGACCGATGGCGCTCGCCGACGGCAGACTCGTGCTGCGCGACCAGAAGCAGATGAAATGCGTGACGGTCGGTCGATAGAGCCGACCGCGTGAGGCGCGGCTGACGGGCCGCGATGGCGCGATGCGCCAATCGGCTTACGCAGACCGTCGCCGGGCGAGGAGCATCGCCATTGTCAGTGACACCATCGCCAGGGCCGCGGGCTCGGGGATGATCATGGACTGGAGTCGCGCGGCTCCTGGCGACTGCGGCAGATTTCCCACCGCGGCCTGTGCGTCGGACACATCGACCACACCGTTGGCGTCGAAGTCGCCTTCGGTCCACGTCGCCCCCGTGAGACTGATGTTGCCGACTACTGTGGCCGCTTCGACGAAGGTGACATTGCCGTCAAAGTCGAGGTCCCCGGGAAGCCCGAAGGGCCCGGTGATGCGCAGGGCGTTGACGAAGGCCGTGTTGTTCTCTGCGGTCGGCGCCGCCAGCAGCGTGATCTCACCGCCGATCGGCTGGACACTCGACCATTCCATGATCATGCCGTCCAGATAGCCGTCGTCGTAAGCGTGGAAATCCTGACCGTCGTGATGCGGCGTGGAAAAGCCGGCGGGGTCGTCGGCCGGGCTGCCGTGAATGCTGAAGTCGGCGCTGCGGTTGGTGTTGTCACTGGCCCGCGAGGAGACCACCTCGATCTGATAGGCGCTGCCATCGATCAGGCCGCCGATGGTGAGTGTGGAAGTGGTCTGGAGGGTCGAGATCCAGAAGTAATCCCGGGCGGCTGTCTCGAATTCGGCCGGCGCGTCCGGCGAGATCGATGCGTTTCCGGTCGTCATGCTGACGGCCCAGGCGCCTGTCAGACTGAGTGTCGCAGGCGTTGGCAGTTCCAGGCTGCTGTGCAGGGGCTGATCGACCACCGTGATGACGCCGCCTGAAGTATTGTCTGGTGTGCTTTCGATCGTGTTCCAGTCGCTGGTGATCGGGTCGCTATACGTCCGGTTGAGATCGACGAGGATCACCCCCGCCCGGGCGGGGCAGACGGCAGCCAGAAGAACAGAGGTCAACGCAATCGCAGAATACCGCATCGGATAATCTCCCATGGATTGAGATGTGAGAAACGTCCTCTTTGGTGGAACCTGGATCCCCCGGGGGCGACATGTCCCCGGTTAAGGCAACAGCCTACGGCCCCCGGCCGGGTCGAGCAAATCGGGGGCTACTGGTCCATTCGCCAGAGCGGTTCCGGAAACAGCCCCGTCAAGGTGTCCGCTGAGATGTGTTTACGGAGAATGCTGTTTGCGCCGATGGTGGTGTTCCTGGGGATGCTTTCGCGCTCATAGGTCTCGGCGTGGCCGTCGAAGAACGAGACGTTGGTCTTGGTTCGCCCGAAATGCCGTCCCGCGATGTGGTAAAGGGCCCATCCGCGGTGGATTTGCCAGCCTTCGTAGATGGCCGCAAGCTCGGACGGGGATCGAATCTTGTCGAATTTGCGGACGGTGGTGCGTCCGCTGCTGTCCTGTGGGTTCTTGCCGAACCCGAACTGGGTCACGTAGTAGGAATCGGCGCTGGCGG
This sequence comes from uncultured Phycisphaeraceae bacterium, assembly GCA_964532795.1. Lineage (GTDB taxonomy): Bacteria > Planctomycetota > Phycisphaerae > Phycisphaerales > Phycisphaeraceae > CAZHJL01. The sequence continues at coordinate 2,450 of CAZHJL010000108.1, read as the reverse complement.
CGTAGTGGCTGGGCAGGTAGTAGGTCTTGCCGGCGGTCGTCGAGCGGTAGGGAAACGCATGCTGCATGGTGTCCGATTCGGCGAACTCCCCCGAGCGGTCATTGGGGCCGTAAGTCGATACTTCAAGGCCACTTGGGCACAGGAAGGGGGATGAGCTTGCGTTCGGCATCTCGTCCTGGTTTCGCACGGTTGGTGCGTTGGTGTAGCCACCATTGATCAGGATGGTGTGCCACGAATCCTCCATCACGGCGATGTCATGGTGGTTGTCGCCTTGCTGGTCGCCGTTATGGGAAGGCGGAAGCATGCCGTGGTCGGAGTTGTAGCTCTGGACGCCCACCATGGCCTGTTTGACGTTGTTCAGGCATGCCGCGTTTCGCACGGCCTCGCGGGCCAGTCCCAGCGCAGGCATGAGCAGCGCGATAAGCAGAGCGATGATCGAGATCACCACGAGCAGTTCGATGAGCGTGAAGGCCTTGCGAGCGGCCAGCCGCAGATCGTGTTGGGACGGTGTACTGGGAATCCTCGGCACTCCAAGAGGTCTCGAGTCATCTGCGGCTCGGACCCGTGAAAACCCAACTGACACCCGATTCTAGCACACGTCAAGCGTGCTTGCAGGCCGCATTTGCAGGATCGGCGGTTCGAAGGGATGGTCTGAGGCTGCGGGCGGCTGGGGAGCGAGAGGGCGCAAGACTTCCGTTTTCATGGCGTTATACTGAGCTTGACTCGGAGCGTTTGATCTGCTGTAATGTGTTATGGGTCGTCGCGAGCCGTTCCCCGCCCGGCGGGGCGCGGTTGATTTTGAACAAAGTTTTCAACAGCGGCTCAGGTGCCTTGACAGGGGCACATGAATCCGTAACATACTCCGCCTCGCCCAAATTGGCGCGGGTCGGGTCGTTGACGCGACTTCGCTGATCTTTGACAAGTGAACAGTTGGTACCGCCGCGAGGATGTGACCTCGCCCGGACGCGACACAGCGCGGAAGGGCGTGGCGAACATGATCCCGATCGGGTAGCCTCACAATTGCCCGTTCGGCTCAACATCCTCACTGTGATACTGAAATACCCTTTCAGTGAATTGAAGAGTTGAGCTACAACCTTGCCGGTTAGCCCCGGCAAGGCGACGTCCGCCCGTTTGGGGACGTCGAGACCGGCCTGTCGGCAGACGCCGGCAGGTTAACAGGTCGAACCTTCAAGTCGAAGCTTACCAAGCATCGCAAGGTGCTTGTGGCAACGATTTATCAATTGAAGAGTTTGATCCTGGCTCAGCGCGAACGCTGGCGGCATGGCTAAAACATGCAAGTCGAACGCGAAAGCACCTTCGGGTGCGAGTAGAGTGGCGAAAGGGCGAGGAATACGTTTCTAACGTGCCCCTGGGTGAGGGATAGCATCGGGAAACCGGTGGTAATACCTCATGATCCCCGGTTGTCGCATGGCAGCCGGGGCAAAGGTTTACCGCCCGGGGATCGGGAAACGTCCTATCAGGTAGTTGGTGAGGTAACGGCTCACCAAGCCAGAGACGGGTAGCGGGCGTGAGAGCGTGACCCGCCGCATCGGGACTGAGACACTGCCCGGACTCCTACGGGAGGCTGCAGTAACGAATATTCCGCAATGCGCGAAAGCGTGACGGAGCAATGCCGCGTGAAGGATGAAGCCCCTCGGGGTGTAAACTTCTGTCAGGGAATAGGAACAAAATGACCGTTCCCAAAGGAAGGGCCGGCTAACTTCGTGCCAGCAGCCGCGGTAATACGAAGGGCCCGAGCGTTGCGCGGAATCACTGGGCTTAAAGGGTGCGTAGGCGGAACTGTAAGTACTTTGTGAAATCCCTCGGCTCAACCGGGGAATTGCTTGGTATACTGCGGTTCTTGAGGCCAGTAGGGGCAGCCGGAACTCTAGGTGGAGCGGTGAAATGCATAGATATCTAGAGGAACGCCAAAGGTGAAGACAGGCTGCTGGGCTGGACCTGACGCTGAGGCACGAAAGCGTGGGGAGCAAACAGGATTAGATACCCTGGTAGTCCACGCCGTAAACGTTGTGCACTAGGTGCCGGAGGTTTTGACGCCATCGGGGCTGGAGCAAAAGTATTAAGTGCACCGCCTGGGGAGTACGGTCGCAAGGCTAAAACTCAAAGGAATTGACGGGGGCTCACACAAGCGGTGGAGCATGTGGCTTAATTCGAAGCAACGCGAAGAACCTTATCCTGGGTTTGACATGTATGGATTAACCTCGTGAAAGCGAGGCCACGCCCTTTGGGTGGAACATACACAGGTGCTGCATGGCTGTCGTCAGCTCGTGCCGTGAGGTGTTAGGTTAAGTCCTTCAACGAGCGAAACCCTTGCCGTTAGTTGCCAGCGCGCCTTCGGGTGGCGGGGACTCTAGCGGGACTGCCGGTGTCAAACCGGAGGAAGGTGGGGATGACGTCAAGTCCTCATGGCCTTTATGCCCAGGGCTGCA
>CAZHJL010000107.1:0-13690 GCA_964532795.1 uncultured Phycisphaeraceae bacterium | reverse complement strand
ATTATGCAAGCAAGCCGCAGGAAAAATCCCGGACAGTAGTGGCGTCCCGCCCGCCATCCGGCCGCAGGCCGGAGCTCAGCAAACGCTCACGCCGATCAAACGCCTCTGCTCAGTCCTTCGGACTGATAGCGGGCGGGACGCCCGCTCCACCAGAAACACTTGCTTCACCGGTGGCGCCCGGTCAAAACGCCTGCTCCGCCATGTCCACCGCTTTGGCCAGGGCCGCCGCCTTGTTCACCGTTTCCTGGTGCTCGCTGTGCGGATCGCTGTCGGCGACGATGCCCGCCCCCGCCTGGATGCCCACCACCCATTGCGTCGGGCTGTCCGCGTCGCGCTGGTCCCTGGCCGGCTGGACCACCATCGTCCGCAGGGCGATGGCCATGTCCATGTTGCCGTTGAAATCCACGTACCCCACCGCGCCCGCGTACGGCCCGCGCCGCGTCGTCTCCAACTCGTCGATGATCTGCATCGCCCGCACCTTCGGCGCGCCGCTGACCGTGCCCACCGGCAGCGAATACCGCAGCGCGTCCCAGCAGTTGAGCCCCTCGTTCAGCCGCCCGGTCACGGTCGAACTGATGTGCATCACGTGGCTATACCGCTCGATGGTCATGATCGCCGGCAACTCGATCGTCCCCGCCCGCGCCACGCGGCCGACGTCATTCCGCGCCAGGTCCACCAGCATGATGTGCTCGGCCTGCTCCTTCGGATCAGCCAGCAGTTCCTCCTCGAGGGCATGATCCTCCGCATCGTTGCGGCCGCGCCGGCGCGTGCCGGCCAGCGGGCGGTTCGTGATCACCCCGTTCTCCACGCGGCAGAGAATCTCCGGGCTCGAACCGACCAGCATGCCCCCTTCGATCTGCAGGTAGAACATGTACGGCGACGGGTTGATCACGCGCAGCGCCCGGTAGATGTCGAACGGGTCGGCACGGGTCGGCACGTCGAACCGCTGGCTGGGCACCACCTGGAAGATGTCGCCCGCGGCGATGTATTCCTTGCAGCGTCGCACCGCGTCCTGGTAGCCGCCCTCGCCCAGGTTACCCACGGGCAGTTGCGGCGGCGGCGAAGTCAGGTCTACTTCGCCCGGCGGGATGTCCGGCGAATCGGGCAGCGGCGTCTCGACGCGGCGGATGAACTCATCCAGCCGCGCCTGGCCCGCCTCGTAGGCCTGCCGCGGCGAATCGTGGTCGTCGATCTTCACGTGGGTGATGAACAGCACGCATTTTTGCACGTGGTCGAACGCCACCACGTCGAGGTAAAGCTGCATCTGCAGATCGGGCAGCCCGCGGTCATCCGGCGGGGCGTCGCGCAGCTTTTCGCCTTCGAGGTAGCGCACGGTGTCGTAGGCCGCGTATCCGACCCATCCGCCGCGGAAGTCAGGCAGCAAGGCGCTGAGTGTCGCGGGCAGATCGACCGGGTCCCAGCCGCGCACGTAGGCGTCCATCTCCTGCAGCGGGTCGTCGCTGGTGAACTGCCTGGAGCGTTCGGGCAGTTGATGATCGATCACCTGCACGGCGTTGCCGCGGGCGATGATCTGCGCCGCCGGTTGGGCGCCGATGAAGCTGAAGCGTCCGATGCGCTCGCCGCCGACCACGGACTCGAGCAGGAAGCTCGGCGCCATGCGCGGATCGGGCTTGACCAGCCGTCGATAGGCGAGCACCGGTGTGATCTGGTCGCTCATCAGTCGGCGGTACACCGGCACCAGGCGTTTGGCCCCGCCGGCCAGTCGCTCGAAGGTTTCGTACTCGGGATACGTCTTGCGCATGGTTGGCCCGTCCCCGCCGCGCTTTGGCGGCTTCAGCCGTCGAGCGGCTCGCCCATTTCGTTGGCCGCCTCGCCCCTGGCTTTCTTCTCGGCGTACTTCCGGACCCAGTTCTCCCAGCTCTTGCCGGCCGCGGGGTCGCGCCCGGTGAAACGGATCGCCTCGATCTCGTTCTCGCCGACCGTGACGCGTTCGCTGTTTTCAGCCAGCACCATCCGCAGCACGGGCGGATCGGCTTGCGGCCGGTGGTCGAAGACGTATCCGGTCAGGTCGCGCCCGCCGCCGCAACGCACGGTCACGTCGCCGCGGTAATCCACCGCCTTGGCGATCGCATCGCGCAGTGCCGCGCGGTCGCCCGGTGTCAATTCCCGCCCCTGGAGCGTCGACTTCTTGTCATCCGCATCGCTCATGGCCGACTAGTGTAGGGAGGGCGGCCCGATCACGCACCTGCCCGAATCCGCCGGCCGCCGGCCACCATGCCTGGATAAAATGCACGCGCACCGGATGCGTCCGCACACGATCAAGGAATTGATTGATGAATCTCGAAGCCTTCCTCGCACACCACGGCCTTAAAGAGAATCCCTTCGTCGCGGAAGAGGCGCGGCATGACCCGGTATTCGACCGGCTCGAACCTTCGCAGGCCAATCATCCGGACTTCCCGAAGATCCTGGGCAGCATCGACCGGCCTTCCACGGCCGTGGTCTTCGGCGAAAAGGGCAGCGGCAAGACGGCCATTCGCCTGCTGATCGGCCGCAAGGTTGACCAGCACAATCGCGCGAACGAAGAGATCCGCACGCTGCTGGTGGCGTATGACGATCTGAATCCGTTTCTCGATCGCCTGATGGCCCGCCACCGCCGCACCGCCCGGGGACCGGTCACCGATCAGGGCGTGGACAAGGCGCTCAAGGGCATCCGCCTCGAGGATCACCAGGACGCGATCCTTTCGTTGGCGGTGACGAAGCTGGTCGATGCGCTGCTCGATCGCAAGATGCAGATCAAGATCAACGAGACGCCGCCGCTGCCGAAGGATGCGGACAAGCGCATGCGCGCCATGCCCCGCCAGTACCGCGCGGACCTGGCGATTCTCGCGGCGGTCTACGACCAGCCCCGACGCGGCGCCGCCATGCAGCGCTGGATGCAGCTTCGCAGCCTGATGCGCCTGGGGCGGCTGCGCCCGACGAAGGCCATCGCCGCGGGGGCCATCGCCGTGGCGCTGCTGACGCTGGGCATCATCGGCGCGTACTTCTTCTACCCGGATTACAGCGTGCCGCTGCTGATCGGCGGATGCGCCACCGGCGCCGCCGCGCTGCTGCTGGGCACGTGGTGGCTGTGGCGACGGTACACGACCTGGCGGCTGACGCGCAGCGTGCGGCGGGAGACGCAGATCATCGATCGCACGCAGTCGGACCTGCTGCGCATGCTGCTGTCGCTGCGGCGCGAAGACCTGGTGGCGTGCCCGTGGCCGCTGTCCGGCAACAAGGATGCGCGCTACCAGTTGACCAACCGGCTGATGGGCGTCCTCGAAGCGCTGGGCTACGGCGGGATGATCGTGCTGGTCGATCGGGTGGACGAGCCGACACTCGTGGCCGGGCGCGCCCAGCGCATGGTGCCGATCATCTGGCCGCTGCTGGACAACAAGTTCCTGCAGCAGGCGAATGTCGGGCTGAAACTGCTGCTGCCGATGGAACTGCGTCACGCGCTGCACCGCGAGTCGCCGGAGTTCTTCCAGGAAGCGCGGCTGGACAAGCAGAATCTCGTCGACCGTCTCAGTTGGTCCGGCGCAACGCTGTACGACCTGTGCTCGGCGCGGCTGCGGGCCTGCCGCCGCGGGGAGGACGCACCGGCGGAAGACGCGCCGCCACAGGCGGAGACCGAACCGGGCGACGACCAGGCGACGCCGTTGCGCGAGGCGGCGACCGGGCCGGTTACCGGGCGTTCATCGGGCGGGATGGCGCTGACCGACCTGTTCGAGCCGGACGTGACCGCGGAGATGCTTGTCGATGCATTGGACCAGATGCACCAGCCGCGGGATGCCTTCAAGTTCCTGTACTCGGTGATCCAGGAGCACTGCCGCCAGGTGCCGGATGATCGCAAGGTCTTCGCGATCCCGCGTCTTGTGCTTGAGACGGTTCGCCGGCAGCAGTCCCAGCGTGTGCAGGACCTCTATCGCGGAGTGTCGCCGTCTTAGCGGGCGGGAATGCGGGCGAGTTTTCCACAATGGCTTGATGAGTGGCGGCAATTCTTAACACGGCCGCAAGTTGAGGGAATGGTTTGATGGGCCCGGTTTCAAGGCAGAGCGTGTCGCATTTGCGTGCCGTATCGGGGATGTTGCGCAAGAAGTGCGCACATTCACCTTCAGGTCGCCGATGATCCGATAATGGAAAAACGAAGCAATGTCAGAGCGTCGAATACGTATGGACCGTTATAAAGGAAAGGCAAACCGTTCCAACCCCGCGTCGGCTTGACGCATGGAACAAGGTTTGCTGGAATATGCGCCGTGACCGTTGCGTGAACGGTCAGTGGGCTACAGGGTTCCTGCAAGAGAACGTAAGGAGACAGTCAATGTCACAAGGACGCAAGTTTGAGGGTATTGCCTGCCTTGCCGCCGTACTGGCCTTCGTGGCCATGCTAAGCGTAACAACGACGGCCAAGGCTGAAATGGCAGAACATGAAGACGTCGGGTCGGCGATCAGTGTCGAACTCGGCCTCGACTACGCAACAGACTATTACTTCCGCGGTATCGCCCAGGAAAACCAGGGCATCATTCTTCAGCCCAGCGCGAGCATCAAACTGGACGAAGTGTTTGCTTTTGATATCGAGGAAGGCCAGACCATCGGCTTCAGCCCCTACCTCAGTGTCTGGGCGAGCCTGCACGAAGCGAACACGCCGAGCGTGGGCAACAACGTGGTGTACGAGATCGACTACATCCTGGGTGTGGCGATCAGTCTGCCGGCCAACTTCTCGGCCGACGTGAGCTACATCTTCTACACCAATCCCTCCGGCGGCGGCCAGTTCGCCCAGGAGATCGATCTGGCGATCAGCTACGACGCGACCGAACTGCTGGCGGGCATCGAGCGGATCAAGGACGGCAAGTGGACCATGACCGTCCTGTTCGCCTACGAGACCGCCGGCCTCGGCGCCGACGGCGTCGCCGGTGTAGGCCTCTACTTCGAGTTCAATACCGAGCTCGTTTTGCCGATCTTGATGGCCCAGGAATCCGATCTGCCGATCGACGGCATCGTCGGTGTCACAGTCGGTCTGAGCCTCGATGACTACTACGTCAGCGGCGGCAGCGACGACACGTTCGGCTTTGTTGACCTGTACCTTGGCGCGTCGATGCCTCTGGATCAGTGGTTCGGCGTCAAGTACGGCAAGTGGACGTGCACTGCGACGGTCCACTTCCTGTTCCTCGGCGACAATGCCTCGGCCATCGCCGGCCCGGCCATTACGCCTGGGAATGAGGACTTCAAGGCGCTGGCCATCATCGGCCTGGCCACCGAGTTTTAAGTCGTCAATGGCGACCATGGACCGAATGAACGGCACGGCATAGCGGCAGCCACGCAGGAACCCCCGCCGCACACGAAGTGCCAGAAACACGTAGGCTCGACCCCGTGGACCGGGTCGAGCCTTTTTCTTTGCGCTCGCGACGGGCCCGCCTTCCGATGATTCGTCCCGATCAGCTCGCGATCTCGCGCAGCGCCTCGATCAGTTGATCGACCTCATCGGCCGTGCTGAACGGCCCAGGGCTCACGCGGATCGCCCCGGCAGGGAACGTGCCGAACCGGCGATGCGCGTACGGCGCGCAGTGCAGCCCGGGGCGCACGGCGATCCCGAAGCTGTCATCCAGAATCGCCCCCACATCCGACGGCTCGAAGCCCGCCACGCGCAGCGATACCGCACCGGTCCGTCGCGGCGCGTCGCGGCTGCCCAGCACCTCGAACCGGGCATCGCCGTCCAGTGCCTCGATCACCCGAGCCACCAGTGCTTGCTCGTGTGCCAACGCCGCGCCGATCCCCTGCCCCACCACGTACGCCACCCCGCACGACAGCCCCGCTGCACCAACCGTGTTCGGCGTCCCCCCCTCTAGGTAGTAGGGCAGCTCATGCGGCTGCGTCGGCGAAGATGAATCGCCACCCGTCCCCCCCACGCGCCATGGCCGCAGCAACGGCGCCTCGGGCACGCGTGAGCCGACATAGAGGCCGCCGGTGCCCGTCGGCCCCAGCAGCGATTTGTGACCCGGGAACGCCAGCAGATCGATACCCATCTTGCGAACTGAAATCGGTACCGCCCCGATCGACTGGGCGGCGTCAACTAGGAACAGCGCGTCGCTCTCACGCACCGTGGCGCCCACCGACGCGATGTCCTGGATCGTGCCCAGCACGTTCGAGGCATGCGTCATCACCACCAGCCGCGTTGCCGGGGTCATCGCCCTGCGGATCTCGTCCGGATCGACGAATCCCTCGTCATCGCAGTTCACACGCGTCAACCCGATCCGCCCGTCGCGGGCCAGCGACTCCAGCGGGCGGCTGACGGAGTTGTGCTCCAGCACCGTGGTCGCCACATGCGTGTCATCCGCCCGACTGCCGGGCGGCAGGACACCGTGGATCGCCATGTTCAGCGCGTCCGTGCAATTGTGCGTCAACACCATGCGGTGCGGATCGTCGCCGTCGACCAATCGCGTCAGCTTGAGCCGCAAATCGTCGAGCATCTGCTCGGCGCGCACGGCCATGCGATGCCCGGACCGGCCGGGATTCGCCGCATCCTCCGCGAGGAACCGCGCCATCGCTTCGCTGACGCCAGGCGCCTTGGGAAAGCTCGTCGCCGCGTTGTCGAGGTAGATCATGTCGCTCAGCCCAGTACGCCCGGCAGTCCGAGCGCACGCCGCCATGCCGAGAGCTGCCCGATATGCGTGACTTCATGGGTCATCATCATGAACACGACCGCGTCGCCGATCGTGGGAACAATGCTGCGGAACTGCTCCTGCGGCGTGGGCTGCGCCAGTCGTTGCGGGTCCGCCGCCTGGACGGCCTCGCTCACCGTCGCATGCACCTGCTCGAATGCTTCGAGAAGCTCCTCCTTTGAGGGATAAGCCGCCGGGTCGTCGACCGGCGCTGACTTCATCCCGAACTTCTCCTCCCAGCCCTCGCGCAACGGCATCTCGACGCCAAGCAGCCCCGCCGCGAACGTGCCCGACGCGGCGAGATGACCCAGGATCCAGGCCGCGTGGTTCATGCCCGGTCGCGGCTGCTCCGTCATCTGCTGCGGCGACAGGTCCGCGACCAGCATTTTCGTGTAGTTCAGGTTGACGCCATAGCAGTGCAGAATGTGTGCCAGCATCGTCACTCCTCGTTGTCTTCGCGATCAGTCTGGGATCGGATCTGGTAGAGCCGGTAGCCCACGGCCCGGCTCGCCGCGATCGTCTCCGGGTACGGCGTATCGCAGCCGTCCAGGAAACCAATCTGGTAGTTCTCACCGTCGAGTCCGCGGCCGGTGGGCGGCTGATCGTAGTACTGGAACCAGTGACACCCCACGATCTGCGCATGCCTCAGCGCCCCCGTGACGTAGTCCCGGTACGCCTTCGCCCGCGCCGCCTGGTTGTCGACGCTCACGAGCCCCGGGTGGAACATGCCCCGATCCCGAGCCCCGAAGTGGAATTCGCCGATCAGGATCGGCACGTCCGCGTCGGCGTCCGGGTAGCGGTACGCCGACACGTCGCGCTGGTACCGATTCGTGCTGACCACGTCGCAGTACTCTGCCGCCGACGCCGCCGCGGTGGGATTCACCCACGCGAAACGACATCCGAGGTACAGCTTGTCCGGCGCTACACGACGGATCTCATCCCGCCACGTTCTGAAGAAGCGGTCCGCCATCAGCTTGTAGAAGCTATGCAACTGCGCATCGGCGCGCTTGGCCTCGGGCGGCGTCGTGCTCGCCAACAGGTCATCCCAGGATTTGTGCTGCGTTGACCACGCCTTGTTGAGATCGTCGATGCTGTCGAACCACTGCTTCAAGCGCTCGACAAAGGCCTGCTTCGCCGGCTGCGCGGCGGGCGAGCTGAGGACGGCAAGGCCCAGCGATCGCTCATCACCCCAGGACAGTTCGTTGCCCGAAAAGTACCCGATATTCCATGGATCATCGGCCGTACGCTTGGCGTGTGACTCTAGCGCTGCCGCAATACGCTCGCGGAAACGCTGATCGTACACGTCCGGGAACTTGCCCCAGTACCCCTCGCTCGCCTCGATCGTCGGCGTCGATACGTGCAGGGGCACCACATACGGCGTACGTTTCATGCCGTAGATCCCGCCGTGCGACCAGTTGCCGATCGTGTTCATCCCCCAACTGCGAAGCCGCCGATGCGCACGGGCGGCGACGGTGGCGCCCCAGTCGTCGCCGTACTTGCGCATGAGGTTCCAGGCAATGAAGTTGACGCACCGCGGATGTTTGCCCTGGTAATAGTCGCGCACCACGTGGTGCTGCCTACCGAAGAAACGCGCCGTCTCGCCTTCTCGGGGCGGCAACTGGGCGAACCAGCCGTCTCGATCGTCGATGGGGGTGTGGTTGCCGTAACCGACACAGTCGATGCCGTGACTGAAGAAGAGCCTGCCGTCCGGATCGACCAGCCACCACTTGCCCGCGTGCTTCGCCACGCGGAAATGGCCCGTTGCTTCGAGCTTCGGTCCGGTCTTCCAGCCGCCCCATTCGTTCCAATCCGCCGGCCCCGCGTGCCTCGCCAGGTCGCGGTCCTCCGCATCGACGCGGCCCCGCAGATCCGCCAGCGACGTGACCTTGCCCGGCCAGTCGCGGTGCATGTATTGACCGAATGCGTCGATGAACGGGAAGAACGCGACCTGCTCGACCTTTACATCGCGCGGCACGCCCGCCACGCCGCTCACAACGATCTGCTTCCCCTTGGCCGCGCCGCTGAAGCGGATGCGCATCCGCCACACATGCGCCATGTTGCTGCGCCAGCGCGCCTCGGCGGGATAGCCCCGCATGCCGAAAAGCTCCCGCTCGCCGAAGGCGAAGACCCTAGTCGGCAGACCGACCACCAGCTCGCCGTCCGCGGCGGTCAACGCCGTGGGCCGGCCTGAAGCGCTCGGCGGCTTCCCCTGGTTGGTCCGTTCCTCGACGCTCGCCTCGACTTGGCCCCCCGCATCGCCGCGCACCGTGAACACCAGCCGCTTGAAACGGCTCAGGTCAAACCCGGAGGAGGTGGTGAAGTCGATCGTGCCGGAGCCGCTGCGCAGGGTGAATTCGAGCCGGCCCCGCCCCCCCGAGCGCTCGTGCTCGACGGTCGCGCCCTTCACGTCCATGCGCATCGCGACCTGCTCGTCGACCAGATCGATCACCGTCTCGCGCGGCTCGGGCGCCCGCCCGCGCGCAGCGACCGTGGACCGCACCGCGAGCACCGCGAGCGCCGCCAGCACCACGCTGGCCGCCAACACCCTCTTCCGCATCATCCCTTCGCCGCTCCGTCGCTTCGTTGCTTCATTCACTTCACACCCCCACGTACTTCGCGTAGATGCCCTTGGCAACGTTCGCTTCCTTCGTGCCTTTCACGATGGCCCTTCCGTCGCGGAAGACCGTCAGCTCATACGTGCTGCCATTGTCGGTCACGGTCGCCTGCAGCATGAACCGGCTGGCTTTCACTTCGCCATGGGGGCCCAGTCGCCGGGCGAGCTCTACGAAGTCCACATGCCGGCCGTTCGAAAGGTTCGACGTCAACTGCACCGCGTTACGCCCGCATAGGGTCGTTGTGCTGGAAGCGAAGCGGCCCTCGAGAAACTCGAACCGTCGCTGCTTCGAGCAGATACCTTCACTCACTTCGTAAGCCTTGGCCACCTTGAACTGGCGAATGCGGTTCTCCCAGACGTCCACGTTCAGCATGGTCGGACACACGGCCTGCCAGTTGCCCGTGAGGATCTTGATCGCCTCCACACACTGGAAGTTGGCCACCATCGAGACGACCGGCCCGAGCACGCCCGCCGTGTCGCATGTCGGCTGCAAGCCGGGCGGCGGAGCCTGTTCGAAGATGTCGCGCAGGTCGGGCGTCGCCACCCCGGCCTGCTCCCAGGGCGTGGTGCCGATCTCGCCCGGCGGGGCCGTGTGCGGCAGAATGGCGTAGGCCGCGCCCACCGTGCCCACCGCGCCGCCGTACACGTAGGGAATGCCGTGCTTCACCGCGACATCATTGACCAGGTACCGCGTCTCGAAGTTGTCCACCCCGTCGAGGATCGCGTCAACCTTGCCGTATGCGTCGTTGCCGATGCCCGCCAGACGCTCGACATTCGTATGGTTCACGTCCTCGACCACCGCGGTCACGCGCACCTGCGAGTTGATCTTCGCGATCTTGCGGCGTGCGGCTTCGGCCTTCGGCAGGCCCGCCTCGATGTCATCCTCGTCAAAGAGCACCTGCCGTTGCAAGTTGGTGATCTCGATGAAATCGCGATCGGCGATGACCAGGTGCCCCACGCCGGCCCGCGCCAGCATGTTGGCGATCACCGACCCCAGCGCGCCGCAACCCACGATGAACGCCGTCGACTCGCACAGCTTCTTCTGCCCTTCCTCGCCGATGCCCGGGAGAAGCATCTGGCGGTGGTACCGCGCCAGGTCATCGCTTGTCACCGATTCTGCCGCGCCAAGTGCCTCTGCCATCGCTCGCTCCATCCATCGCGTGCGGCTCAGCCCTCAACGAGGCTGCCGCCTTCCACCGGTTCCACGCGAACGCCCAGTTCACGCAGGAAGACCACCGCTTCGCTGATCTGCGCCTCCTCGCCTTCGAAACGCAGGGCCATGATACCCACCTCCTGCCCCACGCTCGCCTGCCGGATGTCGAACACTACCTCCGGAAACGCCTGCGACAGTTTCCACACGCACGGCTGGTCCTTGCATGCGCCCTCGAACGTCAGCCAGTATTTCTGCTCGATCTTCGCCATCGCATCAACCTCCCGCGATCGCCGGGACGATCGCCAGCTCGTCACCGGGCTTCACCGGCGTGTCAAGGTTCTCAAGAAAGCGGATGTCCTCGTCGTTGACGTAGACGTTGATGAAGCGGTTGAGCGTGGCCTCGTTCTGAAACAGCCGCTGCCCGAGGCCGGGGAACTGCGTCGTCAGCGCCGCCAGCACCTCCTTGACCGAACCACCGGCAAGCGCCACGCTCGCCAGTCCTTCCGTCTGCGCCCGCAGCGGCCCGGGAATCTGCACTTCCACACCGTCCGACATATCGTGTCTCCTTGAGCTGCCACCTGCATCACACTGTCTGCGTCACCCGCTCGCGCTCGGCCGCGGCCACCACGTCCTCGAACTCACTGAGCTTCGCGTGGATCACCGGCGCTTCAGCGAACTGGCCCTCCATCACCTCGATCGTCTTCAGCCCATTGCCCGTGATGCACACGCACACCGACTCATCGCGCGGGATGCGGCCGGACTGGATCAGCTTCACCGCGCATGCCAGCGTCGTCCCGCCGGCCGGCTCCGTGAAGATGCCTTCGGTCTTCGCCAGCAGGCGAACCGCGTCGAGGATCTCCTCGTCGCTTGCCGAGGCCCCCCACCCGCCGCTCTCGCGCACCGCCTGCATGACGTAGTAGCCGTCCGCCGGGTTGCCGATCGCGATGCTGCGGGCGATCGTGTTCGGCTTCTGGGGGCGGAACAGGTCCTCACCCTCCTCGATCGCTTCGATCACCGGGTTGCAGCCGGCCGCCTGCGCCGCGTGTAACACGGCGCCCTCATCCTCAACCAGTCCCAGTTCGATCAATTCACGGTAGGCCTTGTCCACCTTGGGCAGGATCGTACCCCCGGCCACCGGCACCACCGTGTGGCGCGGCAGTCGCCATCCCAACTGCTCGGCGATCTCAAAGCCATGCGTCTTCGCACCTTCGGTGTAGTACGGCCGCAGATTCACATTCACGATCGCCCAGCCGAAGCGGTCGGCGATCTGCGAACACAACCGGTTCACGTCATCGTAGTTGCCCTTCACCTTGATCAGGTGCGGGCCGAACACCCGCGAGCCGACGATCTTGCCCTCCTCCAGGTCGTGCGGCACCACGACAAACGCGCGAAGGCCGGCCGCCGCCGCGTGCGCCGATACGCTGTGGGCGAGATTGCCGGTCGAGGCGCAACCGACGGTGTCAAAGCCGAACTCCAGCGCCTTGGTGATCGCCACCGCCACCACGCGATCCTTGTAGGAGAACGTCGGATAGTTGGCGCTGTCGTCCTTGATGTAGAGTTCGCGAACGCCCAGTTCGGCCGCGAGGCGATCGGCCCGCACCAGCGGCGTCCAGCCGGATCGCAGGCCCGCCCTCGGCTGATCAGCGATCGGGAGCAGGTCGCGGTACCGCCAGAGCGTGCGCGGCTGGGCTTCAATGGATTCGCGCGTCACCTTGCCACGCATCGACTCGTAGTCATATACGACCTCAACCGGCGCGAAATCATGATCACAGATCGTGCGAGGCTCGAGCGGATACTCCGCCCCGCATTCCTTGCAGCGTAGCGCTTTGGCGAATGCCATCGTCTGCTCCTGACAGGCCGTACCTGACAAACAAAAAGCCCCTCTCATCAAAGACAAGAAGGGCTGCTTGCTCGCTGGAAGTCAGCACGCTTCCTATCTTCCCCCGCACATTGCGGGGCGGGAGTTCGCACCTTTCCTCGTCGGACGGTTGCGGTGGCTTCAGCAGGCCCGTTCCCTCGACCACTCTCGATAGTCGCGTCGAACGCGTATTCGCTTGTCGGGCGGATACTAGGCCGGTCATGGGGGCCGGTCAAGCAAACAAAAAGCGACGGGCGCGGCCCGCCGCTTAAGGCTCAATCTATCGATAAAGACGTCTTTACCAGCCGAAGTGAGCGAACGCCTTGTTGGCGTCGGCCATGCGGTGCGTCTGCTCGCGCGTGGACATCGCCTTGCCCTCGCCCTTGGCCGCGTCCATCAACTCCTTGGCCAAACGCAGGTGCATGGGCTTGCCGCTGTCACTGCGGGCCGCGTTGATGATCCAGCGGAACGTGAGGCTCTGACGCCGCTTGGGCTTGACGGACATCGGCACCTGGTAGTTGGCGCCGCCGACGCGCTTCGAGCGCACCTCGACATTCGGCCGCACGTTGTCGATCGCCTTGTTGAAGACCTCGATCGCCGGCGGCTCGCCCTTCGTCCGGCGCTCGATTTCGTCCAGCGCCCGATAGACCACGCGCTGAGCCACGGCCTTCTTGCCGTCGCGCATCACGCAGTTGATGAACCGCGACAGCACCTTGCTGTTGTAGCGCGGGTCCGGTTTGAGTTGTTCTTCCGCTTTGGTGATACGACCAGCCATGTCAGCTCCTTTGGGCTCATCCGCCCCGCCTGCGGCAGGGCCTTGTGTTCACCGCCACCGGCTTGGATACGTGGCGATTACTTGCCGTCCGGTTGTAAGGTCATCTACTGGAGAAACCGATCACTTGCCGCGCTTGACGCCGTACTTGCTGCGCCCCTGCTTGCGGCCGTCAACGCCGAGACAGTCGAGCGACCCGCGAACGACGTGGTAACGCACGCCCGGCAGGTCGCGCACGCGCCCGCCACGCACCAGCACGATCGAGTGCTCCTGCAGGTTGTGACCCTCGCCGCCGATGTACGCCGTGATCTCTTTCCCATTGGAAAGACGCACACGGGCGACCTTCCGCAGCGCGGAGTTCGGCTTCTTCGGCGTCACCGTCTTGACCTGAAGACACACCCCGCGACGTTGCGGGCACGTATCCAAGTCCCTCGTCTTGCTCTTGGCCTTCGGCTCGCGGCGCGGTTTGCGGATCAACTGGTTGATCGTTGGCATGGTGTAATCCCGTCGGTATTGATCGAGTCGGGTAGTATAAGCAGGTCAACGCATTCCATGCAAACTGTGTGCTTCGGTGTCGGTGGCCGGGTCTGGCCACAAACTGGGGCGCGCTGTGAGTGATTGCCGAATCAGGGGT
>CAZHJL010000106.1:0-14061 GCA_964532795.1 uncultured Phycisphaeraceae bacterium | reverse complement strand
CGATGAGTAACAGCCACTTACAGCAGATTGGCGGCCAGACGTTGGGACAGCAGTGCCAAAATCCGAGGAATCTCGCGGGGCGTGAAGGTTTTCTGGCGCTTGGCCGCAACGGCACTTGCGCGGCCGTCACTTCTCAAAACGCGCCATGTTGTGCGCACCGGAGCGGTCTTTTCTCCCTATGTAGAGGGGCGCTTTGGCCGGTTGCCGGCCTCGCCCCTCGCGTGGAGAACTGATCCATGGCCACGAAACTTCCAAAACCATCATCGGTCGCACCGGCGGATGACAGATTCCCGCGGAATCCTGCGGAATACGGCCAGACCGGACAGAACCGCGCCCAAACGGACGAAAACGCGTGCACTTTTGATCGTTTTGTGGACGGTATCCTTCCACCTGAGCGCACTTGGCCGCCCCGAACCGCGATTGCGGGCTCTGAAGCGGGGTCGGCCCCGGCCGGACCTAAGCCTTGTGCGCCGGACGCCGCAAAACATCCAGAACCGTCACCGGCCACCGGGTCTGCGGCCGGCCATCGACGGGCATGCCACCCGCTGTGGCCGCGTCCCTGGGCAGTTGAGCCAGACGCAACAAAGAGCCGGAAGCATCGCTTGACCTGCCGACCGCACACATTTTTCTGGAGCACACCTGTGTTAAGACCAGTGGCTTTCCCGCTGAGCACCGTCGGCCTGGTTCTGCTTGTCACCTCCCTTGCTCACGCCCAGTCATCGGCGCCGGCCGGCCGGGCTGGAGCACCTGAGGCGATCGGTTTCCGCTACGACACGACGGGCATCTTCCCAGGGGATGCTCGGCCGCCGACGGACTTCGACGGCGCCACGGGAAAGAACATGCGGTGGAAAGCGCCGCTGCCCAACTTCGGCAACGCTTCGCCGATCGTGGTGCCGACAGAGGATGGGGCGCGGGCGTTCGTGCTCTGCGATCACGGGTGGCCGCTGGGCGAGGGCGAAACACCGGCGCTGCTGTGCTTCGACGCGGACACCGGCAAGCCGCTCTGGCGACGGGCGATCGACCCGCTGGACACGCTGCCGGATGCGGAGGCCGAGCCCCTTCGCGCGGCACGTCATGCGTTCTGGCGACATCAGCACGAAGCCGGCCGGCTGCACCATCGCTTCCACTTCGAGGCGAAGACGGACGAGCAGCGGGAGGCGATCCGCAGGCAAGCGGCGCAACACATCCCCGACCTGGGACACAACAAGCCGGTGGGCAAGTATTTCACCACGAAGAACACGGCCCGCCGCCTGCACTGGTACGCGGCGATGAACCATCCCGATTGTGCCGTCCTTCGTGGGCGGGGCATCGGGGGCGGGCTCCTGGGTGTTTTCTCTTGGGGCTTCACCGGTATCGGCCAGGCCATGTGCACGCCTGTCAGCGACGGCGAAGCGGTGTACGTGCTCACCGGTCTGCGCACGGTGACCAAGTTCGATTTCGACGGCAACATCATGTGGCATGTCTGGGAGAAAGACGCCGAGTTGACCAAGTTCTACGAATGCTGGCTGGCCAATGCGCTTCGGATCCTGCCGGTGACGATCAACGGCCAAGCGCGCCGGCTGCTGGTGATGGAGTATCTGGAACACCTCTGGGCGTATGATTGCGCCACGGGCCGACTGGTCTGGAAGACGCCGACTTCCGGTCGAGGCGGGCACGTGGCCGGCACGCCGCAGTTGCTGCGACTGTCGCGCGGCGATGGCGGCAAGGAACTGCTGGTGGTCACGCGCTCCGGGCACGTGATCCGGGCACGCGACGGCATGGCGCTGGCCGAGAACATGCTCAACGTGAATTACCACGGACCGCTCGGGGACGGCCGCGACCGCCTCTGGATCAAGCAGATCGGCGGCGACGGGGGACATTTTCATCCGCTCGAGGGATCAGACTTCCCCAACAAGTGCGTCGCGGGGCTGCGCTTTCGCCTCGAGGGCGAGAAGCTCGCCTATGACAAGTTCTTCTACGATGAGAAAGACCTGCGTCGGCCGATCCCCAGTTGGCTCGGATTCGTCCGCGGCGAGGAACTGGTGACCAAGCAACTGGCGCGCGTCGCGGCCGCAAACGGCAAGACGATCGGCAAGAGTCCGCGCGGCTATGACGCTTACCACGGCAGCATCCTCGCCGGCGGCCACTTCTACGGCGTGCCGAAGATGATGGCGCTGGAGGACGCCCCTGGCCGCGCCCGACCGGGCAGGGGGCCCGACGTCGATGCCCGCATGGTCTGCAATGTCGCCAGGGACGGCGATCCGATCACCTTCGTCGGCGCCCGGACCGTCGAGATCATCAAGGCGAACCCGGAGGATCCTGCCGAGCGCGATCAGCGCATGGCGCTGACCGGCCGCGTTTACCCCGGCGAGTGGTACTGCTGGCACGCCGCGTACGTCGCGCCATTTGCCTACAAGGACCGGCTGTACGTCCGCAGCTTCGACAACCTGTACTGCTTTGAGCAACCCAGCGGGAGTTCACGATGAGACATGCCGATGCGTTCCGAGTTCTGTCGCTTGTCTGCGCCGTTCTGCTCGTTGCGAGTTTGCCGCGACAGGCGTGGGCGGAACGGGAGACGCCGGCCTCAGGCGATGCCGCGGCCCCCTCCGGCCGCAGTTGGCGCGGCATCGGCAGCACGGGTATGTTCCCCGCCGAAGGCCTGGTCCATACGTTCTGGGATATCGATGCGCGATTCCCCGCCGAGCGGATCCACGGCAAGCGACCGGAGTGGTCGAAGCTGTCGAAAGAAGCGCGGCCGGGAACGCGCAGGAACATCGTGTGGCGCACGCTGCTGCCTCATTGGGGGCACAACGCCCCGGTGGCCATGGGCGGCAAGGTCTTTCTCATGTGCGAGGAAGGCTGGCGATCGGATGCCCCCGTGCTCGTGTGTCTTGATATCGCGGACGGGCGAATCCTCTGGCAACAGCCGGTTGACCACCTGGATGCATGGCCGGGGGCGAAGGCCGAACAGGCCAAGGCCATGCGTGCCAAGGAACTCAAACGCTGGCACGACCACATGACGTGGTGGAATAGGCTCTACTGGGACAACGCGAAGCACGCGCCCTCGGAGCTTGACGAGGCGCACTGGAAGCGCGTCGCCAAGGAGGCGCTCGCCGATGGCTGGGAGTTCCCATCGCATGAGGAACGTCGCTTAAGCGGGCCGGCGGACTGCGGCAACGGCGCGTACCGTTACCGATACGGGCGCGGTTTCAACCGAGGCATGAACGGCCGCCCGGTCGATGCATCGCTGATCGAGAACTGGCGACACTGCAACGAACAGCGCATCTACTGGCGCCCGGGCTGGACGTCTGAGGGCCCGTTCTACGGCAGCACGATGGGATCGGTTGTGGCGGATGGTCAGCGCGTCTATGCCGCAACCGCCCTCGGCGCCGTCGCGGCGTACAGCATGGACGGCAGGCGGCACTGGGTGACCGATCTGGGGGTTTCACCGGTGCGCACCGGCCTGCCCTGCGATGATCGTTACAAGCAGCAGCAGTTCTCATCGCCGGTGCTGGCCGGGGAACACATCGTGCTGTTCCATCGTGACAT
Organism: uncultured Phycisphaeraceae bacterium; assembly: GCA_964532795.1. Lineage (GTDB taxonomy): Bacteria > Planctomycetota > Phycisphaerae > Phycisphaerales > Phycisphaeraceae > CAZHJL01. The sequence continues at coordinate 10,533 of CAZHJL010000106.1, read as the reverse complement.
GGCCATGATGTACGCGGTGAAAGCGGACACGGGCCAGCTGGCGTGGAAGATTCCGGCGCCGAAGACGGACCAGACGCATCGCGATTTCCCGCAGCATAAGGGGAGGCGGCCACGCGGGTTCGCCGGTCACATGGCGCCCGGCGGCACGCCGGTCGTGATGCAGCTTCCCGTCGTGACGGGCAACGATGACGGCGACGGACGCACGCAGACGGTGGTGGTCAGCGGGCACGGCATGGCGGTTCGCGTGTCGGACGGCGCCTACCTCGGCCAGGTGCGATTGCCGCTGCCGGAGGGCGCCAAGGCAGACGAATACTCGTCCACTTACAGCTCGTGGGCGGCGCATGGCGACGTGCTGTACGCTCAGCATTTCAAGGGCTGGGTGTACGCGGTGCGACTCTCGATCACGGACAACGCGCTTGGTCAGCAGCTTCGGTGGCGGGCCAAGGCACAAGGCGACAACCGCGATCCCAATCTGGTCATCGATCCGGCGCGGCGTCGCCTGTTCTGCGGGCCGCTGGCGCTGCCCCAGCCAGAAAAGCGCGCCAAACGAATGGGGTACTGCGCGCTCGATGCGGCGACCGGCGGGATCGTCGCCCGGTCCGCCCGGGGACCGGGCGGCTACAGCACGTCGCTGGGCTTCGCCCCCGAGGCCGTGGTGATGCGCACCTCCGGTTGGAGCCGGGACAAAGCGCGATGGACCAGCTATTCGGCGCTGGCGCTGCCCGATCTGACTTTCCTCGGCGAGGGCTTTCTCGCGCCGCCGGCGCCTGAAGGCGAGGTGGCCGCGCGGCACATCGCGCTGCTCGGGACACCGTACATCGCGTGGGGACCGGCCGGCATCACCTGCTGGGGCAACCGGATCTTCGTCCGCTCGAATGATTACCTGTGGTGCCTCGGCGACCCGGACGAGCCGTTCAAGGCCGGTGCGAGCGCCACGGGCCCGTCCCAGAATGCGTACCTCGTGTCGAAGCCGGTCGGAGTCGACGCGGCGGCGGCCGCGGGCGGCAGGCCCGTTCGGCGATGAGTAGCAAAGCTCGAACAGTCACATCGATCAAGGAGGCAGACAGAATGATTGGCGGCTACTACTGGAAAGCGTTGAGGGCGGCGTTCGATTGTGTCCGAGTCACATTGGTCGCGGGCGCCTGTGCGATCATGCTGGTCACGGTCACTGCGAGTGTGCATGCGGACGAACCGGCGGAGCCGCGAGCGGGCATCGCCGCCTGCGAAGTCGCGCGGCCGACGGGCGACTTCGCGCAAGTTGTGCTGAGGTTGACGACGGAACCGGACGATCGACGCCGCGAATCGATGCAATGGACGTATGCCGGGGCCGCGCGGAACGGTCGGCTCCGGGTCGAAGACGGCGTCGGACTGTGCGAACCGGGCGGGTTCCTCGACCTGCGCGAGGGGAAGCTGACCGGTCGTTTCCGACGCGTTGACCTCGGTGCGGAGGTGACGGTTGACGCCACGGTGGCAGCAGGCGTCATCAAAGGCTCGGCGATGGTCGGTCCGTCGCGGGCGCGCGCCTCGGGCTGGGTCGTCACCGAAGATGAACTGGCGGACGGCAACGCCGTCGCGTCGGACAAGTCCTGGCCGGCCGCGCAGGGACCGCTCATGGGCGGATGCTCTTCGCAGTGGACAGGACAGGCGACGATCGACGATCCGTCGCTGATGCGCATGGTGTGGCGAAGCGAGGAGAGCGACATCGGCCGTGGCATGGGCAACATCACCCGCTTCATGCACACGTGGGGCAGCGCGAGCAGGCGGCGCACCGGTTCGGGCTGCGCGTCGCCGCTGGTGGCCGATGGCAAGGTGTTCTTCAAGTACTACGTTCCGGCGCCGCGGGAGGCGAACCAGCCCGAGATGAAGCACCCGAACTACGGTCTGACCGAGGCGCAGGGCCTCGCGAGGCTGCTGAAGGAGGCGAAGCTGGATGGGTTCGAGGGGTCGAAATTGCCGACGTACGCGGCGGAGAAGATGTACCAGAACGTCAACGACGTCGTGGTGTGCATGGACGCGGCGACAGGCAAGACGCTGTGGAAGGCGGTGGTGAAGAAGCGCCCGACCGAAGGGACCACGCATGCCAACTCGCAGCACCATAAAGCCGGGCCGTTCGACATGAGCCCGGCCTACGGCGGCGGCCGCGTGTTTGCACTCGGGATGACCGGCTGGCTCTACGCGTTCGATGCGGCCACGGGCAAGCCGCTGTGGGAGGTCCGGTCCGAGTGCGATTACAGCAACGCGCTGCTGGCCGTGGGCGACGTGGTGATCGCGCCGGCAGCGCGGCAGTGGGGCGGCTACGACGCGAAGACAGGCAAGCTTCTGTGGACGGCCGGACGCGGGCGCGGGGTGTCGACACTCTCGGCCTGGTCGCATGAGGGGAAGGCCTACGTGATCGGCGCGATGGGGCCGCAGCACGCCCGAAGCGGCATCGCCTGTCTCGAGGCGTCAACCGGCAAGCAGGTGTGGAACCTGCCGGTGGTCGTGATGTCGGCCGGGCGCGGACTGGGGCCTGGGGGCATCTCCATCCACGAGGACATCATGCTGGTCAACCAGAACAATGGAACCGGCAAGAAGGGCGATCCGATCGATCCGGTGATCGCGGCGTACCGCCTGTCACCGTCCGGGGCCGAGCTGTTGTGGCAACTGGGGCGCGATGAGGACGAGGCCCGCGCCAAGGCAGTGCTCGGGAGGGCGGTCGACCGTGGACCGGTGCACCAGGAATGCGTGCCGGTCGTGGTGCGCGGCAAGTATGTGTTCACCGCCGACCTTCGCGTGGCGGACCTGAAGACGGGCAAAGTGCTCTCGAAGACGACCGGCATTGCGCCGATGAACGGCGGCTTCATGCAGGCGATCGAAGACATCGTGCTCGTCCGTCGCGACGGCACGCACGGCAACATGGAGTGCGCGTTCTACAAGATCGGCGAGGACGGCAGCGTGCGGCGTCTGACCGGCGACAAGGCATGGGTGCCGCCGATCGGCGGCACCACGACGAGCTACCACCATCCGCTGTTCTACCCGATGGTCGACGGCCGCATCTTCTTCCGCCAGGAGAACGGCGTGTACTGCTGGGACCTCCGCGTCAAGCGCGCGATGAAGCCGCAGACGATCCGGTTCCCGCCGCTGCCGCACCAGCCCGAGAAGGCCGGTGAGATGGAAGTCCGCGCGCGGGCGTCATCGTCACTGCCGGTGGACCTGCGGGTGATCGGCGGCCCGGCGGCGGCTGTCGATGACGGCCTGCGGATCGATGGGACGGTGGGCATCGTCGAGGTCGAGGCGCGGCAACCGGGCGACAGCGATTTCCTTCCGGCGCCGCCGGTGCGGCGGGTGTTCTGTGTCGGCAAGCCGGTGCCCGAGTTGCCGCGGGAAGTCGAGGCGAAGGGCACGGCCTCGACCGTTGCGCTGCTCTGCTGGCGGCACGATGGACGACACCTGGCCGGCTTCGAGATCGAGCGGCGCACCGACGGCCGCTCGTGGGAGCGCGTGGCACGGGTGTCGGGCGACGAGCGCGACCTGGTCGACCGGGGTCTACGGCCGTCGACCACGTACCGGTACCGGCTCCGGGCCGACAATCCGTTCCATCGTTCGGCGATGACTGAGCCGGTGAGCGCCACCACGCGGCAGGGCGATGAGGCGCGTTACCTCGAGGCCGAATCGGCCGCCGTCGGCGCCGGCTGGAAGGTCGTCAAGGCGGAGGGCGCTTCCGGTGGGCTGGCGCTTTCGGCCGTCAACGCGCCGCGCTCCAAGGCGCCGGAGGGACCGGCCGACATTGCCGGCTTCACCGTGGATTGGCCGATCGCCGGTCCGGCGACCGTGTGGGTCCGGGGCCGCTCGCCCTTCGGCGGGACCTCCGAATCGGGCCACGTGCGCGTCAACGGATGTCCCTGGTCGCACCTGGCCTTCCCGACATCGGGCGGCTGGTACTGGGTGGCGCTGCCGTTCCGGTTCAGCGACGGTGAATGCAGAGTCGAGCTGGGCATCCGCGAGCCGCGTCTGCAGGTGGACCGGTTCTTCATCACGAACGGCGAAGCGCGGCCGAAGTGAACGGAACGGCGTCATGCGCTTCGTCGCGCAAGAGGCCGATCCGTTGCGGCCTCAGCGCCACGCAAGCTCGGCGGACAGGTCAAGGTAGCGCTGGATGCCTTGCGGGTTCGTGCTGAAGGGAATGTGGTTGCCGATGCACATCATGTAGCCGCCGGTCATCCGCGATGTTTCGACCATGGCATCGACCATCGCCCTGATCTCGACCGGGTCGTTGCGCATCAGCACCCGGCTGTCGCCCTCGCCGGCGAGGAACAGGTTCCGGCCTTCGTAGCGACGCGCGATGGCCTTGTAGTCGGTGTACGGCTCGCTGATGATCCCCCGCGCGCCGCAAGCGATGATGTCGTCCACGAAGACATCGAGGCAGCCGTCGGCCATGAAGATCACTTCCTTCCCCGCCTCGCGCAACAGCGCCCAGTACTCCTCATAGCGCGGGAAGATGAACTTGTGCATCCACTGCGGCGAACAGACCGGGCCGCGCGTGAGCACGATGTCATCGTGGCAGACGACGAAGTTGACCGGCAGCCGCGCGAACGCACGGAACACGCGGCGATTGATCTCGGCGAATTCGTCCATGATCCGCTCGAACTCGGGCTCGAGACAGATGCTCAGGAAGCCCTCATACCCGAAGACCAGCATCGGCCACATGAACATCGTGTTGTAGAAGCCGACCTCCGCGGGATGGCCATCGGGAGCCTGGTCGCCCCACTCGGCCGGATAGCGCTTGCGGTAGCGCTGGTAGATGATCTCTTCGGAACTGAAGTCACCGTCCACCACGACATGCCAACCCGTGAAATCCCGTTGCGCTAGCAGCCCGTTGAACAAGGACCGATTCTGGCGGTCACGCTGCCAACCTGTGTAACGCGCCGGGACGGGTTGTTGCGCACCATCTTGGGTTCGTTGGGCGGGTGATGGCGTTCAGGAGGGTCCGCAGAAGCGCGAGACCGGTGCGATAGCGCGCCAAGAGGGCGGCCAGGCGCTTGCGGCCCCCGTCCTGCAGGGCTCGCGGCTTGCCGATGCCGAACGCCGCGCGCATCAGCAGGCCCAGGTTGAAGCCGGCCGCGTGAACGATCAGACGTTTGAGGATGTTCCCCTGACCGCGCAGATGCGTGCGACGCATGCCCCCGCTCTCGTACAGGTGGGCGTTGCTGCGTTCCAGCTTCTCGCCCCGTTCTCGCTGCAGACGTTTGCCCTTGGCCCGACGCACTCGACGCCGGTTGGCGTACACCGCCCGTTGTGCTTCGGGCTTGCCCTTCCACCTGCGACGCCCCCGATCCGGTTCGCTGATCTGCGTCCGTACCCCGCGCTCCTCCCAGCCCAACAGCGCCTCGCTGCTGTGATGACCCTTGTCCGCCACCAACTCCTCGAACAGCCCCGACGGCAGGCCGCCGTGCGCGTCGGCCACCACCGCCGCCAGATGCTCGAACGCATCCTCCACCGCCCCGAAAGCCGTCTTCGTGTCCCCTTCGTTCGCCCCGGCCAGCGACACCCCCAGCAACGCCCCGACGCTGCCCGGCGTCATGTCCACCACATGCGAGGCCTTGTGACCCAGGTGCGTGCGGCCATCCTTCATCTTCGTGATCTTCGCATCCGGATCGTGGGGATGCTGCCAATCATCGTTCGAGCCTTTCTTCGCACGACGCTTGTCCAGCTTCGCCAGATCGCTGCGGGTCGGATCCTCGATCCCCGCGTTCCTGGCCAGTTCCTCCAGGAACTGCTCGTAGCTCTGGCCCCCGCCCTCGCCGCCGGCGTCCGGCTTCCGAACGATCGAACGCATGGCCGCGTTGGCCTCCAGCGTCGTCGCGTCCACCCCGATCGTCTTGCCCTTGACCAGGCCCGCACGCACCAGCGCTTCGAGCACCATCTGGAACACCAGCCCGTGCGTCTTCCCATCCAGACGCTGGCGAATCCGCGTCAGCGATGAATGATCCGGCGTGGCCTGCGACAGGTCGTAGCCCAGGAACCGACGCAGCGACAGTGAATCGGCCGTCCGCCAGGCGATGCCACGCTCCGAGTCGATCCCCTCGAAGTAGCCGACCATCAGCATCCGGAAGTACACCCCCGGCGGGATGCTCCGACGGCCGGTCGACCCGCTGTAAAAGCTCTCGCACATCGACTCCAGCCGCCGATCAAAATCGATCGCCCGCAATGCCTCGTTGAGCTTGTCGTAGAACGGATGCCCCGCCGCCGCGGCCAGATCGGCCACCGCCACGAACATCTGACCCTGCTGCTCCGACTTGCGACGTCCCATCGCCATCGATCGTCCTCCATGACGTTCGTAAAATCTTCTCGACTAGCATACACATTGCCGCGCGATCGGGGGAGACTTTTTCAACGGGCTGCTAGGGGGCTGAACCGGAGCATCTCATCCACGTCGGCGAACCGGGCATTGGCTTCCTCCTGCTGCCAGTGATCACGGAGCCTGTCGCCCCAACGCCCTTTGCCTTTGTCTTCCTGTTGTTCCGGCCGCGGGATCGGTTCGTCGGTGGCGGGCACCGGGAGGCGAAGCTGTGGATACAACTCGGCCATCCGCATCCTGCACAGGCGCGGGTGCTGGTAGTAGTCGATGCCCGTCAGGTATGTCTCGGCGTCCGGACACGACCAGTGCTCCCAGTGCGGGATGCGCTTCGGGGCCCGGCCCATCAGCGCCTGGTAGCGGTCGCGTTGTTGTTCAGTCAGGTCCATACGCTCACACCGCATCAGGCGCGACTGCGCCGCAGTGTACCTCCTCCAATACCGGGTTCATGCGGCGGAACATTCCCGCGCTGACGCGGTTAACCACCAGGTCATCCGTCACCACGCCAACGTCCGGCGTGTCCGGATCCTTGCCGCTGTACCACTTGAACCACGTGTACCCCACGACCTTCGGCAAAGTGTGCAACCGGCAGAGCTGGTGCACGCCCTCCTTGCGGACCCAATCGATCGGGTCACTGTAGCGTCCGGGGGGGCGCCGGCCACTGCCCATGCAGCCAGAAACCCCAACCGGTCTCGCCGATCAGGATCGGCATATCGTCCACGATCTCGGCGTACCGGGCGATCGGATCGATCATCTCATAGTGGTAAGTGTTGATCGAGCACACGTCGACGTACTGGCGGTTGCGGGCGTAGGACGCCAGCATCGGGCGGCCGTAGCCATTCCAGCGCCCGGCGTGTCGCAGCCCCAGGATCAGGTGGTTCGGGTCGTACTTGCGGATTGTCGTGCCTGTGATGCGGAAGTACTCGTCGGCGTAGTATCCGACGAAGTCATTGTGGTCGCGACCGTACGCGACGGAATCGATCGCCAGTTTCTTCTCCCCGGTCATCTTTTGCAGTTCCTCACGGCTGTTGAAGCCCGCGCCCCATGCCTTGGCGACGTCGGCAACCTTGCCACCATGGCGTTTGAGTACCCACCTCCAGGCCGCCTCGTGACCGGGACGCTCCGGCGGCAGGGCGAGGAAATTCTGCAGCAGCGTCGGCCCGGCCGCCTTGTCGATCCCCCAACGGAACGCTTCGTCCTTCCGTGTCTTTCGTGCGGGGTCGTCCTTGGCCAAGCGCGGGGCGGACCAAAACGGCTCGTTGTCCGTGTAGTAGCCCAGCAAGCTCGTGTTGTTTCGATTGGCGGCGCAGACCTTCCTGCATGCTTCATCGTAGACCACCTGCCATTTTGGATCGAACACATCGATGGTCTTCGTGAAGTTGCCGCTCACGGTGCCCTGCGGGTACACCACGCGTGTGTGGATCTGCTGGACGTACGGTCAGCCCATCTCCCTGAATCCGGACTCGGGGTTGCGGAAGTAGCTCCAGAGTCCCACGGCATTGAAGCCGAGATGGTTCATGATGCGGAACGAGTCGAGGCAGAACCGTCGGTCCGCATTGGACCCGGTGTATTCCCGGTGCCATGCCTGCCAGTAGTCATTACCTGGCTTGTCACCCTGGGGCGGCATGCCGTCGCATACGGCGTTGATGCCCTTGTAGATGAACGGCTGTCCGTCGGGATGCAGCAGCCACCAGCGCCCCTCCATGTCCTTGCCGGCACGGTAGAAGCCTTCCTGTCCGACGATCGTCGCCGGATCGATTCGCGTGTCCTCAAAAGTCCGTCCTGTGCGCGGATTGGTGCGCGGGGTGGGAAAGTCGGGGTTCTCCGCCCTGAGCTTGGCGCCATCGCCGTCTTGCGCCTTCCGACTGCTGGCGCAACCGCCGATCGCAGCCGCCGCGCCGACACCGGCTGTTGTTGCCAGGACCTCGCGTCGTGTCATGCCCTCGTCCATTGGGATTCTCCATTTCTATGGCCTCGTGGCCGGCGCTGCTGACCAATATCGTTGAAAAGGCTAACAGCCGATCGCTACTTCGTTGCCGCCCATCGCGTCAACCCATCCAGTGGATTCCGACACTGCTCGGACCCGGATCGCCTCACTGCGTCGCCTCCACCAGTTCGGCGACCGGGGCGAAGGCTAGGTCGAGCCGGTTATGCACCGTCGTCGTGTAGATCACGTACCCGCCGTCGGCCGAGAAGTGCGGATGCGGGTCAAAGTGGAACTTCCGCTTCTCACGGATTGGAATCACCGATGGATATGGCAGGCCCGTGGCAATCGCTACGTCCCTGCCTGTGAGACGGTTGTAGAAGTAAACACCGCATGGCACATCGGGATTCCACTGGTATGGATTGGTGTCGCCGCAGAACAACGTGCTGTCGGCGTTGCAGTGGGCGTGGGTCATGCCGCGGTCCCAGATGCGCACGCGCTGCCGCTGCCCCGGCGGGTCACACATGTCAGCATCGAAGACGCCATCTGTCATGCTGCACCAGCCCACGCGTCCGTTGGGCTGCCAGAACTCATGCAGTGCGGCGAGAGGGCCGCGCTGGTAGATGTCGGGCATGATCGGGTCGTACCGCGCACCGTCAACGGACATGATCCAGGCACGCAGGTCCTCATCGCCGCGATTCCCCGTGGCGGGATCGATCCAGGGCCCCTGGCCCACGAGAATGAGGTCCGGATCAATCGGCGAGAAGGGTGCATGGTGGTGGTTGTGATAAAAGCGCTTCAGGATGCGTGTTTCACCACTCACGCAGTCGATGAGCAGGATGTGGAAGGCGTTGCCGATGTGTGCGTCCAGTACGTATAGGGTCCCGTCGCACGACCGGGACAGGTGCGTGCATAGCCTGTAGCGATGACCCGGCGGCAGGTCCTTCAGGTGAAAGATGAGTTGCGGCCCGCCCTCAAAAGGCTGCTCGTAGAGCGCTTCGCCGATGATCACCGTGGCGTGTCGGCCCGAGGGATCCACAATCGGGGACCCGCCCATCTGCGTGATCGGACAATGGTGGAAGACCTTCAGTTCAGGTTGGTCACGGGTAAGGCGCGCCGCGGCCAGACAGAAATGATCGGACGGCGGATAGATGGCCGTGAACCACACCCATTGCCCATTGTCGGAAGTGCTGCGAACAGTATGGTAGAGCGATCGCTGGAACGGCGCGACACGGTGGTTCAGCACGTAACTGGTCACGCCGCTCTGCGGGTCGATCCACGGCAGGAACCATGGATGGGTCGAGAAGTCGATTGCTTGCTGGGCGTCGTGCATGATCGTGTTGACTCCGGGTGGCCGTCTATCTCCCGCCGCTCCCATCTACATTCGTATCCAGCATGTGGCAGGCGGCGTGCGTCTGTCCACCAATCGCGATGAGTTCGGGACGCGTATCGCGACAGGGCGCGAAACATTCGCCACAACGTGGATGGAACGCGCAGCCGGCGGGAAGATGGGCGGGGTCAGGCACCTCGCCGCCCGGACCGAAGCGCATGGGCCGGTCGGGATCAAGGTCTGGCACCGAGGACAGTAGCAGCTTCGTATACGGATGCTGCGGATCATCGAAGATGCGATCGGTCAGAGCAATCTCCACGATTCTGCCCGCATACATCACGGCCACGCGGTTGCTGATGTGACGCACGACGGACAGGTCGTGAGCCACGAAGATCATGGTGAGATCCAGTTGCTTCTGCAGATCCATCAGCAGGTTGATTACTTGTGCCTGCACCGATACGTCCAGAGCGCTGACGGCTTCGTCGGCGATCACGAGCGATGGACGCATGATCAGGGCGCGGGCGATCCCCACGCGCTGGCGCTGTCCCCCTGAGAACTCGTGCGGATATCGCGTCCGATGTTCCTCTTCCAGACCGACCATCTCGAGCATCTCGCCGATGCGCCGTTTCCGCTCCGTCCGCCGCGCCAGGCCGTATATCTTCAGCGGCTCTCCCACGATCGCGCCGATGGTCATACGCGGATTGAGTGAACTGAACGGATCTTGGAAGATCATTTGCATCTGCGTGCGAAGCGGCTTGAGGGCGCGTTCGGACAGCGAGGCCAAATCAACCGGGCCAGTCCCGGACCGGAACACCACCCGCCCGCCTGTTGGTTTCAGCGCTCGAAGGATGGCGCGCGACGCGGTGGTTTTTCCACAGCCGCTTTCACCGACTAGGCTCTGTCTGAAATTGCGGCTGAAGGCGCTATGGTGATGGTAGACCAGAC
>CAZHJL010000105.1:0-14066 GCA_964532795.1 uncultured Phycisphaeraceae bacterium | reverse complement strand
TGAACGCGTTGTAGGCGGAAGCGGGAACACGCAGCTTCTCGCCGGATCGGACTTTCTTCAGCGAATCAGGCATTCTTACTTCCGGGGGTCACGTGCCGATCCCAAGTGTCGAGAAATCACCCGCCTCGTAGACCTGCTCCACGTAGGCGGCGACGGGTCGCTTGACCAGCGCCGTGGCGGCCGCGTCCTCCTGGTCCTCATAGCGCAGCCAGAGGTATTCCCAGCCCTTCTTGTCGATGGGACCGATGTCGCCGACCATCAGGCCGGTCACGTTCGGCGAGCCGGCGAAGCGGAAGGTGATCTCCCAATCGCCCCCGGAAGGATCCGCTTCAGGAACGCGGCGTGAACCCGATGCGCCGAGGAACAGGCATTCGCCCGCCGCCAGCCCCCGGAAGCTCCCCGTGTTGACCTTGCCGGTCAGTTGAAACAGCGCGCCTTTGTACGCATTGGTCACCGTGGACCCGGGCAGGTAGTGCGTCTCGGAGAAGGTGTAGACGGGAATCGTGATGTCCACGCCTTCGACGCTGTCGTGCGTGACACCGATCGCACCCTTGAAGTCGGGTGCGGCGGGCACGCCGGGGGCGGGATAACTGGCGATGGTGGACCGGCTCTGTGTGATGTGCTGCGTGCCGCCACCGGTGTCGAAGCTGAAGACCGAGTCGCCGGTCTCCGGCTCCTGGTTCTCGAATGGCGCGTATCGCGCGGTGCCGGTCCAGATGCAGCCCCCGGAATTGGTCGCGTCGATATGCACCGGCTCGACGGTGGACGGCTGCCGCACCAGTCCGTTGAAGATGGACGGGGCCGTGGCGTTGAGCGACGACAGCGCCGCTGCTTCGTCGGCGGTGCCTCGGATGGTGAACGTCAGTTCCGCCGATTCGCCTTCGGTGTACTGGCGGGAGTCGGGGCTTTCAGTGCAGGTAATCGGCATCCTTGCCTCCCCCCGGAAGTTTCCTGCCGGGGCTCCTACGCGTTACGCGAAGGTCAGGCCGCCGGTCTGGGCGGCGGTGACCAGTTTCTTGGTGTTCTTGGCGGTTTCCTCGGTCGCCTTGGCGGTGCGGTCGGCAGCGCTGCCGGAGACCAGGCCCTGAATGGCAGCGGCATTGAACGTGCCGCGCACGCCGATCTTTGCCGCTTCCTGCTCGACCAGGTCGCCGATGTCACCCAGCCCGGCCAGCGCATCGCGGGCTTTGTCGATCACGTCGTCGGCACTCTGCAGTCCCTCGGGGCCGGAGTCGTCCCGTTCACGCGCCTCGCGCTTATTGCGCGCTTCGTCGATGGCGTCCTGCCATTCCTTCCGCGCCTGCTCGAGGTCTTCTTCGTTCTCGGCCATGCGCCGTTCGTACTCGGCGTCCAGTTCGCTGTGTTTCTGGAGGTTCTGCCGCTCGATCTCAGCCAGCGTCGCCTCGTGCTGGGATGCGGCCCGATCTCTGCGACGCTGGCGTTCGGCTTCGGCGCGCGCCCGGTCCCGCTCCCCGGCGTCATTGATCCGATTGATCGCGACATCGCGCTCCGCGTCGATGCGGGCATTGACGTTGTCGCTGCTCTGGCGCGCGGATTCACTGAACAGACCCTTGATCCACTGCCACGCCTTGCGCGCGATGGCGACCATGTTCTGCCAAAGCCGCGAGAAGAAGCCGACCAGGTTCGACCAGAGTTTTTTGAAGACCGCCACCGACTCGATCCAGCCGACCTCCAGCGCATGCCAGACGATTTCGACGACCGCCAGCAGGCCGTGGAAGGCGTCGTAGCCGATGCGAATGAAGAAGTTGCGGAAGTTCAGCCACACCTTTTCGAGGAAATTCACACCGCGCGTCCACTCCATCTTCAGCGTCAGCCACAACACCTTCGCGGCCAGGGCTATGTCGCCGGCAGCCAGAGCATCCGCGATGCCCTGGTAGGCGGCCAGCGCATCCTCTTTAAGCACCTGGAACCGGCTGCCCAGCCACTGCAGCGATTTCGCGCCGATGTCGGTGGCGTAGATCAGATAACCGGCTAGTGCAGCCACCGCCGCGATGACCAGGCCGATGGGCGAGACGAGGAACGCCAATACCGCACCGAGCACCTTGAGCACCGCGACCACGGTGGTGATGACGGTGATCAGCAGGTCATACGCCTCGGGGCGGTAGAACACGAGCTTGGGCTCGCCGTTCTCCACGGCATTCTCGCGCTTGAACGTCCCACCGTGGCGGACAATGAACCAGGCCGCATCATCCTTTTCGATCACCGAGACGCGCGTTCCCCGGCCTTTCTTCTGGTCAGCGTACCAGCCGTCCATCTCAGCCGCGAACTGTGACATTTTCTTGGGAGTCGGCTTCTTCCATTCGGGCAGATCGTCGACCTTGGCAAAGTACGACAGGAATCGCTTCTTCTTACGGAGCAGGCCGTGAGCCTGATACACGTCGTAAAGGTCTTCGAGGTCGTCCGGTGCGTGCATCCGGACGAGCAGCACGGCCTCCTCGATGGTCACCTCGTCGCCGAATTCGATCCCTTGCCGCGCGGCGATCTCGTTGAGGTCCTCGATATCGGCCATCTCGGCGACCTCGTCCCAGTAGAACAGGTCCGCCATGAGGTAGGCGGGCATCACCTCGTTTGGCGACGCCAGTACGAGCGACAAGCGGTCGTAGTCGATGTCGTCGGCCGAGGTCGGCATTACGCCTTCTGCGGTGAAGTACTCCTTGTACTTCTTCAGGAAGCGGAGGAGCACCTGCGGCGTGACGTGTTCCAAAAGCTGCGGTGAGGAGATGTGTTTCGGCGTGAAATTGGTGGCCACTTCGGGCATCCTTTCCCCGGCCAGAAGTGGCCAGAACAAAGGCGTTGATGGATCAAAACCCCGGTCCGCGATCCGTCGCGGGCCAAGCGGGCGTACTGCAACTGGCGCGCCAAAATGATGTTATGCTTAAAGGATGATATGGTATAGATTTGCGCCGAGGTGGCGACCGAGGATGTGGCTGCCCGAACATGCGCCGAACAGAAACGTCGCTGTCAAGATGGCAGGTGGGCCGCGAGGTCGGCCCACAGACGCCGCTGTTGCGACCAGGCGGGCTCGGCGGCGATGGGTCGCAGGTCGCGTTCGGTGATCGGGGCTTTGCCCGACGTGATGCGAGGTAGTTGGAGGATGGTTTCTTGGATGTCGGGAGCGAGGTAGAGCAGATTCATGATCTGCGTCACCCGCGCCCGGGTCACATGACCGAGTTCGGCCAGTTCCGCCTGGTCACGCACGGCCCCGCGCTGCAGCAGGTGTTCGAACCGCAGCGCCAGTGCCATCAGACGCGTGACGCGCGGCACCCGGCCGGGTTCCATCTCAGCCGGGTCTTCCTCGACGACCTGCTGCACGGCCCGACGGGCGTTGTGCTCGCGGATGAATTTGAGCGAATGGCGATGCGTGACTCCTGTTGCGGGGGATTCCGGGGGTTCAGGCATGGCATGTCTCCATTTCGGCGAAGGCCTGCAGGCCCGCCGGGTGGTAGGTGATGGCGATCTCGTCTTTCGCCCCGTCGTACTCGATGCACTGCACCAGCAGGTGGATCAGACGCGCCCGCTCATCCGGTCGAAGCCGATCCCACATCGGGTCGAATGCCTCCAGTGCCCCGGTCAGCTCATCCTCGTCGATCATTCGATGCTGCAGGTCCACGATCCGGCGGTTCAGTTCACCGATCTCCTTCTCCACCTCGACCAGTTCGTCCTGCAGGCGGGCCAGTTCGGCCGCTGCACCAGGCGTGGCGTGCATGGCGAGGCTGCGGGTCAGGTCGTTGATGTCTTCGCTGATGCGTCGCGCCCGGTTCTCGCGCAGCTTGCGGCGCTGCACCAGGTCTTCCGTCTCGCGGTTGAGCTGTTCGCCGGCCCGGCTGACCACGTCGCTCAGCAGGTTCCTGTCGCCGGTCATCTCCTTGATGCGCTCGACCACGAACTGTTCCAGTTCGCCCGCGGGCAGCGACGGGTACGGGCACGATGACCAGCCCTTCTTCTGCGCCGTCTGGCACACGTAGTAGCGATACCGGCGCTGGCCACGCGAGGCGTAGTGATGGCTCATGCCAGCGCCGCAGTGCCGGCAGCGCACCAGCCCCTTGAGCAGCGCTCCGTACTTGTTCCGCTGATACTTGCCGCCGCTGTTGCGGTTGCGGGCGAGCTGGCCCTGCACGCGGCCGAACACATCTTCGTCCACGATCGCCTCGTGTTCGCCGTCGAAACACTGGTCGTTGTGGACGATCTTCCCGATGTAAAGCCGGTTGGTCAGCAGTTTCAGCAGCGTGGACTTGTCGAAATCCTTCCCGCCGCGCGGCACGCCCTTGCTCGTGGTGTACTGCTTGTTCCGCCAGCCCCGGGCATCCAGCCAGTGGACGGTTTGGAGGATGGACTGCAGTTCCAGGTACCTGGCGAAGATGGTGCGGACGCGCTTCGCCTCTTCCTCGTTGACGACCAGCCGCGTGCCACGGTTGTCCCGCACGCGGTCGTAGCCGAGCACCGGTGCGCCACCGGTCCATTTGCCCCTGCGCCGCGCTGAGGCGATCTTGTCGCGCGTGCGCTCGGAGATTATCTCCCGCTCGAACTGGGCGAAGCTGAGCAGGATGTTGAGCGTCAATCGGCCCATGCTGGTGGTCGTGTTGAACTGCTGCGTGACGCTGACCAGCGACACCCCGTGCCGTTCCAGCGTCTCCATGATCCGGGCGAAGTCCATCAGGCTGCGCGACAGGCGGTCGATCTTGTAGACGACGATGCAGTCGATGCGTTCGGCCTCAACGTCGGCCATCAGCCGCTGGAACGCGGGCCGATCCACTGTGCCGCCGGAGAAACCGCCGTCGTCATAACGGTCGGCCAGGCACACCCAGCCCTGACTCTTCTGGCTGGCGATGTAGTTCTCGCCCGCGTCACGCTGGGCGTCTAGCGTGTTGAAGTCCAGTTCCAACCCCTCATCCGTACTCTTGCGGGTGTAGATGGCACATCGCACGGTTGGTGTGTCCGCAGCCTGTTTGCTGTTCGACTTGTTCATTCGGCCCCCTGCAGTTTGATCGCATTCAGCAGCGATCCCTTGAAGAAGTGATACCCGTTCCAGTGGCTGCCGGTGATGGCGTGGGCCACGGCGCTGAGGCTCTGGTACATCTCGCCGTCGTACTCGAAGCCATTGGGCAGAACCGTCACCTCGTATCGTCTGCCCTTGAACTCGCGTGTCAGCACGGTGTGCGCCATCGGCAGGCGATCATCGGGTTTCAGGTCGGTGGCCGACACCCGACGTGGCAGTTCTGTTTCTGGCACCGGCGTGCGAGGCGGGATCACCCGGACGTCGGCGTCGTTGGCGATCGCCAGCGCCCGCTCGCGTACCCGCTTCGCCCGTTCGGTCATGTCGCCCTCGGCCAGCGCCTGCACCCGCCAGGCACAGCGCCGCAGCAGCCATAGCCGATTGCCCGACCGGGCCTCGTCGCCGTACAGCTCCTGGTATCGCTGCCGAAGCTGCTTCGGCGTCATCTTCTGCAGCGCCGCCAGTTCCGTTCTGGTCGTGTTGTCGCTCATCGTGCGTCCTCGTCGTTCTCGGCCCCGCTAACCACGAGCGGGGCGGCGTTCGAGACACACTGAGCCGCCTTTTCGCCAGGATTGCAAGCGGGTTCCCGCGCAGGGCGGAGAGTTTCTTCAGCCCGTGAACTCCCGCGATCATGCATGCGGCAAAGACCATGGGACAGGATCGCGACGATCTCCCGCCGGCGATCCGCTGGCGTCATTCTGGCGTGGCGAAGTCGGTTATGTCGCGGCACGGCGGCTCCTTCCGCAGTTAAACAAGGTGGTCCCTCACCTTTGTCTTTTTGCAGAAGGGGCCGAAATTTTGCGTGGAATCCAAGCAATGCCAAAGTTACGAGGGGCCTTGTGACCGACGCCGTCCACCAGTAGGCTGTTATCAGCCGACGCTGATTGTGAAACTGGCAACCCAGGCGGCCCTCACCGCCGAAGTCTGCTGATCGGAATGCCACCATGACCGAGACCCGAGCACCGGAAGGTCCACCGCCGTTGGAGAACGAGTGCACCGTCGAGGACATCCATTGCTGGATAACCACCGGCGGCGAGCAACTGGGCAAGAGAGTTCCGGACCTCGACAACAACATCCTCGAACCCATGCAGATTCTGATAGATGTGCTTTGGGAAACGGATGAACCAAAGCTGTCGCCCCACACCTTGGTGGTCCTCGCGTCACTGAGCAACCAGATGGGCAGCAACGACGAAGCTCACGACTCGGCGTTGCAGCTGCTCATACCGTTCCTGTCGATGCCCAAGCCGATGCGACAACTGGTCCAAGTGAATATCAGTGAGGGCAGCTTCAAGTTGATGGATGATGTGGATGTGATCGATCGGACATAGGTCTGGGGGACGGAACCGCCAAAACGTGAGACTTTGAGACTCCCGGCCGTAACCCCTTGCCCCGACTGGCCGCATTGCGGCCCGCATCAGTCTCACGGTCGCAGGGCGCTGAGACTGCGACGGGCTCGGGCATGTGTGGCAGAGTGGCCCTATTTCATCGTTCCGTAGACGCATTTGCAGCGCGGGTCGTATGACGGCCGCCCGCATAGCTTGCATGGCTCGTAGTACAGTCGCTCCTCGACCTGAATCCTCGGCGGCTGCAGCCGGACATCGAAGTCCTGGGGCTGGTGTTCGTACCAAAGTTCGCCCGGCACGAGCGAGGACTCAACATGGCTGGATACGTTCGGACGAAGTGCCACTGCGCCCGGTGGTGGCGGCTCACCGTCCACCTGTGACTCAGCCTCCGAGTCATCGTCCTTTGCCCGATCAGTGCCATCCATTCCCAGCGAGATGCAGAACTCGAGGTCGTGAATCTCAACTTGGTCATGGTGTCCGTTCATGAGCGATACGGCTGTAGCGTGAAGGATCAGGTTGTCATCCACCTCGACGCGCATCTGAAGGCGCTCGCGGAACGGCTTGGCCGTGTTGTCCACATTGACTGTCATCGTTGACAGCACCTTGCGGGTGTCGTTCGGACGGACGTGTCTTCCAGGTCGCTTCGGCGAGACAATCTGTAGTTTCGCAAACCCATCACGCGGATCGACGCAATACAGATCGAAGTTGTCACCGCGCACTTCTCCTTGCATGGGCATCCGGGTATCCGCTTTGAGAAGCGGCAGGTATGACTGCCGCGCAAGGGCAAGCTCGACCGTCTTGGCCAGCCGCAGAGCGGCCTTGTCATGGGCGATCCATGCGGCTCCAACGGAGATCGCGCCCGCGCCAGACTCCGGAACACAGACACGCTGAGGTCCGAATCGCTCATGCAAGCGTGAGCGGATGGCAGGCATATGGAGCATGCCGCCAGTAGCAAGGCACAAGCCAATCTGCGGATGGGACAACATCGCAGCCTCGAGCAGTCGGTCGATGCGATCGGTGCCGGCATCGATGATGGGCTTGGTCACATCCTCAAGGAACTGGCGAGTCACTTTGAAATCCAGAGCGTCATTGGCCACATCGCGGAAGAAGTGATCCACATACACCTCGACACTATCTCGCTCGGACAGATCAATCTTTGCGCGTTCACATCGCTGCAGGAGGCGGGCGTTCGCGTCTGGGTGAACCGACGCTCCCTCTGTTACGTCCTGTGATTTACGACCAAGCCGAACCACTTCATTGCGTAGCGCGTCATCGAATCGATCACCTCCGACTTCATCGCTGCCATCGTTGGCAATCTGGAGGATCATGCCGTTCTCGATGCGGCAGAGCGTGAGGTCCAGTGTTCCGCCACCCCAGTCGAAGACCAAAACATGCTGGCGATCGTACCGACGAAGGTTCTCCTCGACGCCGCCCGCAGATCGGAAGTAGCCGTACAGTGCGGCAAGTGGTTCATGCACATACTGAACGATTCGGATACCTGCTCGCCCAAAGGCCTCGCGGAGCTTGGCTCTTCGCTCGCCCTCGAATGTGATCGGGATGGTGACGACGGCTGCGTCGAGGGTATCCATGCTTCCGGCCCGCCTCGCAAGCGTCTGGTCTTTGACGCCCTTGATCACATCTGCCACGACATCGATTGTGCTGCGTTCTACGCCATCGACGTAGATCGAGTCATCCTGCATTAGGATTTTGGGTGACCGCACTATGTTCCCGTAAACGCCAAGGCCCGCGTCCTCGAGGCGGTCTTTGGCCTCTCGACCAACGATGACGTTACCCCCCTCGTAGCAGACGACGGAGGAGATGGGGAGACCACGGCTATCGAAATGGCTGATGGCGCGATCCCCGACGATATGTGACACCAAGCTGTTGGTGGTCCCGAAATCGAATCCAGCTGTCGTCATGAGTTACCCCCATCATTCAATGAGTTGATTGCGGCCCTTAGGCCATTGATAGCACGTTCGGCGTGATCATCCATGACGTGAGTCTTCGGAGGGTCGCGCCTTAGGGCCGCGAGCCCTTCCTGAAGAAGATCAACTTCGGATTCGATCGCCCGAACGACGCGCGAACGAAGCTGTTCCAGATCGTTTGCCGCATGAATCATG
This sequence comes from uncultured Phycisphaeraceae bacterium, assembly GCA_964532795.1. Lineage (GTDB taxonomy): Bacteria > Planctomycetota > Phycisphaerae > Phycisphaerales > Phycisphaeraceae > CAZHJL01. The sequence continues at coordinate 5,589 of CAZHJL010000105.1, read as the reverse complement.
TCGGCCTCGTGCTTCTGCTTGGCTTGCTCCAACTGCGTCTGAAGGACTTGGATGTCTGAAGAAAGCAATTGGGTTTTCTGCTCCAGTGCCTGCACGCGTTCTTCCGACTCAGCGAGTGCGGTGGCAGCTTCCATTTCGCGTTGTGCCGCATCTTCGGCAGCCTGGGTTTGCGCCTGTGCCTCCTCTGCGAACGCGGACGATGCCATGCCGGCCGCAGCATAGTCTGTGAGCTTGTGCAACAGCTTCAGGCGATCCAGTGGCTTCCGCACCGATGCGATCGCATGTGACCACTGCTGGTTATGGAGTTTTCTCACGATCGTGGATGTGTTCACCGAAGCGAATTGATTGAGCCAGACGACGACATTGAACACCAGATTGTGTTGCAGCTTAAGGCGGTCGGCCTTCTTCAAAGGCTTGTCGGGGTCAACTGCTGGTAGCGACGTGACGTCTCTGTCATCCGTGGCAACGTCGAGGGCGGACCATGCGGGCTTGTTGGCAGATCGCGCTTCATGCAGCAACTCAAGCAGTCTCGCTGAGCCCGGGTGGTGCTGCAGCATGATGAAGTAGGTCCGCTCGATCTGCCGCCAGAGCTTGAGCATCGGCCGGTGCGGTACTCCTGCGAGGAGGAACTGGGCTGGTACAGCCAGCACACGGTCCGCCCGCGCCAGTTCCGGCACTAGGTCATTCAGAAGTTCGTCAGGCACTGCTTGGTCGGCCAGATGCACAGCATCTTTCTTCGCAAGTGTGACTGGCTGTCCCTTGCGTGAGTAGACATGCCTCAGAAGGTCCTCGAACGCCTCGTATTTCGGCCCTTTAGGATTGGAAGGCTTCCGCTTCGGAGTCGCGCCTGCAGAAGAGGCATCGTCACGAGGTGGACCGTCCGGGGGCCGGCTCGGCGTAGACTCCGTCGAGCCGTCTATATCTGTGGGTTGGCTCTGTTCGTCGTGATGCCCTGAAATGCTGTTCGCGTCGCCCATGGTTGTTATGGTTCCTTTGTGGTCAGGCCGTTCGCTCTTCAATCAGCTTGACGAGCCCACGCCCTGAGAGCTCTGGGTTCTCCAAGTGGTAGAGCTCTCTGGCGTGCCGCCTCGCGCCCTCAATGTCACCCATGTGAAGGCGTAATGTAACCATCATGATATGGCACTTGCTCTTGTCGAACTCGGCGAGCGGTTTGCGCGAGAACTCATCAATATCGTTGACATACTGAACCAGATCTGTCAGGCCCCGGCATGCCCAAGAGACAATGGCTTCTGTATCAGCGTCGGTCAATGCACGATCGATCGCTGTTCGTCGCGTGGTCGAGCGGGGATCGGGCGCAATGTCGCCGTTCCCCCAAGCCCGCAGACGTGCAGCCGCAAAGCCAACGCGGCTGGTTGGGTCACGATGCTTGGCGCTTTGCATCAGATTGAAGTTGAAATCAATGAGGCCGAGAATCTGTCTCGCTAAAGGACGATGGAGATCACGAAGGGCTTCCATCGAACGATTGAGCTTGTCTCGGTATCGCTCGTACGGTACGTCCACGGCGCTGGAACGCTCCTTGGCCAGTACGCCATACAGATACTCGCAGATGCCATCGCAGTATGCCTCTGCGGTCGGGAATCGCTTGGCCGCACTGATGAACTGTTCGATGGCACGCCGGTCAAGCCGTCCATCGGCTGCAGTGGACATGAAAGACTGCTCTACGCCAGCCAGGTCGTCGGGCGTGGCGATCATGAAGTGGAGGGTTCTCGGCGTCTGCGCCAAATCGCCCGAAAGAACAATGCGCGCTGTTCCTGATTGGCATCGTGAGAGCGCCTCGCCTAACGAGTTCGAAGCGAGTGACTGCCCGTTCAGAACCACCTCTTCTGTCGACAACACCGTTACGTCGGAGGGCGAGAGTGGTGACTTGATTACCAAGGGCTGGGTGTTCACATCAACACCACGAATTAGCAGGCAGGGGCGTTCGATGGGATGTTTCTCGAAACGATGAGTTCGAAGCTTCTCCAATGAATCAAAAACGGCTTCGCACTGATCACAGCAGTAGCGAGGTGCCGGGGTGTCGGTGACCTGAATGTCGCCCAAGCCGACTTCCTCGTGGAACTCGGCATAGCCCGTGTGCCAAAAACCCATGCGCAAATCCCCCAAAGTAGCGCCAGTGTAAACCGTGAAGATTACCGGACACCCCACGACTAGGCAAAACGTCCGGCGAACGCGAGGTCGACGGTGTTTCGGTCCACGCAGGGTCCACCCCGAACGTGTCTGTTAACCCGTTGGACGGGAGAGCGGCGAGAGTCTGAGAGCGCCGGGCGAAGTGCGGCCGAAGCGGCGGCGGGTTTAACTGGACAGGGCGGATCGGCGAGAGCGGCAGCGGCGTAACGGGTTGCCGGAACTGACGTTGACGACGCGGCTTGCGCAACCCGCCCGCAGCTAAAAGAAAGCCCCAGCCACTTGTTTGTGACTGGGGAAAGCTCCCCGAGTAGGACTCGAACCTACAACCTAGCGGTTAACAGCCGCTCGCTCTACCATTGAGCTATCGGGGAAACGGGTTGTCTATACAGACCGGTATCGGTTGAATGCCTTTTCCGGTTTGAAGCCCCAAAGATTAGCGGAATCGCCCGGACGGTCAAGTGCGGCCAGCGGCTCGGGGACAGAAACGCCTCATGGCGCCCCGCTCTTGTCCACCGGACCAGTTGATTTGACAGCCGGCCGTCGGCAACAAGAATGTACGGTCTTTCCCCAATCGGGGCCGGGTAGCTCAGTTGGCAGAGCAGCGGCCTTTTAAGCCGTGGGTCCTGGGTTCGAGTCCCAGCCCGGCCACTTCTCATCGCTTCGGTGTCGGGGCCGCCATGCTCGGGGCGGTTCTGGGTGGGGTTGTGGCGTGGCGGGCGGCCAGAGTGAACAGGTGAACCGCTATCCCGTTGCACGGTTAGTGCTGTGTATCAGATATACAACGGGCGACCACGTCTTTCCCACTTCCGGCGCAGCGGGCGGGCTGTTGGATGTGTATTCTGCCTGCTGGGTTGGCAGCGGGCGACCCGCTCACGATAATCGGGCACGTGCATCTTGTGCCTGAGCAGTGGGCGGGCCCCCTCTGGGGCGGTCTAAGCCGGGAGTCGGAAACGTGACCACGGTCTTCATCATCTGCGGGCTTGTCGGCGGCACGATACTTGTCGTGCAGTTTCTGCTGACGCTCATTGGCTTCGGAGCCGAGGCGCTGGACGTGGATGTGCCGGGCGAGGTCGGCGAGATGGCCGACGCCGACGCTGATTTCTCGACGGATACCGATCTCGATGTCGATGCGGACGCACATCACGCCGTTCACGAGCATTCCACGGGGATCTTCCGCGTGCTCTCGTTCCGCACGGTAGTGGCGGCGCTGGCTTTCTTCGGGCTGGCCGGGTGGACAGCGCAGACCGCCGGTTCGCCGCCGGAGGTGCAGATTGTGGTGGCGGTTGCGGCCGCGGCGGGCGCAATGTACGGCGTGTACTACCTGATGCGGGCGCTGTTGCGGTTGAAGGCCGAGGGCACGCCTCGCATCGCGGGGGCCGTGGGCCTGCACGGAACGGTCTACACGACCATCCCCGGCCAGGAAGGCGGCACCGGAAAAATACAGCTCAACCTACAGAACCGAACCATGGAATACCTGGCCCGAACACCCGGCGAGAAGCTGGTGCCGGGCATCAAAGTGGTGGTGACCGGGGTGGTCACCGCGGATACCGTCACCGTCGAACCGGTGCTCGAAAGCGAAAGGACCCACCATGCATAGCGCCCCGCTGCTGGCGGTCGACCTGCCCATTTCCGGGCCGGCCGTCTTGCTGATCGTGCTCGTGATCATTCTCGGGCTCAGCCTGCTCATGCTGCTAGCCCGCTGTTACAAGCGGTGCCCGAGCAACCGGATTCTTGTGATCTACGGCAAGACCGGCCGCGGCCAGGCAGCCACCTGCCTGCCGGGCGGCGCGAAATTTGTCGTCCCGCTCATTCAGGACTATGCCTGGCTGAGCCTCGAGCCGATCCAGATCGAGATCCCCCTGCGCGGTGCGCTGTCAATCGAGAACATCCGCGTCAATGTCCCCAGTGTGTTCACCGTCGCCATCGGCACATCACCCGAATACATGCAGAATGCCGCGATCCGCCTGCTGGGGCTCAGCCGCGGCGAGATCATGAAGCAGGCCGAGGACATCATCTTCGGCCAGTTGCGCCAAGTGATCGCCTCGATGCAGATCGAAGAGATCAACCGTGATCGCGACAGCTTCCTGACGAATATTCAGAGTTCACTGGAACCGGAACTGCGGAAGATCGGCCTTGTGCTGATCAATGTGAACATCACGGATATCACGGATGAATCCGGCTACATCGACGCGATCGGGCAGAAGGCCGCCAGCGAAGCGATCAACAAGGCGCGCGGCGACGTTGCCGACAACGAGAAGATGGGTGCGATCCGGGTTGCCGACGCCGAGCGCGAAAAGGCCGTGCAAGTCGCCAACGCGCAGAAGATCCAGTCGATCGGCACGCGCGAGGCCATGCGCGACCAGGCGGTACGCGTGGCGGAGTTGGACAAGGAACAGCAGGTGGGCGAGAAGACGGCCAACTTCCAGCGCGAAGCGCAGATCGCGGATGCTGATCGCGAAAAGCGCATCCGGGTGGCCGACGCCGATGCGCGGGCCGTCGAGGGCGAGAACGTCGCGAAGGCGGATGTCGCGGCGTCCCAGGCCACGCTCCAAGTCAAGCGTGCCGAGGCGTACCAGTTGGGTGAGACCAGCAAGGTCAGGGCGGAGGCATCGGTGCGAGAATCCGAGCACCTTGCGCAAGCCAAGGCCGCCGTGGCTGAAGCCCAGCGCATCGAAGCGGAGCGCCGAGCCGAACTGGAAGCCCCTGCCAAGGCCCAGAGGGCCAAGATCGAGGTCGATGCGGAGGCCGAAGCGAACAAGCAACGCATCGAGGCCGAAGGCGAGGCGGCGGCGCTGTTTGCGAAGCTCGACGCGGAAGCCCGTGGTCAGTACGAGATCCTCGCCAAGAAAGGCCAGGGCCTGCGAGAGATCGTCGATGCTTGCGGCGGGGCGCAGGAAGCGTTCCAGATGCTGATGCTCGAGCACTTCGACAACCTCGTCCAAGCGTCGTCGGCCGCGATTTCGAACATCAAGTTCGACAAGGTGGTCGTCTGGGACAGTAACCAGAATGGCAGTTCGAGCACCGCGAACTGGCTGACGAATCTGGCCAAGACACTGCCGCCCATGATGCAGGTGATGAAGGATATCGGCGGGGTCGAACTGCCCGAGACGCTGGCCAGTTTCGCCGGGAGCGACGGCAAATCGCCAGGCAATGGTGAAAGACGAGCGACGACAGCATCGACCGAGGCGCTTCGAGAATCGGCGCCGGACGCAGAGAAAGACAGCGATGACCAGGAGCCGTGAGCCACTCGCTTCACGCTCAGATTCGCCGCGGCCGGGCGTCTACCGCTTGTAAGTAGTTGTAATGATTGCCCTTCGCCCGATCGGAACGCCGGCCCAAGTGCGCCGCACAGGAGCGTTGTGCTGCGATGTGGTCCGCCCTGGGGGCCGACCTAGTACTGTGTCACGGCTGAGTCTTTGGGTATAGGTGTTTGAGCTTGAT
>CAZHJL010000104.1:0-14177 GCA_964532795.1 uncultured Phycisphaeraceae bacterium | reverse complement strand
TAACCCCTGATTCGGCAATCACTCACAGCGCGCCCCAGTTTGTGGCCAGACCCGCCGGTGTTGCCCGAAGCGCCCAACTTGACGTCGCGCGGCTGGTGTGATAACTCTGGTACATGGAAGCCAATACCCCCACCAGCGCGCTCTCGCAGAATCCCCCGAAGCTGTACGAAAAGATCGTCACCGAAGGCATCACCTTCGATGATGTGCTGCTGATTCCGCGTCGGAGCGATCTCGTGCCGGCGCAGGCCGATGTGTCCACGCGGATCACCCGACGCATTCGCGTCAACATCCCGCTGCTGTCGGCGCCGATGGATACCGTCACCGAGGCGGCACTGGCCATCGCCCTGGCCCAGGAAGGCGGGCTGGGCGTGGTGCACAAGAACCTGTCGATCGAGCAGCAGGTCCGCGAGGTGCAGAAGGTCAAGCGCTCGGCCAACGGGGTGATTCTCGATCCGGTGGTTTTGCCGCCGCAGGCGCCGGTCTCCGAGGCCGTGCGGCTGATGAACGTGCAGAACATCTCGGGCGTGCCGATCACCGAGGACGGCAAGCCCGGCGGGAAGGTCGTGGGCATTCTCACGCGGCGGGACATGCGATTCCTGCCGGACCAGAACCAGCCCATCCACGAGGTGATGACCAAGGATCGGCTGATCACCGCGGCGCCCGATACCACGCTCGATAAGGCGCACGAGTTGCTCTATCGCGCGAAGGTCGAAAAGCTGCTGCTGGTCGATGACCAGATGCGCCTGACCGGCCTTATCACGATGAAGGACGTGGACAAGTACGAGCAGTTCCCGGCCGCGTGCAGGGACCATCGCGGGCGGCTTCGCGTGGGCGCGGCGGTGGGGGTGCATCAGCTCGAGCGCGTGGCGGCGCTGATCGACGCCGAGGCGGACATGATCGTCGTCGATACCGCGCACGGGCACAGTCGCAACGTGATCGACACCGTGGCGGCGATCAAGAAGCGGTACGACATTGACGTGGTCGCCGGCAACGTCGCGACCACCGAGGGGGCGAAAGCGCTGATGGACGCGGGAGCCGATGCGGTGAAGGTGGGCATCGGACCGGGCTCGATTTGCACGACGCGCATCGTCGCGGGCGTGGGCGTGCCGCAGGTGACGGCCATCTTCAACGTCTGTGCCGCGGCCGATGAGGCGGGTGTGCCGGTCATCGCCGACGGCGGCGTGCGGCACTCGGGCGATATCGTCAAGGCCCTGGTCGCCGGGGCGTCGGCGGTGATGATGGGCAGCCTCTTCGCGGGCATGGACGAAAGTCCGGGCGAGACGGTGTTCCACATGGGCCGGCGCTACAAGAGCTATCGCGGCATGGGCAGCGAAGGGGCGATGGTCGCCGGCTCGGCGGATCGCTACGGGCAGGCGGATGCCGAAGGGCCGCGCAAGTACGTGCCGGAAGGGGTGGAAGGACGCGTGCCGTATCGCGGGCCGCTGAGCGATTTCGTGTACCAGCTCGTCGGCGGTTTACGGGCGGGCATGGGCTACTGCGGCACGCAGACCATCGGTGAACTGCGTGCCGAGGGACGATTCGTCCGCATCAGCGGCGCGGGGCTGGCCGAGAGCCACCCGCACGACATCACCATCACCAAGGAAAGTCCGAACTACTCGCTCGAGTACCGCGAAATGTAGCGGGCCGGCGCGGAAGGAACGGAACGTACACGAAGCCCAGGGACTACTGCCCTTGGGGTTTCTTCGTCTGCGGTCCGATCGCGCGATACTTTCGCGCAAGAAGAAACCCAGGGATGTAATCCCTGGGCTTCGTTGGTTTGGAGTTGGATGCTCTTGCGCGTTGTGGTCAAGGCGATGTCGCGCTGACCGGCGGGGGGGACTCGCCCCACGGGTCGTCGACCGTGTCGACCGGTTCGAATGGGATGAAGTCCGGCGGGAACTCCGGTGCGGGGCGCAGCCGCATGCGGATGTTCACGAAGACGCCGGGCAAGTCATCCTCGCCGATCTTCAGCGACATGCGCGGCGTGACATTCTTCTCGTCCGTCTTGTACATCTCCCATCGCACCTTTTCCGGCGGCGTGTTGCGCACGTACCGGATGCCGAACTGCTCCGGCTGATCCTTGCGATCGAGATTGATCACCAGGTCCCAGCCCACGGGGATGTCGCGCTGCCAGATGACCTGGCCGGAGTGCGGCTCGATCAGTTCGACCGTCTTCGGCTCGTAGATCGTGCTGCGGAACATATGCTTGTCCTGAGACATGCATCCGGGCATCAGCAATGCGCCGAGCAGCAGCAACATGGCGAGGATCAGTGGTCGTCGATACGCGGACACGATGCCCATCTAGCGCCGTCCTTTCTTCCGCCCATGCGGCGGGTCACTCATAGGGATCGACATTCTAGCGATACGCGTCCAAAGGTGTCGCCGTTCAGCGGTCAGACGTGTTATGGGAGCGCCCGCAAGCCGCGGGCAGGGATGTCGGTCGCGACGAAGCCGGCGCGGGGCTGCGGCCCACCCCGTCGCGCGTCAATGTAACATACGGATAAGGCGAGACTTGTGTTGGAAAGCTACGCCCGTTCGCGATACTCGCTGGGGCTGCGGCCCACGAGTCGATGGAACGTGCTCGTAAAGTGCCCGTGCGAGGAGAAGCCGGTTTCGGCAGCGATATCGCCTACTGGCTTGCGCGTCGAGCGGAGCAGCCACTTCGCGATCTGCAACTGGCGGCGCTGGAGGTACTGCTTGGGACTGACGCCGACCTGGCGACTGAACAGCCGGTGGAAGTGGAACGGGCTCATGTGCACGTGCCGCGCGACATCCGCGAGGTTCGGGCTCTGCGGGTAGTTGTCGTGGAGGAACGCGATCGCACTGGCGATGCGGTCGTCCTCGACCTTCCCCACCGGGGGCAGGTCGTCGTCGCCCAGCGGCCGCAGTTCGATGAACCAGTGCTCGCCCTCGGGGGTCGCGGTTTCGCGCGTGCGGCGGAAGCTGATCCAGTGTTTGTGGTCGCCCACCGGCAATGCGACATCCCGATCGGTCTCGTCGGCCAGCGCGGGATAGCGCTGCGCGACCACCTGTTTGAGCCTTTCGATCAGCGAGGGCGCCAGGTCGGGCTCGACGAGCATCCGGGCCTGCAGGCATACATCCGCGATGATCAGCCGGTCATCGTGACCCACGATCATCCGGCCCATCCCGGACTCGCGGAAATGATTGAACGCGCACTGCCACTTACGGAGCACGATTGCGGCCGTCTGCTGCTCGAGCGGTGTGAACGGTTCGTCCTTGCGGCAAAGCAGCAGCCACCAGTAGCGCGTGCCTCCCGCGGTCTCGGGCAGGACCGCGGAAACCGCATGGCTGTTCTCGACGAGCGATGAGCCGACGGGCGAACCGTTGCCCGACACCGCGATCAGCCCCTGCTGCTGCACCTGCATCAGCACAGCGTCCTCACGGTGTTGCTGGTCACACCACTGGGTCACCGTACCGGCAGGCCAGCCGTGTGCGAGCAGCAACTCATCGGCGCGGGGCGCGTCAAGGTTGATCACCCCGCACGCGATGGCGTCGTGGCGGACCTGCGTGTTCACCCATGTGAGCACCAGGTCGCGATCCTCGACCCACGGCGTGGGAACCTCAGTCAGCGCGTATAGAGCACATTCTTCCATGAATCATCCAGAATCAAACGGAGCCTGAGCGTATCAAGCGACACCGCAATCATCCGGCAGCATGTTAGGCAACCTGGGTTCGCCAGACAACGGGAGAACATGCTAACCCCGGCCGTTATCGAAGGATAGGTCGATCGGAATATGGGTGGCGCGCTGGTGCGGGTTCAGGTCGATGCGGAGCCGTCCAGCCAGTGCCGATGCGTATCGGCGGGCGGCTGCTCGAGACGCCATCGCAGTTGGCCGCCCTGGCAATGGATGTGCGCCATGAAGAACCGTCCGCGGTATCGCCAGAATAGCGGCCAGATGACACACCGGTCGGTGTCCGGGATCGGCAGTTGGCTGATCTGCTCGCGGTTCAGCCATTCCAGGCGGCCTTCTCCGAAGTGCGTTCGGGTCACCGTGACCGCCCCGCGGACCTCGTACAGGAACATCAGCCAGTGGGTTTCGTCGCCGTAGCCGGTCTCGGAGACGATGCCGGTCAGATGCAGGTCTTCCGGCTCTACTGAGAGGTCCACTTCTTCCCGTATTTCTCGCACTGCGCAGGCCGTGGGACTCTCGCCGTCGCCCGTCTCAAGCTTGCCGCCGATCGGGGAGTAGAGGTGACGGTTCGGCGGGCGATGCCGGTGCAGCAACAGCACCCGCCCCTCGGCGTCGAAGAGGTAGCAAAGGACGGCGATCTTGTATGGCAGTTGCGGCATCGGACCGTTGGATTCCCGTATTCGGCGAGCGACGATCGGGGGCAGAGAGGTTAGCCGGGTACGGGGGGCGTGTCCACGGAACACAGAACGCTCCACCCGTGGCGCAGCGTTCGCAAGCATCGCGTGTTTCGCGCTGGTCGCTTTAGGCCGCGCGTTCCTCGGCGCCCGGTTCGCGATTGGCCAGCGGGAAAGCGGGCGCATCGTGCGGTTCGCGCCAGTCCTCGGCCCCGGCCAGATCGAGAATGGACGGTTGCGTTTTGCGGTAGCCGAGCTTGCGGATGACCTCGAGCACTTCGGTCCACGTGGGATAGGGCTTCTGGTTGACGCGCTTGTAGGCGTCGATGGCCTTGACGAACAGGAACTGCTCGCCGGTCATCTCGCCCTCTTCCGCTGATTTGACGAAATCGGAGCGTCTGCGTCCGGGGCCGCGCCGACGCTCGAGACCGGTGCGTGTGTAGCGTCGGTCCACCACCTCGTTGCGTCGTGAATCGCCTTTGCGGCGTTCGGGGCCGGTGTATTCGGGATCGGACATCGCGGCATCCTTGTCTCTGTCGCCGCGTCCGATCGTCCGGGTCAGCCGCGGCTAGAGGTCGTCATCATCGTCGTCGAACTCCTCATCATCGTCATCGTCGAAGAGTTCGTCGTCGTCCTCGAAGTCCTCGTCGTCCTCGAATTCGTCATCGTCTTCGAATTCATCGTCTTCGAGGTCGTCTTCATCATCGAGGTCATCCTCGAGTTCTCCATCCTCTTCATCGTCCAGAAAGTCATCGTCCTCAAGATCATCGTCATCCGCCGCCATGCGAAGGTTCGTGGAGCGATGGTTTTCGGACGCTTCCGCGGCACTGACCGCCCTGAGCCAGAGCCGTGGGTTCTGCTCGAGTGAGACTGGCATGAACGAGCCTCCATTACTGAGTGCAAGTTGCGTGGCGGATCCAAACCAGGAGCGGGCGACGCACGTAAGATCGACTGGCCGCCGGCATACTGGTCGGTTAAGCTAACGCCGCATCAGCGTTTGTCAATCGTATTTTCGGCCGTGATGGCAAGTATTTCACTTGCGCGACAGGATGGAGCGATTCGGTGGCTGAGCCCCAGTCCCAACAGCCGGTTGAGTTCAGGCCCGTGGCGGCCCTGGCGGGATGGCTGCTTCCCGGGCTGGGCCACGTGATCAGCGGCGACCGGGCGCGCGGCATCATCCTCTGCATCACCATCATGAGCCTCTGGACCCTCGGCCTGCTCATCGGCGGACCGACGTCCCTCGATCGCCACACCCAGCCCGAGGAGGCCCCGGGTGCGGTGGACCATCCGCGCCTCAGTCTCTGGTACCTCGGCCAGATGCTCATGGCCCCGGGCGTTGTCTTCGATCAGGTGCAGAACGCCATCCCGCGCGGGCCCGACCGCGGACGGCAGCGGCTCATGCCCGACAAGAACCCGCCCTTCGAGCCCAGCTTCGGACGCGCTTTCGAGCAGGGACAACTCTTCACCGCCCTGGCCGGGCTGCTCAATCTGCTGGTCATCATCGACGTGGTGTACGGCAAGCGCCGCAAGTCCCCGCAGGACACGCGTGCGCCGGCGCCCCCCGTGCGCGGCAGGGGAGGGGGTTGATGATGGTCGTGGTGCTGGCGACATTCACCGCGGGATGGATTCCGTTCCTCGAGCCGCTTGATGTTGACGGCCGCTGGCAGTGGCCGTTCCTGCTGATTCCGCTCGCCCTGGCGATTGCGATCGTTTTCAAGACGCTGAAGATCGATGATCTGCGAAGGTTGCCGAAGGCGGCCGGCTGGATGGCGGTGCAGATTGTTCTCTTCATGATGGCCTCGGCGCTGGTGCTCTGGGGTCTGATGGATGTGTGGTAGTGCCATGGCCGGACGGGCCCGGCCACGCCATGGACACAACGCGACGGGTAGTTGGGGTTCGAGCATGAAGCATCTGCTGGCGCGACTGGTCGAGGGCGAGACGCTCACGAAGGCGCAGACCATCGAGGCGTTCGAACTGATCATGACGGGCGAGGCGACCGCCACGCAGATGGGCGCCTTCCTCGGACTGATCCAGCAGCGCGGGCCGGCGGTCGAAGAAATCGCCGGCGCGGCGTCGGTGATGCGGCGGAAGGTCGCCGCCGTGCGCGCCCCCGAAGGGTGGACCATCGTCGATACCTGCGGCACCGGGGGTGACCACAGCGGCACGTTCAATATCTCCACGGCCGCGGCACTGGTCGTGGCGGGCGCCGGGCGCGGCAAGCAGGTTGCGGTCGCCAAGCACGGCAATCGCTCGGTCACCAGCAAATCCGGCTCGTCGCAGGTGCTCGAAGCCCTGGGCGTCAAGCTGCAGGTCGGCGCCGATGTCCTGACCCGCTGCCTCGCGGATGCGGGGCTGTGCTTTTGCTTCGCCCCCGCCCACCATCCGGCCATGAAGCATGTGATGCCCTCGCGGATGGAACTGGGCTTCCGTACGATCTTCAACGTCCTGGGGCCGCTGACCAATCCGGCCGGCGCCACGCGGCAGGTGATGGGCGTTTTCAGCCCGCAACTCACCGAGCCACTCGCGCAGGTGTTGTGCGATCTGGGCAGTCAGCGCGCGATGGTCGTGCACGGCCAGGGGCTCGACGAGATCGTGAACTTCGGCACGACGCGGATCAGCGAGGTGCGCGACGGGCAGGTGAGGACGTACGAGTTCGATCCCGCCTCCGCCGGCTTCACCGATGGCAACGTGGAATCGCTGAAGGTCGATTCGCCGGAGGCCAGCGCGGCGATGATCACGCGCGTGCTGGCGGGTGAGCCCGGCGGGCCGCGCGATATCGTGTGTCTCAATGCCGGCGCGGCGATCGTCGCCGCGGGGCTGTGCGACGAAGTCGCCGAGGGTGTCGCGCTCGCCGGTGAAGCAATCGACAACGGCGCCGCCAAACGCTCGCTCGCCACGCTGATCGAGTTGACCCAGAACGCATAGGCCCGTTTTTCCGGGAACCGATCCATGACCAACGCGAACACCAGAGATCCTCTGCACGACGCGGAACTGCACAGGAAACTGCGCGGCAGCTTCTGGCTCGGACTGGCCGGGGCGCTGGTCGGGGCGTTGGTGGCGTGGTTCGTCGTCGGCTGGATGGTCCACCTGCCGATGAAGAGCGGTCTTCGCCTGGTGGGGCTTGAGGGCGCCGTCGCCGGCGCGTTGATCGGTCTGCCGGCCGGCTTCCTCTCGCGCGGTTCATCCTACATCCTGCGCGCGATCGCGGCCGTGCTGGCCGTCATCGCGTGCATGGTCGGCATCATCTACTACATGGAACTGGCCACGGGCAAGGATCTGTCCTTGCTGTTCAGCGACGAACCTTTCGCCGGCGTGGGCCCGGGCACCGAGGCGCAGGCCAGCTACAACACGCTGTTCGGAATCCTGAGTATCCTGAGCTATGTCGTCGCCGCGATTTCCGCGGCCTTCGCCGCGAGCATCCGCCCGATTCTCCAGCGCACCGTCACCGTCCCGCGCTGTCTCAACTGCTCGTACGACCTGCGCGAACCGATCGCCAACCGCCTGATGCAGTGCTCGCGCTGCGGGACACCCATTCCTCCACAATACCGCCGGTGAACACCGCCGGCCGCGCTCGTGTGTCTTACTTCAGGCCTGTCGCAACGCGACCGACGCGTTGAGCGTAGAATCTCGCGATCATGCTTGATTTTGACCAAGTCACCAAGACCTACCGCCAGGGATCAAGAAAGATCGAGGCCCTGCGATTGATGTCGCTGAGCATCGGCGAGCCGGGCTACTATGCGATCATGGGGCCGTCCGGCAGCGGCAAGAGTACGCTGCTGCACCTGGCGGCGGGGCTCGATCAGCCGGACAGCGGCCGCGTGGTCGTGGACGGCACGGATGTCGCCTCGCTCAGTGAGTCGCAACTCACGCAGATGCGTCGACGGCGCGTAGGCATCGTGTTCCAGCAGTTCAACCTGATCCCTACCCTCAACGCCCGGCAGAATGTCGGCCTGCCCGGGGTACTCGATCGGCGCCCGCGCCACTGGGTGGAGGAGCGTGTCGAACGCTTGCTCGATCAGCTTGAGATCACCGATCGCGCCGACCATCGCCCCGATGCCCTTTCCGGCGGCGAGCAGCAACGCGTGGCCATCGCGCGGGCGCTATTGTTCGAGCCGAGCCTGCTGCTGGCCGACGAGCCGACGGGCAACCTCGATTCGGCGTCGAGCGACCGGCTGTGGGCGCTGCTGGGCGAGTTGGCCGAGCAGCAGCAAATGGTCGTGGCGATGGTGACGCACGAGCCGGCCGCGGCCGTGCACTGCCGCAAGGTGTTCGTGATTCGTGATGGACAGTGCCGGGGCGATTTCGAGGTGAACGGGCTTGACGCATCCAGTGTGGCAACTCGCTATCAGCAGCTTGGCCGGTAGGAAAGGGCGAAGCGCCCTGCTCGTCGCGGCGGTCGCGCTGGCCACCATGCTGGCCACGGGCGTCATCGTCGCGATGCACACGCTCGAGAGCAGTTTCCTACAGGGCTTGGGACGTCACCTCGGGGCCGCCGACGTGCGCCTGAAGCACAAGTTCAATGGCTACATCGACCAGTCGATCGCCAAGCGCGCCGCGGACTGGCCGCAGGTCGAACTGGCTACGCCCATCATGGAAGCCAAGGGGGTGCAACTGATCCTGCCCGGGCGGACAGGCCCTGACGCGCCTTGGGCGGCCACGACATTGCGCGGGATCGTGCCCGGCGCGTACGAGCGTTTTTTCGTCACGCGGCTCTCGGGCGGACACATGCCCGAGGCGAGGGACGAAATCGTGATCGACCAGTTCATCGCCGAGAAGCTCGGCGTGGACGTGGGGGACACCGTGCAGATCGATCCGTTGATGATGATGGATCGAAGCGACCCGGACAACCCGCGGCCGATCGACCTGCGAATCGTCGGCCGGTTCGACCGGCCGCGCCTGGCGATGCTGCAGGAACCGGTGGCCCTGGCGCTGCTGGAAACGGCGCAGATGGCCGGGGGGCGCGGCCAGGCGGTGTCGCGCGTCGAAGTGAAGCTCAGGGGCGGTGTCGACGCTTCGGCACTGGAACAGGCCCACGGCGACGCGCTGCCGGACGAGATTGCGATCGAAACCCCCATGTCCAAGCGCGCCGGCATGGACCACTACCTCTACGCCATGCGCATGACCACCGCGATGGTCGTACTACTCGTCTACATCTCGGCGGGAAGCATCATCCTGATCAGCCTGACCACGGCCGTGGGCGAGCGCACGCGCGAACTGGCCGTGCTGCGCTGCGTCGGCGCGACGCGCCGGCAGATCGGGATGTCGCAACTGTTGAGTGGCGCAATCGTCACCGGGTCCGGCGCGTGCATCGGCGCGCCGCTGGGCGTGCTCGCGGCCTACATCGTCTACCGCTATTTCCGGGATTTCTTTGAAGCTGGCTTCACGCTGACGGGCTTCGATGTGCTGGCGTCGATCGCCGCCGCGATGCTGGCGGGACTGATCGGTGCGGGATACCCCGCCTGGCGTGCGGCGACGCTGCGCCCGCTCAAGGCGCTGGCCAACCGCGCCAAGGAGCCGCGCACGCGAGGCATGGTGCTCTGCCTCGTTTTCGGGGGCCTGGCCGTACTCACGCAGCCGCTGGTCATGATGCTCGGCATTGATGCGGACCGGCAGTTCTGGTTCTACATCACCGTCGGTTTGCCGTTGCTTTCGGTCGGCTTTTTCGTCCTGAGCATACCGCTGCTGTGGTTGATCGGGGCGACACTGCTGCCGCTGCTTTCGGTGTTGCTGGGCCTGCCGCGCAACCTGCTGCAGGGCGTGGTCTTCGCCACGCCGTACCGCCACGCCCTGACCGGCGCGGCCCTGATGATCGGGGTCATGCTCCTGATTTCGACGTGGACGCTCGGACGCAGCGACATGCGCCAGATGGTGGACCAGGTCGACATCCCCGACTTGTTCATTCCCGCCACGCGACGTCCCCTGCCGGAGGACAAGTGGCGCCAGTTGCAGCAGATCGAGGGCGTCGAAATCGCCTCGCCCGCGGGGGTGATCAAGCCGAAACTCATCGACGCGCGGTTCGGCGCGACGGTCAGCGCGCCCGACAAGACGCACTTCCTGATGTTCCATCCCGAAACGTTCTTCCAGATCGCGCAGGTGCAGTGGATCGAGGGCGATCAGCAGTCGGCGGTGGACCGGCTGCGGCGGGGCGAGGCGGTCATCGTCGGCCGGGAGTACCGCGAGGTGCACCAGGCCAACGTCGGTGACAGCATCACCCTCGAGAGCATCCACGGGCCCCAGTCATTCGAGGTCGCGGGCGTGATCGAGAACAAGGGACTGGACATGGCGGTCGCCGCGATGGACCTGCAGTCGGATTACGACGAGGCCGCGATCAACTTCGTCTTCGGCACCCGGTCTGACGGCAGGAAGCACTTCGGTCGCGAGGACATCACGCTGGTGCTGATCCGTGTGACGCCCGGGGCCGATGTGCGAACGGTGCAGGATCGCATCCTGAAGGAGACCGGGCTGGTATCGGTCGCCGCGCCGGATCTGCTCGACGAGATCCGGGGCATTGCGCGAACGGTCATGCTCGTGATCAGCACGATCGCTGCGGCGAGTCTGCTCATCGCGTGCTTTGGCGTGAGCAACCTCATTGCCGCGGAGGTGCAGGCGCGGCGGTTCGAGTACGGCGTGTTGCGCGCCGTCGGCGCACCGCGCGGGATGCTGGCGCGACTGGTGGTCGGGCAGGCACTGACCATCGCCATCGTCGGTTGCGTCATCGGCTTCGCCATGTCCATCGAAACGGTGTTGATCCGGCAGGGCCTCGTGCGGCAGCTCTTTGGCTTCAAGCAGGGGCTGGTGGTGGCGTGGGATGTCGTGGCCCTGGGCTTCGTGACGGTATCTGTCGCCGCGCTCGTCGCCTCGGCAGTGCCGATGTGGCGGCTGACGCGGACGCATCCGCGCGAGCTGCTGGCCGCACGCGGTTAGGTGCGCGGTTGTCCGGCATCAAACGCGAGGCTGATCTCAAGCCCCGCAAAGCGAAAACACTACAATGCTCCGTCCGTGAGCAAGCGCGTGTACAGCCTGGCCATCGAGACTTCCGGGCGCGAGGGGTCCATCGCCATCGGGCGCGGCGACAAGTTGCTGCTCGCGCGCGACATCGCCCAGCAGCAGCGACACAACGTGGAGTTGATGCCGCGCGTGGATGAGGCATGCCGCGAGCAGGGGATCGCGCGGGGCGAACTGGGCGAGGTCTACGTCTCGATCGGCCCCGGCTCCTTCACCGGGCTGCGGGTGGCGGTCGCCACGGCGAAGATGATGGCCCTGGCCCTGGAGGTGAAACTCGTGGCCGTGCCCACGGTGGACGCCGTGGCCCGCAATGCGCCGGCGCCGGACGAACAAGCGTCTGCCCCGACACTGGCGGTCTGCGCCAATCTCAAGCGCACCACGATGTACACGCGGCTGTACCAGTGGGAAGACCGTCCGCACGGCGGGAACGGGCACGGGCGGCACGGGGCGTGGATCGGCTCCAGCCAGCCGACCCTCTGGACGCTCGAGCAACTGGTCGATCATGCCCCCCGGCCGTTGTGGATCCTCGGTGACCCCGTGCCCAAGCACGCGGACGAGGTGATCGACGCGCAGCAGGATGTGACCTTGCTGGACGCGGCGCTTGCCCGCGCCCGTGCCGAGCACGTGTGGCGCATCGGGCGCGAACTGGCCCGCCGCGGCGACTACACCGAGGCGCTCGAACTGATCCCCCTTTACGTGCGGCCGCCCGAAGCCGTGGAACTCTGGAACAAGCGTCACGGGAAGAAGGAAGGGCACGAAGGCACATAGGCCGATGTGCTGTTTTGCTGTTTTTCCGCTTTGCTGCTCTACTGCTCTGCCCATGCCTCCTAAAGTCGCCATCGTCGGTCGCCCCAACGTGGGCAAGTCAAGCCTGTTCAACATGCTCTGCGGCAAGCGTGTGAGCATCGTTGACGCGATGCCGGGCGTCACGCGCGATCGGCTGACGGCGCTGGTCGATCTTTCCGGCGCCAGGCCGACCGTGATCAGCGACGACGACCAACTCGAGCCGCTCGAAAGTGAAGACGACATCCCGAACCCCGATGCCGAACCGGACGGCCAGGACGGCGAGCCGCGACGCCTCATCGAGCTGACCGACACCGGCGGTCACGGTATTGAAGACGCCCAGCAACTGACCGCCGAAGTCGAGCGGCAGATCGCCATGGCGCTGGCCGAGGCCGACCTGGTGCTTTTCGTCGTCGATGCCCAGGGCGGCATTCTGCCGCTCGACGAGCAGGTTGCGCGGCTGCTGCGCCATGGCGGACGCCATACGCCCGTCCTGCTCGTGGCGAACAAGGTTGACGGGGAATCGCTCGAGAACCTGGCCTTCGAGGCCATGACCCTTGGCTTCGGCGAGCCCATTCCGGTCTCCGCCACCACCCGCTATCAGCAGCGGCTGCTGGTCGAGGCGATGGTCGAGGCGATCGATTGGGACGCCGCGGCCGCGCGCGGCGCGGATGACACGGATGCGGCGGCCGTCGGGGTGAAGCTGGCGATCGTCGGCAAGCGCAACGCGGGCAAGAGCACGCTGGTCAACGCCCTGGCCGGCGATGAGCGGGTGATCGTCAGCGAACTGGAGGGCACCACGCGTGATTCGGTCGACGTGCGGTTCGAGATGGAGGGGCACGTCTTCACCGCGATCGACACCGCCGGGGTGCGCAAGCGGAAGAGCATGCAGGAAGATGTGGAGTACTACAGCTACCACCGGGCACTGCGGTCGATCCGCCGCGCGGATGTGGTGCTGATGCTGATCGACGCGACGGTACCCGTCAGCCAGGTGGACAAGCAACTGACGCGTGAACTGCTGCGCCACCACAAGCCCACGGTCATCGTGATCAACAAGTGGGACCTGGTCGAAGAGAAACTGACGACTGAGGACTACCTCGACTACCTTGACGAGGCCGTGGCCGGCCTGACCTTCGCGCCGCTGGTGTTCATCAGCGCCAAGTCCGGCGAGGGGTTGCGCGAAGTCGTGGGCATGGCGATGAACCTGCACGAGCAGGCGGGCCACCGCGTGACGACGGGCGAACTTAACCGCATCGTCGAGCGGATCGTCACGGAACACGCCCCGCCGTCGAAGCTGGGCAAGCGACTGAAGGTGTACTACGTGTCACAGGTCGGCACCCGCCCGCCGCGCATCGGGTTGTGGGTGAACAATCCGGATCTGTTCACGGCGACGTACCAGCGGTACATGCTCAATCGTTTCCGCGAACTGCTGCCGTTCAGCGAGGTGCCGATCGAACTGGTGATCAGGCCGCGCGGCGGTCGGGAATAGGGCTGCCGGTCCGGTCAGCCGCTCTTGGGCGACGGCCTCGATACCGCGATGGAAGCCGCGATCAGTGATGTGCCGATGAAGATCGCCCCGGCGGTGAAGCCGGCGGTGTCGGCCGTGATGTCGCGCGCATCGGTGGACGCCATCGCCAGGAAGCTCAGCACCATGCCGGCGAGGCCGACGAGGCCGAGAACGGTGGATACGAGCAGGACACCTACTGTCGTCTGGGGCATGATGTACCTCCTTTGGGATTGAACCGAAACATCGAGTGCCGGTGCATTGGACGGTCTTGCGCGCCAGATATGACAGGAATCGGGCGGGTGTGGCAAAGATGCGACATCACACCCGCCGGCGCATCTGCACGCGGCCTTCCCGGGCGAGTGGGCAAGCCACTTCAGAACCGAACCCCCGCGCCGGGCGACTTCCCGGCTCTGCTGATCACCATGGTCCGCCGCTGTTCCTCGCAAGACGGCGCTCATACTCGTTTCGGTCCGAGACAGCCCGAACGCCCCGTTCGCTGATCCGTAAGCGTTCCATGAACCGCGTCTTCCGCTGGTCGGTTGGGGTTGTCATGCT
>CAZHJL010000103.1:0-14376 GCA_964532795.1 uncultured Phycisphaeraceae bacterium | reverse complement strand
CGAAACCACAAGACAACAGAATCCCGGACAGTAGTGGCGTCCCGCCCGCCATCGGGCCGCAGGCCCGACAGAACTCGGCGCCGCTCACAGAAGCGCCGACAGATTGCGGCTGCCCCGCGCAAGCGGCGTTCCACAAGCGCCGCAATGTATCATCCGGTCCGAAACCCGCTCACTTGCGCCTTACCTCACCACAGGTTATGATGTCCGGCTCGCGGCCCCCACTCGGCGCCGGCCGCCCTGTTTGCTCGCAAGCTCCAAGGAGGCTTCACGCCATGCCGCTCTACGACATCCAGAACCCCACCGAAACCGTCAAGCCCGGCAAGAAGCAGGTGTTGCTCGTGGCCAACGGGGATCTGCGCCTCAGCGCCAACCAGAACTGCTGGGGCGCGCAGCACGAGATGGAAAAGACCCTCGCCGGCGCGATCGCCAAGTCCGGCTGCACGCTCGTGCGCGCCCACCCCTACAAGGGCGATGAGAAGCACGGGTTCATCGGTTCGCAGAAGGAAGGGATGGCGGTCTTCGCCGACATCGATCCCAAGGCGTCGCTCATCGTCGCCGAGGCGGTGTGGCAGTACTCGCACCATCTCCTGCACGGCCTGATCAACCACGAAGGGCCGATCCTCACCGCCGCGAACTGGTCCGGCACCTGGCCCGGCCTCGTGGGCATGCTCAACCTCAACGGCTCGCTGACCAAGGCCGGCGTCAAGTACACCACCATCTGGAGCGAAGCCTTCACCGACAAGCTCTTCACCACCACGCTCAGGAAGTGGCTCGACAAGGGCTACGTCAAGCACAAGGTCAATCACACCATCAAGCTCGATGATGCGAAGGTGCCCGGCCAGGCGAAGAAGACCGGCCGCAAACTCGCCCAGGAACTGAAGCAGAACAAGGCCATCCTCGGCGTTTTCGACGAGGGTTGCATGGGCATGTTCAACGCGATCATTCCCGATCACCTGATGAACCCCACCGGCGTCTTCAAGGAGCGTCTGAGCCAGTCCGCCCTCTTCTACGAGACCACCCAGGTCAGCGACGAAGAAGCCTGGGCCGTCTTCAACTGGTACAGGGACAAGGGCCTTTCCTTCCACCTCGGCGGCAACGAGGAAACCGACCTGACCGAAGCGCAGGTGCTCCAGCAGTGCAAGATGTACATCGCCGCGATGCGCATCGCGGACGACTTCGGCTGCCACACGATCGGCATCCAGTATCAGCAGGGCCTGAAGGATCTGTTGCCCGCCTCGGACCTTGTCGAAGGCACGCTCAACAACAGCGAGCGCCCGCCGGTGATGAGCCGCGACGGCCTGCGCGAGTTGTACGCCGGCGAGCCGCTGCCGCACTTCAACGAAGTCGACGAATGCGCCGGCCTGGACGGCCTGCTCACTTACCGCGTGCACAAGGCCCTCGAGCAGCCGGTCGAGAACACGCTGCACGACCTGCGCTGGGGCGACGTGGACATGTCGGGCACGGTCAACGACTACGTCTGGGTCTTCCTTATCAGCGGCAGCGCCCCGCCGGCGCACCACATCGACAGCTGGGCCGGCAGCGACTCGCTGCGTCAACCCCCGATGTACTTCCGCCTCGGCGGCGGCACCCTGCGCGGCGTCGCCAAGCCGGGCGAGATCGTCTGGAGCCGCATTTACATCGACGGCCGCGCAGGCAAGGGCGGCAAACTCTGCATGGACCTCGGGCGCGGCGGCGTGGTTGAGCTACCCCGGGAAGAAACCCAGCGCCGCTGGGACGAGACGACGGTGCAATGGCCCATCATGCACGCGGTCACCTACGGCGTCACCCGCGACCAGATGATGGCCAAGCACCAGTCCAACCACATCCAGTGTGTGTACGCCAACGATTCGAAGGCGGCCGACCTGGCCATGATGACCAAGGCCGCGATGGCCGCGGAACTGGGCATCGATGTGAACCTCTGCGGGACGAAGAAGAATGGGAAGGCGTGGGGGTGAGGGGCGAGCCGTCGTCTTGCCGTCTATGTGGCCGTAGGCCACGACGTATCTGAGCTTGCCACCAGACCAGCCCGATCGAGGACCCGATGAATCCTGCAGTTACGAATCCCGAGAAAGTCGGCAGCTACCCCGCGGTCGCCAAAGCCGGCGGCGGCTACGTCTGGGATGAGGTGCTGGAGTATCGCGTCTGGTGTCACCCACATGACGGGGCGCCCGATCTTGAAGATGGGAATGACTACTGCTACGCGTTCGCGACCTGCGAGGAGGCGATGGCTTTTTCAGAGGAGACGGAAGGCGCCGAAGAACCGCTGGCACTCGTTCTACAGAAAGAGTACATCGACGAGCCCGAACCGGAGCAGTATGCCCATGTGCGGCAAGAGCGGATCACCGAGTGGCCGCTGGAATTCCTGAAGCGCCCGCGGCGGACGGAGCGAACCATTCCTGACTTCCTGTCGCCCGATGCGCCGCCGAACCGACTTGACATCATTCGCGCGCTCGCGTGATGGGTTCAGGTGCGGGCCAACCGCGCAGCGGCAGAGTGGCTCTCCGACAGGGGACACAGACGTGTGGGTGAGCAGACTCGGCTGGCGAGCCCCCCTTGGTCGTGCTCGCGGACGGCGACCACATGTGCCTTACAGGCCGTCGAGCACGAAACACCACAACGCACCGAGCGCACACTGCCTTCAAGCCACTGCGGCGCCTGAGCAGGCCCGGCCGGCGAGGCCATCCGCTTCTTCATCTTCCCCAGACCACCGCACTGCCAAACACCCCCGCACCACGCACCCAAAAACTCACGCCTTGATCCATCTCTGCCGATAAGCTACTATGTGTTAACTCGGACGGGGACTGCCTGTCAGACGGTCCGACGAACCTACCAGTCGCGTACGACGGTGACCCCGTGTGGGAGGCTGTGTTTTTCAGTCTCACCAACGACCAACCTTCAGGAAGCCTGAGCACCTGCCGCGCCTGGCAGGAAGTGGTCTTCTATGGCTGAAGCCGGTCAGTTCGATGTGGGAGACGTCGTGGTGCACCTGCGGCGTCCGGAGTGGGGACACGGGACCATCTCCCGCGTTCAGCGCGCTTCCCACGCCGGCCAGGCGACCCAACGGCTGGTCGTGGACTTTGTCAATCACGGGCGGGTCACACTGCTGTCCGCCCTCGCACCCGTTGCCTTCAAGGAAAAGGAAGACGCAGGAAGCATGAGTACCTCCATGTCATCGAAGACGACAAGCGGCCAGGGATGGCTTGCCTCGCTGGAAGAGAAGACCCCCCTCCAGAAGCTCACCGCCTTGCCGGAAGAGCTGACCGACCCGTTCGCCAGCAACTACCGCCGCCTCAAGGCGACGCTGGACACGTTCCGGTTCAGCACCCAGCCGCGGGCGCTCATCGAATGGGCCGTCACCCAGACGGGCCTCTCCGACCCGCTCACCCAGTTCACCCGCCACGAACTGGAGCAGGCCTTCCCGTTCTACGCCCACGCCCGCATGGCGCACCTGAACGAACTGGTCCGCACCATGAAGCGCGAGGGCGACCTTGGCGGCCTGAACAAGGCCATGAGCGAAACCACCGGCCCGGCCGCCGAAGCCCTGGGCAAGGCCCTCCGGGCGTAGGGCCGACCGAACCGGCACCCTTACGCGTGCCACTGACGGCTCGCGTGCCACTGGCGGCTCGCCCGCCAGTGTCTGTGGATCCGCGAATCGCACTGGCGGACAGGCCGCCAGTGGCACCCAACCAAGCCCGCTCCACCCGACCGCCCCCTGTGCGCTTTGCTGTTCTGCTGTTTTGCTGCTCTGCCGCTTTGCATACCATACCCCGCATGGCAGACGAACCCGCCAAGCGCATCGAGCAACTCCGCCGGGAACTCAACCGACACAACCGCCTGTACTACGTCGAAAACGACCCCGAGATCTCCGACCAGCAGTACGACGAACTGCTCAAGGAACTCGAGAAGCTCGAATCGCAGCACCCGGACCTGGTCACCGCCGACTCGCCCACCCAGCGCGTCGGCGGCGAGCCCATCGAAGGCTTCCAGACGGTCCGCCACGCGCGGCGGATGTACTCGATCGACAACACCTACGATCGCGATGAACTGCTCGCCTGGCACAAACGCGTTGCCAAGGCGCTCAACCTGCCCGTTGAAGGCGACACCCTCTTCGACGCCCGCAGCCGGATCACTTACTTCGTCGAACCCAAGATCGACGGCGTGGCCATCAGCCTGCGCTACGAGGGCGGCCGGCTCACCCAGGCCCTCACGCGCGGCGACGGCGTCCAGGGCGATGATGTCACCGCCAACATCCGAACCATCCGCGCCATCCCCCTCTCCCTCCAGCCGGCCGAGAATGCCGACATCACCGTCCCCGACATCCTCGAAGTGCGCGGCGAGATCTACATGCCCAACGACGCCTTCGAGAAGATGAACCGCCGGCGCGAAGAAGACGGCGAGGAACGCTTCGCCAACCCCCGCAACGCGACCGCCGGCACGCTCAAGCAGAAGGACCCGAAGCAGGTCGCCAGGCGCACGATGTACTTCTTCGCCCACGGCCGCGGACAGATCGAGCCGGACGACCTCGACACGCACGAGACGTTCTACGCCACCATCCGCGCCCTCGGCCTGCCGACCAATCCGCACGCACGGCCCTGCAACGGTATCGACGACGTCTGGGCCGCGATCGAGCATTTCGAGACCATCCGCCACGAACTGCCCTACTGGACCGATGGCATGGTCGTGAAAGTCAACGACTACGCCGCCCAGGAGCAGCTCGGCTACACCTCGAAGAGTCCGCGCTGGTGCATCGCCTACAAGTACGCCGCGGAGCAGGCCGAGACCAGGCTCAACGACATCACCTGGCAGGTCGGCAAGGGCGGACAGGTGACCCCGGTGGCCGAGCTTGAGCCGGTCTTCGTCGCGGGCACGACCGTCAAGCGAGCCAGTCTGCACAACATCGACGAGATCGAGCGCAAGGACATCCGCGTCGGCGACACCGTCGTCATCGAGAAGGCCGGCGAGATCATCCCGCAGATCGTGCGTGTCAACGAAGAGGCGCGGCCGAAGGGCGCCAAGCCCGCCAAGCCGCCGACCAAGTGCCCGAGTTGCGGCCACGACGTCGTGCGGCTGGAAGAGGAAGTCGCCCTCCGCTGCATCAACCCCGAGTGTCCCGCCCAGTTGCGCGAGCGGCTGATCTGGTTCGCCGCGCGGGGGCAGATGGACATCGAGGGCCTGGGCGAGAAGATGGTCCACCAACTGGCCGACAACGACCTGCTCAATTCGTACGGCGACATCTACGCCCTCAAGGACAAGCGCGACCAACTGCTCGAACTCGAACGCATGGGCGAGCGCAAGGCCGACAACCTGCTGGCCGGTATCGAAGACTCCAAGCAGCGCGGCCTGGCCCGCGTCCTGTCCGGCCTGGGCATCCGCTTCGTCGGAACCGGTACGTCCCGGAGGCTGGCCGAGGCCTTCGGTGATATCGACGCCCTCATGCAGGCCGACACCGACACCATCGCGGCCGTGGAGGACATCGGACCGATCACCGCCCAGGCCGTGCGGCAGTTCCTCGACAGCGACGCGGGCGGGCAGGTGATCGACGAACTCAAGCAGGCCGGCGTCGACCTGACCGCCCCGAAGCGCGAAGCGCCGACAACCGATTCGCCCTTCGCCGGCAAGACCATCGTCCTCACCGGCACGCTTGAAAACTACGAGCGCAAGGAACTGACCGACATCCTCCAGAATCTCGGCGCGAAGGTCACCGGCAGTGTCAGCAAGAACACCAACCTGGTCATCGCCGGCGAGAAAGCCGGCAGCAAGCTGACCAAGGCTGAGGGCCTCGGCATCGAAGTGTGGGACGAGGCGAAGCTGGTCGAGAACCTGCCTTAGACGGGTGTCCCGGTCGCGGTTCTCGCGCAGCTTTGGTTCGCCGGCCGCGCTATCCGGGGTGGGGTGCGCGTCCCGCCCGCCATCAGGCCGCAGGCCTGAATCGAATCCTGCATCCGCCAGACACTGCCGACGGCATCGCCGCGACGATGGCACCCAACGCCGAGTCCTCCTCCCCCCTCGGTTGCTTCGTCCCTTCGTCGCTTCGTCGCTTCGTCGCTACAATTCCTCCCTCCCATGCCCACCCTCCGCCATGCCGCCGTCTCCGACGTTCCCGCCATGGGACGCATCATCAACGATGCCGCCGAGTATGGCCTCATGCTCCACCGCTCGCCGGCCTACCTCTATGAACACATCCGCGATTTCCATGTCGCGGTGGACGAGCAAGGCGAAGTGGTCGGCGTGTGCGGCCTGCTCATCATCTGGGGCAACCTGGCCGAGGTGTACGCCCTGGCCGTGCGGAGCGACCAGCGCGGCAAGGGGCTGGGCGGCAAGCTTGTGCAGGCATGCGTGAAAGAGGCCCGTCAGCTTCGCATCCGCAGGCTCATGGCCCTGACCTACGAGCAACGGTTCTTCGAGAAGCAGGGCTTCGCCGTGGTCGATCGCCAATCCCTGCCGCTCAAGGTCTGGACCCAGTGCATCCGATGCGCCAAGAATCAGGCGTGCGATGAAATCGCCATGGTGCGGGTGCTCGAGGATGTGCCGGACCTGGTCCCCCAGAAGCCGGCCGCCCCGCCGCAGGGCAAGCTGATCGTGCCCACGGTCGCCGCCGAGCGCTACGCGCCCGGCCAGCCGCGGCCCAAGATGGACGAAGCGACCTGGACCGGCCCCGACGAGAAGTAGGCCGGGAAGGGTCGAAGGAAACTGAATACCCATGGCCGACCGCCGGCGTCCACCAACGCTTGGCGGCACGCGCCTGCGCGCATCGAAAGAGAAATCGCCCATGCCGGCCACGCAAACCACCCATTGGCTGCACCACCTGATCGACTCACCCCAGGTCGAGCGCCTCGCCGCGCTTTTGCAGGCCGAGCCGCGCAGCGTCGCGCAGGGGGCGAGCGGCTCCAGCACCACGCTCATCGCCGGGGCGCTGACCGCCCGACTCGCACGGCCGTGCCTGCTGGTGGTCGCCCATCTCGATGACGCCGACGACGCGATCGAGGACCTGGCTCTCTTCGACGCGGCCGGGCATCCGCTCAATCCGCAGCGCTTCGGCGCGCTCGAAGTGCTGCCCGGCGAGTCGGCCGTCAGCATTGAACTGCTGGCCGAGCGACTGGCCGTGGTGCAGGCCATTCGCGAAGGCGCGGCTCACGATGCCGAGCGCCCCCTGCTGCTGGTCGCCCCCATCCAGGCGCTCATGCAGGGCGTGCCCGCCGCCGATGCCCTCGACCACTTCCAGCTCGACCTCAAGACCGGCGGCGAGATGCCCCCCGGCCAACTCTTCGACTGGCTCGACCGCGTCGGCTACGCCCGCACCGACGCCATCAAGCAACCCGGCGACTTCGCCACGCGCGGCGGCATCATCGACATCTTCCTGCCCTCGGCCATCCTTGACGACCAGACGCTCGGCGGCGGACCCGCACCGATCCGCCTCGATTTCTTCGGCGACGAGATCGACTCGATCAGCCTCATCGACACCGACACCATGGGCTCCGGCCGGCGCATCGAGCGCGTCCGCATCATCGGCGCCAGCGTCGATCGACTCCAGCAGGACGAACGCACCACCAGCCTGCTCAGCATGCTGCCGGAGGAGACCTTCATCGTCATGAACGAGGTGATGGAACTCTCCGAACAGGCGCGCGGCTACTACGAGCGCCTCACGGACCCGCGCGGCATCTTCTCGCCGCAATCGGTCTTCAAGGCCATCACGCGGCGCCCGCACGTGGAGGTCAACGCCTACTCGACCACCGCCCCCGCCCACCAGGCGGTCACGCTGCCCATCCGCCCGCTCGAAGCCTTCGACCAGGACGCGGCCAAGGCCGTGCCCGAACTGGCCGCGATGGCCGGCGGCGACGAAAGCGAAGTCGTCGCCCTCTGCGCCAACGAAGCCGAACGCGACCGCCTCCGGGAACTACTGAGCGAACACGCCCCCGACCACGCCGACGACCTCACCCTCCAGGTCGGCTACCTCCACCGAGGCTTCACCTGGCAACCGCCTGACTTGGAAGACCACTCCGATGACTCACCCCTTCATCGCTCCGTCGCTCCGTCGCTTCGTCGCTCTCTGTCCGTCATCCCCCACCACGAACTCTTCCACCGCTACCACACCCGCCGCCGCCTCCGACGCGTCAGCCTCTCCACCGACAAGGCCGGCGACGCGTTCATCGATCTGGAAGTCGGCGACTGCGTGGTCCACATCGATCACGGCATCGCCCGCTTCCGCGGCCTGCGGACCATGCGTCGCCAGGGCCGCAGCGAGGACTTTCTCACCCTCGAGTTCGCCGGCAACGCCATGCTGCATGTGCCGGCCACGCAGATCGAGTTGATCCAGAAATACGTCGGCGGCTTCGAAGGCCAGCCGCCGCTTTCGAAGCTCGGCGGCAAGCGCTGGGCCAAGCAGAAGGAAGCGGCGGCCGAGGCGGCCAAGAACCTGGCGTCGGAGATGCTGCGCCTCCAGGCCGCCCGGGCCGCCCTGCCCGGCATCCGCTATCCCGGCGACACCGCGTGGCAGCGCGAGTTCGAAGCCGAGTTCCCCTACGAGGAAACCGACGATCAGCTTTCGGCCATCGCCGCGCTCAAACGCGACATGGCCGACGAGCAACCGATGGACCGGCTCATCTGCGGGGATGTGGGCTTCGGCAAGACGGAAGTGGCCATCCGCGCCGCCTTCAAGGCGGTGGAGTACGGCAAGCAGGTCGCGGTGCTCGTGCCGACGACCGTCCTCGCCGAGCAGCACGAGCGCACCTTCCGCGAGCGCATGGCCGACTACCCCTTCCGCATCGAATCCATCAGCCGCTTCAAGACCGGGAAGGAGCAGAAACAACTGCTCGACGAACTGCGCACCGGACGGGTGGATGTCATCATCGGCACGCACCGGCTGCTGTCCGAGGATGTCCGCTTTTCCGACCTGGGCCTGGTCATCATCGATGAGGAGCAGCGGTTCGGCGTCGAGCACAAGCAGAAGCTGCTCAAGTTCCGCATGACGGCCGATGTGCTCACGCTCACGGCCACGCCGATCCCGCGCACGCTGCACATGTCGATGCTCGGCCTGCGCGACATCTCGTCGCTGTCCACCGCCCCGATCGACCGCCGCGCCATCGTCACCGAGGTCGTCCCCTACAACGGCCACCGCATCAAGCAGGCGATCTACCGCGAGTTGAACCGCGACGGACAGATCTTCTTCGTCCACAACCGCGTGTACGACATCCAGTCGATGGCCGACGCGGTGCAGGCGTTGGTGCCCGAGGCGAGGATCGTCGTCGGGCACGGGCAGATGTCCGCCCGCGAACTCGAGAAGGTCATGCTCGCCTTCATCCGGCGGGACGCCGACATCCTCGTCTCCACCACCATCATCGAATCGGGCATCGACATCCCCACCGCCAACACCATGTTCATCAACAACGCCGATCACTTCGGCCTGGCCGATCTGCACCAGCTACGCGGCCGCGTGGGGCGCTACAAGCACCGCGCCTACTGCTACCTGCTGCTGCCGATGGATCGCACGCTCAGCGACACCGGCCAGCGCCGGCTCAAGGCCATCGAGCAGTACTCGATGCTGGGCGCCGGGTTCAAGATCGCCATGCGGGACCTGGAGATCCGCGGCGCGGGCAACCTGCTGGGCGCGGAGCAGTCCGGCCACATCGCCGCCGTCGGCTACCAGATGTACTGCCACCTGCTCGAGCAGGAAGCGAAGCGCCTGCAGCACGAGAAGGTGGTCGAGCCCTTCAAGACGCACATCGAACTGCCGGTGACCGGCCGGCTCGAGCCGCAGTGGATCAAGAGCGACAGGTATCGCATGGAGGCGTACCGCCAGTTCAGCCGCGTGACGACGCTGGCCCAACTTGACGAGGTGGTGCGCAACCTGACCGATGCCTACGGCAAGCCGCCCGCGAGCGCCCAGGCGCTGATCGACATCACGGAGCTGCGCGTGGCCGCGAGCCACCTGGGCATCGAGGCGATCAAGCTCGATGGGCCCGATGTGATCTTCCGCATCACCGATCCGCAGGCGGTCAACGACGCGATGGCCGACGCCCCGGGCCGCGTGAGTCTGATCGACAATCGCACCGTGTACTTCCGCCCGCCGAGCAACTACCTCGAGCCGCCGACGCTGATCGCCGTGCTGCGCAAACTGCTGGTGCGTCCCACCCGGCGGCGGGAGCAGGCGGCCCAGACGCAGGACTGATATGGAGATGACAACGCCCGAAGGGGGTTCCCGCGAGGCGGGCCCCTACTCCTCGATGTCGACCCCTTTGGCATGGCGCTCTTCCAGCGCCTTGAGGTACTCGGTGCGCATGGCTCGGGCGTGCACGACGTGATCGTGGATCGCCAGCGCGTTGCGCCGCTGGGCCGCGAGCACGTACAGCACCATCGTCACCAGCAGGCCGGTCAGCAGGCCGAGAATGATCCACGACGATTCCAGGATCGCATCGAGCATCAGCCCGCCCATCGGCAGGCGATGGAACCGACTTTAGCCCCGGTTCGTAAGGTTGTACGGAACGATGTGAAATCAGGTAGACTTTAACGCATGAGTTGTCGCATGATGGGACGTTATCGGGGCATCATGGCCTTCATCGCGGCCCTGTTCGGGGGGCTGATCCTCCTCAACAACGCGGCTTACGCGCAGACGAAGGCCGAAGGCATCGAACTGATCGTCCAGCCGGACGACATCGGCATCATGGGGCGCGTGCGCGCCGGCACGTGGACGCCCCTGCGCGTGACCATCCGCAGCACGGCCTCCGCCGCGCGAACCCTCGAATGCCAGTGGATCACCGAAGACATCGACGGCGACACCGTCCGCTGGGAGAGCGCCGTGACCGCCGTGCGCGGCAGCGAGGGCAGCGCCGCCGAGCGCGGCGCGTGGCTCTACGCCGTCCCGCCGATCATCACCAACATGCGCCAGGTCCAGTGGCGCATCAACGTGCTCGAACAGGGCAACGTCATCCTTTCCACGAAGATCTTCCCGCCGCGCCCCGTCGGGCGGCACGTCGGCGTCATCGGGACCACCAGCACCACCCCCATGAGCCTCGATGACTACGCCATCGACAACACCCAGAACGAACCGATTCACCTCATCAACGGCATCAGGCCCGCCGATCTGCCCGACCAGTGGTACGGCCTGTCGATCATGGACGCCCTCATCTGGACGCGCGAAGGCGGTGCGCCCGACGCGCCCGGCGTCCCCACCGACGCCATCGCCGAATGGGTGCGGCGCGGCGGGCACCTGGTCATCGCCCTCGATTCCGGCGCCGGCAGCAACAGCCTCAACAACTGGCTGGCCGACCATCCCCTCGGCCGCCTCATGCCCGAACTGCAGCGGGGCGGCGCGACCAGTGAACCGGTCGAACTCAACTCCAACGACCGCACCCGCTTCCTCCCCGGCTGGCTCGGCGTCCCCAGCGCCCGCACCGCCGAGGAAGGGCCGCTCAAGATCTCCGTCCAGCCCCTCGTGCCCACGCACGATTCACACGGGCAGGTCATCCTCCACCACGGCGCCTGGCCGCTGGTCGTCGCGCGGCGGGTCGGCATGGGACGCGTCACCGTCATCGGCGTCGACCTGACTGATCCCGGCCTGCGCAAGGAGGGGATGCCTCAAAATGGCACGCTGTGGCGCTCGGTCTTCGGCTGGCAGGGCCCGGCCATCGACCTCGCCGCGTACAAGAAGGAACTGGAAGACCAGGACCCGGCCTACAACCAGCCGGGCTACCGCAACAAGGTCGTGCTCGCCGAGAGGCATTTCCCGCAGCGCACCGCCATGACCGGCTCGGTCGCCACCCCGTTGGCCGCGGCCATCTTCCTGTTTCTCCTCTACGGCCTGGCCGTGCCCATCATCCACGCCATTCTCCGCGTGCAGGGCAAGTCGCACTGGGGGTGGATGGCCTTCACCATCGCCGTGGCCGCCTTCGGCGCCGTCGCCTGGACCGGCGGATCGATCGCCCGGCCGCAGACCACCCGCATCAGCCACTTCAGCGTCCTGACCATCAACGCCGACGAAGGCGACGGGCTGGACAACACCCTCCACACCCACAGTTGGCTCTCGCTCTACGTCGCCAAACACGGGGACGTCGAGGTCGCGATCGACCCGCTCAAGGGCCGCCCCGACGCCGAGGGACGCATCACCCGACGCAACCCCAACACGCTGACCAGCGCCGGCCTGTCGCGCGATCAGCGCTACAGTGGCTTCGTCGATCCGCAGACCTACGGCTTCAGCGCCGATCGCTCACACATCGCCAACATCCCCATGCGCTCCACCGCCAAGCAACTCGAGGCCGACTACTTCGGACGCGTCGGCGACATCACCCACCCCGACCCCGACGAGCCCGGCGTGCCCCAGCAATGGGGCGATGTCGAGCATGACGTCTACGTCGACAACAAGGGCATTCTGCGCGGCTGGATCGCCCACGGCTTCCCGCGGGCCGTCAGCGAGTACATCGTCGTCTACAGCCCCGGCGGCGATGTCTACAACGCCACCACCCATCGCACCAGCCCCGGCGGCGTGCGCGTCTGGTCGCAGCAGCGCGGCGGCGCGTGGCAGCCCGGCGTCGAACTGCGCTTCGGCACCGACATCACCGGCGCCGGCGAAGCCCTGCTGATCGAGCCGCCCGACGCCAAGAACCGCGTCCCGCTCAGCGGCGATCTCAAATGGGACGGCTTCCTCGGCAATCGACTGGTCTACGCCAAGCCCACCGGCATGCACGCCCACGGCGGGCCCATGATGACCTACACCGAGACCAGCGAGTCCAACCTCAAGGTCCACCTGCAACTGCTCAACTTCTACGCCATGCTCCCCCACCCGCGCTTCCAGACCATCCAGCAGACCTACGCCGGCTTCGGCCACAACATCGGCGACACCGCCACCTCCTACAAGCGCATCGTCGGCCGCAACCTTGATCTGACCCCCGCCCTGGTCAACCGCTGCGTCATCATCATCGGCTTCATCGACCGGTCCGCCCCCCTGCCCATGCCGATGACCGTGGACGGCCAGACCGTCGAGGCCTTCGAGGACCCGAGCATGACCATGGTGCGCATCGTCATCCCCGTGAAAGAGAAAGCCGCGCCCGCCACTGGCGACCAGCCCTGATTCCGGAGAAAATAGACCCCATGGCCATGATCGAGACGGTCAACCTGACCAGGAAGTACGGCGAACTGACCGCACTCAACAGCCTCAATCTCAAGATCGAGGCTGGCGAGTCCTTCGGCTTCATCGGACCCAACGGCGCCGGCAAGACCACCACCATCAAGATCCTCGCCACACTCCTCAAACCCACCTGGGGCGAGGCCCGCATCGACGGGCTGTCCGTCGGCCCCGTCAACGCGCGGCAGGTGCGCAATATCATCGGCTACGTCCCCGACTACTTCGGCAACTACCCCGACCTCGTCGTCCGCGAGTACCTCGAATTCTTCGCCGCCTCCTACAACATCCACGGCCCGAAGCGGCAGACCGTCATCGACGATGTCCTCGCCCTCACCGACCTGGCCTACAAGGCCAACGCCGACGTCAACGGCCTGTCGCGCGGCATGAAGCAGCGACTGTCCGTCGCACGCGTGCTGCTGCATGATCCCAAGGTGCTCCTGCTGGACGAGCCGGCCTCCGGCCTCGACCCCCGCGCCCGCATCGAGATCCGCGAGCTGCTCAAGGAACTGCACCGCATGGGCAAGACCATCCTCATCAGCTCGCACATCCTGCTCGAACTGGCCGACCTGTGCAACACCATCGGCATCATCGAGCAGGGCCAGCTCCGCTACCACGGCACCGTCCGCGACATCATGGACCGCGCCCGCGTGGGCATCGTCCTGCACGTGGCCGTCGCCGACCGGCGCGAGGCGGCCGTGCAACTGATCAAGGACACCCCCGGCGTCCTCGGCGCCGAACTCTACGACGGCCACATCCGCGTCAACCTCGACGCGGCCAACGCCGACCCCTCACGCATCGCCGCCAAACTCATCAACTCCGGCTTCCGCCTCACCCACCTGCACGACGAACAAGTCAACCTCGAAACCGCCTTCATGCGCCTCACCCAGGGCCTCGTCCAGTAGGTTACCCCTCGCCCTGACAGAACGACTTCGCAGCCGGGGTGCCACACTTTGGCCGTCTTCGGCAAAGTGTGCCGCAACGCGACCCGTCGCCGACCACGAACACACCCGCCGCAGCTCACCGCGGACTACAGAATCAATCCTGACCCCTTCCTTGCCCTCACTCCAGACCGTAGCGCTCCTTCGCCTCCTCGAATGTGAGTGTGTTGAACCCAAGCCACTTCACGCCGGCCACCGCTTCATCGGGCTTTGGCCAGTGTGCCTCCAACTCAGGGTGTTGCGTACGGAACTCGATAAATGACCGCGTGTCGGTAAGCGTTCCATGAACCGCGTCTTCCGCTGGTCGGTTGGGGTTGTCATGCT
>CAZHJL010000102.1:0-14595 GCA_964532795.1 uncultured Phycisphaeraceae bacterium | reverse complement strand
ACGATGATGTCAGCACTTACAATCACGAAACTCTTTCAATGGAAACGGCACTAGGGCCATCTTGCTCACACTTCGGCAAGGTCTTGGACCACGACACCGGCTCCCGTAGAATACGTGAGTGCCCAAACCCCCGCGCATTGAGTCGCCGCGATGGCGGACGATCCTGGTGGCCGTGTTGATGGCGGGGCTTTTGACGTTCTCGCTCGGATTGGCGCAGGTGTGGACGACGCTGCACCGCCTGCCCCCGCTGGTCGAGCGCCGGTTCGGCGACGTGGTCATGCTCACGCCGCGCCATTGGACGGCGATGTCGATCGGCAGGGGCGAGTTCGACGAATGGCAAGTGATCGAGCACGGCCACCCCCACATGGGACGGCGGATCGAGATCGCACAGGGCCGCAACACGCAGTACACCAACCTGCCGATGCTGCTCACCCACGTGCGGGCGGAACTGTACGGCGATGACGTGACGAATGACTTTCCCCAGTCGAAGCAGATACGCCGCACCGCAGGCGGCCTGTCATTCATCAGCCACGAGCCGCCGATCGAGTTGACCAGCGGCTACAGAACCCAGGAACTGACGGTGGTCGCCACCCTCGACAAGCAAACGTACTGGGCGTTGAGAATGAGCGAGAGCATTCCGATCTTCGAGACCGACGAAGACGCGATCGACCAGGCGACCGACCTGATCGCCGCGCGGTTCGATCGGAACCGCGAGATGTTCCTCGAGATGGTGACCAGCATGCGTCCGGCGGAAGCGGGCAAGCCGTCGCCGACGCCTGATAACCCCCACCCGGCGCCCTGATCAGCAACGAACGGGCCGACAACCGATGACTGACGATGACGGGTATCCGGCGGCCCCGCGGTCGCGCTCGACCGTCACGTGCACGCCGATCCAGGAAGAAGACCCATGAAGCGACAATCGACCCTCGGCGCACTGATTCTCTTTTGCGGCATGGTTGCGCTCCAACCGGGTCCGGCCCGGGGCGATGACGCGCCGGGCGCTGACGATCGGATCCTCACCGGCCGGAAGGACGTGGAGGCGGCCGATGATCGCGACGACCAGATGTCGCCGGCCCACGACAAGCTGCTCGCCCGGCGGCTGTGGCGTGAGGGGTCGTACGGCATCTCGCTGCGCCCGCCGCTGGGGGCGAATCAGCAGATGCAGACCGGCGACCGGGCGATGGTGCGCTTCGAACTGCCGGACCACACGGCCGCGATGTCGCTGAGCGTCCGGCGCAGCCGCGAGGAGATCGATATCCACCACATCGCCGGCCTGTCGCTTCGGGAACTGGGCATGATGCAGCCGGGGGCTCGAACGCTCTCCCGCAAGCAACTGGCGCCCGGCGGGCGTCCGGGCAAGATCAACTACTACCTGATCGATCGCGGCAAGGGCAAGCAGCCGCGCGTCATGGGACACGCGTTCCTCCAGATCGACACCATGACCTTCGCCTTCCTGCGGCTGGATGCGATGTACGACGAGGCGAAGCTCGAGCAGCTCAAGGCTATCTTCGAGGCGGTCTTCGCGAGCATCCGCATCACCAGCCCGGCCCAGCTCGAAGCGCGGCGCAAACGGTTGCTGGCGGCCGGCGAGCAGTGGCGGTCGCCGCTCACGCCGGAGGACTGGAAGAACGCCGTCGTGCCCGATCAACTCTACCGCTACCGCATCGGCGATCGCGACATCGGCTGGATGCGGGTGTGGATGGCCGAAGACATCAAGCAGCTCAAGACGACGGGCATCGCCATCGACATGAAGGCGCGCTTCTACATGAACGACCATGTCAACGGGCGGCCGATGCCGTTCATATACGACAGCGAGTGGGCGTGTTATGTCTCCTACCGCGGCTTGACCGAGTTCTGGTCGTCCACGTCCACGCGACGCGAG
The DNA here is from genome assembly GCA_964532795.1 of uncultured Phycisphaeraceae bacterium. Lineage (GTDB taxonomy): Bacteria > Planctomycetota > Phycisphaerae > Phycisphaerales > Phycisphaeraceae > CAZHJL01. Next base: position 12,713 of record CAZHJL010000102.1, on the reverse strand, counting down.
ATCAATCCCGGCCGGGGCCGCGGCGAGCAGATCTCGTTCAACGAAACCGGCCTGCTCGGGCGCGAGAAGGTCAACAACAAGATGTACGACATGATCACGCTGACGCGGGAATCGCGCGGCACGGATGACTCACTGCGCGAGCCGCCGAAGGATCCGGACAAGCATGCGCTGTCCACGGGCGGCCGGCCCGAAGTCCGCAAATGGCGAAAGCCGGAACAGGGGTATCTCACGCAGGTGGAGAAGGAACTGTTCGGTCGGCTGATGCGCGGCGTCAACGAGGAGAAGGAGATGGCCTTCTACTGCTACTACTCGAGCCGCGGGGACATCAACCTTCGAACCGAACACGTGATCCCGCAGGAAGACGGCGGCTACATCATCCACACACGCCTGGCGCCCGACGAACCGCAGCAGACCACGCGCTACGACGCGCAGGGCAACTTCATTGAGCGCACCACCCCCGACGGCACTCGCATGACCCCGACGACCGCCCGCGAACTGCAGGCCGTCTGGAAGAACAAGTTCGACGCGCCGAAGCGCCCCGCGCGACCGCGCTATCCCGGCGGGCGATAGCCCGAGCCGGTTCGGGACGCACGGTCAGCTCCGGTGCTGCTGAATCGCAATTGCCGGCAGAGGTCAAGACGCGTCGGCACACAGGTGAACTTGGCCGGCGCAGACACCGGTCCAGGGCATACCAGAGCAACTGAGGATCAGGAAGCGGTGCCGGTGATGCTCGCCGATTCCGGCTTCACGCGTTCGGCTTCCTCGCCCTTCGGGTAGACGACGCGCGCGTGGTAGATGGCGCACAGCGTCTTGTGGATCGCCTGCTCGATGCGGTGCAGTTCCTTGAGCGTGAGATTGCACTCGTCGAACTGGCCGTCCATCAGGCGTTTCTGCGCCATCTTGTGGACGAGCTGCTCGAGACGGATCGGCGTGGGATCGGCCACCGTTCGCGCGGCGCTCTCGATGCCGTCGCACAGCATGAGGATGCCCGCTTCCTTCGTCTGCGGCTTCGGGCCGGGATAGCGGAACTCGAACTCCGACGGTGCGGAGGTGTTCTCGACTTCGCTCTGCTGGCGCGCCGCGTGGTAGAAGTACTCGACCAGCGTCGTGCCGTGATGCGACTCGATCATGTGCCGCACCGCGCGCGGCAGGTTGTACTCGCGCGCCATCTCGATGCCGTCCTTCACGTGGCCGACGATGATCAGCACGCTCATGGCCGGTGACAGCTTCTCGTGGCGGTTGGGCCCTTCCGACTGGTTCTCGATGAAGTAGCCGGGCTTGTTGATCTTGCCGATGTCGTGATACATCGCGCCGACCTTGCACATCAGGGCGTGCGCGCCGATCGACTCGGCCGCGGACTCGGCCAGGTCGGCCAGACGCAGCGAGTGCTGGTACGTGCCCGGCGCCGCCTCGGCCAGGCGGCGCAGCAGCGGGTGCGACGCGTCGTTCAGTTCCTTGAGCGTCATCGACGTGGTGACCTTGAACACCGCCTCGATCGCCGGCAGCAGACCCTGCACCAGCAGGCCGGTCGCAAAGGCGGCCAGGAACCCGGCGCCCACGTCCCAGCCGATGCGCCCCCACTGCCCGGAAATCATGAACGACCGCTCGAGGAAGCTGACCATCAGCACCGCGATGGCGACCGCCAGGCCCGTCCACAGGCCGACCCAGATCAGCTTCGCGCGGCTGCGCACGTCCGGCAACTGCCGCACCGCAACGGCCACGCCCGTCACCGTCACCACCAGGAAGCCGACCGGCTGGTCGAGACTCACCGTCACCAGCAGCGCATGCATCGTGCCCGCGGCCAGGGCGAAGCGCTGGTCGTACACGATGGCCAGTACGATCGCGCAGACCAGCGGCGGCAGCACGGGCAGGAAGTAGTGGAATCCCGGCCCCACCCAGGCCGTCAGCACCGCCACTCCCTGGCACAGGATGAGCAACGACGCCAGGGCGAATCCGCGTACGGGGTTCTCGATCAGTCGCGGCGTGTACGTGGCCACATACAGCCATAGGCCGACGGTGATCACGAACACCAGGCCCAACACCCCGCCGCGGATGAGCCACACGTTGGTCGGGCCCAGTTGCGCGTAGTACTCGTCCTGTTCCGTTTCGAGCAAAGCCAGTCGTTCGGGCGTGATCTCAGCGCCGACCGGAATGAGCACATCGTTGATCGAGTACTGGACGTATTTGCGATTCCCCGGGTCGCTCAGCGCCTGGTTGAAGACCTGTTCCCTGCGCTGCTCGGTCAGTTGCTCGTCCAGCACAAGGAACGGCTTGCCTTCCGATTCGGACATGATCAGGCTGACCAGCAGTCCGCGCAGTTCGTTGAACGCAGCGCCGGGCAGTCTGAGACTGACCTTGGTCTGGAGGCGCGTGCGCAGCTTCTGCCGGTCGCGCTCGTTGTCGAAGTCCATCACCGACTCGTAGGGGTACTCCCGGCACGGCTCGGCCAGTGCGATGGCGTCGGCCGGACCTCCCGTCTTCGGCAGCCGCGCCTTCTGCTCGCGCCGATCGATGACCGGCAGGCGCATCGACTCGGTGAGAATGGCGTCCACGCGTTCGCGCCACTTCGCCTCGCCCTGCTCGCCGACCATCGTGCGCAACTGCGCGAACGAATCGGGCTGCAGACCGAAGACCTCTTCGGCGCTGACGGTCAGGTCCTCAAACCGCTCGTGCGTCGCCACCGTCTTGTACAGGTCCAGGAGCGTCTGGCGCAGTTCGCTGCGCAACTGGCTATTGACGCGGTAGATCGCCGGTTCACCCTCGCTGATGAACTCGGCCTTCTCGCGCATCTGTTCGTAGTCGAGCACGCTCATCGAGGCGCGGGCCACCACCGTGCGCTCGACCACCTCGCCCAGCCGGTACTTCGGCCGCTGGCGCGTCGCCACCGCGATCGACCCGGCGATCACGGTGAAGGCCACCACGAACAGCATCGCCCAGAAGACATCCTTGCGGCGGAAGCGCGACAGCCAGTTGCGATCCTCGCGCGCGAGTTCACGAATCGCCTCGCGTCGGCGCGCACTGGTCGGCTTGGGGTTGGGGCTCGCCTTGGCCATGGTTGCTCTGGAACGCGTCGCGATCGGCGCAACGATCGAAAGTCTGCGGTGGGTTACACGCCCACCCCGCGCCTCACACAGTTTATCGACCGGCTATCCGTTGTCCTCTTCTACGTGAGAAACACTCTTTCCAGACCAGTCATTCACAGGCTGACGGTCCTGCGGATTATCGGAAGGAGAGGCCAGGGCCCCCGCTTCGCGCAGGCCCTTGCGCAGTTCCTGCGTGTAATCATCGCTCACCGGCTGGTCCCCGCCGTAGGCCTCGACGATTCGCTGGACCAGGCTGTGGCGCACGATGTCCGTCCCGGTCAGGGCGACGAATGCCACGCCGTTCACCCGTCGCAGCCGCCGCACCGCGTCGATCAGGCCGCTGTCCTGCGGGCGTTCGAGATCGATCTGCGTGGTGTCGCCGGTGACGATCATCTTGCTGCCGTGTCCGAGGCGCGTCAGGAACATCATCATCTGGCCGCGCGTGGTGTTCTGACCCTCATCCAGGATGATGACCGCATCGTTCAGCGTGCGGCCGCGCATGAACGCCAGCGGCACGATCTCGATCACATCGCAGGCCATGAAGCGCTGGATCTGCTCGAAATCCATCATGTCGTTCAGGGCATCGAGCAGCGGCCGCAGGTAGGGGTTGACCTTCTGCTGCATGTCGCCGGGGAGGAATCCGAGTTTCTCGCCGGCCTCGACGGCCGGACGCACGAGCACGAGTTTGCGGGTCAGGCCCTGCTTGAGCATGGCCGCGGCGGCGGCGACGGCCAGGAAGGTCTTGCCCGTGCCGGCCGGTCCGACGCAGAAGCACAAGTCGTGCCGTTCGATGGCGTTGACATAGGCGCGCTGGCCATCGGTAAGCGCCTTGATGCGCCGGCCGCGGGCGTAGACGTCGAACTCGCCGGCCGCGGAGATCCACTGCCCGCGCGCGTGGTGCACGCCGTTGGCCCGGGTGTGGCCGGCGGCGGCGATCATGTCCAGCAGTTGCCCGCGTTCCACGGCCTTGGAGCGCCTGGCCGCCTCCTGCAGTTGCTCCAGCACGTGGGCCGCCTGCCCCACCGCTTCGCTCTCGCCGCTGAGGCGCAGCACACCGTCGCGTGCCCAGAGCGAAACGCCCAGGCTCTCTCGGATGATCTTGAGGTTGCGTTCGGCCGGGCCGACCATGGCGTACCGCTGGTCGCCCTGGGGCAAGCTGATTGTCAGTTCCACGCGACTTCGACTCCGCTTCAATCTCCGGCCGCTCTGCGAGCCGATATTGTATGGCAGGTCACCGATGGTCACTACATTCATCGTCAACTTCTTTTGTGGCCCCCGCAGGGGCGATCACCGCATGTCCAACGGTATTCGGGCCTTAGGGGCCCTGGCGGTCGGCGGGCTGGTTCCGGCCCTTGCCGCGTGCGGATCGATGCCCGAGCCGGCGCTCGCCGCGGCGCGATCCGCGCCCGGCGCCCGACCGCGGCACTCGATCCAGACCGAAACCCAACTCGGGGCCACCCGCTGGGAGGGCAAGGCCGATCCGGACCGGCTGGCCGAGGACGCGCAGCGTGCCGCCCGCGACATGCAATGGGGCGTGGAGCGGGTCGAGGGCGGGCCGATGAGTTTCGGCGTCGAGCCGCACGCGGACGCTGAATCCAAGCGCATCGTCCGCATGTGGGCGATCCTGTCGGACGGGCGAGGCGTGGTGGTCGTGGCTGATGCATTGGCGCCCGACAAGGCCGAGGCCGGCCGCGCGGATGAGCAACCGGTCGCGGTTTCCGTGCGGGTCGGGCGGTTCGGCGATCCGGTGTTGCAGGAGCAGTTTCTCGCGGCGTACCGTGAGCGCCTTTCGGGCAAACGCGCCAGGCAGTTCGGCGGCTCGTTCATCATCCCCGCCTTCAAGCTGCCTCGACTGCCGGAGGTCGGTATTCCCGGTCTCACACAGCCGGACGCGGCTGGCGGCGAACCAGGGTCGGAAGACGCCTCGCAATCAGACGCCGCGCCTTCGGGCGAGTAGTCGCCTCCTTTCTCCGCCGCGCGTCGTCGCCAACATGAAGAGAAATCCGCTCAGCGCGGCCGCCGCGCCGGGTTCGGGCACGAGGATCAGCTCCGCCGCCTCGGACGGCAGCGCGCCGACCGCCAGTTGACCATCGGCGACGGTCACCAGCCCGTCACCGTCGAGATCGCCATCGGCCCAACTGCCGGCGTTGGTCATGCCGATGTTGGCCACTACCGTGGCCGCCTCGACGAAGCTTGTCGTCCCGTTCAGATCGAGATCCCCCCACTGCTTGCCGTTGAGCGTCAGCCAGGTTTCGATGTCGTCGACATCGAGATCGCCGTCGCCGTCCATGCTCACGGCCGGCAGGTCCTCGCCCAGCGCATCGCGGAGGAAATCGAGGTCGTCGATGTCCACCAGTCCATCGCAGTTGCAGTCGCTGCTCGGGGCCATCGCCTGGCCCAGCCCGGTCCACAGCGACCACGCGGCGTAGGCCTTCTGGTTCGCGTTCAGCGGCTGGCTGTGCGCCGAAGAGCAGGAATACCAGTCGTAGCCCTCGATGTGCGCGCTTTGCCACTCGGTCGCCCAGTTCCCGTGTGAAGGGCCGCCTGCGTAGCCGTAGTAGTTGCAGTTGTCGTTCACGAATTCGTAGTACGTCCCGTCGGGGTCATACCGTTCGACGTCGGCGAAGTCGTAGAGCACCTTGCCGTTGACCTGGCAGTAGTCGCGGATCATCTGGTTCGCGGCCTTGTTGTTCGCGTCGTCCCAGATGTCCACGTGGCCGGTCATGTAGACGAAAGTCACGTCGGGGTAATCGATTTCCAGTTGCGTCATGGGATCGAGGTACTCGTCATCAAGCACGCCGGCAGCGTATTTGCTGTCCACCTGTCCGCACCACGACCAGATGATGACGTTGACATCGCTGTTGGCCGGGTTGTCGAGGTAGCTTCGCGTGTTGTTGACCCACTGCGGGTAGTACCCGACGTCGCCGCCCATGGCGTAGTCGTGCAGGTCGAGCGCGCCGCCGACGCCGCCGTTGTTCCACGCGAAGGTGTCGGTCGCCAGTGACAGGCCTTTGCCGCCGCCGTTGGCGAAGGCGACGAGGCCGGTCATGCCGGTCGTCAACTGGCTGCCGTGCGACGTGTGGCCGTAGGCGATATGCAGATTCGATTTCGCGTGATCGATCTGCCTCTGCCGCAGGGCGGTGATGTCGGTGTGTCGATGGTCGATGATGATCGGCCCGGCGACGCCCACTGTCGTCAGGAGCAGAGACACCGCCGCCGCCAGTACTGCAGACTCGCTTCGCATTCTTGATTCTCCCACGCCGAATGGTCTGAGGCCCCGCCGGACGAGATACGGCGGTCGCTGCTGAACATCACCCGTCCCGGTCTCTATTATACCGTGACGGCAGGAAATCCGAAGCGACATGCGGCCGCGCGCGGCGGCTGGCCCACTGAGCCGCCCCGCCGCCCTCGCGTCGTGGATATGATCGATCGTCGAGGGCGCCGGCGACGGCGACGACCCGAGCGACGAACAAGGACAGTCGAGACCCCATCCATGCGCATCCGGCTCAGCCACCCATCTGCTCCCATCCGTACGATCGACGCCCTGGCTGCGGCCCTGGCGGTCCTGTTGGTCGCCCTGGCCACGCCGCGTTCGTTCGCGGCCGGGCCGGCTTCGGGCGACGCCGCGACACCGCCGAACGGGACGACGACCACGCCGCCGGCCGACGAAGAGGCGCTGGCGGCGCCATTCACCAAGGAGGAGATCGAGACCCGGCGCACCGCGGCGTTGACGGCCGACATCTCCGACGAGGACAAGGCGATCGTCCAGGAGCGGTTCGACCAGGCGATCCAGGCGATCGAAGGCGGCGCGCAGGTCATGACCGCCGCGGCGCAGTTCCGCCAGGCGATCACCACCGCCGCCCGTGAGCGCCAGGAGATTCTTGACCGGCTCGAGGCCACGCCGGCACTGGTCGCGGAGCAGGTCGAGCAGCAGGTTGCGGCCGAGGCGGCCGCGATGACCGCCAACGAACTGAACACGCGGTACTCCGAGATCGACGCGGCGCTGACCACGGCGCAGGGCCGGCTTCAGGATTTCGTTTCCCGCATCGAACAGCAGAACCAGCGCAAGGCGGCGATCGCCAAATCGCTGGCCGAGACACAGACCAGTCTCGACACGCTGCGCCAGGAGTTGGCCCTGCCGCCGGATCCGCAGCGCCCGCAGGCGCGCCGCGATGCCCGTCAGGTGATGCTCCGCGCCCGCGAGTACCTGCTGCGCGCCCAACTGCTGCGCGACCAGCAGGAGGACGCGAGTCACGGCCCGCGCCTGGCGCTGCTCCAGGCCAAACAGCAGGAAGCGGCGCGGCTGGTGCAGAACACGAAGTTGCAGGCCGAAGCCTGGAAGCGGGCGCGCGACCAGAAGGTGCAGGAACTCAAGGCGGACATGGTCAAGAACGCGCAGGATCGGCTTCGCGCCGCCGAGCGCAGCGCCAGCCCGCCGCCGGAGCCGTTGATCCAGGCCTGCCGCGACATCATCGCCTGGAACCAGCTTCAGGACGAACTGACCGCGAAATTCAAGCGCGTGCAGAGCGAACTCGATGACGTGCTCGAGACCGACAGCCGGTACGAACAGCAACTGGCGGCGGCGAAGACGCGCATCGAGCGGGGCGGCCTGACCGAGAGCACCGGCATCGTCTGGCGTCAACAACGGCTGGCGCTGCCGGACAAGGCGAGGTACGAGCAGAGGGCCGAGTCGCGGCGCGAAGAGATCGGCGACACCATCGATGCGCAGACCGAACTGACCGCTTCGTTCGATCGGGCCGCATCCGACGCGCTGAAGCAGCAGGTTCTCGAGGCGATGGAAGACGCCTCGGCGCGTGACAAGGCGGAAGCGGTGCGAATCTTCGACGACCGGGCGCGGCTGTACGACGACCTGATGCTCGGCTCGGGGGTCACCGGCGGCCCGGCCAGCTTCCCGCGCTACATCGAGAAGCTCGATGAACTGAGCGAAGCCGAGCGCGGCCTGGTGGTCACGATCGAGGAATACGCCGAACTCATTGACGAAAACGTACTGTGGATCCGCAGCGAAGCACCGCTGAACCTCGATCGGCTGTCCGAGCTTCCCGGCGCGTTGCGGTGGTTCGCGGAAGGCGGGAAGTGGCGGGCTCTGCGTGACGACTTGCTGCGATCGATCCGCCGTTCGCCGGTGAGCTGGGCGATCGGGTTGCTGGCCGTCGGCTTGCTGTTCGGTCTGCGCCCGCGTGCGCGTCGCATGCTTGCGAACACGGCGGAGTTGACGCGGCGTGTCACCACGGATTCGCTGGTGCTGACCTTCAAGGCGCTGCTGGCGACGCTGCTGTACATCGCCGCGTGGCCGGGCATGCTCGCCTTCATCGGCTGGCAGCTTGCCACGACGCTGGGCATCGCCCCTTTCTCCCAGGCGGTGGGCGTCTCGCTTCTGGGCGTGGCGGGCGTCTGGGCGACCATCGGGGCGGTACGCGCCATCTGCCGCGACGACGGATTGGGCGGGGCGCACTTCCGCTGGCGGGCGGCGGTGCGCGGCGAGGTGTCGCGCAACTTGCTCTGGCTGCTGGCCGGGTGGCTGCCGGTGGTCGCCATCATCCAGTTGCCCGCGACCGTCGAAGACGACACGCAGGCCATGGTGGTCACGCAGCTCGGCTTCGTCGTGTTCCTGCTCATGGGCTGCGCGTTCCTGGCGCGTTCGCTGCGGCCATCGGGCGCGGTGATGGCCTGGATCACCAAGCATCGACCGGACGGCTGGCTGCCGCGGCTGCGCTTCCTGTGGTGGCCGGTGATCGTGCTGACGCCCCTGCTGCTGGGCGTACTGGCCGGCATGGGCTACATGTACACCGCGGGACGTCTCTTCCAGCGACTGTATGCGACCGTCTGGATGGCGCTCGGTGTGCTGCTGCTGCACGCGCTGCTGCTGCGGAGTCTCTACGTCGCCTACCGGCGGCTGGCCTATCGCGAGGCGCAGCGCAAACGCGAGGAGTTGCGCCAGCAACGTCAGCAACGGGAGGAAAAAGAGGGCGAAACCGCGCCCGAGCCGCAGATTCCGCATGTCGAGGAACCCGAAATCAGTCTCGATGCGATCAACAACAGCACCCGCAGCCTGATCGCCACGGCCACGGGGGCGGCGGTGCTGATCGGTCTGTGGGCGGTCTGGCATGACGTGCTGCCGGCGCTGAATGCGCTGGACGAGGTGGCGCTGTGGACGTACGAAGGTGTGGTGGACGGCGAACCGGGCCGGGTGCCGATCACGCTGGCCAATCTGGGGCTGTCGATCCTGCTGTTGATCGTGACGCTCCTGGCGGCGCGGAATCTGCCGGGCGCGCTGGAGATGACGCTGCTGAGCAATCTGCCGATGGACGCGGGGGTGCGCTACGCGGTGACGCAGATCAGCCGCTACAGCATCCTGGCCGTGGGCATCGTGCTCGGGTTCAATGCACTGGGGTTCCAATGGTCGAGCCTGCAATGGCTGGTCGCGGCGCTGGGCGTGGGGCTTGGGTTCGGGCTGCAGGAGATCGTGGTCAACTTCATCAGCGGCATCATCATTCTGTTCGAGCGGCCGTTCCGCGTCGGTGACATCGTGACCGTCGGCGACACGAGCGGCACCGTGACGCGCATCCGCATCCGCGCCACGACCATCAGCGACTTCGACCGGCTGGAACTGATCGTCCCGAACAAGGAGTTCGTCACCGGGCGGCTGGTCAACTGGTCGCTGTCGGATCCGATCACGCGCATGACGATCAAGGTGGGCGTGGCGTACGGATCGGACACCAAACTGGCCGAGAAACTGCTGTACAAGGTCGCGAAGGAGCATCCGCTGGTGCTCGATGAACCGGCGGCCATGGCGCTGTTCCTGGGCTTCGGGGACAACAGCCTGAACTTCGAACTGCGTATCTTCGTGGGGAACGTGACGCATCGGCTTCAGACCCTGCATGACCTTCACAATGCGATTGATGACGAATTCAAGAAAGCCGGCATCACCATCGCCTTCCCGCAGCGGGACTTGCACTTCGATTCGGACAAGCCGCTCCAGATTGAGATGGTCCGCGAGGCAAGGGCGAGTGGGAAAGTCGGCGGGTGACGCAGAAGCCGGGAGTCGTGACGCAAAACCCGGCTTCGGTGACGCAGAAACCGCCATTCTGCAAGTCACTGGCTGATATTGCTTTAGATGCGTATTTTGTCGCCAGGGTGCCCTGGCCGCGCCGATCTGTCAATTCCAGCCCGGAGTTTTCCAATATTGTGCTGACTCGTTCGCTGACACATTTGTCTACGCCTGTAGAATTGTTTTCATTTGACTTAAGGGGCATGCAGTGGGGCAAATGGACAACCGGGTACCCGAGGAAATCGTCGCCGCGATCGTACGCCTCCTTGGGGACGTCGCCGCGAGTCATGCGGACCTCAACGAACGCAAGCGCCAGCTCATGAGGGGGCTGGCGCGGCTGGTCAACGCCGACGGCTGGGCGTGCTCGGTGACGATGATCGATCGCGCCAAGGGAGCCAGTTCGATCGGATTGGTCCACGAGGGCCTGTCGGATGAACAGGTGGCCGGGATGATCGAGGGGTCGCTGACCACGCCCCGCCCCCCGGAAGACGACAAACTGTTCGATCTGTGCGCCCTGGGCGACCACTTCACCCGATCGCGGGAGCAGTTGGTTACTGACGAAGAGTGGTACAACCACCCGACGGTACGCAAGTACCGTATCGAGCGCGGCATCGACGACACCCTCTTCTCGATCCAGCCGTTCATCGAGCACCGGGCCGTGAGCGGCATCTTCATGTACCGCCGGACGGGCAACCCGCGCTTCACGGCGCTGCAGCGCCGCATCGTGCACATCGTGATGTCCAACGTGAGTTGGCTGCACACGGCGTCCATTCCCGGCGCGTCCAGCCGCGGGGTGCCCAAGCTCTCGCAGCGTCTGCGCGGCGTGTTGACCTTGCTGATCAGCGGTTACAACCGAAACGACATCGCCCGCATGCTCGAGCTTTCGCCGCACACGGTGAAGGACCACATCAAGGCGATCTACCGGCACTTCGATGTGAAGAGCCACCCGCAGTTGATGCGTCGATTCCAGTTCGGGGACGGGCGGGACGTGGCGGCGGCGTCCACCGTCGCCGGCCAGCGGCCGCGCGATGATGGCAAGGCGCGGCGGCGAAAAACGCGCGCCTTGATCGACGTACAGCCCGAACCGGACAACCGCAGCCCCGACGACAGCGGCAAGTTCGCGGCGGTGGGCAAGTAGGTCGGCGCGGCGACAGGACCGAACCATTCCAAGCCATGCCGCACCCCTCAACCGGTTTGCCGCGCGCACCACGCATAGGCATTTCTTGCCCCAACGGCACAGGGCAATGCACCGAAGAACAAGACAAATGGTGAAATAGTGTACACTTTTCGGGCCCGTTTTCGCCTGTTTCTGCCGGTTTCTGCAGCTTTCCGCAGGATTCTGCGGGATTCGGTCGCAGAGGGGGTCGCAGAACGACGCAAAGATGCGATCACGAGGATTGCATTTGCGCATGATGTTGCCGGGCTTGTCGACGTAAGTACCTTTGAAACAGCGAATTGAGTTGACAAATCCCTGTCGGCACACCAGGTGCGGATCGCAACTGCGGGACATAGGCTTAGCTCCGAGGCTGAAAGAGCGCCGGAAGAGAGCAAGAAATGCCATGTCAGACAGGGCTCGATTCCGTGGTGTGCCAGCCATCGCGCATGCTCCGAGGAGAGGTCCCCACATAGGGACGGAGGCGCCACTTTGTGCGCGCCGAATAAGGACTTACGGCGCTTGGCGGCCGACCCCCAGACAAAAGAGCGAAATAGATGCTGAGCCGCCCGAGTGCGCCACGCTTTGGCCGACACTGGCCAGCGCCGGACGTCGGATGTGTTGGAGGTGCGGTCGCAGTTGATACTGATCCGTGGAACGCCGCGTTGCATCCGCAGCGACCACGGGCCGCAGTTCATCGCCCATGCGATCCGCCGGTTCCTGGCCCGGGCGGGGGTGGACACGTTGTATATCGAGCCGGGGACGCCGTGGCAGAACGGCTTCGCGAAGAGCTTCAACGCGCGGCTGCGCGATGAGCTGCTCAGCCAGGAATTGTTCGCCGACCTGAAGGAAACCGAGGCGCTGAGCGCCTGGTGGCTGACCGAGTACAATCACCGCCGGCCGCACTCGTCGCTGGGGTACGTGCCCCCGGCGACGTTCGCGGCATCGCTTGCCGGCCCTGCGCTACGGGCCGGGGCTGCGCCCCTCCCCAGCAAGCGATCGAACCATCACCCATGATTCTCATTGGGACTGGTACATGATTTGGGGGCAGGTCACGTTTATTGGACTTCCTGATTAGTATTGGTTGGCATCGAAATGAAGAACGTTCAAGCTATGTGGACACTTATGGATTGGGACCGTCAACTGATTGCGGCAACCAGTTGGGATGACATAATCGCCACAATACTCGGTATGACTACAAAGGCTCGCACGCCGAACACGATTTGCGATCTTATTTCACCCACTGGGCACGTCCTATCGATCGGCATTGCAAGCCCGGAAAATCCAGACAACCCTGACCTCGATCATTCGGTTGCCTGTATTAATTACCAGCCAAAATCAGGTGACCCTCCATACTAGGCTCTGTCTGAGAACTGTGTTCTCAGGTAGTGTCGGATCATCGCGAGTT
>CAZHJL010000101.1:0-14771 GCA_964532795.1 uncultured Phycisphaeraceae bacterium | reverse complement strand
AACATACTGGAACCACGCCGCCTGAAACGGTGCCCCAGTCTGTGGTCGCACCCCATCCCCCGCCGCCCGCTCCGTGCTCTGGCCATCGGACGTGGCTTGCTCTACCATGGGCTTCCTGCCCTGCCGCGGTTCCTTGCCAGGTGATCGCCTGCACCGATATTGGAGTTCCAATCGTGTCACTCGAAGCTGCTTCGGCCGTGAATGATGTCATTGGTCAGCATGACCGGTTCATGAGTCTCAACTATCCGCGGTTCGACCTGGTCATCGAGCGCGGCGAGGGCTGCCGCGTGTGGGACAGCACCGGCAAGGAGTACCTCGACCTTTTCGCGGGCTTCGGGGCGAGCATCCTTGGCCATTGCCATCCGGCGCTGGTCAAGGCCGTCACCGACCAGGCCGGCACGTTGTGGCATGTGGGCAACCTGCTGCACACCGAGCCGCAGACGCGCGTCGCCCGGCACATCGCCGAGAAGGGCTTCGGCGGTCGCTCGTTCTTCGCCCACAGCGGGGCGGATGCGAACGAAGCGGCGATCAAGCTCGCGCGGCTGTTCGGCAAGGCCCAGCCCCGCGGTGCGCAGCACCGTTACAAGATCATCAGCGCGACGCACAGCTTCCACGGCCGGTCGTACGCCACCATGTGCGCCACCGGCCAGGAGAAGGTGCGCGAAGGCTTCGAGCCGCTGCCGGAGGGATTCGGCCACGTTGCGTTCGGCGATATCGAGGCGCTGCGCGGCGCGATCGATGACGAGACCATCGCCGTCATGCTCGAACCGATCCAGGGCGAAGGCGGCATCAACGAGCCGCGCGGCGACTACCTGCGGCAGGTGCGGGCCCTGTGCGACGAGAAGGACCTGCTGCTGATCTGCGATGAAGTGTGGACCGGCTGCGGCCGCACGGGCAAGTGGTTCGCGTACCAGCATTACGACATCCGGCCGGACATCATGACGCTGGGCAAGGGCGTGGGCGGCGGATTGCCCGTGGGCGTGTGCTGCGCCACTCAGCGCGTGGCGGACCTGTATGACGTGGCGAAGGCCGGGGGCGTGAAGCACGCCAGCACGCTGGGCGGCAACTGCCTGTCGATGGCGGCCGCCGCGGCGGTGTTCGAGACGATCGAGCGCGATAACCTGCTCGATCACGCCGCGCAACTCGGGCGCTACGCGCATCAGCAGATCGAGTCGATGGCCCAATCGCTGCCGTCGATCCGTGACATTCGCGGCAAGGGGCTGTTCATCGGCATCGAACTCGACCCGCGCGGTCACGGCGCATGGTTCACCACGGCGGCGGAAATCGTTCGCAAATGCCTCGAGCGCGGGCTCATGATCGGTTCGGCCCAGCAGACCATCGTGCGGCTCGCCCCGCCGCTCACCGTCACCGAAGCGCAGCTCGAGCGCGGCCTGGGCATCCTCCATGAAGTGCTCGCCGGGAAATGAATCGGCTCTCGATCCATCTTGTCCTCTGCCTCGCGCTGATCGGCGGATGCTTCAGCGCCGGCTGTCAGCGTCGCGTGCGGCAGTCCGAGCTCGATCTGTGGACGTATGACGATCGCCCCGGGCAACTGCCGGATGACCTGCCGACGCTGACCGAATTGCGCAAGCACCGGCCCCCGCGCGCACCGGTCGACGGCGGGCCCGAGCCGCGCTATGTCGGCGCCGCGGGGCTGCGGCTGATGTATCCGATCGACCGCGACGTGCGGCCCGCGCTGCATCGCGTCGATTTCGAGGCGTTCGGCGAAGTGCAGCGTGAACTGTGGCGGCGCAACGGCATGGCGGTCGGCGTTCTCGCGGCCGGCGACCTGAAGGAATTCGTCCGATCACTGGGCAAGACCGTCGGCTACCAGGTGTCGCAGGCGCGGTTTGTCATCAACGATGACATTGACGGCGCGTTGCCGCTGGTGCGCACGCCGCCGTTCACGCAGCGCGTGGAGCTGCCGGTGCACCTGCCCGGCGGCGAGCAAGAGTTGCTCACGTTTTCGAGCGGGCGCCTGCAGCTCACGACGCAGTACGACCTGGCGCCGGGCGGCGGTGTGCTGCGGGTCTTTCCGCATCATTTCCGCGAGAAGCTGTCGGTGCGGCTGCGCGAGCCGCACGAGATCGCACTGGACGGTCGACCGTTCCAGGAACTGGCGATCGGCCATCCCGTGAGCAGGAACCTGCTGCTGGTCATCACGCTGGCGCGGGAAGCGCAGACGGAACCGGTCGGCGGCGACTTTCCGCCGGAACCGCATGAGGAACCTTCGCCCGGTCCTTCGCCGCGCAACCCGCCGTCGGAGGAAGAGGCCCCGCCCGTGCCGGTCGAGCCGCCGGCGATCGACACGCCGCCGGAAGTTGGCGCGCTGCCTCCGCTGACGCCGCCCGACCGCGACACGCTGGGCTACATGCTCCTGGCCGGGCACTATCGACGGCAACTCGTGCAGTCGGTGGTCATCATTCGCTGCCCGGCGCGCTGAGCAGACGGCTCGCGGGTGGCGGATGGACAACGCCCCCATGCCGCGCGGCACGGGGGCGATCGGAATCACTCGATTGGCAGCCGATCAGCGCTTCTCGCGCGCGACGTACTCACGGGCGTTCGAGCCGGTGTAGATCTGCCGCGGGCGGAAGATGCGGCCGCCCGAATCGACCTGTTCTTTCCAGTGCGCGATCCAGCCCGGCATGCGCCCGATGGCGAACATTACCGTGTACATGTTCAGCGGAATGCCCAGCGCCCGCAGGATGATGCCGCTGTAGAAATCCACGTTCGGGTAGAGATTGCGGTCCTTGAAGAAGCTGTCGCTGAGGGCGACTTCCTCAAGCTTCCGCGCCAGGTCAAGCAGCGGATCGTCGATCTGCAGCTTGTTGAGAAGCTTCTCGGCGGCGTCCTGGAGAATGCGGGCGCGCGGATCATAGCTCTTGTAGACGCGATGGCCGAAGCCCATCAACTTCAGCTCCCGCGTCTTGACCCGTTCGATGTACTGGTCCAGCGGTATGTCGTTCTCAAGGATGTACTGGAGCATCTTGATCGCGGCCATGTTCGCACCGCCGTGCAGCGGCCCCCAGAGGGCGCACACGCCGGCCGAGCAACTGGCGAACAGGTTGGCGCCGCTGGAGGCCACCATGCGCACCGTGCTGGTCGAGCAGTTCTGTTCGTGGTCGGCGTGGAGGATCAGGAACAGCCTCAGCGCGTCCACGATCTCCTGGTCGACCTCGATGTTGTTGTTGGGCACGGAGAACATCATGTGCAGGAAATTCGGCACATACTTGTAGTTCGGCATCGGATAGATGATCGGCTGGCCGACACTGGTCTTGTACGCGGCGGCGGCGATGGTGCGCACCTTGCTGAGGAGCCGCGCGGCGGCCGACTCGAATGTCGATTCATCCTCCATCTCCATCACGTCCGGGTGATAGCAGCTCATGGCGTTGATCATCGCCGAGAGGATCGCCATGGGGTGAGCGCTGGCGGGGAAGCCGTCGTAGTGGCGGTACAGCCCCTCGTGCAGCATCTCATGGGCGCGCAGCAGGTTCCGGAACTTGATGTACTCATCCTCGGTGGGCAGTTCACCGTTGATCAGCAGCATCGATGTCTCGATGAACGTGCTGTGCTCGGCGAGTTGTTCGATCGGGTACCCGCGATAGCGCAGGATGCCCTTTTCGCCATCGATGTAGGTGATCGTAGACTTGCACGAGCCGGTGTTGCCGAATCCGCTGTCGAGGGTGATGCATCCGGTCTCGGATCGGAGGTTGCTGATGTCGACCCCGGTCTCGTTCTCCGTGCCGACAACAATCGGCAGTTCAATGGGCCCGCTGGGCAGATCAAGTCTCGCAACCTTATTTCCTGTAGTCATTTCCGTCGCCACGTGGGTCCTCCATCGAGCGCCGACCGCCGCCCAGTCGACTGGAACATCCGATTAACCTTGCCACTGATGCAATCTATGGTAGGCCCGCCTCAGTCGCTTGTCCTGCGGCCGCGCTGAACGCGATGTGCGTCCCCTTTCCCCTCTGGAAAACCAACGGTCCCACCATCGTCTCCCAGCCCGGAAAGCATACCAGATTACCCCTGGCGACACACGGTTCCCCGTCACCGCGCGGTGGCGGCGACCGACTGATCGCCATCGGCCGAGGCCCGTAAACTAATCCCCCGCCTCATCTTGCGATTCAGCGCCCGCGGCCGCGCCCACCGGCTCGGTACCGTCGCCGGACTGCGGGGACCAGCCGCTCTTGAATCGCTCGATCTCGTGCTTAATCTTCTCCGTCAGCTCGTCATCAAGCTGGCCTCGTGCGGCCAGTTCCTCGCGCACCGCCGCGCCGGGGCCTTGGAAGTGCTCGACCAGCGCCCGCGCGAAGGGGTCCACCTGGTCCAGCTCAAGGCTGTCCAGATACCCGTTGGCGCCGGCGAAGATCTGCAGCACCTGGTCGGCCACGTCCATCGGCTCGTACTGCGGCTGCTTGAGCAGTTCGACCATCCGCGCCCCGCGATCGAGTTGTCGCTGCGTGGACTTGTCCAGATCGGTACCAAGCTGCGCGAATGCTTCCAACTCGCGGTAGGCCGCCAGGTCCAGTCGCAGCGAACCGGCGATCTGCTTCATCGCCTTGATCTGCGCATTGCCGCCCACGCGCGACACGCTGATGCCGACGTTGATCGCCGGCCGCACGCCGGAGTAGAAGAGTTCCGGCGTCAGGTAGATCTGCCCGTCGGTGATCGAGATCACGTTCGTCGGGATGTACGCCGAGACGTCGCCTTCCTGGGTTTCGATGATGGGCAGGGCCGTGAGCGACCCGCCGCCGTGCTCATCCGACAGCTTGGTCGCGCGCTCCAGCAGGCGGCTGTGCAGGTAGAACACGTCGCCCGGGTAGGCCTCGCGTCCGGGCGGGCGGCGCAGCAGCAGCGACAACTGGCGGTAGGCCGTCGCCTGCTTGGAAAGGTCGTCGTACACGCACAGCACGTGCTTGCCCTTCCACATGAAGTACTCGCCCATCGCGCAGCCGGAGTACGGCGCGATGTACTGCAGCGGCGCGGGGTCCGAAGCCGCGGCCGTCACCACCGTCGTGTATTCCATCGCACCGTGCTCGCGCAGCGACTCGACCACGGCCGCCACCGTCGATTCCTTCTGGCCTACCGCCACGTAGATGCAGTAGACCGGATCGTCCGTCTGGTGCGTGTAGCGCTGATTGATGATCGTGTCGATGGCCACGGCCGTCTTGCCCGTCTTGCGGTCACCGATGATCAGTTCGCGCTGGCCGCGGCCGATGGGCACCATCGAATCGATCGCCTTCAGGCCCGTCTGCAGCGGCTGCTTGACCGGCTGGCGCTCCGCGATGCCGGGGGCGATGATGTCAACCTTCCGCTCCTCGGTCGCCTGGATCGGTCCCTTGCCGTCCAGCGGCTCACCCAGTGCGTTGACCACGCGCCCGAGCATCCCCTCGCCGACCGGCACCGACAGCAGCCGCCCGGTCGAGCGGACGGTCATGCCCTCTTTGACCTGCAGGTAGTCGCCGAGAATCACCACGCCCACGATGTCGCGCTCGAGGTTGAGCACCTGGCCCGACACCGTTTCGCCCTCGCCGACATCGAACTCCACCAGTTCCGCGGCCATCGCCTCGGACAGGCCGTAGATGCGGGCGATACCGTCGCCCACCTCCACCACCTCACCGACCTGCGATACTTCCAACTCGGTGGCGTACCGCTCGACTTCCTGCTTGATGACGCTGGTGATTTCCGCCGTGTTGATCTTCATGCGATGCATCCGAATGCTGGGGCCGCCGGGTTCTCACTGCGCGACCGTTTTGTCTGCGATAACTGACTGCTCCGTGCCTTCTTAACTTCTTCTCAAATCTCCGCCCCCTGCGCCGCCTCGCGCCCGCGCTCGATCAGCCGGCGCTTGATGATCTTCAACTGGGCGAGGACCGAGCCGTCGAGCAACTGGTCGCCGATGCGCAGCTTCAGCCCGCCCAGCAGGTGCGGCTGCACGTGCTGCCGCAGCGTCACATGCTTGCCGATCGCCGCGCCGACCGCCGTCGCCACTTCGTCGGCGTCGCCTTCCAGCAATTCCTCGGCCACGAACGCATCGACCTCGATCAGGTCGCGTTTCTGATCCAGCAGCAGCTTGAAGGCATCAAGAATGTCGCCAAGCTGCGCGGTGCGCTGCTTGTCATTGACCACCAGCAGGAACCGATACACGAGGTCATGCACGCGGCCCTTGAAGATCTGCTCGAGCGACCCGGCCCGCTCCTCGATCGTCAGGATCTGGCTGGCCAGCAGCCGCGCCAGGTCGGCCGACTCGTCAAGCATCGCGCGAAGCTGCGCCACCTCGTCCGCCACGTCGTCCAGCGCGTTCGCCCCCTGCGCCATTTCCAGCAGCGCCTGGGCGTAGATGCGCTCGACGGATTCGATTCTCCGATTGCTCTCAGCCATGGGCCTCTCCTGACCGGCCGGTGCGCGGCCCGCCGGCGCCGGTCAGTTGTTCTCCGCGTTGCTCAGTTCCGCCAGCGCGTCCTCGACCAGTCGGCGCTGATCCTCGAGGCTGATCTCGCGCTTGAGGATGCGTCCGGCGATCTGCGTGGAAAGCTCGGCCGCGCGGGCGTAGAGATCCGACAGCGCTTCTTCCTTGGCCGACTGGATATCGCTCCTCGCCCGATCGCGCATGCTCTGGATTTCGGATTCGGTCTGCTGTTTGAGCCCCGCGGCCACCTTCTCCGCGTCCCGCCGCGCCTCGTCCACCACCTGCCGCGCTTCGGCCTGGGCCGTCGCGAGCTTCTCGTTGTACGACGCGAGCGTCCGCTTCGCCTCGGCCGCGGCCTGTTCGGCGGACTCGAGATCGCCCTTGATCTTGTTCTCGCGGTCCTGCAGTCCCTTGAGGATGGGGCCCCAGGCGAATTTGTAGAGGATTGCGAACAGGGCCAGGAAGACGATCACCGCCGCGATCGACTGGGCGATGGTGCCCGCCATCACGTTCGCTTCGCCTTCACCGCCTGCTTCCTTGGCCATCGCCATCGAGGCCGAGACCAGTACCAGACCCAGCGCCATCAGGTATCGCATCATCGAGGTATTTCCTTTCCAGCCGCGTGCTTCACCAGGCCGTCGTCGGTGGCGAGAGCCGGGAAGCACACGGCCGGACCGTGTGCTCTATTCATCCATTCATCAGCCGTAGCAGCGCGGCTACTGGATCTTCCCGGCGATGGTGAACGTCACGAACACCGCGAAGAACGTGAAGCCTTCAATCAGCGCCGCGGCGAGCAGCATGGAGGTAAAGATGCGGCCGCCCGCCTCCGGCTGCCGCGCAATTGACTCCACGGCCGAACCGGCGATCCGCCCGATACCCCGTGCCGCGCCGATCACCACCAGGCCCGTGCCGATGCCCGCGCCCAGCGCCAGCGTGCCCGCGCCGTCGCCGAACACCCACGACTGCGCCACCGGCTCAGCCTTGGCGTGACCGTCGTCGGCCTCGGCGTCATTCTGGGCCAGCACCGGCGCGGCGCTGAGCAGCATGACCGCCAACGCTCCAACTACCAGAAACCTTTTCATCGTGTCGCTCCTGACTCAAACGTTTCGACGCGGCGAGGTCGCGCCAGTCTGTCCCCGCCCTCGCGGGCCATCCGGCCGCCTCACTCGACCGGCATCGGGGAACCATGATTCATCAATCTACGCCGTCGCCTCCGCCGGCTTCAGCGGCGGCATGTCCGACATCTCCGGCCCCACTTCATCGTGCTCCTCATGCTCGTCGTGCTCGTCGTGCTCATGCACCACGAGCTGGCCGAGGAACAGGCAGGTGAGGAAGGTGAAGATGTACGCCTGGATGAATGCCACGAGCACTTCCAGCATGTTGATCGCAAGCGCCCCGAGGAACGGAATGACGCCGATGCCCGCACCGAGCGCTCCCAGCTCGCCAACCAGCGTGCCCACCAGGCCCAGGAAGACCGCGAGCACGATGTGCCCGCCGGTCATGTTGGCGAAAAGTCGCAGCATCAGCGCCACTGGCTTCACGAACATGCCGATGATTTCCACCGGCACCATGATCGGCCACATGAACCAGGGCGCGCCGCCGGTCAGGTGCTTGAAGTACCCGATCGGATCGTTGAGCAGCGCGACGAAGTTGTAAAAGAAGAACGCCACGAACGACAGCGCGAAGGTCACCCAGATCGACTGCGTCGCCGTGCCGCCGACCCCGTGCCCGTGGTTCAGCCCCATCAGCGCGGTGATGTCCAGCAGCGGCACCAGGCCCATCAGGTTGCATACGAGAATGAAGAAGAAGAACGTCCACAGCATCGGCGTGAACCGATCGGTCTGGTCGCCCAGCACCGGCTTGAAGACGTCATCGCGCAAGTACAGGCAGACCGATTCGACAAGGTTCGAGAGAATGCCCTTCGCGCGATAGTCGTCGAGGTCGCCGCCGCGGCCGGTCACGATGCGCTTGGAGGCGGGGATCACCAGCAGCGCCGTCACGATGGCGCTGATCACCAGCATTACCGTCGCGTTGCTGACGATCCACCAGTTTTCATGGATGTAGATCGGAATCGGCGACAGGTCGATCGGCTCGCTCAGTACGCGCACGACCCAGATCGGCTTGTCATTGACGTGCCCCACCGGGTCCGAGGCGGCCATCGTCACGAACGCTTGCATCACGCCGTCACCTCCGAAGACTGACTGGCATCATTCGCCGGTTCGGACCCGCCCTTGAGCGCATCCTTCCGCCACAGGTATCGGCCGACCAGTCCGGCCTCGATCATCACCAGCGGCAGATAGTACACCGCCAGGCTCGCGAAGACCGCATTCACCGGCAACTCATAGAACCGCTGCATGGCGATGCTCGCGACCAGTGCCGCCGGCAACCGCACCGCCATCCCGCCGAACCAGGCGTACACCGTGGGCATCACGCCGCGCGAACCGACCAGTCCCACGGGCAGCAGCGTGATCACCGTGAGCAGCCAGATGATCAGCCCACAGGCCACCACCGCCGTGTGCGCCGCCTCGCGATCGCCCACGAAAGCCGGCGTGAGGAACCAGGCGATCGCCGCCAGCGCCAGCGCGCTGCCCGTCACCACCATCAGGGCGCGGCCGGTAGGGAAAGCTGGTTGTCGGCCTGGCAGACCCATTCAGAGGTTCCGTCCTCGTCCGCGAAGGCGCGGACCGTTGTCAGTCACGAGAAGAAGCGCCGGCCGAAACGCCAGAGCTTGTACGTTCCCCCCACCATCCCGACCCCCAGACCGGCCAGCATCAGCCACGGCTCGGTGCCCCAGGCCTGATCGCCAAGCCAGCCCAGGAACATGA
Source organism: uncultured Phycisphaeraceae bacterium (assembly GCA_964532795.1). Classification (GTDB taxonomy): domain Bacteria; phylum Planctomycetota; class Phycisphaerae; order Phycisphaerales; family Phycisphaeraceae; genus CAZHJL01. Next base: position 5,537 of record CAZHJL010000101.1, on the reverse strand, counting down.
AGACCGCCAGCGCCGCGGCGAACTCAAAACCCGCTCCGGCAATGGACATTACGCCCGGTTCATCGCGGCGGTCCTTGCGGTCATTCATCGCACCACTCAGGCACTCAGACATCGCGGCGCCCTGATCGCAAATACCCCTGAACTTCGCCGCGCAATCCGCTGCCGGGATTCAGGTTGCATGACGTTACCCATGCCGCCACGAGGTGTCAACCAAACGAGGCGCCACCGGCGGACCGTGCCGACGACCACAGCGATGCGATGGCCCCGGCCAGGACCGTCGGCCCGATCAGCGGTCCGGTCGCCGCACCACCATCAAGCGTCAGATATCCCCCGGCTTCTTCCCCTCGATCCGCCCGCTGTCGCCCGTCTTTTCCATCCATGCCTTGATCCGCTGCGTCATGTCATCCACGCGGCCCTTGTGTGCCGGATCATCAATCAGATTCTTGAACTCGTGCGGATCCTCGTTCAGATCGAACAGTTCCCATCGGTCCGTTTCGCAGGTGTTGAGCTTGAATCCATCGCCGCTGACCATGCAGCGCCAGTTCTGATCCGTCACCTTGTCGCGCTCATCCTGCGGGATGCCCTCGATCTGGTCCGGGAAGTCCGGCCTGTTGTCGTTCCACACGAAGAACACGTCGTTGCCATCCAGCGAAGCCTCGCCGCGCAACACATCCGCGCGGCTGTCGCCCATGAGGTGGGCCGGCCGCTCGTGACCGGTCAGTTCAAGCAACGTCGGCGCCAAGTCGATCTGGCTGATGCGGCCGCCGACTTTCTGCTGCTGCTTGCCCAGCCACGGCACGCGCATCAGCCAGGGAATACGCACCGATTGCTCGTACATCACGCCCTTGCCGATCGAGCAGTGGTCGCCCATCATCTCGCCGTGATCGGAGGTGTACAGCACGATCGTGTTGTCCGCCTGGCCCGATCCCTCCAGGGCCGCGAGGATCCGCCCGACCGCGTTGTCCACCAGCGACACCAGCCCGTAGTAGTTGGCCAGCAGGCGTCGGCGGCCCCAGTCGGTCTTCAGGTCCTTGCCTTCGAATCCCTTGCGCGCATGTTCGCGCGCCTTCGCGCGGCTGCGCACCGAATGATCATCCTCCGGCAGCACGCCGAACTTCGGGCCCACCGGAATCTCGTCCTGGTCATACATGTCGTTGAGCGGCCCGAAGAAAGGCATATGCGGCTCAAGGAAGTTGAGGCACAGGAACCACGGCTTGTCCTCCGCCTGGGCCCCGATGAACGCCTCCGCTTCCTGCGCGAGAAACGCCGGCTTGGTGAACTGCTCGGCCATGACGGCGGCGTAATGACGCGGGAAGATGCCGCCCCGACCGTCCGGCCGGGCCATCGGCATGAAGCCGTTGCGCACCAGGAAGTGGTGGTACGGACTGCGCAGGTCCTGGTACTCCTCCTTCGTGTAGTAGGCGTGGTACGAATCCTCCACCGCCTTCCAGTCGCCGAAGCCGTGCTGGGCGATGATCTCATCACCAAGGTGCCACTTGCCGTAGTAGGCGCAGCGGTAGTCGTCGCTGAGCATCTCGGCGATTGACTGCGCTTCCGGCCGCAGGTGGATGTTGTTGTGCCACGCCCCGTGCTGGTGCGGCCAGGTGCCGGTCATGATGCAGCCGCGCGAAGGCGTGCACACCGGCTGGCAGCAGTAGGCCTGCTCGAACACGAAGCTCTCATCCGCCAGCCGGTTCAGGTGCGGCGTGCGGATGAAGTCGTTGCCGTAGCAGGCCATGGTGTCACAGCGCTGCTCGTCCGTCCAAAGCATCAGAATGTTGGGGCGTTTGCTGCTCATGCCGCGAGGATAGAAACGGCGGGAAGATGCCGCAACACGCCGTTGATCAGGCCCCCTCTTGGATGTGGCCGATTCTCCGTGGCATGGTCTACCTCGGACAGACGAGGATGCCACGGCCGGGTGCCACATTTTGACCCGACCGAAGGGAGGGCAAAGTGTGCCGAAGAACAGTTGATCCTGATCCACTCACCCGACGCTCAATGCGCCATGCTGACAAATCCTCATCCAATCGCTCACCGCATCACCGCACACTTTGCCGAAGACGGACAAAGTGTGGCACCCTCGGGCGGGCGAGCGGGAAGGCAACGAAATCGCCCTGCGCGGGCATCGGCATCGGTATCGCAGCGTCATCGAAACACCACGGTGAATCAGCCGCCCCCCTACTCTTCCGCCCGTCGCAGCGTGAACACCGCCACCTCCGGCCGGCAGCCAAACCGCACGCGGCGGATGTAACCCACGCCGCGGCTGACATAGAGCCACGTGCCATCCACGTCGAACAGTCCCTGGTCCCACTCCTTGCGCGACGTGGGCAGAACCAGAGCCCCGTAGCCCGGCACGCGCACCTGCCCGCCGTGCGTGTGACCGGAGAGGATCCACTGGCAGGGGTAATCCTTCAGCGCGGCCGCGGTGTCCGGGTTGTGCGACAGCGCAATCGCCGGCTCGTCGTCCGGCACATCAGCGAACGCCTTCTCCGGATCGAACCGGCGCGCCCAGATATCATCGAGCCCGACAAGGTGCAGCCGCCCGCCGCCGCGCTCGATGGTCACCGACTCGTTGGACAGCACCCGTATCCCGTGTGCGGACAACGCGCCTGTCAGCCGCCGCATGGTCCGTGTATCGCCGCCGTCCGGGTGCGCCGTCCCGTAGTCATGATTGCCGAGGGTGACGAAGGTGTCGCAGTTGAGCATCGCCAGCACGTCAGCCGCGGACGGAATGTGCTTCGCGCCGTGCGTGATCAGATCACCGGTGACCACCACCACGTCCGGCTCAAGTTGATTGACCCGGTCCATCACATCCCGCAGGTAGTCCATCGGCACGATCGCGCTGGCGTGCAGGTCGCTCAGGTGCACCAGCCGCATGCCCTCGAAGCCGCGCGGCAGACGCCGCAACGGCATGTCATGCGCGGAGAACTGCACCCAGAACGGCTCGATTTCCGCGGCATACACCCCGCCGCCCACCGCGGCCAGCGCGCCGGCGCCCATCGCCGCAAGAAACCGCCGCCGTGTCAGCAGACGCCTGCGCTTGCGCGACGCCGTCGGTTCGTCCGGGGTGTCCTGTCGAGCGTCCGTCATGGCTACGCCCAGCACTACGCCCGCGCCCACCCACGCGGTTCACCCCCGTCACGCGGATTTGCCGCAAGTGGGAATAGCCGACAGCAAGCCAACGCCCGCGACGCACAACGCCAAGAAGAAAAGCCCGCGACCACCGCCGCGGGCCCTGAACGTTCCGTGGTTGTCGTTCCGCAAACGGCACCCCGGCCTCCGCTTCGTGCCTGCGTGCCTTCGTGCCTTCCTCAGTCTTCCTCTTCCTTCGGCTTGTACGCCGCGACGATCGTCTGCTGCACGTTCGACGGCACCGCCTCGTAGTGGCTGAACTCCATCGTGTACGAGCCCTGCCCGCCGGTGACGGACTTGAGCTGGCTCTGGTACGTGCTCATTTCCGACAGCGGCACCTGCGCCTTGATCACCGCCATGTCGCCCGGCAGCATATCGGTGCCCTGGATGCGGCCGCGCTTGCCCGACAGGTCGCCGGTGATGTCGCCCATGTTCGCGTTGGGGACCGTGACCTCGACATCGACGATCGGTTCGAGCAGCGCCGGCTTGGCCTTGTTCACGGCATCGGTGAACGCCCGACGCGCCGCGGTCACGAACGCCACTTCCTTCGAGTCCACCGGGTGGTGCTTGCCGTCGTAGACGCTGACCTTGATGTCCTGCATCGGGTAGCCGGCGATGGCGCCTTCTTCCATCATCTGCCGCACGCCCTTTTCGATCGCCGGGATGAACTGTCCCGGAATCGCGCCGCCGAAGATATCGTTGACGAACTCGAGCCCCGAGCCGCGCTCCAGCGGTTCGACACGCAGGTACACTTCGCCGAACTGCCCGGCCCCGCCCGTCTGCTTCTTGTGCCGGTGGTGGCCTTCGGCCTTCGCCTGGATCGTCTCGCGGTACGCGATCTTCGGCGGCTTCGTCTCGACCTCCACGCCGTACTTCGCCTTCAACCGCTCGAGGATGACGCGCAGGTGCATCTCGCCGTTGCCGTTCATCACGCGCTCCTTGGTGGTCGGGTCATGACCAACCTTGAAGCCGGGGTCTTCCTCGTCCAGCTTCGAAAGCGCATCGCCGATCTTGCCTTCGTCGTTGCGGCTCTTGGCCGTCACCGCCAGGCCGTACATCGGCAGCGGGAAATTCACGCCGTTGAACTTGATGTCCGCGTCGGCCTCTTCATGCAGCGGCGTGTCGATGCTGATCTCCTCGACCTTGATCACCGCCGCGATGTCACCGGCGATCGCCGCATCCACCTCCTTGTGCTCCCCGCCCTGCACGGTGTAGACGTGGCTCGTTTTCACCGGCTTGCGGCCGTCACCGACGTAGACGGCCGTGTCCTTGCCCAGCGTCCCCTGCATCACGCGGAAGATGCTCATCTTGCCGAATCGATCGTTCACGATCTTGAACGGCATCGCCAGCAGCGGCTTCAAGGGATCCGGTTCGGCCGCGATCTCCTGGGCCGACTCGCCCGATCCCTTCGTGAAGGTCTTCCTGTTCGCCGCCACCGGGCTCGGCGAGACATTCACGATGATGTCCATCAGCTCCTGCACACCCACGGCGTCGCCACCACTGTGCGAGTGGGCCGCGGTGAAGAGAATCGGCACGAGATGGCCCTCGCAGAGCGCCCGCGTCAGCGGCGCGACAAGTTCCTCCGGCGAGACTTCACCCGATTCGAGGTACTTCTCCATCAGCGCTTCGTCGACTTCCACGATCTGGTCGACGATCTGCGTGTGGGCTTCCTCCACCGATGAGAAGTCCACGTCCCCCTCGGCCTTGTTCAGCACATCCACCACACCCGTCGCGCCGCCCGAAGGCAGGTTGATCGGCAGGCACTCGCTGCCGAAGATCTCACGGACCTGGTCGACCAGGCCGGGCAGGTCGACGTTCTCCGCATCGATCTTGTTGATCACGATGAAGCGGCAGAGCTTCTGGTCCTTTGCACGGTCCATCATGCGCCGCGTCAAAGGCTCGATCCCCTGCTGCGCATTGACCACGATCAGCGCCGAGTCGGCCGCATTGAAGCTGGCCAGCCCCTGCGTCATGAAGTCGCTGGCCCCGGGCGTGTCGATGATGTTGATGCGCTTGCCGTTGTAGTCGCAGTGCACGACAGAATTGAAGATGCTCTGGCCGTGCTCACGCTCCTCCTCGGTGTAGTCGCTGACCGTCGAGCCCTTCTCGATCGAACCGGCACTGTGCAGCGCCCCGCCGGCAACGAGCATGGCCTCCACGAGGCTCGTCTTGCCGGCGCCACCGTGTCCGAGGACGGCAATGTTGCGGATATCAGCAGTGGTATAGCTTGGCATGGATGTAGACTCCTCTGGGCGACGGTCGGTGCCGATCGCCTTGCTGTGGGCAGAAGACCGCCAAGTATACGAATCGCTAACCAACCGTCCACCTGTCATGGGGGGCCACGGACGCGGCGGGTGCGACCACAGACTGGGGCACCGTTTCAGGCGGCGTGGTTCCAGTATGTT
>CAZHJL010000100.1:0-16540 GCA_964532795.1 uncultured Phycisphaeraceae bacterium | reverse complement strand
AACAACGCGAACAACGCGAACAACTGAATACTCACCAGTTCGTGGAACGCTTACGGCTCTGTGGCGACGTGACGTCAACGAAACCGATGGGCGCCGTCCGTCGCCTCACGAAGATCACCCACAAACTCCGCCTCGCTACGCCTGAAGGTGCCACCCGAGACAGGCACAATGGGTTGCCGAGGCCACCCGGCGCGGCGGACGGGCGCGCCTTGCTGTTCCGGTCGAAACCGGGCCTCTTCACTCGGACAGCGCTTGGCCTACCAGGCGGCCGCTGGTGATGGCCCAGGCGATGTGCAGGCCGTGACCCCACAGGATCTGGCCGCCCAGACCGTTCTGGCCGACCGCGTAGAGGCCGGGGATGGGCTGGTCGTTTTCGTCCAGCACGCGTAAGGATCGGTCGATCGCGGCGCCGCCCTCGGTGGTGGTGAAGTACGCCTTCACCGGGCCGAGCAGCACCCAGCGTTCGCCGGTCAGGGGGCGCTTCAGCGGATGCGCGCGATCGTCCTGCGCGGCTTGGCGCAGGGCTTCGGTCGGCAGGCCGCGCTTCGACGCCAGTGCATCGAGGCCGGCGGCCTCGACCGCCACGTCGGGCCGCATGCGCAGATAGTCGGCGACATAGGCGTAAGCGATCTCGGGTGCGGTGGAGATGAAGTGCGGCCAAGCGCTGTAGCGATCGAGCAGCGCCTGGTCGAGCAGGATGTAGGCGATCTTGTCGGGCTGTCGGGCCACGGCGATCTCACGTTGCGGCCAGTCCGACTCGTCGCAGAAGCGTTGGCCGCGCCGGTTGACGAGGATTGCCCCGTCGTCGAACAGCGCGTTCTCGGGGTGTTGCCAGGTGACCAGCAGTCGCTTGATCATCGATGCGATGACGAACCGCGGCACGGCGGGCAGGAGCAGGCCCATCAGCCGCGCAACCGGGCCGCGCGAGGGCAGAAGCTGGCTGAAAGGTTTGCGCGGCGGGGGGATGAAGCGAAGTTCCGGGCCGTAGGTGATGTCCATGTTGACGAGCCTGCCCCCGGCGGCCTGAACGAGCAGGTGACCGTCGCCGGTTGCGTGGGGGTTGATCCCCTCAATGACGGTGAAACGTTCACCCTTGTGTTCGCCGATGATCCGCGGGCTGTTGGCATAATCGCCGGCGGCAAGGACCACGGCGCGGCGGGCGGTAAACGAACTGCGCTCGCCTTCGATCTCGGCGATGACGCCGGTGACGCGTCCGTCGGTCCTCGTCAGTTCCTTCGCCGTCGCGTTCGTGAGGATGCGTCCGCCGCGCCGCAGCAGGTGGGCGTGAAGCGTGGCGATATAGGCCTTGGCGTTGGGCACGACATTGTGCATGCGCGGCACGCGGTTGGGCGGCTCGGGACTGGGGCCGTGGAAACGCAGTCCCATCGCCTCGAGCCACTTGAGGGTGTCGGCGGCGTGTTCGAGGAAGTAGCCGCGCATCGGGTAGTTGCCTGCCGCCTCGATCTGTGGATCGGCAAACCGGCCGGCGTCCTCGTTGTGGTCGGCGGGCGAATCCTCGATGCTTTCGCGTCGCTGCTGTTGGGTGCGATTGGCGGTGAACGATCCGACGGCGATGCCCGTGGTTCCGCCCAGGACCGGGCGTTTTTCCAGCAGCAGCACGTCAAGGCCCTGCTGCGCGCAACTGACGGCCGCGGCCAAGCCACTGCCGCCGCCGCCGATGACGATCACGTCCGCTTGCGGGATCGACCTGCTCACACGGTATCCTCCGGCATGGTTGGGGCCGCGCTGTTTCCGGGCTCAAGGTCGCGGCGCCTGTCGATTCCAGCGGGCCCTGCTTGCTTGCCCCGGTGTGGGTGGCGACGCGGCGCACATTCTGTCGTTACGGACCGCCGCGCTCAAGCGGTGAGTACTGCGGGTCGATGGGCGGGCTGAGTGGTTCACGGGTTGACCGGCAGGCGCCGTCTTGGCCTGCCGGTTGTATTCTCGCTCGCGGCGCCTCACGCGCCGACGAGGTAGAGCACCAGGGTCAGGGTTGCGGCGGAGATGGGGGTGCCGATGAGGATGGCGCCGGCGGCGACATCGGGGTGGGCTTCGTATTCCATGCTGACGATGACGGTGTTGACGGCCGCGGGGATGGCGGCGCTGACGATCAGGACGCGGGCGGGCAGCGAATCGAACGCGAGCAGGCCCGCGAGCGAGGCGAGGTAGACCAGCAGCGCCATCACGACCGGTGAGATGATCAGGCGCAGGATGACCGCCCAGGTGATCGGTATGGCGCGCGAGCCGATGCGCGATTCGGCCAGTTGCGCGCCGAGGGTGATCAGGGCCACGGGGATGAGGCCGTCGCCGAGGTAACGCACCGCGTCGGCGACCGGGCCGGGCAGGACGCGATCCGTCGCGAGGAGCCCCGCGGCCAGCAGGAAGGCGAAGGGGATCGGGGTGCGGAAGAAGTTGATCATCGTCTGCCGCCACGAGGCCGCGTGCGCGACGGTGTAGACGCCGACAGAGTAGACCAGCAGGTTGTTGACCATGATGAGGATGGACTGGACGACGACGCCGGCCGGCCCGAAGAACAGGCCCATGAGGGGGATGCCGAAGTTGCCGGTGTTGGCGAAGGCGCCCGACAGGGCGACGACGGGGGCGTAGGTTTTCTGCCGGCCGCGCAGGGGCGTGGTGAAGCGTCCGATGGCGAGCATGAGTAGCACGCCGGCCGACGCGAGCAGCGCGATGACCAGGCCCTGCCGCGCGGTGATGGTCGCCTGCAGGAAACGGTCGAGCAGCAGGGCGGGGACGAAGATGTAGATGTTGGCCTTGTTGAGCGTGCGCAGATCAAACTTGAGGGCGCGCTGGCACAGAAAACCAAGCCCGATGATGAGGAACATCGGGAGCAGGTTCTCCGCGAAAAGCTGTACCAGGCGTGCGGCCATCAGATCCCTCGGTGGGGCTGCGGAAGTCGGCGGCGGGAAGTGCAGCGCCTGCGCGGCTTCGGGCGGACGGGTGCGGCCATCCCTCCTTTAGACTTCGCCGTACGGGCCGAACCTATCACGGATGGCTTCGAGCCACCAGCGGATGCCGGGATCGTTCTTCGTGCCGACGCCGCCGGGATGGAAGTTCGGCCCGAGCGGCGGGGCGGCCTGGAGCCAGGTGGAGGCGAGGAAGTAGCCTTCGTTGCGGTCCAAGTGTTCGAGGGTGCGCTGGAGCTGGCTTTCGCGCATGGCTTGGTGGTACTCGCCGATGTGATCGTACTGGTACCACTGCTCCTGGTGCGGGTTGGACCATGCGCCCCAGTAGCCGCCTTCGATCGGCGGGCTGCCTTCGGTTTCGATGTACGGTTTGCCGGGCATCTTCGCGCTGTGGTGGATCGCCAGGTCGGCCAGCGGGGCCTGCTGCCTGCGGCTGTTGATCGCCACCGGCAGATCCGGCGCGGCCTGCTTCGCGGCGGCAATGAGTTGCTCATTGTCGAAGCCGGCCTCGGCGTAGGCCATGCCTTCGTTGTCCGGGTCGAGCATGACGTGGTGGAAGTCTTCATCGACGAGCCGGCGCGCGGTGTTGGCCACGGCCGCGTTGGCCTCTGCCTGCGTCCAGGATTCCCACTTCGCCCTGGAGTATCCCCAGTAGAGGCAGCCGACGAGGACGACCATCGCGCGATCATCGGCGGCGGTGAGAATACGTTGAAGACGCCGGGCGTGTTGCGGGTCGAGGGTTGTGTCCTCGCGGTAGCCGTGCACGTCGCCGAAGCGGTTTCCCATGAGGAAGACGCTGAAGCTGTTGAGGCCGTAGGAGCGGTAAACGTCAAGATTGCTCAGCACGGCATCGGTGGCGCGATCATCCATCAGGGCGTTGGCCAGCCGCAGGCCTTTGAGGAGGATCGGCTTGCCGTTGAGTAGTGTCTGTTCGCCTTCGATCGTGAAGCGGTGGCTGCTCATGGCTTGTTGGAGTTTCCTTGTGATGGGGCGCTGTTCAAGCGGTGGGAAGCGCTTCGATGCCGCGCTCGTTGGCGATGTTGTTGAGCGTCTCGCACATCATGCGGCGAAGCAGCACGCCGCGCTGTTGCGCTTCGCGCAGTCGCGCGAAGCCGCCGGCGCCGGGCAGGCGGGGCGGGTTGCTTTCATCGCGCGGCGGGCTGGTGAGGACCCATTGCGCGAAGCGGGTGAGCTTGTCCTGGAACGCGGCCGCGTCACCCCAGGCGGCGGGATCAAGCACCGTGACCATCACGTGCTGCGGCGGGGCGGGGGCATCGGGGCCGTTGGTGGTGCCGCCCATCAGCGCGGCCAGGGCTTCGTGCCACAGCGCGAGCGCGTAGCCCTTGTGGGCGTTGAGTTCGCCGCCCATGAAGAGCATGGAGCCGTCTCCCGTGAAGTCGCGCGGGTCGTCGGTGGCCCGGCCGTCGGGGCGAAGGAAGACCGCTTCACCGGCGCGGCGGTCGTCTTCGACCATGCGGTTGACCCGGCCGTGCGAGAAGGTGGTGAGGGAGAAGTCGGCGAGGATGGGATCGGGCGTGTGCGGGATGATGAGTGCGAGCGGGTCGGTGGCGAATCGCGGCTCGCGTCCGCCGGCGGGCGCGGCGTCGCGACCGCGGTTGTGGGTCAGTTCCAGCCGCCCGAGCATACCGTCCGCGGCCACGGGCAGGAGGAAGAGTCCCGCGGCGGCGACCCAGTGGCACTGCGGGACGCCGACCATGCCCACGCCGTGCGTGCGCGCGAGGGCCATCGCGTGTTCGACCGCCAGCCACAGCGCGCGGTGGCCGATGCCGTCGCCGGCGTGGACGGTGGCGATGGCGCCGCGCTCGCGGGCGAGGCGCGGCTGGGCGGTGGGGTCGATCGGATCGCCGAGCCGGGCGTGGAAATGGTTGAGTTGGGTCAGGCCGTGCGTGTCGATGCCCATCGCCTCGGCGGTGACGGCCATATCCGCCAGCCGCGCGGCGGTGGGGGCGTCGACACCGCAGGCCTCGAGCAGGCGGCGGCCGAAGGCGGCGAGGGTGTCGATGGGGAGGCGGATACTGTTGGTGTCGGCGGGTTGGGGCATGTGGGCAGTATGGCCGATGGGGCGGCGGTTGCAACGCGCGTCGGGCGCAACCGGGGTGAAGCGTGCCGCGCGGGGTGAGGGAGCATACACTTGCTCGACCCCGTGGCCGCCGCCGGGTCGGCGGCGGGGCGTGTTGGAGATTCGCATGGACGTATCGGCGACACCGGGACCGTCGTGGTCGAAGGCGATGCGCGAGCGGGATGTGCCGCTGGCGGCGCAGGCGATCGTGCGCAGCCGCGCTTTCTTCTGGACGGTGATGGCGGCGATCGTCGCCGGGGCGCTGGTGGTGGGGCTGGAGACTTCGACGGTCCTGATGGCGCGGTACGGCGGGGTGATCCTCACGCTGGACTGGATCATCATCGGCATCTTCGTGGTGGAGGCGGCGTTGAAGATGCTGCAGCACGGTGCGCGGTTCCATCGGTACTTCCGTGATCCGTGGAACGTGTTCGACTTCGTGATCGTGGTGATCTGCCTGCTGCCGATCGGGGGGCATTACGCGGCCGTGCTGCGATTGGCGCGGGTGGTGCGGACGTTGCGGCTGGTCAGCGCGGTGCCGCGCCTGCAACTGCTGGTGACGGCGCTGCTCAAGAGCATCCCGGCGATGGTGTACGTCGGGCTGCTGCTGGGGATTCTGTTCTACGTCTACGCGGTGCTGGGCGTGTTCCTTTTCCGCGATAACGACCCGGTGCATTTCGGCACGCTGAAGCTGTCGCTGCTGTCGCTGTTCCGGGTGGTGACGCTGGAGGACTGGACGGACATCATGTACATCCAGATGTACGGTTCGGACGTCTACGCGATCGAGAACAGCGTGGCGACGCCGGCCGCGCCGAAGGCCCAGCCGCTGATCGCGATCGCGTACTTCGTCTCCTTCGTGCTGATCGGGACGATGGTGGTGCTGAACCTTTTCATCGGCGTGATCATCAACAGCATGCACGAGGCGCAGGAGGAGCACGAGGCGCGCCGCCGCGCGAGGGATCCGGAGGCGGTAATGCTCGAGGAGTTGCACGAACTGCAGGAGAAGATGCAGTCGCTGCAACGGAGCATGCGGTCGTTCGCCCAGACGATGAGCAGGCGGAAGCGCGAGAGTTGATGCGTTCGCGGCACGGCGTTCGCGCCGGGCGGCCGGTGTCGTGCGGCGAACGTCATGGCACCCAGTAGCGCTCTTCCACGTCGCGATCGCCGGGGTCGATCTCGTGGGCGGCCATGGGGTGGACGCTGCCGTCGCCCATGGCGACGTTGGCGATGTCGCCGTGGTGGCGGAAGAACATTGGCAGGCCGACGCCGTTGAGCCACTGGGTCCAGTTGTCCGTCTGCTGGTTGCCGCCGACCTGCGCGATGACCGCTTCGTAGTCGAGCGACCAGATCTTGTCGCTGCGGTCGTCCTCGATGTCGTCCTGATGCACGTTGAGGCCGTAGCTGGTGAGGAAGAAATCGAGGATGGTGGACGTGCCGGTGCTGGTCTTCCCGCCGAGGTCGGGCAGCACGAGGCGGCCTTTCTCATCATGCAGGTCGAAGGTGTGGGCCGAACTCTTGCTGGTGAACGTGACGCGTGCGCGGCCGTCGCCGAGGTCCTCGACGCGGAAGACGACATCGTTGAAATCCGTGTCGCCGCCGCTGGGGCGGATGTCCTCGAAGTGCAGCTCGAAGCTGTCCTCGCGCTCGTTGCGCACCTGCGTCCACGTTTCGGGCACGAGGGGCATGTTGTACTGGAAGACCATGACGCCCTTCTTGCGTCGGTAGGTGGCGACGTAGGCCGCGACGGCCTTTTCCGGTCCGTCGAGGTATTCGCCGGGGATGTCCTCGGGGCAGACGAAGGCCTTGGTGCTGGTCAGGTACTGCATGATCTCGGCCGGCCAGCCGTGCACCTGCATGCGCCGGTGTTCACTGGCGACCATGGCGGCCTTGGCGGTGTAGAGTTGATGCTGGTTGCTGGCGCACTGGACGGTGCGAGCCGCGCGTCGCGCGCCGGTGAGGGCGGGCATGAGCAGCGCGATGAGCAGGGCGATGATGGAGATGACCACCAGCAGCTCGATAAGGGTAAAGGCGCGGCGGCGGGAGGTGGATTGACGGTGCATGACGAATCTCCTGCGGGCCTGAACCAGCCCTCGCGGCATCGCGTGACAGAACATCGGCGACGCGTCGGAAGAAACCCCGACAATAGTCTAGTCATTAATGTACCGTAGCGCGGGCGGTTAGACCAGAGGGGAATCGGGCTGCGTCGTCCGGGAGGGCGGCTGATCGGCCGTGGCACGCTTGATTCGGGGGAAACGAGGGTGCAGATGTCCGCCAGTGCTGACATCAAGGTGGGGCCGCCCTGGCGGGCGAGCCGCCAGTGGCGCGTGTGGTGTCGTTGTGCAGCGTTGTGTCACCTGGCCTCGAACGCCTTCGACGGCGTGAACGGTTCGTCTTTCTTCCCGATACACCACAGGTAATCGAACGTTCGGATGAACAGGCGGTTGCCGCTGGCGAAGGGGGTGGAGTAGCTGTTGTGCCAGCCGTACCACTGGCCGTAGGCGAATTTGCCGGTCATGGCGATGACCTTCTTTCGGTGTTCGGCGCCGGCTTCGGGGTCGGGGACCATTTCGAGGGCGTTGCTATAGCTGACGATTCGCCGCGCGGCCGGGTCGGCGGGAGGTTCGTAGACGTGGGTGATGAAGCGTGCGGCGGTCTGTTCTGATCGTTTGGGCGGGCCGCCGCGATCGTTGCCGATGAGCAGGCCGCCGGCGTGGATCAGGCCGTGGTAGAAGTCGAAGCGGGTCTGCTTGAAGCTGAGGGTTCTGCCGGTCGCCGCGTCGAGGATGCCGCGCCCGGTGTAGAGCTTGCCGTTGAGCAGCAGGGGGTAGTTGCCGAGGTGGGCGCGGGGCTGGCTCCAGATCTGCTCCGCGTGGAGCGTGTCGCGGTCTTTGAGTGAAAGGCGGATGGCCATCGGGCCGCGCTCCATGAAGCGCCGGCCCTTGCCCATCTTCGGCCCGCGCCACGCGCCGCCGCTGCCGCCGTTGGTGGCGAAGATGATGTCCCGCCCGTTGGTGCCCAGGCACGCGCAGGCGTCGAAGAAGCCGATGTCCCGGGCGTAGACGTGGCCGTCACTGACGCGCACCAGTTCACCGGACTGGGCGAACACGGCCGTGACGGTTTCGCCGCTGCCTTCGATCGGCAGCCGTAGGATGACCGGTGAGCCCATGCCGTGCCCGTCGAACTCGCGCGTCTGGACGCGCCACAGTTCCTTGCCGGTGTCGGGCTCGAAGCAGATCAGCCGGTCCAGGAAGAAGGCGATGAGCTTGCCGTCGGCGATGAGCGGCGCGTTGCCGCACGACTCGACCCAGTGGTGACGGTAGGGGATGTCGTGGTGGTAGTTCATCCAGACGGGGTTGCCGTCGAAGTCGTACGCGGCGGTGAAGCGAAAGCCGTTGACAATATAGATGCGCTTGCCGTCGGAGACGGGCGGTGTCATGCTCGGGCCCATGCCGGTCCAGCGCCAGGCGGGGACCTGGAAGGACTGGCCTTTCGTGAGCGGCGCCCAGTATTTGCGCTTCTCGCGTGGGCCGAAGGGCACTTCGGTCAGGCCCTTGAAGCTGCGTTTGGCGGGGATTTGCATGCCGAAGATGCGCTTGGCCTCCGCCTGGATGGCGGCCTTGCCCTTTTCGTCCACGTCCGCGTACGCCGCGGCCATGGTGTTGACTTGCCGCAGCTTCGCCCAGTATTCGGCGCGCAGGGCCGTGACCTTCGCTCGCTCCGCGGCCGGCAACTGCGTGAACGGGTCCATCTGCCTGCGCCAGAGGATGTCGCCGTTGTTCGCATCGATGCAGACGAGCAGCGGGGCGTCCACGCCTTCGGGGTAACCTGGTTCGCAGACGACGAACGCCTTGCGGCCGACGACGATGGGCGAGCCGTTGCCGAAGTTGGGCAGCGGCGTCTTCCAGACGATGTTCTTGCCGCTTTGGCCGTCCCACTGCCGGACGGGCTTGCAGTCGTCGGGGAAGTGGCCGGTGCCGTCATGCCGCCAGCCGATCATGGCGGGTGCGGGTGCGGCGATCGCCATGACGAGCAGGGCGGCGATAAGGAAGGACAGGAACGACTTTCGTTGCATGAAGGCATCTCGCGCAGGTGGTGCGGGCGGGTACGGGCAAGCGGCGTTTGCATGACGCCTGCGAGGCCGTCGTATTTCATCGGGCCGAACGCGGCGGGGATTCAAAGATGGCGGCCGCGCGGATCAGTCCTCACACCACGAGCCACCAGACCAGCGCGCCGCAGCCCAGTGTCAGGACGAGACCGATGGCGATCAGCAGGCCGTCGCGGGCGGTGAGGCCGAAGGCGAGGACGGTGATGGTGCCGGCGGGCGCGGCGGCGGCGAAGGGGACGAGTTCCAGCGGCACCATCATCGCGGCCAGGGCGATGCAGATCAGGGCGATCACGGGGGTCATCGGCTGGCGGGTCAGCGCCGTCAGACGCTGTCGGGTCAGGGCGTCGACCGGCTTGACCCAGCGTCTGGCCTTTTGCACGCCGCGCGTGAGCTTCTCGTGGGGGATCTCGACGTCCAGCAAGCGCCGGGGCAGCCACGGGCGTCGCTGGAGGAAGAGCATTTGGGCGGCGACGATGGCGATGATCGTCGCGGCGAAGGTCGGCACGCCGGGGATGCCCCCGGTCGGCAGCAGGGCGATCAGGGCCGGTACGAGCAGCAATGGGCCGTAGCTGCGGCTGTCGAAAGTCTCGAGCAGGTCGCGCACGGTGGGTCTGTCGCCGTCGGTGTTGTCGGCGCTGTCGACCAGTGTGTCCAGCACCTGGCCGAGGCTCTGCGGCTGGGCGTCGCCCATCATCCTGCTCCGGAACCGTTGCTGCGCCTCGCCCGAAGGCCCGCGTATCGGGCGGGGCGAGAGAGCATGATAGCGGCGAGCGCGGCCGCCTTTGTTGCGATGCGATGAACGTGGGGGCGCGACGTGCCGATGGAGGGGTTGGCGGAAAAAGCACCTTCCTGCCGTTTTGCTAGAATGCCGATCCGGCAAAGCGACCTGCCGTAGACCCAACCCCCGGAAACAAACCCCCGGAAACGATCGCCCGGGAACAGAACCCCGGCAACCCGGACCACCGTTTTCTTCGGGCGGCAAGCCCGGATGGAACCTTCAAGGAGATACGACCATGCTCATGACCAGTAAACCGATGTTCGACCTCGCCTACGAAGGTGGGTTCGGCGTCGGCGGCTTCAATGTGAACAACATGGAGATCACGCAGGGCATCATCGAGGCGTGCGCCTCGGAGAAGAGCCCGTGTATCCTGCAGGTCTCGAAAGGCGCCCGCGCCTACGCGAACTTCCGCTTCCTGCGGCACATCATCGCCGCGTGCGTCGAGGAATACCCGGATGTGCCGATCTGCATCCACCTGGACCACGGCGACACGGTGGACCTCGTGCAGCAGTGCATCGATGACGGCTTCACCAGCGTGATGATCGACGGCTCGCACCATCCGTATGATGAGAACATTGAAGTCAGCAAGAAGGCCGTGGAAGTCGCGCACGCCAACGGCGTGGTAGTCGAGGCGGAACTGGGCATGCTCGGCGGCATCGAGGAAGACGTGGTGGGGCTGGACGCGGCCGAGTACGAGAAGAACGTCGAGAAGTTCCTGACCGACCCCGAAGAGGCGAAGGACTTCGCCGCGCGCACGGGCATCGACAGCCTTGCGGTGGCCATCGGCACGAGCCACGGGGCGTACAAGTTCACGAAGGAAGCGAAGCTGGCCTTCGATCGCATCGAGCAGATCATGAAGACCTGCCCGGGCCTGCCGCTGGTGATGCACGGCAGCTCGTCGGTGCCGCAGGAGTTCATCGACCTGATCAACAATTACGGCGGCAAGATGCCCAACGCCAAGGGCGTGCCGGAGGACCAGATCGCCAACGCCGTGCGCACGTACGGCGTGTGCAAGGTGAACATCGACACCGACCTGCGGCTGGCGCTGACGGCGAAGATCCGCCAGGTGTTCGCGGAGAAGCCGGACGAATTCGACCCGCGCAAGTACCTGGGCCCCGGCCGCGACGCCATCCTGGAGATGGTCAAGCGCAAGCTGCACATGCTCAACAGCGCGGGCAAGGCGGATGCGGTGATCAAGGAATGGGAGAAGCAGGGGCGTCCGATGCCGAAGTACTACGGGTGAATCCGCAGCGACAACTGAACACGCCGAAGCAGCCCGCAGCCTCGTTGCGGGCTGTCTTCTTCCTGGCTTGGGAGGCAGACGACAAGTCGCGAGTAGAGGCGGTGCACGCGCGATAGCCTCCGTTCCATCCGTTGCATCCGGCAGGCTATCGCGGTAGGCTCTGTGTGGCGTTCGAAGGAAGCCACCGGGCCTGCGGGAAGGATCGAATCCACCTTCACTGGCAACTGACATAGCCTTCTTTTCCGCCCGAGTATGCAGGCCGCGGGCAGCGATGGAAAGGAAGGTCTCACATGACCCGTTCGCTCCCTGTCAATCCGTCTCATCGTTTTCTCCAGGAAGAAGCCAAGGATGCGCTCAAGGCCCAACGGCGCGGTGACCGCGCGGTGTGCCCGATGCTGCGCCTGTTGCGGCGCTTCCACGCGGCCGACGACCAGGCCATCGTGGGCGCCGAGGTCGCGCTGCATGAAGTCCAGTTCGCGCTCGCGATGGACTACGGGTTTCCAAGCTGGCCGGCCATGAAGGCGCATGTCGAGTCGCTGGCCGCGGCGGGCGCAGCCGAGACCGGCGCGGGCGATGACCCGGCTGTCCGCGCCGTGCTGTCGGACGTGCCGAAGGTTGGGTTCGGCCGGCGCCTTTGTCCCTTCCCGGGGTCGATCGAAGGCGCGCTGGCCTACATCGGGCGGCCCGAGTCGTACGACTACATCATGGGCGTCAGCGGCGCGGCGTTTCGTCGTGCATGGCACCGCGACGACGGAGGCAACATCGACCTGGGGTACTTCCAGCCCGAACCATACCGCCTGCTGTTCAGCGCGATCGGCATGGACTATCGCATCCTGCCCGTTGCCGACAAGCCGGCGATGATCGACGCGGTCAAGCAGAGCATCGCGCGCGGCCGGCCGGTGGTGGCGTTCGGCATCATCGGCCCGCCCGAGGCCGGGCTCATCTGCGGGTACGATCGCGGCGGCGAAGTCATGATCGGCCACAGCTATTTCGACTTTGAGCGTCACAGCCCCGAGCAACCTTACTACGAGAAAGAAGGCTGGTTCGAGGACATGGCCGGCAAGGAACCCGAGCGTGGCGAGCCGCGCCCGATCGGCATGATCATTCTCGGCGATTCGCATCAGCGTCCGGCGCCGCGCGAGGTGCTGCGCACCAGCATCGACTGGGCGATTGATCTGGCGCGCACGACGCATCGCCCGACGCTGCCCAATCACGTCTGTGGCCTGGCGGCGTGCAGGGCCTGGGCCGATGCGCTCGAGATCGACGAGGACTACGAAGAGGAGGATCCCAAGGCGATCCAGCTTGCGGACCAGCCAGGTTCCGAGTTCACGCAGGAGGTGCGCGTGATGGTGCATGGCGATCAGGCCACGATGCAAAGCGAGCGCATACACGCGGCGGGTTTCCTGCGGAACATGTCCGAGCATGCCGGTCCAGGCTACGGGGCTCTCATGGAGGCAGCCGATCTGTTCGAGCAGGCCGGCAAGGCGAACGTGTGGCCGTGGAAGGCGAAGCATTACATGGCCGACGAAGTCAAGCGCGGCCTGCGCGATCGCGACACGCGACGCGAACTCGCGGCCAGCGTGCGCGAAGCATGCAGAAGGGAAGAGCAGGCGATCGACATGCTCGAGCGCGTGCGGACCGCGATGGAGCAGTGACAGGATGGGGTCGGGTCGCCGCGGGTTGGCCTCGCGTGCCTCCCGCGGCGACCGGTTGAATCATGTCGCGCGCCGACCGATGATATGTTGCGACGCGAACCGAGAAGGGGTCCACGATGGTCTACGAATCCGCCGCGTACAAGGAACTGATCGAGCGCACGCGCGAGGCTGAACTGCTCGGCTCGACCGCGTCGCTGCTGCACTGGGACCAGGAGACGATGATGCCGCCGGGCGGGCTGGCCTATCGTTCGCGACAGTTGGCCCAGCTTTCGCGGATGGCGCATGAGTTGGGGACCTCGCTGCGCATCGGGGAATTGCTGGACGAGTGCGAGGCGGATATCGACCTGGTGAAGGACCCGCTTTCCGATAGCGCGGTGAACATCCGCGAGATTCGGCGCGGGTACGACCGGGCGACGAAGCTGCCGTCGGAGCTGGTCGAGGAATTCGCGCGGACGCGCAGCATGGCGCAGCACGCGTGGACCGAGGCGCGCAAGACCGACTGCTTCGACCACTTCCGACCGTGGCTGGAAAAGATCGTCTCACTGCTCAAGCGCAAGGCCGCATGCTACGGCTGGCCGGAGGGCGGCGAGCCGTGGGACGCCCTGGCGGAAGGGTATGAGCCGGGGATTACCGCGGCCGGCATCGAGGCGGTGTTCACGCCGCTGCGGCAGCGTCTGGCGCCGCTGGTGGCGGCCATCGCCGAGGCCGCGCAGCGGCCGAGCAATCGGTTCAACGAGATCAAGGCGCCGATCGAGCAGCAAAGGGCGTTCGTGCGTTACGTCGTCGAGCAGTTCGGCTTCGACTTCTCGCGCGGCCGGCTGGACACCTCGACGCACCCGTTCTGTGGTGGCACGCACCACGGCGACGTGCGGATGACCACCCGCTTCCACGAGGACAAGCTGTTCGATGCGCTCGGCTCGACGATGCACGAGGCGGGCCACGGCATCTACAACCAGAATCTGCCGGCCGATCACGTGGACACACCGCGCGGCGCGCCGGTGGGACTGTCGATCCACGAGAGCCAGAGCCGCATGTGGGAGAACTTCGTCGGGCGCAGCCGCGCCTTCTGGCGGTGGTGTTACCCGAAGCTGGGCGATTTCTTCGGCGATGCGTTCGCGGGTGTCGGCGAGGACGAGGTGTACGGCGGGGCGAACATCGTCGCGCCGGGCTTCATTCGCGTCGAGGCCGATGAGGCGACCTACAACCTGCACATCATGATCCGCTTCGAGCTGGAGCGCGCCATTCTTCGGGATGAACTGAGCATCGCCGACCTGCCGGGCGTGTGGCGCGAAATGTATCGCGAATCGCTGGGCGTGGTCGTGCCCAATGATGCGCTTGGCTGCCTGCAGGACATTCACTGGTCGATGGGCGCGATGGGCTACTTCCCGACGTACACGCTTGGCAATCTCTACGCCGCGCAGTTCTTCGAGCAGGCGATGGAAGACATGCCGGACCTGCACGACCAGTTCGCGATCGGCCAGTTCGCCGGGCTGAAGGCATGGCTGGTGGAGAAGATTCACAGCCTCGGCCGGACGCACCTGTCCGAGCCGCTGTGCGAACATGTCACCGGCAAGCCGCTCAGCGCCGATCCGCTGATGCGCCATCTCGAGGGCAAACTCAAGCCGCTGTATGGCCTATAGTCTCGCGAGGGTCAACCGGTGCAGGGCGAGTCACAGCGGATGATTTCTTTTGAGCAGCTACAACGTCCCGTGCGATCCGTGATGCGGCCGGTCGAGACCAGCATCCGTGACGATGCCACCATCGGCCAGGCGCTGCAGACGCTGCATCGCTGCAAGATCGACCACAAGATCTTCTACATCTACGTCGTCGACGCCGACAACCGCCTGCGCGGCGTGCTGCCGACGCGCGGCCTGATCGTGGGCGAGCCCGACCGGCTGCTGCGCGACGTCATGATCGCCGACCCCATCACGCTGCACGAGGATGACACCATCGAAAGGGCCATCCACCTGTTCCTCGACCAGCGACTGCTGGCGTTTCCCGTCGTCGATGATGACGGGCGTCTGCTCGGCCTCGTCGATGTGCGCTTCTACACGCGGGAAGTGTCCGAACTGGTGGCGCACGAGCACGAGACGGACCTCTTCCAGGTCATGGGCCTGCACGTCGAACAGTTGCGCACGGCCGGGGCGCTGCGCGTGCTGCGCTTCCGCCTGCCGTGGCTGATGTGCAACCTGGCCGGCGGCATCGCCTGCGCGGCGATCGGCGCGGCCTTCGGGGCCGTGCTCGAGCATGTTGTCATCATCGCGATGTTCATCCCGCTCGTGCTGACACTGGCCGAATCGATCTCGATGCAGGCGCTGACGCTGACGTTGCACCTGACGCACTCGGGCAGGCTGACGCGGCGACAGATCGTGGGCCGTTTCCGCCAGGAATTGCCGGCCGCGCTGCTGCTGGGGGTGGTGTGTGCGGGATTGGTCGCCCTGGCGGCGCTGGCCTGGAGCGGCGACTGGCGCCCGCCCGCGGCCATCGGCGCGAGCGTGGCCGCGTCCATGGTGATGTCGGCCCTGTGGGGCACACTGATCCCCGCTGCGCTCCTGAGCGTCCGCCGCGACCCGAAGCTGGCATCGGGCCCGATGGTGCTGATGCTGACGGACGTGACGACACTGACGCTGTACCTGTCGCTGGCGTGGGTGTTGCTGTTGTGAGGTGGCGAGGGGAGGACTTTCAGGGCCCGGGGCTTGGCGGGCCGGCAGGCATCGTGATGCTGAGCAAGACACCCCCGGATCGCGCGCGTCGCGGCCGCGTGTGGCGGCCATAGGCTTAGCTCCGTTCGGGGCGAATCGTCGATTCCAGCCCGTAAACGCGGGTGGCTGGCGCAAACAGCACTCCCGCGTAAGAAATCGCTCGAAAAATGTGTCAAAAGTGTACACTTTTTGGCCCCGTTTCCGCTCGTTTTCACCTCGTTTCGTTCCGTTCGCTTCAGATTGGGGTGGTTTCGGGCCGTTCGATGCCGGGGACCGGCCCGGTGGCGGCTCCGAGTGGCTTGCATCGCCGGCCACGGGTCGGGTGGAATGGGTCAACCAACACACGCGGCCTGGGACGCCTGTCTGGTCGATTCGTGTTGCCGGGGCGGGCCATGTTGGCGCTTCAACCCTTCGCCGCGCACGCGCGGGCCGGGCCACTCGGAGAACCGACGTGGCGCGATCAACGGCGATCGAGGAATGGAGACTGCATTTCATGGCTGCGGACCGGCAGGAGTCGGAAACGACGAAGGACAGGACCCGGAAATCAGGCCAAAGCGCGGCGTGGGCCGCGCAGGACGCTGCATGCATTATAGCATTCTGTTAGGTTCCGTCAAGCGCGGCGATTGATTTTTCTCCGCCCGGATTTCTCACCACAGAGAGCACAGAGGTTATGAAATGACTGAGGTTTGCAGCCGGGTTCGGTGACGCCGTTCGAGGTGCCGATTGCTAACGCCTTCTCCCGTGTCGCAAGCGGAACTGCTACGAGCGGTCGCTTATCCCGCCGGCGATGAGCAGAGGGAGTGCTGGCTGTGCAGAACTACCGCGTTCAGGCGCGCTGTCAAGCGTCGCCTGGAACGCTTGGTTCGGCTAGGGGGCACTCTGTCCCTCGATAAGAGTGATCTCATCTTCGGGCCAGAATACTACCGCAGGCATACCACCCTCGTCCGGAAAGTAGCATCGAGCACTCAGCATACGGAATGTAAACTCGGTGTCGCCGGGAATGTGGTCTGCCCCCCGGAACTTGCTCCAGTCTGAATGAGAGTCTCTACTGCCCGT
>CAZHJL010000099.1:0-17333 GCA_964532795.1 uncultured Phycisphaeraceae bacterium | reverse complement strand
GCGAAAAGCAACACGCCGCCTGAAGTCCTCATCCACAGGATTTGACCATTACTCGATATTCTGATTGGTACTGTACTCTCGGAAATCAATCTCTCTATTGGTCGCACTTAGACCCACAGCATAGAGAGCCGGGATGGAACACCTATGAATTCCCGCTCTTGGAAGGAACAACCGGCGAGCTCAGACTTGGGTTCGAAGTGTCAGCGGCGGCCGAGGAAGGCGGAACGCTTATGCTGGACAATATCGCTTTTATTCCAGAACCATCTGCTGTCTGGATAACTGCTACTCTACTTCTGGGCCTCCTGCGGAAAACAAGACATCCAGAACGCAGGAACTGAAGCTGTATCATTAAGGTATCTGGTGTGATGAAAGGTGCATGGTGATGCGCAGGCAATAGGGAGCCGTTTGCGAGGCAGGACGCTCAAGCAAAAGGGGGCCACCGCAGCGGCCGACTCCGTGGGGACAGGCGACTGGTCCGGTCGGCGGGCCGTTGGTAGGCTGGCGGCATGATGCGAGCACTTGCGCTTCTGATTATCGTGCTGGGGGTGATTGGGGTCGGCGGTCGGGCCATGGGTCAGGCCGCAGCGCCACCCGATGCCGGGTCGTATGGTGACGGTGGCGAAGTCCAGCCCAAGGGTGATGGTGGTGGACCGGCCGGTGACTATGGGGTGCCGAACGATGGGCGCGGTGGTGGCGCCGATCAATCGGGTAAGCAGGTACAACTTATGGATGCCGGCCAATCGCCGGGCTCCTCGTCGTTCCTCAACACCGGCAGCATTCTGGGCATCTTCTTCGCACTGATCGCGATCGGATCCGTGCTGGCGATGTTGATCGCGCCGCCGATCGTTTCGTACCACCTGGCGACGCAGAAGGGCTACGCGCCCGCGCTGTGGGTGGTGCTCGGCCTGATCCCGGGCCTGGGGTTCTACACGCTGCTGTATCTGGTCGGCACGCGAGACCGACTGCTCGAGGCGAAAATCGACGATGCGCTGCGCAGGCTGGAGCGCGGCCAGCCGGATCAGCCGTCATCGCTTTGACACCGTCGAACCCGGACTTCGATCACCAACTCGTTGTTTCGGGCATTCACCATCGGAAACATCAAGGCCGTGAGGACGCGGGAGCCGAGAGGGCGCTGATCACTTCGTGAGAGCATCACGAGCGCGAATAAATCGGACTTTTGAACAGATCAGCCTCAAGTGGTCGTCGTACCGCGGCCGCAGGCATGCGAACCACGGGCGCATCGACGACGCGGCGTATGATGGGTTCGGCAACTCCGTCGGCATCAGCGGCGACACCGCCATCGTCGGGGCATACGGCAACGACGATGCGGGCTACGAATCCGGCTCGGCGTACCTGTTCGGCCCCGATGAGTTGGACGCTTCGCCGATCAGCGGAGGCATGATCGAATTCACGCTCAGCATCGGCGAATCCGCCACGCTCGACGACATCATCTCCATCATCAACAGTGGCGTGGCGCTGAGCGAGATCGACGTGCTGAGCTTCGACATCACCGGCGCCGACGCATCGCTGTTCGACCTGCCCGACTTCGCCACCGCAACGCTGATCGCCGGCGGCAGCGACACGGTCGAATACGACCTGAGCTTCGCCGGCGCATCCGAAGGGATCTACAACGCGCTGCTGACGATCAGCACCGACTCCGGGGACGTGACCTACGACCTCAACGCCACCGTGATCCCCGAACCAACGTCCCTGGCCCTGCTCGGCCTGGGCGGCCTGGCCCTGATCAAGAGAAGGCGCAGGTAAGCACCCTTTCCACTTTGACCGACTGACCCTTGCAGGGGGCGTCGCAAGCCGCCCCCTCTCTTTTCTTCTCCTTTACCGTCCACGCGAAGCGGCGCGGCGGGTGGGGTCGATAGAGCCATCGTGTCTGTCTCGGGCGCGACCCTTAAGCAAAGCTTGACCCCAGAAGACGCCATCCGGAATCACTCAACCGCGCTGCCGCGGCCAGTCGCCGATCGTCCGAAGGTCACCGCCCGAGGGCGCCACACTTTGACCGTCTTCGGCAAAGTGTGAAGCGGTGAGATTTGTCGGCGGATGGGTATGTGTCAGCAAGGCGCACCGGGCGTCGGTCTTGTGGATGCGGATCAACTGTTGTTCGTCACACTTTGCCCGCCCTTCGGTCGGGTCAAAATGTGGCGCCAGGCAGATGCCGATGGCCTCGCCGGCCGGGCTTGCTCAAGCGCCGCAATGGCTTGAAGGCACCGGGCCTGGACGCGGCATGTGTTCCGGGCGGGCGATGCCCGGCAAATTGGACCGGCTCCGGCTGTGGACCAGGTCAGTCACACAGGGTCAGTGATCTCGGCCCTTTCGGTATTCTGAGCCCAAATGCGCGTCAACCCGACCGCGTGCGAAACCGCAAAGAAAGCCGGCACGTGCCCGGCTAGTGCTCAGTTGGTGGTACAGATCGAACGCAGCATCGCCATCTCCGCGCTCGGCCAGCGCGACAGCGATCAACTCCAAGAGCCCTACGGGAATGCCGCTCGGGGAGGCAACACGACACTCAGATACGACACCATTGACAACGGAACGACCCGAAATGAGTGTATCAGTGTAGACCATAAGCTCTCGGCAGAGGGAGGTCGGCGCAAGCTGGTCTCGCGAATTCTGGATACATTGAGAAGCCCACTTACGGCTTTGCCTTGCGTCCCCGGGAAAGCCAAATTGCCATTGGATCGCACACATTGTCAGGGCCAACTCGCCCGCCGCAAGGGGGGCGTGGATCGACATTCTCTGCAGATGGGCATTGAGGCGCTGTTTGGCAGCAACATACTCCTTATGCCTACCGCTGTCTGCTGCGGCTTCGACCAGACCAACCATCGTTTCGCGCCATTCGTCTGCGTCTTCGCCCTCCAGTAACCTGCGCAGAGTAAGCCGCAGGAAGTCCGACGGTATACTCTTGACGGCTAGTGCGCGACGACGTACTTGTGGAGTCCAAGTCGCATGAGATGCAGCAACCAACTCGCGATCATCGACCATCGCTAGAAATCGGTCGACGTCCTTCGATTCGCCCTCCAGCCAACTTGCCCATGCGGACGCCAGATGTACGCGATCGCTCGCCTCGGTTGTGAGGGGGCCACCCCGCGCCAGAGGCCTCTCCGCCCGCGGGCGGTCACCCTTCGCGGCGACAAGTCGTGCGATCAAACCAGGACTCAACTCCAGCGATCCTGATTCCAGATGGCTGCCGCTCATTATCCCCTCAGCCTTCGCAGTCATCCCAAGGCGCGCTGCCTCGAACGCGGCGAACCTGTATAGCTGAACGTGCTCGTCCTCTGGTGTCATCCGGATGAAACTGACGACATCGTCAGCGTTGTGCATCAGTGCCGCTGCAAGTATCGCGGTAGCGCGACTTCGCTTGTCCGCATCACGAGAAACCACCACGACAGATATCGCTGTATGCCACCTCGAATTCGGAGAGCCGTCCTCCTCTGGGCTCCGTCCGCCACCGGACCGAACAGTGGACGGGTCGATGCTGCTGGAAGGCTGGGTATTCTCGCTACACCCTGTGATACCCATTAGCAGGGCCAACACGAAAAGGCTTGATGATCTCATGTGATGTCCTCTTTCTGAAAGATAGGACTTATCGCAACCGTCGATTTCCCGTCCGAACGCTGCGTCATGGCACATGCATTCGGCTTCAATCGTGCTGTCAATGTGCCCGAACTGCTTGCGGTTCGCCGATTCTCTGGATTCGCCCAGCCTGAACCCTAGGTAGCCGATTGTGTTGGCCGGGATCTCATCCACGGCGAAGCGAGCGCCTTGCGGTAGTCGTCAGGATACATCTTTTCGACTACTTTCGTCCCATGAAACGATCTGGGACGCAACCTAACGTGCGGCGGGCGACCGGGCATGGCGAGGGCGGGATAATCCGACGCGTTTGTGCTGCTTGTGAAGATACCCGCCGACTCCATGGCGCGATTTAACTTCTCGCTATTCATCCGCCGACGAAGCCTCGTTACACTCCCCCAATCGGATGGGAATTCTGGTGTTCCGCTCGGTGTGTGCGGCGGAATTCCTGCGATGACTCGATGGGAATGCGGAGAGGGAAGCTGGGAGGCTTCCCATGATTGGTTATTCTGCGCGCCGGTTGGTGCGTAATCCCTCGCTTGTTCAGCCGCTGGCCCCGGTGGCCCTGGTGGCGTCGCCGGACTGGGTCGCCCCGGCCGACAGGGATACGACGCTGGACAGCGCGGCGACGGTATCCGTGACCGCAACTGACGCGACGGGCGAACGGGCGGTGGCGGTCGAGCAGGCTTCTGACCAGGAACAGATTGAAGCGGCGCGTGACGAGGCGGCGACAAGCCGCACGCCGCCGCGCGAGAGTTGGGTCGACCAGGCCGTCACATACGTGCCGGAGCCGTCGTGTCTGCCGCTGCTGGCGGTGATGGCGGTGGTAACGTTGTGTCGGCGGCGTCGGGCAAAAGACTGAACGGCGGAACGTCCCCGCCCGGCCCGACCTGCGGGGGGCGGCGCGGGTGCGACATGACGCCATGGATGGCAGAACGTGTCTGGCGTTGCACCGCTGTCAGTCGAGGCGCTGACAGATTGCCTCCGGTGTGTGCCGGATGCGTTCTGTCTTTTCTTTTCTGTCGGTCCGCTGGTGGCGCAGATTGCGCTGGCTGGCAAGCAATGACCATCGGTGCGGGTCGGTGCAACTGTTGCGCTGCGGCCGCGTCTGGCCCCCCATCTCCCGGCCCTGATGGCATTGGGGCGACTGCGACTCCGGAACGCCCGTGCCCTCGGTGTTGAGAGCCCGCCGCGCGGCGGGCTTTTGTCTCCGCCGCGCAGGTGGGCAATAATGATGGACTGACTTCGCGAACCCCCGGTAGGAGCCGCCGCCGATGCCCGTTGAAATCACCATGCCGCGCCTGTCTGACACCATGGAGGAGGGAACACTGATCAAATGGCAGGTGAAGGTGGGCGATGAAGTGAGCGCCGGGGACCTGCTGGCGGAGGTGGAGACGGACAAGGCGACGATGGAGCTGCAGTCGTTCGACGATGGCACGGTGGCGAAGCTGGCGGTCGAGGAGGGCGAGACGACGAGCGTCGGATCGCTGATCCTGGTGCTGGCCGAAGACGGCGAGAGTGTCGAGGATGCGGCCGCGGCGGCGGGGTCGGGCGCGGCCGGGGGCGGAAAGGCCGACGCCGGGGCGAGCAAGGCGAAGGCGGCCGGGGAATCGAGCGATGACGGCGACGGGGGCGGGGTGGCCACGGCCACGGCGACCGAAGAGGCCGCGCCGCCGAAGCGCCAGTCGGGCGACCGCATCCGCGTCAGTCCGTTGGCGCGGAAGATCGCCGAGGAGCACCGGATCGACCTGGCGAAGCTGACCGGGTCCGGGCCGGACGGGCGGATCATCAAGCGGGACGTGATGGCGAAGGTCGAAGGCGGCGAGGAAGCGGCGGCGGCGGAGGCGGCGTCGTCGACGCCGGTCAAGTCGATCACGCCGCACGCGGCCGGGGCCAAGGCCGCGCCGGTGGAACTGGAGGCCAAGCGCGTCAGCCTGACGAACATGCGCAAGACGATCGCGCGGCGGCTGGTCGAGTCCAAGACCACGATCCCCCACTTCACCGTCACCGCGGCGGTCAACATGGACCCGCTGCTCGCCCTGCGCGAGACGATCAACGAGCAGCTCGAGCCGCAGGGCGTGAAGCTTTCGGTCAATGATTTCATCGTGGTGGCGACGACGCAGACGCTGCTGCGCCATCCCGAGTGCAACGCGAGTTGGGCCGGCGAGGCGATCGAGCAGCACGGGACGGTCAATATAGGGATCGCGGTGGCGCTGCCGGCGGAGCGCGGCGGCGGGCTGGTGGTGCCGGTGCTGCGCGATGTGCAGAGCATGCCCCTCCGCGAAATCAGCAACCAGACGCGCGTGCTGGCGAAGAAGGCGCGCGAGAGCGGGTTGAGCCTCGAAGAGATGTCCGACTCGACGCTGACGATTTCCAATCTCGGCATGTACGGCGTGGAGCATTTCGAGGCGATCATCAATCCGCCGAACGCGGCGATCCTCGCGCTGGGCGCATCGCTCGAGAAGCCGGTGGTGCGCGGCGGGCAGATCGTGGTCGGCCGGGAAATGATGGCCACGCTCAGTTGCGACCATCGCGTGATCGACGGCGCGATGGGCGCGGAGTTCCTGCAGACGTTCCGGCAGTTGATGGAATCGCCGGCGGCGCTGCTGGTGGGGTGAGGGCCTTTGCCGTTTGGGCCGCGGACGCGCGCGTGTAGAATCCAGCGGACGGATCGACAGCCTGATCGACGGATTCCGGATCCGCGAACCGGAAGCAACGGGCCATGCCATCAAACCGCGGGAACGATCATGACCGACGGCGGCCGGGCCGGAGCCGCGACGCGGTGTTTCTGCAGGCCATTCTTGACGGCGCCCGCAACGTGTCGCTGATCGTGACCGACGCGAACGGCGCTGATCCGCGGGTGCTCGAGTTCTCGCGCGGCGCGGAGGCGATGTTCGGCTACACGCGTGACGAGATGATCGGTCGGCCGGTCTCCGTTCTCCATCTGCCTGAAGATGTCGCCCGGCTTCCCGAGGCGTTCCGGTTGATGCGCGAGGGGAAGGAAAGCTTCTCGGGGATGACCACGCTCGTGCGCAAGGACGGGCGGCGTTTCCCGGCGCTTTTCTCGTCCTACCCGCTGTTTGACGAAGGCGGCGCGATGACGGCCGCGCTGGCCGTCAGCGTTGATCTGTCTGAACAGGTGGCCATCGAGAATCGCCTGCGCGAGAGCGAGAAGCGTTTCCGCAGCATCGTGCACGGCTCGCCGATGGGCATTTACCTGTACGAGCTGGCGGCAGACGGCCGACTGGTCCTGATCGACGCGAATCCGGCGGCGGACAAGTGGACGCGGACGGACAACCAGGTGCTGATCGGCAAGACGATCGAGGAGGCGTTTCCGAAACTGGCGGCGACGGAGATTCCCGACGTGTACCGGCGCGTCGCGCGGGAGGGCGGGCGCTGGCAGACGCTCGGCCTGCACTACGAGGATGAGCGCATCCGGGGGACGTACGACGTGCACTGTTTCCAGACATCGCCCGGCCGCATGGCGGTGATGTTCACGGATGTCACCGACCGTAAGCGGGCGGAGGATGAGCGCGACCGGCTGTTCAACCTGTCGATCGACATGATGTGCGTCGCCGGCATGGACGGTACATTTCGACAGGTCAACCCGGCGTGGACCGGATCGCTGGGCTGGTCGGCCGATGAGTTGCTGGCGGCGCCCTGGATGGACCTGGTCCACCCCGAGGATCACGCCGCCACCGTGGCCGCCTGGGAGAAACTGCGCCTGGGCAGGCCGATCGATGCGTTCGAGAATCGCTATCGCTGCAAGGACGGGCGATACCGTTGGCTTTCATGGAACGCGATGCCGCTGGAAGCGGAGGGACTCATCCTGGCGGTGGCGCGCGACATTACGGCCCATCGCGATATGGAGGAGCAGCTTCGCCACGCCCAGAAGATGGAAGCGATCGGGCAGTTGGCCGGCGGGGTGGCGCACGATTTCAACAATCTGCTGACGGGCATCCTGGGCAATGCCGAATTGCTGCAGGACGACGGAACCTTGAGCGGCACGCAGCGCGCCTGCGCCAGTGACATCGTCGAGGCGGGACGTCGCGCGGCCGATCTCACGCGTGAACTGCTCGCCTTCTCGCGCAAGACGCCGCTGGAGCACCGGACGGTCGACCTGCACGAGGTGATCGCACAGGTCGAGAAACTGCTGACGCACAGCATCGACCGGAACATCCGGATCGAGCAGGCGCTGAAGGCCGCGCCGGCGCTGGTGACCGGCGACCGGGCGATGATTCACAACACGATCGTGAACCTGGCGATCAACGCGCGTGACGCGATGCCCGAAGGCGGCCGCCTGACGCTGGCCACCGAGAACGTGGTCATCGGCGAGGGTGGCATCGAGCATCAGCGCGAGGCGCTGACGCCGGGCGCGTACGTGCAGATCAGCGTGACGGACACCGGCGTGGGCATCGCCGAGTCGGAGCGGTCGCGGATTTTCGAGCCCTTCTACACGACGAAGCCGGTCGGCCAGGGCACGGGGCTGGGGCTGGCCAGCGTGTACGGGTGCGTGCGGAATCACGGCGGGATGATCCGTGTCGCCAGCGCGATCGGCGCGGGCAGCACCTTCACCGTGCTGTTGCCCGCCGCCACGATCGATGAGCGGGACCCGTCGGAGTTCGATCCTCCCGAGGTGCAGCGCGGCAGCGGTCACGTACTGGTGGTGGACGACGAGGAACTGGTCCGCACGGTCGCCGCCGCCGCGCTGGAGCGATTGGGGTACACGGTGACCGCCTGCGCCAACGGCGGTGAGGCATTGCGGCTGTTCGAGTCGATGCACGGGCGCCTGGCCGCAGTGCTGCTGGACCTGGTGATGCCGAACATGAACGGCGAGCAGGTGCTCGCGCAGATGCTGGCGATTGACGATCGCGTGCCGATCATCCTCTGCTCGGGCTACGCGCGTGACCACGAAGTGGATTCGATGACGCGCTCGCGCGCGGCGGCGCTGCTGAGCAAGCCGTTCCGGCTCGATGAGCTTTCGCGCACGCTACACGCGTGCATCAATGGCGCGCGGTGATTGGTGTCCTGGTCGAGGAAGCGTTGGGGCGCCGGCTCAAGCCGCCGCCTCGGCGCCGCCGGGGCCCGCGAGCTTGAAAACGAACTGGCAACCGGTGCATTGCACGCGCCGGCCGACGGCGATCGGGTCATAGTTCAGCGGCTTCTTGCATTGCGGGCACATGACGCGGATCAGCTCGCGCTTGGGCTTGGGCGGTTCGGGCTTCTTCTCGCCGGTCATGGCGTCGGGTTTGGCCCCGGGCTTGCCGCCCTTGCCCGCCTTGCCGCCCTTGTTGTCGCCGTCGGCCTGCGCCTGCTGTTCCATCTCGGCGTAGGTCATGTCGGCCTTCTTGGCCTGGCGCTGGGCCTTGGCGTTGCGTTTCCATGCCGGCGCGGAAGGCCGGGATGACGTGGCGGCGCCCCGCGCAAGGGCGTTGTCGGATGAATCGTCGCAGAGCATGGGCTTGACGGCGCCGGTACTGCTCGCGCCCTTGGCGATGTCCACGCCGCACGCGTTGAGATAGCAGTGCCGCAATAACAGCATGAATTCGTACTGCTGCAGCTCGCGGACCAGTTCGACGCTTGCGCCGGGCAGTTGCTCCTCGCGCGCCTGTTCGTAGAGATCGATGAAGGCGAAAGGCTCCCACGCCTCGTTCATGCGGATGATGTCGGCGACGCGTTTGATGGCGGGATCGACGCCCAGGCCCATCATCTCGAGGGCCTTGGGCGCGATGGTCTCGTACACCGGGTGCGACTCGATCTTCTGGAAGGTGGCCTTGGCCTCGTTGGGCTTGCCCATGTGTCGCTGGACCAGGCCGGTGAGGTAGTTCAGTTCCGGGTCGGGCGCGCCGGCGGCGACCATGGGCGCTTCTTCAGGGAGGCTGTGCCAGAGGTAGAGCAAGCCGCGCAGCAGCAAGGCCATGGGCGGATCGGCGATGTTGTGCGGGGCGAAGAGCTGGGTGTCGCTGAGGTCTTCCAGGGTGGCTCGGGCGTTGTTGTTGCCGTGCTCGAACCAACGTAGCGGCGTGAGCGCCGTGCCACGCAGCAGGAAGATGGCTGAAGCCTTCGGCGACAGCCGCGAATGATCAAACTCCATCTCTTCGCTCCCCAATTCGGATTGGCCGGACGTTTCGAACCCGTGTGTCTATATCGGCCGCGCGGGGCGGTGGATTTGGTGATCGAGGCAATTGATTCGCCGGATTGGCGCGGCTGGCGTACAGGGAGCCATCGGAATCGGGCGGCCGCGGCCGGGTGTTGTTCGCCGCGCATCCGGGGGTTATCGGCCCTTGGGCGTCCCGCACCCCTTCAGTCCGGCTTCGGGCACGTCGATACTTCCATAAGGAAGACCGGACGGGGAAAGTGCCCGATGCGGTTGATAGTCGACACGCTTATCGTCCTGCTGGTTCTGGCCGTCGCCGCCGGGGTGCTGTTGTATCTGTCTGACCAGGAGGACGAGTCGGCGCGGCTCGTACAGGTGCAGGACGCGCTGATGCGACTGCATGAGCGCATGACCTACGAAAAGGCGTTGGGCAGTGTGCCGCGCAATCGCTTCGGCTACCCGGCGACCATGGCGATCGAGTGGTTCGGCGACGCCCCGCCCCGCAACGTGCTGGCGCCCGAGGCCCATCCCTGGCTCGATGTCGCGCCGGGCGGGGACATGGACGAGCATCCGCCCGATCCGGTGATCGAATCCATCCGGCAGGCGGGCATCTGGTACAACCCGAACCGCGGGCTGTTCCGGGCACGGGTGCCACGCCAGATCTCGGACCGCAAGACACTTGACCTGTACAACGAGGTGAACAGAACCTTTCTCGAGTCGCTGCCGCTGCGCGTGGATGAAGCGCGGCAACCGATTCTCCCGCCGCCGATTCCCGGCATCGATGGTCCGGATAACGACGCCGAGCAACGGGCCACCACCCTGATGGACCTGTCAAAGGAGATGGAAGAGCCGGATTAGTCCGGTCCGCATCCGCCTTCTTTTGCCCGGTCGGGGACCGGACGGTCAAGGCCCGGCCCGGGAAGCCCGATCCCACAGGCGTTGGTCCGCATGACATGAGGAGTACGCAATGTCGAGTTCATACCCCGGCGCCGGATCGAGCGCCCCGATTCGCAGTGATTTCGCCGACGATGCGGACATGCGCGAGCTGGTCGACATGTTCGTCGAGGAGCTGCCGCAACGCATCGCGGAAATGGAGCAGGCCCTGGACGGCGGCGACCTGGACCTGCTGCGCACGCTGACGCATCAACTCAAGGGGGCCGGCGGCGGGTACGGTTTCCAGGTCATCACCGAGGTCGCCCGCGAAGCCGAAGGCGCGATCAAGGATGGTTCGGATCTCGAAAAGCTGCAGCAGAACGTGGCCGAACTGATCGCGGTCTGCAAGCGCGTCGAGCGGTAGCGATGCGTTGGGATGGACGACAGAATCACCGTGGGGGGCAAGCTTAGTGGTGGAGCCGATGCGAGCCTCGCAACAAGTGCTGATCGTGGACGATTCGGAGATGATCCATCGCCTGCTGTCGGCGCGCCTGAACGACCAGGACCTGGTCATCCACAGCGCCTTCGACGGCACGAGCGGCCTGCAGATGGCGCGCGACCTGCTGCCCGATCTCGTGCTGCTGGACATCGACATGCCGGACCTCACCGGCTTCGAAGTGTGCCGGCAGCTCAAGCACGATTCGGAAACGTACAACATTCCCATCATCTTCCTCACCGCGCTGGAGGAAACGACTAACAAGGTGACCGGCTTTGATCTCGGGGCAGCCGACTACATCACCAAGCCCTTCGAGCCGGCGGAGCTGCGCGCCCGCGTGCGGGCGGCGCTCAAGACCAAGTCCCTCATGGACCTGTTGACCAGCCAGGCGCAGCTCGACGGCCTGACCGGGCTTCACAACCGCCGCTACTTCGACCAGCGCCTGGCCGAGGAACTCGACGCCGCGCGCCGGTACGACCGCGGGCTCGGGTTGCTGATGCTCGATATCGACCACTTCAAGAGCGTGAACGACAGCTTCGGTCACCCGACGGGTGATCGAGTGCTCAAGGCGCTGGCGGACCTGCTCCAGCATGTGTGCCGCGCGTCGGATGTGACCTGCCGGTACGGCGGCGAGGAGTTCGGGGTGATCCTGCAGGAGTGTGATCGCGAGGCGGCCGAGACCAGCGCCGGCCGCGTGCTCAAGACCGTACGGTCCAGCCCCGAACTGGTTCAACTGCTCGGCTGCCCGTTGACGGTGAGCATCGGCGTGCTCGCGATCGAAGCCCAGCATCGCCTGACGCCCGGGGCGGCGATCGCCAAGGCCGACGAAGCGCTCTATCGCGCCAAGAGCGAAGGACGCAATCGCTATCACCTGGCCGATGCCGCGCCGCGGAGCATGCTCGACGACCTGGACGAAGCCGACGCGGCGTAGAACACTTGCCGGGACGGCGCGGCGAGGGGTTCTGCTACAATCCCCGCCCATGACGCAGATCAGTGAACATACGTATGAAAACGGGGTGCGGCTGGTGGCCGAGCACGTGCCGGGCGCGCAGTCGCTGGCGATGACCGCGCTGACGCCCGCGGGCGTGGCGTCCGAGCCGGCCGGCCGACAGGGCGTCGCGGCGGTGCTCGCCGAGATGATCTGCCGCGGCGCGGGGGAACGCGACGCCCGGGCGCACAGCGATGCGCTGGATCAGCTCGGCGTGCAGCGCAGGACGAACGTCGAATCCGAGCATCTGCGGCTGGGGGCGACGATGCTGGGCGTGCGGCTGCACGACGCGCTGCCCCTGCTGATGGACATGATTCGCCGCCCGCGCCTCGCCGACGCTTCGCTGGAACCCAGCCGCGACCTGGCCATCCAGTCCATCGACGCGCTCGAGGACGAGCCGCAACAGAAGGTGTTCGACGAGATCCGCCGGCGCCACTTTCCCGCGCCGTTCGGTCGCTCGCCGTACGGCGAGCGCGACGACCTGGCGAGGCTGACCGCCGAGCAGGTGCGCGGCTTCCGGCAGCAGGCGATGACCCCCGGCCGGACGATCCTCGGTTTCGCGGGGCACTTCGAGTGGGAGGCGCTCAAGAACCTGGTGGGCACGTTGATCGCCGACTGGTCGGGCAAGAGCGACGAGCCGCGCGAGGAAGCGCCCGCGGCCCGGGGCTACACGCATCACACCGCCGAGTCGGCGCAGGTGCATATCGGCCTGGCCTACGACGCCGTGCCGGAGCCCGACGAGCGGAGCATGCTCCAACGCGCCGCCGCGTCCGTGCTCTCCGGCGGGATGAGCGGGCGTTTGTTCACCGAGGTGCGTGAAAAGCGCGGCCTGTGTTACGCGGTGGGCGCGCGCTACGCCGCGACGCGCGATCGCGGCGCCATGCTCGCCTACGCCGGCACCACCACACCCCGCGCCCAGGAAACGCTGGACGTGCTGACCGCCGAGCTGCGGCGGATCAGCGCGGGCATCGAGCAGGACGAGTTCGAGCGCGCCCTGGTCGGCATGAAATCGAGCCTGGTGATGCAGGGCGAATCGACCGGCGCCCGGGCGAACGCGGTGGCGACGGACCAATACGTGTATGGCCGGCCGCGCACGCTGGATGAACTGATCGAGAAGGTCGACGCGATCACGCTGGATGATCTGAACGCGTTCGTCGCGGCCAACTGCGCGGGCGACATGACGGTGGTGACGATCGGCCCGTCACCGCTGGAACTGAGCGACTGAAGCGGCGACGCGCCGGCAACGAGCCGCGTTCGTGCGGAAGCGGTCTGTACGCGGCTCGGGGCCGCGTTCGCCGCAGACGGGACAGGCCATGCGCATCCTCATCACCGCCGGACCGACGCGCGAGCCGCTTGATGCGGTGCGGTTCATCAGCAACCGATCGAGCGGGAAGATGGGGCTGGCCATCGCGCAGGCCGCGGCCGAGGCGGGACACAGTGTCACGTTGCTGATGGGTCCGGGCATGGATGACATCGCGCTGCCCGAAGGTCACCGCGTGTATCGCTTCGAGAGTTCGGCGCATCTCAAGCAACTGCTCGAAGCGCACTTCCGGGACAACGACGTGCTGATCATGGCGGCCGCGGTGTCGGACTACCGCCCGATGACGGTGGCGGAAGGCAAGCTGCCCAGCGACAAGGGCAAGCCGCTCTCGATCACGCTCGAGCCGACGCCGGACCTGGTGAAGCTGTGCGCCGAGACGAAGCGCACCGGGCAGTTCGTGGTGGCCTTCGCGTTGGAGGAAGCGGCGCACCTGGAAGAACGGGCCGCGGCCAAGATGCGGCGCAAGGGCGTGGATGCCATCGTGGCCAACCCGCTGGGGACGATGGACGCGGATGCGGTGACGGCCATCTGGATCGCGGCCGACGGCGCGAGCGAATCACCGGGCAGCATGTCGAAGGAAGACTTCGCACGGTGGCTGGTCGAACGCATCGGACGGGGAAGCGACTGATGGCAAGACCGAGGCGATCACAGTGGCAGAAATATTAAGTTTCTGATAGGATTCGCCCGCCGCCGAGGAGGTACTTGGTATAGATAAGCGTACAATCAGTGAATCACTCATTTACTTATTGAACTATTTATTGTACTTGGCGATTATGGCTGTTAAGTCATTGATACCAAGGTGGTATGTCCGCGATGGGGCACGAAGACATCGATCAAGAGACTGCGGATCGGTTGAGCATGGAGGCGGCCAAGGCGTTTCGGCCGCGGTCGCCGATCGATGCGCGTGAGTTCTTCACCGGTCGCCGGACTCAGTTGCACAACGTCTGGGATGCCGTTTCGCAGACCGGGCTTCACCTCGTCATCTTCGGGGAGCGCGGGGTCGGCAAGACGTCGCTGGCCAACATCGTCCGGCCGATGCTGGAAGCAATCGGCCCGGCCACCGAAGTTCCCGACGCTGATGCGCGACTGGTCGTCAAGGTGAATGTGCACAGGGAGGATATGTTCTCCGATGCCTGGCGACGCGCCTTTGACGAAGTCTACTGGGACGAGAACCGGCCGCTGATGGGGTTCGACGCGAAAGCCATCAGGCAGCGTGTCACGCTTCGTGACGCGTTGGGCGTACCCGATGAGCCGACCATCGACGATGTACGACGAACCCTCGACCTTCTGCGGGGTTCGGTCTTCATCTTCGACGAGTTCGATCGAAGCGGTTCGCCGGTCAGAAGCCAGTTCACCGACCTCATCAAGGCGCTGTCCGATTACTCCGTTGCGACAACGGTCATCGTCGTCGGTGTATCGGACACCGTCGATGATCTGATCCAGGATCACGCGTCGATTGCTCGTGCGCTGGTGCAGGTCCAGCTTCCGCGCATGGACCAGACAGAGCTAGGCGGCATTCTGGAAAAGGCGAGCGAGGTGCTCAGCATCCGTTTCACGCGCGAGGCGGCCGCGATGGTGGTGAGGCTTTCGCAGGGCCTTCCTCATTACACCCATCTGGTGGGACTCCACGCGACGCGCGCAGCCCTGCGTCGGCTCTCCCGCACCGTCGAACTCGCGGACGTACAGGCGTCGTTCCAGCCGGCCGTGCAGCAGGCCGTCCAGTCCATCCGTGAACGGCACGTGCGCGCCGTCCGTAGCGCCCACCGCGATGCGCTGTATTCGCCCGTGCTCATCGCCTGTGCCATCGCCTCCTCAACCACCACCGACGCGATGGGGTTCTTCCAGCCGGTCGACGTCGTCGCTCCGCTGAAGTGCGTTCTGCGCCGCGAGAAGGTCGTGATCGCCACGTTCCAGAAGCACATCAATGAGTTCTGCGATGATGAACGGGGAGCCGTCCTCGAACGCACCGGGTCGCGACGAGCATACCGCTATCGCTTTTCCGATCCGCTCATGCCGCCCTTCGTTTTCATGACCGCCGCATCCAAGGGACTGATCGGCCCGGACGAACTGCAGATGCTCGGTCAGGATCGGTGATTGATCGGGCGACGGCCGGCATGCGTGTTCACCTCCGCGCCATCGCCCGCACGCGCGACACCCCCACCGACACCAGGTACACCCCCGCCGCGGCCAGCACGATCGCCGGCTCCGGGCTGATGCCGCGGCCGCCGATCTCCATGCCGTACACCGCCGCGCGCGGCAGCGTGGTCACCGCCATCGACAACAACACCGACACCAACACCAGCGTCTTGAAGCGCGACAAATGATGCCCCGCCGTCGCGGCCGGCAAGGTCAGCAGCGCCAGCACCAGGATCAATCCCACCACCTGGATCAGGCACACCACCGCCAGCGTCACCAGGCTCAGCAGCACCAGGTTCACGCGCAGGACGCTCACGCCCTGCAGCAGCGCCTGCTCTTCATCCAGGCACACCGCCAGCAACTGCTTGTGATACGTCAGCACCGTCGCCAGGATGACCACGATCAGCACGGCCATCAGCCACACGTGCTCCCACGGGACGATGGCGATGTTGCCGAAGAGGTAGCTCATCAGGTGATGGTTGTAGTTGTCGGAAAACTTGATCAACAGCACGCCCACCGCCATGCCCACCGCCCACATCGCGCCGATCAGCGTGTCCACGCGCTCGCGCACATATTGATGCGCAAGACCGATGCTGATCGCCCCGGCCCACCACGCTGATGGCGTTCCTCGATGCCATCCCGACCGCCGATGACGCGGCGGCACTCGCCCGCAAGGCGAGGCTCAAGCCCCAGCAGATCACGGCCCTTCTGAGGCGAATCCACCGGCGCATGCTGCCGCTGGGAGCACAACTGCGGCAACTGGTTGCCCCGGAAGACACCGCCACCCTCGCGCACGTCGAGACCCTCAAGAAACACAAGCTGTCCTTCAGCCTCGCCTTCCTGGACCGCGCCCGCACCCGTCGCGGCCGCGAAGAACTGGCGAACGAGACGCACATTCCCAAATCCGTCCTGCTCGACCTGGCCCGACGGGCTGATCTGACCCGGCTCTGGCTGATGGGCGGAGGCATGGTGCGGGTCAGTTGGGCCCTGGGCTACGAGGGGCTGGCCGCGCTCCAGGCCGCCGATCCCGATGAGTACTACGAACGCTGCGTTGCGCACTACCAACGGATCAAGGGCAAGCCGGGCGACCTGACACGCGCCAACTGCCACAGCCACATCGCCCGCATGCAGCAGGCCCGCTTGTTGCTGGAGGAATGAAGGCGTCAGCGCGCAGGCCACCGTCGGTCGCCGGGTCACGTGCACCGCTCTCGCGGCGGACGGGCATTGCCCCGCGCCACTCAGCCGCGGCGATTGCGACGGCCTCTCACCTTCCCGCACTTCGGGCACAGGCCGATGAAAGTCACCTCGTGGCTTTCGACCTCGAACCCGCCCGGCAGTGTCTGCCCATCGTCGACCGTGATGGCGCACCCTGGCAAGTCGAAGACCTGCCCGCACTTGCGGCA
This sequence comes from uncultured Phycisphaeraceae bacterium, assembly GCA_964532795.1. Lineage (GTDB taxonomy): Bacteria > Planctomycetota > Phycisphaerae > Phycisphaerales > Phycisphaeraceae > CAZHJL01. The sequence goes on along the minus strand of CAZHJL010000099.1, from coordinate 434 downwards.
ATGAAAGTGGTGATGGTGGTCGAGGTCGGCCGCCTCGTAGCGGGTCTGGCCGTCGGGGAGGGTGACCGGCTGGATCAGGCCGCGCTCGAGCAGCAGGTTGACGGTGCGATAGACGGTGGCGATGCCCATCGCCCGCTCCCGCGAGGCCGCCTCGTGGATCTCGGCCACCGTCAGCGGCCCCGGCGCATCGCGAATCACCGCGTGAATCACATCACGCTGGGCCGTGCGTCGCTGACCGATGGGCTGGTGGGACACGGTGAGTCTCGGAAAGCCGGATGCCGCTTGGCTGCCGTGGGACATTGTAGGGGATGGGGGAAGCGACGGAGTGGAAGAAGAGAGGTACGTAGGCACGAAGCGGATGTCATCGCCCGGTCTCCTACTCCTGACTTCAACAAGTTGGCGAAGAGCGTTTGTAAGTCCTTATCTGGCAATGG
>CAZHJL010000098.1:0-17653 GCA_964532795.1 uncultured Phycisphaeraceae bacterium | reverse complement strand
GCAGGTGCTATACGACCTGATCCATTGATTGGGTGTCCCAATGTTGAAGTCAGGGTTCGGCGCACGCCGCGTTGACGAGGGTTTGCCAGGTGGGGAACCGTTTGGCGTCCGAGTCGCTCAGGTGCATGACGACCTTCATCAGATCGGGATCGAAGTAACCGGCCAGTTCCATGAGCTTCATGGCGCGTTGGGGATCGTATAGGCGACCGGGCTTGTAGCCTTCGAGGCCCGCTTCGGCGCGGCGGCGGTCGAGGTCGACCTTTGAGTGCGTCCACTCGCGGCGCGTCTTCTCGCCCATCGCGTAGGGGACGACGTAGTCGACCGATTGCTTGAGCGACCCGCCGCGCTCGGACTGCCAGGTGTAGAGCTTGCGGCCCTCGTCGCCGGCGAGCATGGCCAGTTGCAGGGGCGGGCGCAGGGCGCTGGCGTGGTAGGTGAGGGTGTCGCGGCGATGCAGGTCCTCGCTGGTCCCATCGGCGCGGAGGCTCTGGGTGACGAAGCGGCGGATGCCTTCATGGGCGGTGGCGATCCATTCGGGTCGGTCGAGGATCATGCCGGCCAGGGCGGCCAGCCGCACGTGCTTGGAATAGCGGTTGGTGAAGTGCGTGGACGAATTCACGGCGTCGGCATGCAGTTTTCCGAGTCCGGTGACCCAGGCATCGACCTTTTCTCGCTCGGCTTGCTCGAAGTCGTTGCGCAGGGCGTGGTAGGCGACGAGCAAGGGCCAGAACTTGTTCTCGTTCACGTCGTTGCCGGTCAGTTCGTACGTGTCGGCCCAGGCGGTGATGAATCGCTTGAGCGTGGCGGCGGCGCGGGGATCGTCGCTCGTCTGCCAGAAGCGCACGAGCTGCGCGACGTCGCCCATTTCGCGCAGCCTGGCGACGGTGGCGATCCGCCGCGGGTCGGTGTGGACGAGTCCCTCGTAGTGGATGACCTTGAGCGGTTGGGGCTGGGCGTTGAGCAGTGGGATGGCCTGCTGTTTCTCGGCCTCGGCGAGGGCCGCGGCTTCGGGGTCTTCACCGACGATGGTTCGCAGCCGCGCGAGTTGGGTCGCGTTGAGCGGCATGACCGGTGGGATGGCGAACTCGCCGACTTCCTTCTGGTTGTCGGTCTGCCTGGGCTGGCCGACGGACTCGGTCTGCTGATCCGTTGCGCTGCAGGCCGCGGATGCGGCGAGGGCGAGGAGCATCAGGCCGTGGACGAGCGTTGGATTGCGCATGGCGGGGATTCCCAGTAGGTAGCGGCGTGCTTTCTAAGGTGTGGTGGTGCGCCCGTCAATGCGCGGACGTCGGGGCTTAGGGCCGTGGTGGAGGGACCGGCGTTGGCACCAGGGGACGTGTTGCCGGATAATCCCCGCATGGCCTATCAATTGGGATTCATCGGCGCCGGGAACATGGCGGAGGCGATTGTTCGGGCGGGGATCGACCGTGGCGTGGTGAAGCCGGGGCAGGTGATCGCGTGCGACACGGCCGCGGCGCGGCGGGAGGCGTTTGCATCGCTGGGTGTGGCGGTGACGGACGACGCGGGTGATGTGATCTCGCAGGCGCGGCAGGTGATGCTGGCGGTCAAGCCGCAGACGTTCGAGGCGTTGCGGCCGGCGCTGCGGAAAGTGGATGCGTCGCGGCAGGTGGTGATTTCGATCATGGCGGGGGTGCGGATCGCGGCGATCGAGGCGGCGATCGGCCGGACGGATGGCGGCGGGGCGCGGGTGGTGCGGGTGATGCCCAATACGCCGCTGATGGCCGGCTGCGGCATGGCGGGGGTGGCGCTGGGGCCCAATGCGAAGACGGGCGACGAGTTGCTGGTGCTGCAGTTGCTGCGTGCGGCCGGCGAGGCGGTGATGGTCAGCGAGTCGACGCTGGATGCGGTGACGGCGGTTTCGGGGTCGGGCCCGGCGTACGTGTTCTACCTGGCCGAGGCGATGCAGGCCGCGGCGGAGGAGTTGGGACTGGGCGAGCAGTCGGCGCTGTTCGTGCGGCAGACGATCCTCGGGGCGGCGAAGCTGATGGTTGAGAGCGGTGAGCGGCCGGGCGAGCTGCGGCGGAAGGTGACGAGCCCGGGCGGGACGACGGCGGCCGCGCTTGGGGTGATGGAGGGGCGTAAGATGAATGAAACGATCGTGGAAGCGATGGTGGCGGCGCGGGATCGGAGTGTTGAGTTGGGAAGCGACGTAGCGACGTAGCGACGAAGGGGGAGTGAAGACACTGGCGGGCGAGCCGCCAGTGGCACGGGGCGACGAGGGGGGAAGAAGGGCACAAAGGCACAGAGCCGAGAAGTGGTGGTCGTGAAAGGAAAGGTGATGATGCGAACGCGAGGCAGCATATCGGTCGGGCACAGCCTGGCGATCTTCTTCGGCCGCGTGACGCTGGGGGCATACTTCGGCGCGGCGGGGGTGAAGAAGGTGTTTGAGGTGGGGGTGGGCACATTCTACGACGAGAGCTATCTGAAGATGGCGCCGCAGTGGCTTCCGCAGGCGATCAACAAGGTGTACGGTCAGGCCATCCCGTACCTCGAGCTGGTGCTGGGTGTGCTGCTGATCGCCGGGTTGCTGACACGGCTGGCGGGGCTGCTGACCTTTGGGATGCTTGTGAGTTTCACGATCGCGCTGATGATGGCGAAGGGCCCGAGCGGCGGCGGGCCGGTGTACTTCCACGTGAACGTGGTGCTGTGCGCGGTGGCGCTGGGGCTGGTGCTGACCGGCGGCGGCGGACTGTCGGTGGATCGCGTACTCTTGAGGGACCGCAGCGAGGTGGGGCCGGAGGAGGATTGACTTGGGAAGCGACGGAGCGACGAAGCGACGAAGGGGGAAGAAAGGCACAGAGGCACGAAGCAGAGGGAAGAGATGGCCGGGCGGTGATGCTTGGCTACGATCCGACCAGTTAACCAGTTGACCAGTTAACCACGAAGCTCGCTTCGCCGCCGCCGCTGCTGATCGGGACCGAAAACGATCCCCCCGCCCCCGAGGTGACGATGTACAGGACTTTGCGTGAGTTTGTTAAGGCGTTGGAGAAAGCCGGGGAGTTGGCTCGGGTGTCGGTGCGGGTGTCGCCGTTGCTGGAGGCGACCGAAATCGTGGATCGCGTGTCGAAGTCGCCCGCGGCGCGGCTGAGCGAGCACGCGAAGGCGTTCGACCCGCGGCACCACGCGTTGGGCGGCAAGGCGGTGCTGTTCGAGGATGTCGAAGGCAGCAGTGTGCCGCTGTTAATGAATGCTTTCGGCAGCTATCGGCGGGTGGAGATGGCGCTGGGGTGCGAGGACAATGGCGGCCTTGAGGGGTTGGCGAAACGCGTCGAGTCGCTGATCAAGCCGGAGCCGCCGACGGGGATCATGGAAAAGGTGAAGAAGGGGCTGGAACTGGCGAAGGTCGCGTCGTTCGCGCCGAAGGTGGTGCGGGGCGGGGTGTGCCAGGAGGTGGTGAAGACGGGGGACGAGATCGACCTGTTCGAGTTGCCGATCATCAAGTGCTGGCCGCGCGATGGCGATCCGTCGCAGGTGGGGTACGCGCTGTCGCCCGAGGAGTCTGGCACGGCGGCCGGGCAGGGGCGGTACATCACGCTGGGCGGCATGTACACGATCCATCCGGACGACGCCGGGAAAGAGGACGGTGTGCCGCGCCCGAGCAGGAACATCGGGATGTACCGGGCGCAGTTCATCGATCGCAACCGCACGGCCATGCACTGGCACATGCATCACGACGGGGCGCGGCATTGGCGGGCGTGGAAGGCCAAGGGTGAGCCGATGCCGTGCGCGATTGCGCTTGGGGGCGAGAGCGTGCTGCCCTACGCGGCCACGGCGCCGCTGCCGCCGGGCGTCAGCGAGTTGCTTTTCGCGGGATTCCTCAATGACGGGGCGATTCCGCTGGTCAAGTGCCGGACCGTCGATCTGCACGTGCCGGCGAATGCGGAAATCGTGATCGAGGGGTTCGTCAGCACCGCGTGCGGCTCCATCGGCTACGACCCGCGTGTGAAAGGCGCGGATGGCAAGCCCGAGCCGCTCGGGCCGGGCGCGGTGTTCGAAGGGCCGTTCGGGGATCACACGGGTTTCTACTCGCTGCCGGACCGGTACCCGATTTTTGAAGTCACGGCCATCACGCACCGGCGCGACCCGATCTACCCGGCGACGATCGTCGGCCTTCCGCCGATGGAGGACTACTACCTGGGCAAGGCGACCGAGCGCATCTTCCTGCCGCTCTTGAAGACGCTCGTGCCGGACATCCTCGACTACGACCTGCCGATGTTCGGCGCGTTCCACAACTGCGCGTTCATCCAGATCCGCAAGGAGTACCCGCTGCAGGCGCGGCGGGTGATGCACGCGGTGTGGGGCGCGGGGCAGATGGCGTGGACGAAGATGATCGTGGTGGTGGATGACGATGTGGACGTGCACGATCACGAGGCGGTGCTGTTCCATGTGTGCGCGAACTGCGACCCGGGGCGGGATGTGGAGATCGTCAACGGCCCGCTGGACATCCTGGATCACGCCGCGCCGCGGCTGGGCGCGGGACACAAGATCGGCTTCGACGCGACGCGCAAGGTGTCGGGCGAAGAAGTCGGTGGCCACGCCGTGCGCGATTTCCCGCCGCGGCTGGCGATGGATGAGGCGGTGAAGGAACTGGTGGATCGGCGGTGGGGGGAGTATGGGATTGGGGGAAGGCACGAAGGCACTTAGGCACGAAGGCACGAAGCGGAGTAGAGCGGAGCGACGTAGCGACGTAGCGACGAAGGGGGAAGAGCAAGGGGTACAAAGGCGGGGCGGTCTGTGGGTGGGGTGGGCGTCTCGCCGGCCATCGGGCCGAAGGCCCGAGTAGGAAGGTCACTGTTCTCAGGCCCTACGTTTGATCGGGCAGTCGAGACGCCGGACGCACTTCGGTGTCATGCGGCGCGACGGGTCTCTTCTGTTGCCTCGCGTTCGAGAACCTTGTCGTAGACTTGGGCGATCCGCTGCATGCGGGTGTCGAAGCTGAAATGTTCTTCGATGCGCCAGCGGCTGCGCTGGCCGAGCGTGGCTCGCAGCGCGGCGTCGCTGAGCAGGGGTTCGATGAGCGTGGGCCAGATGGTTTCCAGTTGGGGGAGGATGACGCCGCAGGCCCCGTCGTCCAGCAGGTCGCGGACGCCGCCGACGTCGGTGGCGGCCACGGGCAGGCCCATGGCCATGGCTTCCAGCACGGTGTTGGGCAGGCCCTCGGTGTGGCTGGGCAGCAGGACGAGGTCCATCATCTCGTAGAAGCGGCGGGCGCTTTCCTGCCAGCCCCAGAAGCAGGTGCGGTCGGCGATGTTCATCGCGGCCGCGAGGTGCTCGAGCCGGTCGCGTTCGGGACCGTCGCCGACCAGGTGCAGTTCGACAAGGGGGTGCTGGTCCCTGAGCCGCGCGACGAGCTTGAGAGCGCGATCCACGCCCTTTTCCTTGCTGAGCCGGCCGACCACGCCGATGACCAGGCGGTCGGCGCGCACGCCGAGGTCGTAACGGATGGCTTGCGGCGTGCTCTGGCGCAGGTATTCGTCCGGGTCGATGGCGTTGGGGATGTAGCTGAGCCGGTGCGGCTTGACGCCAAGCTTGAGGCAGTGATCGCGCAGCTTCGGACTGACGGCGATCACGTGGCGATAGCGCGGTATGCACCAGTTGTCCACGCGGTAGTAGAGGCGCGTGCGGCGGGTCTCGTGCGTCCAGCCGTGCACGGTGGTGACCAGCCTCATGGGATGCAGGCGGCTGAGCAGCAGGCCCAGCGCGTCGGACTTGTAGTCATGGGCGTGCCAGACTTCGACGCGCAGCTTGCGGCAAAGCTGGAGGAGGCTGCGGATGGCCCAGGGATCGACCGGGCCGCTCTCGGGGATCTCGCAGAGGCTGCAACCGAACCGGTTGGCGTGGTGGCGGATGACCTCGATACCCGGATCGCCCTGCGGGTAGAGGTAGGCCGCGGTCATGCGCACGCGCATCTGCGGTGCGAAGGCGGCCGAGCGCAGGACGGTCTTGTCCGGCCCGCCGCCGGCGTTGGCGATCACGCGCGCGTGCAGCACCATCGGGTGGTAGTGCGAGGGCGTTCGGTATGGCTCGAGCGCTCGGATCATGGTGCAGTAACCGCGGTAACCGCAGTAGCGGCAGGGGTGTTGCGGCTTCGACGCGCCTTCTTCGCCTCCAAGGCCTTAGCCGGGGGCCGGCGTCAGCGCTTGGCTCACGCCGGCTCCCGCCGGCCCGTATCAATCCCCCGGACCCCCGTCCCCGGAACGCGTCACCCCGGGTTGCCCCCGGGTCCCCCCGGCTTTTCCCCCCGGCCCCGCTCTCCCGGAATCCTGCTGCTCCGACGCGTCGGTCGGCGCACCTTCTCCACTCCGCCCCGCCGGTGCGCGGCGGCGGCTTCAGATCATGAAGCCGGGGCAGGTCGCACACGGGTTGTCGGCCGCGTCTTCGGCTTCGAGCTTGCGCTTGAAGCTTCTTCGGGCGGCTCGGTATTTCGGTCCGTTCCAGATGGCGCGCAGGGGTCGTTCGAAGACGTTGCCCATATCCTCGCCGGGGTCGAACGAGCCGCAACAGGTCGAGACGTTGCCGTCCCAGTTGATGACGGTCTCGCGCCAGGGCCAGGGGCAGTTGTACATCTTGCGGCCGTTGAACTGCTGCGGGTCGACATCGCCCTCGAGCATCTGCCGGTAGATACCAAGCGCATCTTCGTCGCTTTCGGGCAGCCACTTGCGCAGGTGCGCTTCGGTCTGCCGCGCCTTGATGTCGTCGGCCAGTCCGAGGCTGACGAGATTCCTGTCCTTGCCGATGAATCGCGTGTTGAGCGCGGCCCAGGAGAAGACAGGCTTGACCCCCAGTTCGGCGGCCAGCTTCTCGAAGGCCGGCTTCTCGTGTTCATTGAAGCGGGTGACTACGAAGTTGAGCTGGATGTCGGGCGTCCTGCTTCCGAGGCGCCGGCGGGTCTCGATGATCCCCCTGATCTTGGCGACCGATTCGTCGAAGCGCTTGCCCGGCTGGTAGATCTCGTATGTCTCCTGCGATGCGCCGTGCAGGGAGCAGGTGAGCAGGTCGAGGCCGGACTCGACCAGTTGCTCGGCCTGGCCCTTCTCGGGTTTGAAAGCGTGCAGGTTGGAGCTGATGTAGGTCCAGATGCCCTGGTCGTGGGCGTGGCGGATCATGCGGTAGATGTCGGGGACGATCAGCGGGTCGCCCCACATGGACAGGTCGAGGGCGACGAGGTAGCGGCGGTGCTGGGCGATGAGCGTGCGGAACTGGTCGAAGGTCATCTTGCCCTTGTCGCGTCCCTGCATGCCCAGCCCGGTCGGGCAGAGCTGGCACTTGGTGTTGCAGATGTTGGTCGACTCGATCTTCATCTTGTAGGGCATGCCGATGACGCGTTCGGTCTTGAGGCGGAACTGTAGATTGGCCAGGGCCATGTTGATGAGCTTGGTGACGGTGAGGTAGCGCCGGTTGCGCCAGACGTGCAGCGTGCCGCGGGCGATGAAGTCGAGCCCTTCGGCGCAGCGGGTCACAGCGCGGCCGAAGCGGGCGGCCCGCCGCTTGAGCCGGCAGGTGGCGTTGACGGCGTGGGTGAGTTGACGATCGAGAGAAAGCTCGGCGCTGGTCATGTGACGACTCCCGGGCGCTCGGCCTCGAATCGCTTGATCCATGGGTTCGGTTTCAGCTTGAGCGCCGGTTCCGGCAAGGACGTTGGCGCGTCGGACTGGTGGCTCGTCTCATTGAGGCGGCGCAGGTAGGTGTGCAATGCGGCGGGCACGGTGCCGGCGACGGCCATGAGCAGCCACGGCACCTCGACGACTTCCATCGACAGGAAAAGGCTGTCGACGGCGAAGATGATGATCGCAGTCTGACAACCCAGCGCGAGGTTGGCCGTCATCTGAAGCATCTGCCGGTGACGCGGTTCGTCGTCACTGGGCGGAAGGTCGCCGCGCTGGGCGAGGGTCCGCAGGCAGGCGCGTCGGGCATTGAACATCATGACGAGGACGGTGATGATCAACAGGACGTAGACGAGCATGGTGGGGATGCCCGAGTCGGCGGCGAGTTGCAGATACTGGTTGTGAACGGTGCGTCCGAGTTTGTCGGCGCCATAGCTGTGGGTGTAGGCGTTGGAGTTACGCACGCCGACACCGAACGGATGCTCGTTCGCGATCCGCCACGCCGCGCCCCAACTGGCAAAGCGAAGTTGGGCGGTGTTTTCCTGATCGTACGAGGCGGTGGAGACGAAGCGCTTCTGAACTTCCGGTCCGGCCATGACGGTGAGCGCCGCCACCAGGCCGATGACCATGACCACTTTCTGGGCCCGGGAATGGTGATGGAGGATCAACCAGAGCAGGCCACACGAAACGGCGACCATCGCCCCGCGCGAATAGCTGAGCATGACCGCATGCAGGGCGAGCAGCGCGCAGAAGACGGAAATGGCGCGCTGCCACATTCGAATGGGACTGACCGCGAACGCGTAAGCAAAGGGAATGGTCAGTCCCATGAGCATGGCGGCGCCGTTGTTGTCCAGGTCTCCCAGGCCGGCGTGGAAGATGGTCAGTCGTCCCTGGAAGATGTAGCTCGTATTGACATCCCATGCGAGGTAGGCAAGCGAAAGGAAGATGGCGATGCAAAGTGCCCGGACCTGCCAGAGTTCGGTGACGAGCAACCCGGTGACGAAGCAGATCAGCAGGATCTTGGCGTAAAGGGTGGCCCAGCGCGTGGCGGTGTCCGGGTCGTAGGCGGTCAGGCAACTCAAGCCGATGAGCAGCGCAAAGATCAGCATGAGAACCATGACAAGATTGATGCGCATCGCATGCACCACGCGATTGAGATTCAGCGCGATGCCCAGCAGCAGGAGAATGGCCGCGGCCATGGACCAGCGGAACTGCACCGGCAGGGCCCATTCCCACACGTCCTGCGGACGAAGCGTGGCGATGGTGTAGTAGGTGAGCAGTCCCCAGAACGGATGAAGGATCGAGCCGAACCCGCCCAGTGAGAGCAGCGTGACCAGGAACAGCATCTGTTTCATGGCTGGCTCAACCTGCTCCGTGCCGCATCGGGGCGAAGGCGTCCTTACGCGCAACGCGTCGGCGCGGCGTCGCGACGTCCGTGGCGGTTACATCACCATCGATGCGATCCGCATAGTCGGTGACATCGGGTCACAAGGGGCGCGAGTTGAGGGGGCGGCGTGAATACCGCGCAGGCCGGGCGCCGCGACGGCGATGGGCGATGGTGGGCGCGCGATTATCCGGTCGCGGGGTTTCGCGGACGTGCGGCTCAGGACGCGGTGAGGGCGTCCTGGGTCTGGTGACAGATCTGCCCCAGGGCGTCGGTGACGTACATGATGTCCTGCTTGGAGAGAAACGGACCGAAGCTGAAGCGTGTCATTCCGTTGAGCGCGTGGGTGCCGAAGGTCCTGTGAGCCAGCGGCGCGCAGTGGATGCCCGAGCGGGTGAGGATGCCGTAGTCCTGTTCGAGCCGGTCAGACAGCGCCTGCGGATGGTCGAAGCCGTCGACACGGACCGAGAACACGCCGCAGCGATGGGCCACCGTCTGCGGGCCGTACCACGTGAGGCCGGGCATGGCGCCGGTCTCGCTCAGGCCCTCGATCATGGTGGCGATCAATTCGAATTCATGGCGCCACAGTTCGTTGACGCCGCGGTCGAGCACCCACTTGACACCCTCGGACAGTCCGATGATGCCGATGGCGTTGTGGCTGCCCGGCTCGAAGCGGTCGGGCATGAAGTCCGGTTGGCGGTCGATCTCGCTGACCGATCCCGTACCGCCTTCCTTGACTGTCACCATGCGCTGCTCGATGCCGGGGCGGATGTACAGCACGCCTGTGCCCAGCGGCCCGAGCAGGCCCTTGTGGCCCGGCGCGGCGAGGATGTCAATGCAGTCCGTATCGACGTCGATTGGCACATGCCCCAGCGTCTGCGCGGCGTCGACCACGAACGGGATGTCGTGCTCGCGGGCGATGCGCCCGATCTGGCGGATCGGCTGCATGGTGCCGGTGACGTTCGAGCCGTGGACGATCGCGATGAGTTTCGTGTCCGGGCGGATCGCGGCGCGGACATCGTCCGGATCGACGATGCCGGTCCGGGGTTCGCATTCGATGCGCGACTGGGCCGCGCCCATCTGGTCGGCCAGGGCGTTGAACGGTCGCAGGACCGAATTGTGGTCGAGCCAGGTGGTGATCATGTGCGCGGGCTTGCCGGCGTTGATCGCCGCAGCGATGAGGCCGCGGATGGCGATGTTCAGCCCGTCGGTCGTGTTCAGCGTGAAGATGACGTGGTCGGGGCTATCGCCGCCGACGAGCTGGTTCACGCGCCGGCGGCATTCGGCCATCAGGCGTCCGGCTTCACGCGCTTCGGCGTATGCCCCGCGGCCCGGGCTGGCGCCGAGCTGCGTGGCGAAGTGCATCATCGCGTCATGAACCGCGGTGGGCTTGGGGAAGCTGGTGGCGGCGTTGTCGATGTACAGGCGTCGCGGACTGGGCACGGTGTCTCTCCACTCGATCACATCAACGTAGTGCCGCGCGGCCGGGGCACAGACGGCACCATCGGTTCATTGTATGCGCCGGGACGCTGAATGCGAGATGCGGGCGCCGATCGGATCAGTCCCTGGTCATGGGAATGCCGAAGAAGCTGGGGGTTTCTTCCTCGCGCCGCTGCTCGCCGAGCAAGCGCTCGATCTCGTCATTGGCGCGATCATCCACGTCCGGGTCGTCGCTGGTGTCTCGAATCTGTTCGAGGACCTCAATGGCCGGGTCGTACCGCCGTTCGTCCGCCAGTTTGCGGGCGTTGCGGAACTGCTCTTCGTAGGTGGACGCGGGCGAAGGGCCGATGTCCTTGTCGTCTCCGTTGGTTGATTCGTCACCGCTTGGGGTGCGGTCGGGCAACGGTGGCCGCGCATCTGTCTGGTCGATCGGACCATCGCGATCCGGTCGCCGCGGCGTGCGCTTCCTGCCGCCGTCCTCGTACCAGCCGGTGTACCGGGAGGACCGGTCGTCGGGATCGTCAGCCGGCGCGCGATCGGACAGTCCGGGTTCGCCGACGCCGGTCGCCGAGGTGCTGCCCTCCTGCGAAACGAAGTACGTGACGAAGATCGCGAGCAGCGCCAGGGCGATGAGGTTGACGATGATGAGCACCCACGTGACGAGTTTCGTGCCGCTGTTGATCGTCGGCTCGTCCTCGTCATCGGTGGGCGTGAAGTCAAGCGCTTCGACTGCGACTTCACCGGTGGGCGGCGGCGCCTGCGTGACTTGGGCGTCGCCTTCGGATGCCGGCGCGGGGGCTTGCGCGGACGCGTCCGGTCTTTCGAACTGCAGGAGTGGCGAACCCGATCCGCCGGATGCGCCTGCACTGCCCGAGGCGGCGGCGCCTACCGAAGCGGGCGTCGCGACGGACGTTCCAAGCACGCGGCTGAGCAGATCGCCGGACGCTTGCTCCTGCGGCCGTCGGTCTTCGTTGCGAGGCGAGGCCGGCGCAGCGGGTGCGGCGGCGGGGGTTGTGCTTGGCGCCGGTTGCCCGGTCCGTTCGCGCTCGAGGGCGCGCATGGCCGCGGCGGCTTCCTTCCCGGTCGGGTAAAGCAGTCCCAGTTCGTTGCGTTCGTTGACCGCGACGAACGGCTCGCCGCATTCGGAACAGGTGGTGTCAGTCGGCTTGACGTGCGCCCCGCAGCGGTGGCAGTAGCCGAGGAGGTGAGAGACGCCGGGCACGTTGCGGGCCACGGACCAGAACTGTCGCGTCGTCGGGCCGCGCAGGATGGAGGTCGGCTTGATGCGTCCGGCCTTGATCTGTCTGTGCAGGACTTCGTAGCTGCAGCCGGGCCGGAAGGGCTTGGACTTGTCGCGGATATACCACGGTCCCATCGCGATCTGGGTGGCGCGCCGGCTGAGCGGTTCGAAGAGACCGCCGCACTCATCGCAGCGCCGGCTGTCCTCGCCCGGCTGCATGTGACCGCAGTAGGGGCAGAGGATGAACTTCTCTTTCTCAGCCATGCCAGTTCCTTCGCATTGCTGTTGACACTGTCAACCCCGAGGCTTAGCGTGGCACCATGAATTGGCGCATCCTATCCATCGGCATTCTAGCAATATGCCTCTCGGCATGTGAGAGTTTGGACTTCACCGGGGATTCCGGCCAGTCGGGTGGCACGGCAAACGACAGCGGCAATGGCGGCGGGTCCACCGACGAGGACGGGCGGACGGTCCTATATGTAGAGGGCACGGCCGTGCCTTGGCGGCAACTCGAACAACCGCTGCTCGAGGCCGCGGGACGGCAGATTCTGGTCGAGACCATCGTAGACCAGATCGTTCTGCGGCAGGTGGCGCGGCGGGGGCGACGGATCACCGACGCCATGGTCGAGCGCGAGAAGCAACTGATGCTCGAAACGCAATCGCCGAACCCGGACCAGGCCCAGCGGCTGCTCAACGAACTGCGACGGCGACGGGGGCTCGGCGAGGCGCGGTTCAAGACGCTGCTGCGCCGAAATGCGGGTTTGCGGCTGATGGTGGCCGACGAGGTGGAGGTCACCCCGATGATGGTCCGTCAGGCGTTCGAGTACGAGTACGGCCCCCGCTACGAAGCGCGGCTGATCGTCGTGGGCAATCTGCGCAAGGCCAACGAGGTGCACAGCCAGGCGCAGGCCGGGGCATCATTCATCGACCTGGCGATCGAGCACAGCACCGACCCCAGCCGGGCGCAGGGCGGGCTGCTCAGTCCGATCAGCCCGGTGGATCCGACCTGGCCCGCGGCCGTGCGAAAGGCGCTCGAGGCTATGAATGCGGGCGAGATCAGCCAGCCGATCGCCTTGGAGAACGGTTTCGCCATCCTGAAGCTCGAACGTAAAATCGATGGTCAGCCGGTCTCGTTCGACGATGTCAAAGAGGGACTGGCCCAGCGTGTGCGGCTGCGATCGGAGAAGCTGCTGATGGAGCAGCGTGTGCGTGCGTTGCTGGCCGAGGCCCGCGTCGTGGTGCTCGATCCGACCTTGCACGAGTATTGGCAGGAGCAGCAGAAGGCGATGAAGGAACGGTGAGCGATGGCGGCTGCCGCGCTGCATGGTGCTTGCCGTTTGTTGAGGAAGTAGCAGTTATCCATGGACATTCAGGTTGCCAACCGGATTGATCGCCTCCCGCCGTACGTGCTGGGCAGGCTCAAGCAGTTGATCTACGACCGCCGGCGCGCGGGCGCGGATGTGATCGACATGAACATGGGCAATCCGACGGACGCCCCGCCGGACCCGGTCACGGAGAAAATCCGTGAAGCGGTGCTCGATCCGCGCAACAGCCGGTACTCGGTGAGCAAGGGCGTGTACAACCTGCGCCGCGACATGGCCCAGAAGTACAAGCGCCGCTGGGGGGTCGAGCTCGATCCCGATGCCGAGGTGATCGCGACGATCGGCTCGAAGGAAGGCTTCAGCCACATGTGCCTGGCGACGCTGGGCCCGGGCGACATGGCCGTGGTGGCCGACCCCGCCTTCCAGATTCACACCTACGCGGTGATTCTTGCCGGGGCGAGCGTGATTTCCGTGCCGCTGGGCAACGACCGGGCGTTTCTCGAGCGCATCGAGAACGTGCTCGAGCACCTGCAGCCCAAGCCGAAGACGGTGATCCTCAACTACCCGCACAACCCGACGACGATGACCGTCGATGCCGGCTTCTTTGATGACGTGGTCGCCCTGGCCGCCAAGCACCAGGTGATGATCATGCACGACTTCGCGTACGGTGAGACATGCTTCGACGGGTACCGGGCCCCGAGCTATCTCGCGGCCGACGGGTCGAAGGAGTACGGTGTGGAGTTCACCACGCTGAGCAAGCCGTACAATATGGCCGGCTGGCGCATCGGTTTCTGCTGCGGCCACCGGCAGATGGTCAGCGCGCTGGGCACGATCAAGGGCTACTACGACTACGGCATCTTCCAGGCGATCCAGATCGCCGCGATCATCGCCATGCGTGAAGGCGACAAGCACATCGACGCGCAGGCCCAGAAGTACGCGGCGCGGCGTGACGTGCTGGTGCGCGGCCTGCAACGCCTCGGTTGGCAGGTGGAATCGCCGCGGGCGACGATGTTCGTCTGGGCGCGGGTCAGCGACGAACACCTGGCGCGCCATGGCGGCTCGACCAACGAATTCTGCCTGGCGATGGTGGACCAGGCGGAAGTGGCCATGACCCCCGGCGCGGCGTTCGGTGATCTTGGCGAAGGCTACGTGCGCATCGCCCTGATCGAAAACGAGCAGCGAATCCGCCAGGCCCTGCGAAACTTGGGCCGTGTGCTGCAGAAGACGCCGACCGTGGTGTGAGCGCACGGCCAGGCAGACTGAAAACTTGACGGAATCAAACGACGCCCGGTGCGTGAGCCGGGCGTCGTCAAGTTTGTCCTTCCCCCTGTGCTCATGTGGACGAGGAGCCAGAGATCAGGGCGGGCTATCTAGCGTCGCCTGCGGAGCGCAACCGGTGCCGCAAGGGCGAGCAAGGCCAAGCTGGCCGGCTCGGGCACGCACCAGGTGTCGACCACGATCTCGTCGACGTACACCGTGCAGTTCCGCGGCAGGATGTATATTGTCTCATTTGGGGGGTTGTGGTCAAGGTGAATATGGAAAGTCGTGTGTGTGTAGCCGGTGGCGAGCGCTGTTTCCTCAGTGGCGACGATGTCATCCGCATACGGCAGAACGAGGATTTCAGGCTGTCCGATGGCGTACCACGTCAATTGAAGGCGGATGAGCTTCTCCGGACGCGGTTCCGGGAAATTGGGTATGTCAAGCTGGATATAGTCCTCAGTGCGCCAGACTCCGGTGGTGAGCAGGTCGGTCGCCTTCCAGAAGGTGAAGGGCAGCCCACCGTGGACGGTCGCCAGGGCGTCGCCATTGGGGTTGATGGTGACGTCGGGCAAGGTCGGGTTCTGATCGCTCTCGAACTCCCACATCTGGAGGGTGGTGTTCGGCTGGCCGCGCCACGGCGGCGGGTTGATATCGTCGGCCGCGGCTGCGGCGGTCATGGACAAGACGGCGACGAGCATCAGTGTCAGACGGTTCATAGCGCCACTCCTGTAAACCTGCCAACCAAGGCGGTTCGGTAGCGCACCGACCGCGCCCACACGCGGCAGCAATCTCTCTTGGCCGCCTGGTTGTGAATTGCCCATCCTCGGGCGATGCGCGATGCAACAACACGCTTCGGCGTGTGTTGATATCGCCATCGGTGATACAGAGGGGAGTGATAGGTGGGAGCAAACTCATCCCAATCCTTTGGGCGGGGCTCTCAATCTTCCGCCTGTGAAACTCGCCTCAGTCCACTTCTTCCTCAACCGTAACTTACGAGAAGCGCGCGGTGTGTCAATGGTCCGAGCGCAGGGATTTGGCACGTTTTCGAGGGAATATCGCGCATTTCGGCAAGGTCCGAGAAGCGCCCGCTCAATCTGGGCAGGATGGGCGGATTATAGGACACGCCGAAAACCCTCGGATTGCGCTGTTCGGCGCCGTGGGCGGCATGTCTCAATCGCCGCGCGGGGCATCCTCTGCCGGAACCTGAGACCCGTCGCCTCCTTCCCCGTCATCCAGCATCGAGAGCAGCCGCCGGTAGAGCTTCGGATCGGATTGGTCCAGCGGGATGGCGCGGGGGTCGTCCATCTGTTGCAGATCGTAGGTGAACAGTTCCCGGAGTTGGGCCAGTTCCGCTTTGGAGGGAGCCGCGCCGTCGTCGCAGGCGGCGGTCTCGGGGTTGGGCGTGGGCGTGCAATCGGTCGGCGGCGGGGCGCCGGTGGAGAGTTGCGGCTGCTCGGCGTCGGCGGCGTCCCCGGCCGGCTCGGGAGCATCGCTCGGCGTATCCGGACGAGTGCTGCGCCGGACGACCTTGCCGATCTGGGCCGGACGGGTGCGCGAGTCCTCGAGCATGTGGCGATTCGTATCCAGCAGCGTTTCGGCGCGGCGGGTGAGACTGGAGATCTTTTCCTCGGTGTCCGACCACTTGGCCTGCAGGGCGTCGAGCTTGCTCTCAAGGTCCTGCAGGCGGTGGGTGAACTGTTCGTCCATCTTCCCGACCCACTGGTCGTAGGCCTGGATGCTCTTGGTGACCTCAGTGGCGATCTCGTCCTTGAAGCGGTTCTGCTTGTTCGTCAGGTGCTCGTTGAGCTGGTCGTGCGCCTGCTTGACGCGCTGTTCGAGGGTCTGGCTTTGCATGGCGATATCCCTGGCCAGTTGCTCGTGATCCTGCTTGAGTTGCTCGATCAACTGCTGCTGCTGGCTATAGCGCTGATCGGTTGCCTTGAAGAGCTTGGCCCCCATCTGGGCTCTTTCCGTGGCCGCGGCGTGGATGCGGCGCAGGGCCTCGGCCTGCTGCTGCGGCGTGAGCGGCCGGGTGATCTTGATCACCGGTTCACCGGGTAGCGCGGTCTCCTGCGGCGGGGTCGTTCGAGCCTGACTCATGCTGCTCCTCTGCGTTTCGGTTCGCCTTTCAGACTATCGGTCCCGCCCGCAACGCCCCTGCAAATTGCGCCGACCGGCGGTATGCTGCGTGCATGAAGCTGCAACGCATGGTTCAACACCTGCAGGCACTCGCCGCGGAAACGCTTGCCGAAAGCTGGGACAAGGTCGGTCTGCACGTCGGCGCGGCGGACTGGCGCGTCCGCCGCGGTTTGCTGTGCATCGACCTGACCGAAGCGGTGATGGCCGAGGCGACCGAAGCGAACGCAGACCTGATCGTCGCTTACCACCCGCCGATCTTTCAGCCGCTTGAACGCCTGACGGATGTTCACTGGAAGCAGCGCGTGGTTCTCGAGGCCGCGCGTCGGGGCATTTCAGTCTACAGCCCGCACACGGCGCTGGACGCGGCGCCGGGCGGGGTCAACGACTGGCTGGCCGGCGGCATCGGCGAAGGCGAGGTCAAGCCCATCAAGTCGACACCGCCGCCGGCGCACTACAAGCTGGTGACCTTCGTGCCGGTCGACCGGGCGGACCAGTTGCGACAGGCGCTGTCCCACGCGGGCGCCGGGATCATCGGCGACTACACCCAGTGCAGCTACGGCACGCCCGGCGAGGGGACGTTTCTCGGTGGCGACTCGACGATCCCGGCGATCGGCCGGCGCGGCAGGCTGGAGCGCGTGGCCGAATTGCGCATGGAGATGCTGGTGCCGGCCGCAAAGTTGTCGCAGGTGCTGGCCGTGCATCATGCCTCGCATCCGTACGAGGAGCCGGCGGTGGACGTGTACAAGCTCGAGCCGCAACCGGGCGAGCGCGCGGCGACGGGCGCGGGCCGCGTGGTGACGCTGAAGCGCGCGATCTCGATGGGCACGTTGGTGGAGCGGATCAGAAAGCATCTGGGGGTCGTGCATCTGGAAGTCGGTCGGCCGGAGGGCAAGTTGAAGATCAGACGCGTGGGGCTGTGCGCCGGTGCGGGCGGTTCGCTGCTTGAGGCGGCCGGCGAAATCGACGCGTTCTTCACCGGCGAGATGCGCCATCACGATGTGCTGGACGCGGCCAGCCGCGGGATCGGCATTGTGCTGGCAGGGCACACGCAGACGGAGCGGCCGTATCTGAAGGTGTATCGGAAGAACATTCGCAAGATGGTGGCTCCGGAAGTGGAGTGGCTGGTGAGCAAGGCGGATGTGGCGGCGACGAAGATCGTGTGATGCCCGCAACGAGCCGCGACCGTGAGGACTTTATGCAACAGTCCTTTCCCGATATCTGTCACGGGCGAGTCGGATGAGCA
>CAZHJL010000097.1:0-17792 GCA_964532795.1 uncultured Phycisphaeraceae bacterium | reverse complement strand
ATTATGCAAGCAAGCCGCAGGAAAAATCCCGGACAGTAGTGGCGTCTCGCCCGCCCCGCCGGCAAACAGTACCGCCCTACTCCCACTCAATCGTCGCCGGCGGCTTGCTGGAGATGTCGTAGACCACGCGGTTGACGCCGCGCACTTCGTTGATGATGCGGTTGCTGATCGTGGCCAGCACGTCGTACGGAATGCGGGCCCAGTCGGCGGTCATGAAATCCTGCGTCTCCACGGCGCGGATGGCGATGACGCTTTCATACGTGCGGCCGTCGCCCATCACGCCCACGGCGCGGATCGGCAGCAGCACGGCGAACACCTGGCTTGTGCGGCGGTACAGGTTGTTGGCGACGATCTCCTCCAGCAGAATCTCATCGCACTCGCGCAGCAGGTCGAGCTTGTCCCTCGTGATCTCCTCGAGCACCCGCACGGACAGGCCGGGGCCGGGGAACGGGTGTCGCCAGACGAGATTCTCCGGCAGGCCGAGCACCTCGCCGAGCTTGCGGACTTCGTCCTTGAAAAGGCTGCGCAGGGGCTCGATGAGTTGGAAGCCGAGCTGCTCGGGCAGGCCGCCGACGTTGTGATGGAGCTTGATGTTGGCCGCGGCGCCGGAGTAGCCGTGGCCGGACTCGATGACGTCGGGGTAGAGCGTGCCCTGTGCAAGGAAGGCGACGTCGTCCTTGCCGGCGGCGATCTCGTCGGCCGCCTGCTTGAACACTTCGATGAAGCGATGCCCGATGCGACGACGCTTGTCCTGCGGGTCGCGCACGCCGGCCAGATCGTCCAGGAAGGCGTCGCTCGCATCGATGACGCGCAGGTTGACGTCGAAGTGGTCGCGGAAGGTCCGTTCGACCAGTTCGCGTTCGTTCTTGCGCAGCAGGCCGTTGTCCACGAAGATGCACGTAAGCTGGTGGCCGATCGCGCGATTGAGCAGCGCGGCCACGACCGACGAATCCACCCCGCCCGACAGGCCGCAGATGACACGCTTGTCGCCCACGCGCTCGCGGATGAGCGCCGCCTGCTGCTCGAGGAAGTCGCTCATGCGCCAGTTGCCGGCGCACTGGCAGATGTTGAACAGGAAATTGCGCAGGATGTCGATGCCGTGCGGCGTGTGCGTGACCTCCGGGTGGAACTGCACGCCGTAGAACGGATGGCTCCGGTGCCTGACGGCGGCAAAGGGGCAGGTGGGCGTGCGGGCGAGGGCGATGAAATCATCCGGCAACTGGTTGACCTGGTCGCCGTGGCTCATCCACACGGTGGTGTGCGCGGGCAGGCCGGGCAGGAGCTGGTCGCTGTCGGAAACATCGAGCGAAGCGCGGCCGTACTCGCGGGCCCGGGCGTTCCTGATCTCAGCACCGAGCAGTTGGCAGCCGATCTGCATGCCGTAGCAGATGCCGAGGATGGGCACGCCCAGTTCGAAGAGGCGCGGATCGCACCTGGGGGCGCCTTCTTCGTAGACGCTGGCCGGACCGCCCGAGAGGATCAGGCCCTTGGGACCGATGGCCTTGAGGTCCTCGATCGGGATGTCCGGGCGCACGAGCACGCTGAAGACCCCCTCCTCGCGCACGCGTCGGGCGATGAGCTGGACGTACTGCGAGCCGAAATCGAGGATGGGCACGACCTGGCCGCGCAGGGCGGGCGGGATTTCCAGTGACGCCAGCAGGCTCTCAGCGGTGGTGGTCATGGCGCGTTCTCTTCGGGAAACGGGGCATGATAGCAGGAGTCAGGGGTGTTGGAGGCGGCGCAGGCGGGAACCAACCGCCCAGCCCGGACGACCGGCAACAGATGAAACCACAGATACACACGGAGACACGCCGATGGAAACCGTGTATCGGATCCGAGGTCCCGCCAGGCCAGCGTGTGCGATCGACTCGCGTGGCGTGCGGATCCTGCAGCCGGCTCCTAATGGGCGGGCGGCCTGACCGTTATCATGTGGATGATGAATCACTATTCCAAGAAGTGGTTGCTGCTGTCGGCCGCGGCCTGCGTGGTGTGTTCGAGCGTATGGTGCAGCGCGGCGGTCGAGGGCGCGGGCACCGACGACACGGGCATGGGGCCGATCGACCCCTCGGCGTCGCTGGGGCAGTTGCAGGCTTTGCTGCCGGCGCTGGGCGAGCCGGCCCTGACGCCGACGCAGTACTTCCAGTTGATGGAGGCAAATGACCTGAACGAGGCACTGGATACGCCTGCGTGGTACGCCCTGCTGGAGAATGCGAAGACATGGACGCGGGAGAATCTCTCCGGCGCGACGGAGCCGGACTTCCAGAAGATCGCCAAAGCGCCGGCGCGATACCGGGGGCGGCTGTTCGAGTTCACCGGGCGGCTGGTGACGGCCCAGGACGACCGGACGATCGCGCGGCGGGATGATTTTCCCGATCTCGAGCGCTGGGTCATCCTGCCGCAGATCGAAACCGGCGATGTCCACACCGTCAACGCGAGCACGGTGGTGGTCTACCTGACCGACCCGCCCCAATCGGTGCGCGAAGGACAGTGGGTAACGGTGGCCGGCCGGTTCTACAAGTACTGGAAGGATGTGAGCGTCCGGGACGACAACGAGCCGACGTATTACCTGGTGTTCGTCGGTCACTCGACGGTGGCCGGCGCGCCCCCGCCGCCGGCGGGCTTCAGTTTCAGCGGGTTGCGGCCGACGCACGTCGTGATCCTGGTGGTCTTCATTGTTGGGGTCGTCGGGCTGCTGATCTTCCTGGGCCTGCGCGTGCGCAAACTGTCGTTCACGCCCAAGCCGCTGGGCCCCCGCCGCGCGGCGAGGCGGGGGGCCGTCGATTGGGAGGATGACGAAGAAGAGGACCCCTGGAACGAGAGCACGACGCCCCTGCCGGAAGACCCGGACGAGGCGCTGCTGGAGTTGGAGCGGAGACGGGCGGCGGAAGAGAGCGACGGAGGAGAAGAAGAGAGGCACGAAGACACATAGGCACGAAGCAGCGGGGAGCGGTCCTTGCGCCTGCTCGCATTTCTCTGCTTTGCTGTTCTGCTGCTCGCCCGTCTCGGCCATGGCAGCCACTGCTGCGCGCTGCTATTCTGCGCGGCATGGCGATTGTCGAGATCAACCTGCCGCATCATTCATATGAAGTGCACATCCAACCCCGGCTGCTCGGGTGCCTGGGCGAGATGGTTCGGGCCGTCGCGCCGCATGCGCGGGCGGCAGTGCTGGCGGATCGAAACGTCGTGAAGCCGCACGGCGACGCGGCCGTGGCCAGCCTGGCCGATGCAGGCTACGACGTGACGCTCGAATCGTGCGATATGGGGGAGGGCAACAAGTCGCTGGATACCGTGCGCGGTTTCTACGACGTGCTGCTGGACAAGCGCATGGAGCGGCGCAGCCCGGTGATTGCGCTCGGCGGCGGCGTGGCGGGCGATACGGTGGGCTTCGTGGCCGCAACGTACCTGCGCGGCGTGCCGTTCATCCAGTGCCCCACCACGCTGCTGGCGATGGTCGATGCCTCGGTCGGCGGCAAGGTCGGGGTGAATGTGCCGCAGGGCAAGAACCTGATCGGCGCGTTCTACCAGCCGCACCTGGTGGTGGTGGATATCGACACGCTCCAGACGCTGGACGGGCGCGAAATCCGCTGCGGCCTGGCCGAGTGCGTGAAGCACGGGGTGATCCGCGACGAAGCGCTCTTCGACTTGACGCAGGCGAATGTCGATGCGATTCTCGCGCTGGACAGCGATGTGCTGGTCGAACTGGTCGAACGCAACGTGCGCATCAAGGCGGACGTGGTGATGCAGGACGAGAAGGAATCCGGCCTGCGCGCGATTCTGAACTTCGGCCACACGTTCGCCCATGCGATCGAAGCGTGCACGGGCGAGGGCGCGGATCGGGGGGTGACGGGCGAGAAGTATCACCACGGCGAGGCGGTGTCGCTGGGGATGGTCGCGGCGACGAAGCTGGCGGTGGCGGCCGGGCGATGTGATACGAGTGTGCTGGATCGCCTGACCGCGCTGCTCGAGAAGATCGGCCTGCCCACCAGCGCCCCGGACCTGCCGGCCACAGACATGCTCATCGACAGCATGCGGCTGGACAAGAAGGTCGCCGGTGACAAGATTCGCCTGGTGCTGCCGGACCGGATGGGCCAGGTGAGCGTGGTGGACGACACGCCGGCGGAAGCGATCGCCGCGGCGTGGGATGGGTTGCGCTGATCACGACCCGCGGATGCGTTCGAATAGAAACAGCCCGGCTCTCGTCCGGGCTGTCTTGCATTTCGTTCTGGCGGCGCGGCTACTTGATGAAGGGGATAGCCAGCGGGTACTGGTACATCTCGCCGCTGTTCGCCTTCATGGTGGCCATGATGCAGAGAATCAGGTTGCCGATGACGATGATCGGTGTGGTCACGCAACCTACGAAGATCATGATCAGCAGGCCGGACACGATCGAAGCGATCAGGACCGTGAACTGGAAGTTCAGCGCCTGCTTGCCGTGGTAATCAACAAACGGCGATTGATCTTTCTTCATCAACCAGATGATCAGGGGGCCGATGAAGCCGGTGAAGATCGCCAGCAGATGGCACAACATGGCCATCGTGCATTCATCCTTGCTGGGAGCGCTTCCGACTTCAGGTGTGGGCTGTTCGGGTGTCGGTTCGCCGCCCATTCCGGGAGTCTGTTCTTCGTTCATCTGTGCCTAACCTCCATGCAGGGGGTGATTTGTTGCTCCTGCAGTATGAAGACCTGTGCCCACGTGTCACCGGCTTGCCGTCAGGATGGTCAGAAATGGGCGTGGAGTGATGCAGATTCGCCGCCGCGCTCGGCGCCGGGTGAAGATGGGATAACATAGAGGCATGCCGCCGACCATCCGCCGCCACGACTTCAGCCCGCGCCTGGAAGTGCTGCCGCTCCTGGACGTGGTCTTCCTGCTGCTGACGTTCTTCATCTACGCGATGATCGTGCTGATCCAGGCCGACGCCCTGCGGATGACCTACGCCCCGGTGACCGGCGGCGAGGCGACCGAGGCGGGCGAGCATCGCACGGTGACGCTCACGCTGAGCGGGCAGGTGGAGCTGGACGGCAAGCCGCACACGATGGACGCCCTCGAGCAGGCGTTCACGCAGATCGCGGCGATGGACCCGCAGCCGACGGTGTACGTGCTGTCGCAGGACGAGGTCGACCGCCGCCCGGGCCAGGCGGTGGTGGACCGGCTGCCGCTGTTCCAGCAGGTGATCGGTCTGGCGAACAGGACAAAGGTCAAGGAATGCATCGCCGTGGGCCCGGCCCACGCGTCGACGGTCGGAGGCGGCGGGGAGTGAGCCGTCCCGCCGCGATGGGGGCGCGGGCGGCCGCGGCGTCGTACATTCCGTGCGAAATGTCGAGATTTATGCGGGGAACCGGTCGAATGGGTCGAGCGTCCCAATAGAATCCACCTGACCGGCTGGATGGGTTGCAAGCCGGGGAAACGTGATGATCGAACGTGAATCCGTCATTCCGATGGCCGTGGGTCTCGCGGTGGCACTGCTGCTGCACGCGGCGCTGTTGCCGCTGGTGGCGGGCATGGCCGATTCCGCGCCGTCGTCGCAGGCGGTGACGGACGCGGGTCTGGCGGCGACCGACCTTGCCGCGCCGCAGACCATCGCGGCCGGGCGACCGGTGGACATCCCTTACGAGGTGACCAGCACGGGTACGATGCCGGTCGTCGGGCAATGGCGCGACGTGCTGCTGTTGTCGGTGGATGACCGGCCGGACGATACGGATCTCATCGTCGCCAGCCGCGCGCAGGACCGGGCCGTGCCGGCGGGCGAGCTTTACGCCGATCGCTTCGAACAGGTGGTCATCCCCGAGCAGTACCACGGCGCGTTCCACCTGGTGCTCGTGGCCGATCGCGACGGCGCCGTATCGCGCGGCGGGGGGTCGGGTCAGTACCTGGCGCGCCCGGTGGTGATCGAATCGCCCCTGCGGCCGGACCTGGCGATCGAGTCGATCGACGCGCCCGAGGCCGCGCAGGCGGATGGTTCGATGCTCGTGCGCTACACGACGACCAACCGCGGCGAAGCGGTCGCCCCGCCGCGCTGGTCGGATCGCGTGTACCTGTCGCGCGACGAGGTGCTGGACGAGGATGACCTGCTGCTGGCGACAATCGAGCGATCCGACCTGGTCGGCGTCAACGAGGGGTACGAGGCGGCGACGGGTGAGATCCACCTGCCCCGTCGCCTGAATGGGGCGTACACGCTGTTCGTGAAGGTCGATGCCGGCGGGGCGCTGGATGAAGCCGGGCGCGACGACAACAACGTGCTGTCGCGGCCGATCCGGATCGACGCGCAGGCGAAGCCGGACCTGCAGTTCAAGGATGTGCTGGTTTCCGACCAGCTTTTCATCGGCCGGCCGGCGAGTGTGCTGTTCGTGGTGGTCAATCGCGGCAACGAGCCGGTGATGCAGACGCGATGGGTCGACAGCGTGTACGTTTCGGATGATGACACGCTGAGCGAGGATGACACGCTGCTGGCCTCGTGGGGCAATGACCAGTTCCTCGCCCCGCGCGACATGTATCGCACGCCGGACGGCGCGACGATCACGCTGCCGGAAACGGTCAGCGCCGGCACGCGCTACCTGATCTTCCATACCGACAGCCAGGGCACGGTCGATGAGGGGCGCTACGAAGACAACAACACTCGCGTGGTGCCGATCCAGGCGGAGTCGAAGGTGATGGAGCCCGAGGTGCCCCTGGGCAGCGACGACGGCCAGGACGATCCGACCGTCGCGTGGATCAGTCACGATGACTACCGCAAGCTGATCGCGCGGCAGTCGAAGCGCAAGCTCGAGCAACCGGCGCAGCAGTCGGCGCAGGAACCGGACCCGCGCGCCGCGATGGTGCGCGACCCGCGGCCTGGACAGCGCGGCTCGCAAGGCCGTCCGGGCCTGCCGGTGGATTCGGGCACGCCGGCTGCGGTCGCGCAGGCCGATGGCGGCGGGCGCGACGGGCAGTCCGGTTCGCCCTCGACGTCGCGCGACGAGTCGGGCAAGGGGGCGCAGAGCCCGTTGGATCCGGATCGCAAGCTGCCCAGCGACGCCGTGGCGCAGCGCACGCCGCAACCGGACCGGCCGGACCCGAGCGACACCGGCGCGCCGGTCGACGCCGCGCGGCCGACATCGCCGACGGCCTCGGGTGGCAGCCCGTTGCCGGACAGCCGCGATGGGCAGGTCGCGGTGGCAAAGCTCGACGACGCGCGGATGGAATCGCCGGAAGATCAGCACGACGGCGAAAGCGAATCCCTGGCCGCGACGTCGCAGCGCGGCGTCGATCCGGATTCGCCCGACGGCGAAGCGCCGCAGGTGACGCTGAGTGAAACCCGCGTGGACGAACCCGGCGAAGACCGCCCGGAAGTCGACGATCCGCGCGAAGACGCGGCCAACACCCGGCCGCCCCAGGATGATTCGCAGGCGCAGGACAAGCCCGAAGCAGGCGACGCTCAATCGCAGCAGTCGGACCGGTCGGCCACATCCAGCGACGGCGAAGCGCCGGTCGAACCGGGCGACGGCGGGACGAATCCGGGCGACGCCACGAGCACGCCGCGCGAGGGGGAGGTCGTGCCGGTCAGTCCGTTGGCGCCGAAGCAGCCGGTGCGCCCGGGCAAGGTAATCACCGTGAAGGGGCTGACGATCCGAACCGCCTTCATCAACCTGTCGGCGGTGGTGCGGCAATGGGACGGCCTGCGCAACCCGGTGGTGTACATCCAGATCGACCCGGAAACCGGCCGCGTGGTGAACCACAAGATGCTCAAGACGAGCGCCTCGAAAGTGGCGGACGTGGAGATCGAGGCCAGCCTGTACCGCTGGCGCGCGTCGGGCAAGCACCTGGCGAAGTACGACAAGCCTTTCTGGATCGGGCCGATCAACATCCTGTTGCGGGACGAGTGAAGCTGGGACATGCTCGTTCCCGCGTCAGCAGGTGTTGACGGAGTCCTTGCTGCCGAAGCACGGTCCGCTGCTCGCGCCGAACCAAACCTGCAAGACCTGCAACCCATGCAGGAAACGTCGCCTTGCGCGTCTGCCCCTTGTGCTGAATCAACACCAGCCGAAAGGGGTCGGAAATGCGAAGCATCATTATTCTGATCGGTACCATCGCTCCCGCCATCGCCCTGGCCGGATGCGTCACGTTAGGGCCGATGACGTACCACCCGACGACTCGTCACCGCCACCCGCGCCGAACTGAACGTGCAAGACCTGCAAGCTGTGCAAACCATGCAGGAAAGGCATATCTGATCCGTCCGCCCCGTAAGTTGGGTGGACACCAGCCGAAAGGGGACGGACATGCGAAGCACCATCGTTCTGATCGGCACCATCGCACTCACGATCGCACTGGCGGGATGCGGGGTGAATCACCTTAAGCGGGGGCACGAAGCCTACGACGCGGGGAACTACGACAGCGCGGTCTACCACTACGAATCGGCGATCGCGAAGAAGCCGGAACTGGAGGCCGACCCGGTCTTCAGCGAGCGGGTGCGCGAGGCGCGGACGCTGCAGCAGTACGAGCACGGTGTGCGCCTGACGCAGCGCGGCGCGTACGAGAGCGCCCTGCCGCGCTTCGAACAGGCGCTGGCGATCACACCGGACTTCCAGCCGGCGGCGCAGGCCCTGTCCCAGGCGAAGCTCGACGCGGCGCGGGCGCTGTATGACGAAGCGATCGGCCTGGCGGACATCGATCAGATCGAGCGGACGCAGCCGCTGCTCCGCCGCGCACTGAACCACGACCCGAATCACGCGGGCGCCGCGGCGGCGCTGGATTCGCTGGCCGGCGACGACCCGACCGATCCGGCCGCGCCGCTTTTCACCCAGGCGCTGGAGATGGCGCGGGCGCGGAAGTGGCGACAGGCGGCCGACACGCTGCGCGCCGCGCGTCAGGCCAATCCGCACCACCTGCTGGTGCGCGGCGAACTGCACCGTGCTCAACTGCAACTCGATCGCGCGAGCGCACTGACGATGGAAGGTCGCACGCTGCTCGACGAGAAGCGGCTCGATGACGCGATCGCGCGGCTGAACGCCTCGCTGGCGGTGTGGCCACACGATGCGGATGCGGTGGCGATGCGCGATCGCGCGATGGAACTGCGCGAGCAGTCGGAAGAAGCGTATCGCGAGGCCGGTGAGCACTTCGCCGCGCGTCGTTGGGACAGCGCGCTGACGGTGCTCGGCACGGCCCTTCGCATCTACCCCACGCATCGCAACGCCCTGGCGCTGCGCGAGCGCACACTGGGCGCCGCGGCGGCCGACTACACCCAGCGCGGCCGAACGTCGCTTGCCGCGTCGCAGCTCGACGGCGCCGAAGACGCGTTCCGTCGGGCGATGCACTACATCGCCGGCCACGCGCCCGCCCGACAGGGCATGGCCGATGTGGCCTACCTGCGCGGCGAGGCGGACCTCCAGGCGGGGCGGCCCGGGCACGCCATGCTCCAGTACATGACCGCCATGCAGTGGTCCGAAGACCAGCGCTACGAACTGGCCATTCGCGATGCGCGGCGGCGCATCGTGCAGCGCATCGCCTACGACGTGTCGCTCGAAGTGTTGGACACCTCCGGCCGGCAGACCACGCGATCGGACATGGTCGGCGACCAGCTCTTCGCCGCCGCGCGTCGGATGGCCAGCGACCAGGTCGCCATCACGCCCAACCAGGCGGACTACAACGTGACGTTGTCCATCGACCAGTTCACCATCACCGAACGTCGTGTGGACTCGGTGAACCGCGAGCACACCTACACCGTCACGCAGACGGTGGCGAATCCGCGGCTGCGCGAACTGCGACGCGAAGTGGCCGATCTGGCCAACGCGATTCGCATCACGCGGCTCGAGTATGAAGAGGCGCAGCGCCGCTGCCGGCGTGAGCACCTCAAGCAAACGCCGGCGAAGGGCAAGGGCGACCGCGTAACCTGCATCCACTGCAACAGCGTGGACCGGCTCGATCGCAAGCTGCGCGACCTGCACCGGCATCTCGATCGCTGCAAGGACGCCATCCGGCGCACGCCGGCCCTGGTGGACGTGCGAAGCACGCAGGTGCATCCGTACGTGATCCACACCCACGAGAAAACCGGGCGGCTGCGGGTGGTCGGACGGATTGACGATGCGCGGACGGGCGCGCTGATCCAGCGGATCGACATCACCCGCAACGCGGGCAGCGAGGATACGGCGATCGAGGGGGCCGCGCCGGACCTCGGCCTCGCAGGCGATCCGCTCGAGTTGCCGACCGATGACGAGATCGCCGCGAAGATGACTCGTGCCGTGGGCAGCGCGGCGGCGGGGGACATCCTCGCCCAGTTGGCGATCGCCCGTGCCCGGCAGTTGCAGCGCGAGGCCGACCAGTTCGCCCAGGCCGGGCGGCACATCGACGCGATGGAGGCGAGCATCGCCGCGGCCATCGCGATCGAGCCGGCCAACCGGGACGAGGCCGAGCGACGGCTCGCCACGCTGCGACAGTAGGCGCGGCCGGCTGCTACGATACGTCGCATGCACGAAGTGCCCCTGCTCGCCGCGACCGACCCGTCGCCGCCCGCCGATCCATCGCTGTTTTCGCGCTGGCTGTTCGAGGACCCGACGACGCCGGTGATCGTCCTGGGCCTGTTCGCGGTGGCGCTGCTGCTGCATGCGTGGTTGCGTCGGGGCAAGGCCGCGCTGTACGCGGGGCTGGCCTTCGCGGGCGTGGCACTGGCGCTGGTGCTGACGGCGATGCTGGTCGAGACCGGTCGCGAGAGATTCACGGCCCTGACGCTGCAACTGGTCGAGGCTGCGGGGCGTGGCGATGCGCAGACGGTGGAATCGATGTCGGCTCGCGATGTGAAGGTTACCTTTCCCGGCGGCGCCGTGTGGTATGACGGCCGCGCGGAAACGATGGATGCGTACGAGCACTTCGTGATCAAGGGGGGCGTGGGCATTGCCGACGTATCGGTCACGGGCGCGGAGGCCCGCGCCGACGGCAGCGCGGTGGCGCGGGTCGTGGTGATGCCAACATTTGCCGGCCTGCGCCAGGGGATGGAAGCCCCGATGGTGTGGCTGTTTGTGTGGCGCAGCGAAGATGGGCAACCGCACGTGGTCAACTATCACTTCATGAAGTACGCCGGCCGGGAGGCGTCGCGCGGTATGATGCGGTGACCTGAACCCAAGGGAGTTTGTTCGATGATTGGGAACGCACACGGCCGCGCCATCCGGTGGATGGCATGCACAATGATCCTGGCGTTGGCCACGTGGGGCTGGTGCGAAGCGGAGGCGGGCAAGTCGCAGCCTTCGCAGCAGCCGGGCGAGCGCGGCGCGACGGCCGAACCATCGGCGATCGATCTGCGGCCGAACTTCGTCGCGGGGCGCAACGCCACGTACGAATACTGGCAGCAGGCCGACATCCAGCAGAACTTCACCATCGGCACGCAGCAGCGCGAGATGACCATGACGCTGGAGACGAACGGCCGGATGTACTGGGAAGTGCTCTCGGTGCGACCGGACGGCTCGGCGCGGTGCGGCCTGACGATCCAGTGGTTGACGCTACGCGCCACATCATCGGACGAACCGCCGGTGGAAGTCGACACCCGCCGCGCCGCGCCGTCGCATCCGATGGGCAAGCGGATGCACGAAACGTTGAGCGCTTTCCACAATCAGCGGGTGGAGGTGGATCTCTCGGCCCAAGGCACGGTAACCGCGCTGCATGGCATGGACTCGCTGCAGCGACGCCTGGAGGCGGCGGGTGGCGAGAAAGCGCCGAAGCTGCTGGACTACGAATTCCTGGCCGAAACGCTGGCGTGCCTCCCGGCCGCACCGGCCGAGGCCCGGCGGGACACTTCATGGCGACACGAGCTTTCCGAAACGTCGGCGCTCGGCGAACGCCGGGAGGACACGACGTACCGCCTTGTCGGCGTGGAATCGATTGCCGGCATTCCGGTGGCGACGGTGCACTCGCAGGCGGAGGTCGCCATCACGTTCGACAAGGATGATGGCTCACTCGATCTTCGGTCGGGCGGCGGCAGCGCGACCATGCAGGTCATGTACGACCTGCAACGCAATGAAGTGGTGGGTAGCCACCGCGTGGTGACGGCGAACGTGACGGCTTCGTCGAGTGAAGCCGACGGCCCCCAGTTCTCAAGCCGACTCCGCGTGGAGGCGCAAACACAGTTCCTGCGTATTGCGGAAGAGGACCCGTCGTAAGCTGGTATTGCGGATCGCGCGGCGGTCACATCGGCGTCTTGATGCCCATGGCCCGTACGGCGCACCAGCCCTTGCGGGCCTCGAAGATGGCGAAGGCCCCGCCCAGCACGAACACCGCGGCCAGGGCCCACAGCCACCAGCCGGCCAGCACCTGCAGGGCGCCGAGCACGATCAGCACCACGCCCACCAGCACGCACACGATGCCCCAGATCAGCCTCGCCGCCTTGCCACGACTGTCGATGTTGCATTGCATGCCCGAAGGTTAGGCCCGGTTCGGAACAAATCAAGCCACATCCGCCCGCCGGCTGCAACTTCCTTGCTCTGCAGGCGTCCACGTCTTACAGTCACGCCGTTGTCCTTTCGGAGGAACCGGATGCCAAGGTTGCTGGTTGGTACTGCCCTCGCCACGGCGCTCGCCGCGCTGTCGGGCTGTCTGATCAATTCGGAATCGGAAGTGGTGGTCGATCGCGACGCCCCGCGCGTGGCGGTGAGCTTCGAGAATGACGAGGCGATGACGCTGTTCCAGCAGGAAGTCGAACGCCGCCGGCGGCGCGGCGACGCCAGCCAGGGCAAGTCCGGCTTCGCCATCCCCTTCCTCATCGCCACCAGCGAGAAGCGCGTACTGTCGGACAACGCGTTCTACAACCAGCAGGTGGAAAAGGCGGACGTCAACCGTGACGGCTGGATCAACCTGGCGGAGGCGAAGGCGTACAGTGGGGAGTAGCGGCTCGAGCCTCACGGCCGCGGGTGGAAGTGCTGGATCACGTGTTTGAGGCGGCTGCGGTCGACGTGGGTGTAGACCTGGGTGGTCTTGATGTTGGAGTGTCCGAGCAGTTCCTGCACGACGCGCAGGTCGGCGCCGCCGGCGAGCATGTGGGTGGCGAAGGAGTGTCGCAAGGTGTGTGGATGGACGTTGGCCAGTCCCGCCCGCCGCGCGTACTTGGTGACGATCTGCCAGACAACGATGCGCGTGATCGGCTGGCCGGTGCGTGAGAGGAAGAGTCGGTTGGTCTGGCGATCAGGGCGGGCGAGGTAGGGGCGCTGCTCGTCGAGATACTTCTCGACCGCATCGATGGCGGGCCGGCCGACGGGAACGATGCGTTCCTTGTTGCCCTTGCCCATGACGCGGACGATGCCCAGGTCCGCGTGGAGGCGGTCACGATCGAGCCCGGCCAGTTCGCTGGCGCGCAGGCCGCCGGCGTACAGCATTTCGAGAATGGCGCGGTCGCGCAGGCACAGGGCGTCTTCGGGCTGGGGTGCCTCGATGAGTCGGCGCATCTGTTCCGGCCCGATCACGCCGGGCAGGTTGCGCCAGGCGGAAGGCTGCATCAGCAGTTCGGCCGGGTTCTCGGGGAGGAAGGCGTTGGCCTCGAGGAAGCGGCCAAAGACGCGGATGGTGGCGACGTGTCGGGCGATGGAGGAGACGGCCAGGCCGCGCTTGTGCAGGTCGTGCACGTGGGCCGCGAGCAGGTCGGCGTCAAGCTTGCTGAAGTCGCGATGCCCTCTGCTTTCGAGCCAGAATTCGAGGTCGCGCAGATCTGCGGCGTAGGCGCGGAGGGTGGCGATGGCGAAGCCGCACTCGACCTTGCAGTAGGTCAGGAAGCCAACCAGCGGCTTCTCGAAGCCGGGCGACATGGGCCAACCGCCTTTTGCAGCGGACTTGGCGCCGGGGCGGCCGGCATCGCCGGAGCGCGGCGGCGCGGGCCGCGCCCCCGCCTGTCCCTGCTCCCGCGATTTCGCCGTCGGTGACGCCATGCCCAGTCCTCTCGCAGACACCAGCACCAGGAAAGCCGCTCGCATACCGGCTTGGCCAGCCCCGGTTCGTCCATGCGCTCGCGGCCCAACATCCAGCATCGACCAAGCCCGGAAAAACCCTTGAAGAGATGGGTGACAGCGGAACGGGGCTCGACGCGAACCATGGGGCGAGCCATTTACTCGGACACACGGAAAAGGCCCGGCGATCTCTCCCCGGAGCAGATCGCCGGACGGCGTGAGGAGTCAATCCTCTTGGGTGTGCAAAGGTGGACGGCGAAGCGGATGCCGCGCCGATGGGTTGCTCCCATTATGGTCCGGCGCGACGGCCGATCCAGCACCTCAGTGCCACAGGGATGGCACTGCTTGGGCAGATCCGCGCAAAGAAAAAGGGCGGCCTTACGGCCGCCGAAGATGGCTTCCTCCCGCTGATGCTACTACCCGCTCCTAACGTTTCTCCCCGCCGGTGTTTCGCCGCCTCCATCCTTCTCATCCGGAGCGACCCGGGCTCCTGCTTGCTCCCCGGCTTTCTCCATCCCGGAAAGCTCGCCACTCCCGACGGCCCACTTTTGGTCCCCCCACGGACCTGCCGCCCCATTCTCCCCTCGTCCCCTCCTTGTGCGCATGCTATCAGAGGCAGGTCCGATAGAGAAGGCTGAACATGGGTCGACCTAGCCAATTGGGTGAGTCAGCACTCAGACGCAAAAAAATACGTCGATCATGGTTGTTTTGCGCACTCGGGTATCTTCCGCGACAGACATCCGCTGCCTGGCTTGCACAGACTTATCCACTTGTCAAAGAGCAACTTACAGTGAACAATCATCGCGCATCGATCGCCAGTTCGCCGTCATGCACATCCACGGTGATCGTGCTGCCCTCCGACACCTCGCCGGCGATCAACGCCCTGCCGATACGCGTCTCCAGTTCGTGCTGGAGGTAGCGCTTCAGCGGGCGGGCGCCGTACACCGGGTCGTACGCGGCGTGGGCGATGTGTTCCTTCGCGGCGTCGGACAAGGTCAAGGAAACCTGACGATCGGCGAGCCGCTCGCGAACGAGCTCCACCTGCAGTTCCACAATCCGGCCAATCTCGTCCAGCGTCAGCGGCTTGAACAGCACCACGTCGTCCACGCGATTGAGAAACTCCGGTCGGAAGTGCGACCGCAGCTCCGACATCACCGCGTTGCGGGCCGCGTCGCCGATCTCGCCGCCGCCCATCATCGCTTCGTCCAGCAGGTGGGTCGAGCCGATGTTGCTCGTCATGATGACCACCGTGTTCTTGAAGTCCACGGTGCGTCCCTGGCTGTCGGTGATGCGCCCGTCATCGAGAATCTGCAGCAGCACGTTGAACACGTCGTGGTGCGCTTTCTCGATCTCGTCGAACAACACCACGCTGTACGGCTTGCGGCGAATGGCCTCGGTAAGCTGGCCGCCCTCCTCGTAGCCGATGTAGCCCGGCGGGGCGCCGATCATGCGCGAGACGGCATGCTTCTCCATGTACTCGCTCATGTCCAGTCGCACGATGTTGTCCTCGCTGTCGAACAGCGACGCGGCCAGTGACCGCGCCAACTCCGTCTTGCCGACACCGGTGGGCCCGAGGAAGATGAACGAACCGATCGGGCGCTTGGGGTCCTTGATGCCGGACCGCGCGCGGATCACCGCGTCGGCCACGAGCTGCACCGCTTCGTCCTGGCCGATCACGCGCTCGTGCAACACCTGGTCGAGCTTGAGCAGTTTCTCGCGTTCGCCCTCGACCAGCCGCGTGACGGGAATGCCCGTCCAGCGCGAGACGATCTCGGCGATCTCCTCTTCGGTCACTTCCTCGCGAACGAGTTTTGTGCGTTCGGCGACGGCGGTCGCGGCCTCGCCGGGCTGGGCGCCTGCGCTCGGTTCGTGCTGCGACTCGATGGCCGCGAGGCGCTTCTCGAGTTCGGGCAGCGTGCCGTACTTGAGTTCGGCCGCCTTGTCGAGGTTGTAGTCGCGCTCGGCCTGTTCGATGGCCAGGCGCGTCTGGTCGATTTCCTCGCGAAGCTTGCGCAACTCGTCCACGCCCTGCTTCTCGTGCTCCCACTGGGCGCGCAGCGTGTTGGCCTGATCACGCAGGTCGGCCAGCTCCTTGCGCAGTGTTTCCAGACGCTCCTTGCTGGCCTTGTCCTTTTCCTTCTTGAGCGCGGCTTCCTCGATCTCAAGCTGCATGACGCGGCGGGTCACTTCGTCCAACTCCGCCGGCATGGAGTCCATTTCCGTGCGAATCATTGCGCAGGCTTCGTCAACGAGGTCGATCGCCTTGTCGGGCAGGAAGCGGTCGGAGATGTAGCGGTTGGAGAGCACCGCGCTGCTGACCAGCGCGCCATCCTGGATGTGCACGCCGTGG
Organism: uncultured Phycisphaeraceae bacterium; assembly: GCA_964532795.1. GTDB lineage: Bacteria > Planctomycetota > Phycisphaerae > Phycisphaerales > Phycisphaeraceae > CAZHJL01. The sequence continues at coordinate 1,549 of CAZHJL010000097.1, read as the reverse complement.
TGCAGCTCGAAGCGCTCGCGCAAGCCGCGCAGGATGGAGATGGTGTCCTCGACCGTCGGCGGATCGACGGTCACCGGCTGGAAGCGTCTTTCCAGCGCGGCGTCCTTCTCGATGTGCTTGCGGTACTCATCGAGCGTGGTCGCGCCGATGCAGTGCAGTTCGCCGCGCGCGAGCATGGGCTTGAGCATGTTGCCCGCGTCCATCGAGCCTTCGGCCTTGCCGGCGCCGACGATGTTGTGCAGTTCGTCGATGAACAGCAGGATGCGTCCTTCCGACTGCTTGATCTCGGCGAGCACGGCCTTGAGACGTTCTTCGAACTCGCCGCGATACTTCGCGCCGGCGACGAGCGCGCCCATGTCGAGGGCGAAGACGGACTTGTCCTTGAGTCCCTCGGGCACGTCGCCCCGCACGATGCGCTGGGCCAGGCCTTCGACGATGGCCGTCTTGCCCACGCCCGGCTCACCGATCAACACGGGGTTGTTCTTGGTCTTGCGCGAGAGCACGCGGATGACGCGGCGGATCTCGCCGTCGCGTCCGATGATCGGGTCGAGCTTGCCGTTGCGGGCCAGCTCGACCAGGTCCTGGCCGTAGCGCTGCAGGGCTTCGTAGGTGCCCTCGGGCGTGGCGCTGGTGATCCGCTGGTTGCCGCGCACTTCGGTGAGCGCGGCCAGAAAGCTGTCGCGGGTGATTCCGAGCTGGTGGAGGATGCGTCCGGCGGGCGTGGTGTCACGTTCGCCCAGCAGCGCGAGCATCAGGTGCTCGACGGCGATGTACTCGTCCTTGAGGCGCTTGGCCTCAGCCTCGGCTTTGACGAACAATTCCTGCACGCGCGGCGTGATGGCGATCTGCCCCGGCTGCACGCCGGCGCTGCCGCCGACGACACTGGGCAACTTGTCCAGCTCGCGCTCGAGTTCGGCGATGAGCACATCGGCCGGCCGCTTGAGGCGATCGAGCAGGCGCGGCACCAGGCCGTCCTCCTGCCGGCAGAGGGCCAGCAGCAGGTGCTCGCCGTCGACTTGCCGGTGGCCGCGCTGGACGGCGACGTTGCTGGCCTGCTGAAGGGCTTCCTGGCACTTGAGCGTGAGGTTGTTCATATCCATGGCGCAATCCTTCCCCGGGTGGTGCGATCATTCGTCAATCAGGGCTCCGGGAGAAATAGATGCAAGAACCATACCGGGCGTGGTACGACGTAAACCACTGCAAAACAATGCCTTAACCTTTCTGCGCCTCGTGCGGCAACTGCCAGATTGGCATGGCTGACTCGGATGGTCTTGCCTGGCGCTGCGAATCGTCTCTTCTCGCACGAGGGGTTGTCGGTTTCTACAGGTCCCTGCAGGATTCTCCACGCGATATTCGCAGCAGAGCAGACGTGATTCCGGGTCGCGGCCGCATGTGGCGGCCATAGGCTTAGCTCCGTTCCTAGCAAATCGTCGATTCCAGCCCGTAAACGCGGGCAGGTGGCGAGAACTGCACTCACAAGGAAGAAATCGCTCGAAAAATGTGTCAAAAGTGTACACTTTTTGGGCCCGTTTTCGCTCGTTTTCACCTC
>CAZHJL010000096.1:0-17881 GCA_964532795.1 uncultured Phycisphaeraceae bacterium | reverse complement strand
AGCATGACAACCCCAACCGACCAGCGGAAGACGCGGTTCATGGAACGCTTACGCACTCAGGTCGCGCCACAGATCACACCACTTCGCCACCGCCCGGGGATTGTTGTAGAGCGTCGGCTCTTCATCGCTGTTGAAATAATGACTGCGCAGAATGTGCAGATCGACGATCACGCGCACCCCGGCCACCTCGCACCAGTCGAGTGCCTGATTCATCAAGTCGAAATGCACGTCCTGCCGTTCGCCGTCTTCATCCCACATCACCGACTCGTCGATCGGCAGTCGGATATGGTCCAGCCCCCAGCCGGCGATGCGCCTGACATCATCCCGCGTGAAGTACTTGAAACGCTCCTCGGTGGTCAGCCTGCTCTGGCTCAGCCAATGCGAGATGTTCACGCCACGATGGATCAAAAAGTCACTCATGGGCGGGGAGTGTAGCGGCATCGCCCCGGGCATGCGATTGCCCCCGTGGGCAAGGCCGCAACATCCGCGCACCTGTCTCGCCGGAGCGTGGCTCTGCAGCAGACGTCCAATAATCCTCGCCTCCGGGTGGTTCGGAGGTTAGTCTGAGTCACGTATGGGCCACGGGCTGGCGCGATTGTGGAAGCGCCGGGCCGGTTGCGGAAGAGGTAGGCCCCAAGGTGAGAAGGAGAACATTGATGACATCGCGCAGAATGACCGGGGTCGTGGTGCTGTGTGCCGCGGCGATCGTAGTGTTCGTCGTGGCAGGGACGGCTGAGGCGGGAACCATCGCCAGCCGCATCGTTGCCGTCGACGGCTCGGCGGCGAGCCCCGAGTTCTGGGTCTTCCAGCCGCCTATCTCCAACAGCAGCCACGGCGTCGCGTTCTCGTCCTGGCTGTTCGGGTCCGATGACGGCGTGTGGCTCGACCAGGGGGCCGGACCGGTGCGCCTCGAAGAAGGTAACTCGGTCACCCCCGCCCGCATCAACCAGGCGGGCCAGATCCTCTACGCCCTGACGCCCCCCGGCCAATCCAATCAGCTCGTGCTCAACACCATCGGCGGTCCGCGACAGGTGCTCGCTCAAGCGGGCGATGCCAGCCCCATTACGGGCAGCACATACACGAGTTTCGGTAACGTGCGACTCTCAAACGCCGGTGATGTCTCATTCGGGGCCGGCTTTACCGATGGTCTGGCGCCCAACAGCTTCGGATTATTTGCTGACATGGGCCCAGGCATTGCAAGAGTCTACGCGTTTGGCGACGCCGAGCCGACCACCGGCAAGCAGTGGCGAAGCGGCTATATCGATTGGACGACGGGCAACGATCTGCTGGCTTTTCGGCACGCGGTTGAGACGCCCGGCGATCTCGGGAGCATACAACAGGGTATCTGGAAGTTTAGTGCTGCCGGTCTCGCCCCAGTGGCGGTCGAAGGCTTTCCCTCTCCGATTGGCGACGCGTACACGCAGATTGGCTTGCCGGTCGTCAGCGACGACGGACGCGTTGTTTTCAGCGCGGTCGCCGGAAGTGGCTTCGACGCCACCGAACTGGTACTGCGTGAAGATGCTGGCGTCTATGGGATCATCGCTCGGGAAGGTGACAACGCGCCCGGCGTTGTGGATGGCCTGTTCCATGACATCCGCAGCGTAGTCACCAATGCCGACGGACGGGTTGCCTTTGTGGCATCCGCCTCGTCACCCGTTGGCTATGTCTACGGCATCTGGGTTGAGCAGGCCGATGGCTCACTCGCGCCCGCCGTTCTCGAAGGCCAGCCTGCTGCGGGCTCGCCAGATGACATCTTCACCATGCTCAGGCATCTCACGGTCAACGACGAAGGGCTCATTGCCTTTACGGGTACCTCGCGCGACACCGTCACGTATGAGCGCACGGACGGCCTCTGGGCCTTCGATCCTGACGGAGAACTGCACTTGCTGGCCCACGAGGGACAGGTCCTGTTTCTTCCCGATGGAAGATCGGCCGTTGTTGACAGGATACGGATCGAGATTGTTAGCGATGCCCGCGACGCCTTCGCCGCAAACAACGAACTGACCTACATGCTCACCTTCGACGCCGACACCGGCCCGGATGGCGACGCCATCGTGGTGACCACGCTACCTGAACCGGCGGCGGTCAGCTTGCTCGCGATCGGCGCCGTTGGCGTGTTGACGCGGCGGAAACGTTGAGTCGCCCGCTTTGCCTCCCGCCGCGCTCGTTGGCACAATGCCGGGCATGAGTAAGACCACCAATCGACGGGCCGACAAGGCATCTTCCGCACAGCACGACATTCGCATCGCATACATCGGCGGCGGCAGCCGCGGGTGGGCGCGGATGCTCTTCAAGGATCTGGCGCTGTGCAAGAAGTTGACCGGGCGAATCGCGCTGTATGACCTCGACCTCGCGGCCGCGCGGCGGAACGTGCGTGTCGCCAACGAGATCTTCAGCCATCCCAAGTCACAGACCACCTTCAAGGTCAACGCCGTCGATACCGTCGAGAAAGCACTGAAGCACGCGGACTTCGTCGTCATGTCCATCCTGCCCGGGCCGATGGCGATGTTCGCCAACGACCTGGACATCCCCGCGAAGTACGGCATCCTCCAGGCGGTGGGGGACACCACCGGTCCCGGCGGCGTCAGCCGCGCACTGCGGTGCCTGCCCGACTACTTCGAGTACGGCCTGCAGATTATGGAGCACTGCCCGGACGCGTGGGTGATCAACTACACGAACCCGATGACGCTGTGCACCGCCGCGCTGTATGCCGCGTCGCCCGACATCAAGGCCTTCGGCTGCTGCCACGAAGTCTTCGGCACGCAAGCGCGGCTGGCGGGGCTGGTCGAGCAGTACCTTGACGAACCCAAGCCGCCGCGTCACCAGATCGATGTCAACGTCACCGGTGTCAACCACTTCACCTTCGTCACCGAAGCGCACTGGCAGGGCGTCGATCTCTTCCCCATGCTCAACAAGCACATCAGCAAGCGCGGCTTCTTCAAGGACCGAACGCAAGACGCCATCAAACAGAAGCAGGAGGGCAGGTGGTTCCGCAGTCAGGGCCTGATTGCGTATGACTTTCTCCGCCGGTTCGGCGTGCTCGGCGCGGCGGGCGATCGCCACCTGGCCGAGTTCGTCCCGTGGTACCTGACCAGCGAGGAGAACCTGCATCGATGGGGCGTGATTCTCACCCCGTCCAGCTACCGCCTCGGCATGTGGCAGGAGAAGGACAACGCAGTGGCGACACAGGTCAAGGCTTCGAAGGCGGCGAAGAAGACGAAGAAGAAAGCGGCGGGTGGCATCGAACTGAAACGCTCCGGCGAAGAGGGGCTGGACATGATCCTCGCGCTGCTGGGCGACAAGCCGATCGACACCAACGTCAACCTGCCCAACACCGGCCAGGCGCCCGACCTGCCGCTCGGCGCGGTGGTGGAGACCAATGCCGCGTTCCGCATGGATCGCGTGACGCCACTGGCGGCCAATCCCATGCCGCCGCTCGTCGCCTCGCTGGTCAACCGGGTGGTCGACGTGCAGCAGGCCACGCTGGAAGCGGCACTGACGCGGGACAAGGAACTCGCTTTCGCCGCGCTGCTGGCCGATCCGCTGGTGAACATCCCGACGGACAAGGCCCGCGACATGTTCGACGAACTGCTCAAGGCGAACAAAGCCGCGCTCAAGGGCTGGAAGATTTGAATCAGCCCCGCCCGAATGCCGATCGTGTCCAATGGGCATGATGCGGCACACGCTCACAACCTGGGTCCTTGTCGTTTCGTACGCGCTGCTGGCGGTGTCGGGCTGCGGTTTGCATTCGCAGGACTCGCCGCGCGCCACGCTTCGCAAGGCCGACCACATGCTCCGCTACGGACACAAGCACTTGTTCGTTGAGTGCTTTGACGGGCCCGAGCGCGAGATGGAGCGCATCGAGCTTGCGTTCGACGCGTTCGAGGCGACCAAGCGCTTTCGACGCGTTTTTCGCAAGCACCACGGTGAAGAGAACTGGCAGGCCTTCAAGGCCTTGGGCATCCTTCCCCACGTGCCGCCCGCCGACGAGCAATGGATGGACGCCGTCCACCTCGACGAGTCGATCGAGGCACGGGTCACGGTGCCCATCCGCCCGCCCGGCACGTTCGGCGACGAACTGGTGCTCCGCGACGGCCGGTGGAAGATCCTGGCGATCAAGGAGGACTGGGCCGGCGACAAGGAAGAACTCGAAGCCGTCATCCGCGTCGCCGACGAGACCATCCGCCTCGTGGCCAACGAGCACGTGGAACTCGACCAGCTCATCGAGCACATCCGCAATCAGAAGAAGATGCGGCTGGACGGGCGCCGGTAGGTCGCGCCGGTTCCCGGCATCCTGAAGCCGCTGGGTGCAGCTTGCGGCCTGATCCCCCGGCAGACGCCGCCCCTCTGCGGACCGATTCACGTGTGTTCGCCGGCGATTCCGCCTTGCCGCTCGGCCCCAACGCGACGACCCGCTATCATGTGGAACGAGTGTTGCGGCCAAAAGGGGGGAGCAAAGGGGCGCGCAGTGAGCGAGCGTATCGAGGCGGCGATCCATCGAATCAACCAGGCCGGACTGCTTGCCCTGTGCGAGTTGCCACCCATCGCGCGCCAGGCCTACCTGCTGCGCCTGCTGCCCTCATCGCACGATCGACCCGTTCGGGACGCGATCGAGGCCGTCATGATGAAGAACGGACCCGTCGTCCTGCCCGGTATGTCCATCACGCCGGTGCAGATCGAGCAGAAGCTGCAGTCCATCGTCGGGGAGGTGCAGGAAACGGCCCGGCGCATTGAGAACGGTGAAGACCCGCTGTTCGACCAGAGCATGCTGCAGGTGACGCAGTCGAAGCACGCATCGCCGAAGCCCGCCGCCGCGCCGCCCACACCGATGCCCGAGACGAAAATACGCTTCTTTTGCGATCAATGTCAGGCGGCACTGCACGCGCCGCCCGCGCACGCCGGCACGCGCGGCAAGTGCCCGCACTGTCATGAACGCACGCCGGTGCCATTGCGCTCCACGCGCGTCTCCGGGCAGAAGCACCCGTCCGAAACGCCGGGCGCCGGCGGCGCGGCCAAGACATCGCCGAAGCCCACCGTCGTCCCGACGCTCGCGCCCGCGCCGTCAACCGTAAACCGCGCCGAAGACGGCATGCTGCAGGACCTTGCCATGTCGAGCTACCTCGACGAGCGGGAGCAGAATGGTGAACCGGACCCGATCGGCGAAGAGAACGAAGCGCCGTTGGTCGAGCCACCGGTGATTGACAAAGACAAGGTTGACCAGTGGAAGAAAGTCTTCGGCGATTCTCACGCAAAATAGCGCCCGTCTGTCCATCTCGGCCTTTTCACGCCCTTATCGCGCGATAGAATCACGGGAGCGGCTGGTCTGCAATCCATTCAGATGGAGGTTCTCCATGTCTCTCCTCGAGCAGGACCGCCGACGCGTCCGGCCGCCCGCTGTCGTCGGCATGTTCTATCCCAAGCAACCCGATGAACTGCGCAACTTGGTGCGGTCCTGCCTTGCCGATGGCCGCTCGCAACGAGCGCTTCCGCGGAAGCCGCGGGCTTTGGTCGCGCCGCACGCGGGGTATCCCTACTCCGGTCCGGTGGCCGGCGCCGCGTACGGGGCGATGCGCGATCTGAGTGGTATCCGGCGCGTCATCGTGATTGGGCCGGCCCATCGACTGGCCTTCAGCGGCATCGCCACCGTCTCGGCCACGCATTTCGCGACGCCGCTGGGACTGGTGGAAGTCGATCAACAGGCACTGCGCCGGCTCGAATCATTGCCATTCGTGCACTGCATCGACGAAGCTCACGTGCACGAGCACGGCCTCGAAGTGCAGTTGCCTTTCCTCATGGAAGTGCTTGACACGTTCAAACTCGCGCCGCTGGTGGTTGGCGATGCACCGGTGGACCAGGTGCGGCAGGTGCTGGAGACAGCCTGGCCGGCTGGTGCCGAGGATACGTTCGTGATCGTCAGTTCGGACCTCTCCCACTACCTCGATTACGACAGCGCACGGAACCTCGACGCCCAGACGACGCGCGCCATCGAGGCCCTGATGCCCGAAGCGATTTCCGCCCAGCAGGCATGCGGCAGTCTGCCGTTGCGAGCCATGCTTTCGCTTGCGCAGGACCGGCGGCTTGAGGTGGTGACTCTGGATGTCCGCAACAGCGGCGACACCGCCGGGCCGCGCCAACAGGTCGTCGGCTACGGAGCGTACGCCTTTGTCTGATTCGCCGCCCACGTGTTACACCGCCGCGCAGCGCCGGGCCATGATGGACGTCGCCTGGCAATCGATCCGCCACGGCCTGGCGCGGGGCAGGCCGGCGCCGGTGGATGTCCACCGATTCGACCCGGCGCTTCGAGAAAGGCGGGCCACCTTCGTCACCTTGCGGCGCGGCGAGGAGTTGCGCGGCTGCATCGGCGTGCTCGAGCATGTGCGCCCGCTGGTCGAGGACGTGGCGCACAACGCCTTCGCCGCGGCAATGCGGGATCCCCGGTTCGAGCCGGTCAGCCCCCTCGAGCTGGGGCGGCTGACGGTCCACATCTCCGTGCTGGGCGAGCCCGAGCCGATGCAGTTCACCGACGAGGCCGATCTGCTGGCCCAACTACGTCCCCACGTCGACGGGCTGATCCTGTCCTCCCGCGGCCGCAAGAGCACTTTCCTCCCCGCCGTCTGGGAGAGCCTGCCCGACCCCAGACAGTTCCTCGCCCATCTGAAGGTCAAAGCCGGCCTGCCACAGGATTACTGGTCTGACGACCTTGAGGTCCGGCGATACACGACTGAATCAGTCGAATGACATGTCGTAAGTTGCTGATTTAAAGACACTTGTCGCGCGTGCTTCTGGAAGGGGGGATTTGTGCGGCATCTTGCGCACGTTCCACGAGAATTCTTCAATTTTCTGCTTGTGAGACTGGCATCGTCTGATCCACGTGGCACCTTTCGAGTGCGGGACAGTTTCCCGCAGTGGCGCGTAACGAACGCGCCGCCATGAGAAGGAAACGCGATTCTGCCCTCGTGGGAAGGGGCGGGATAGACGCAAGGGTCGTACAGAGGGAGAGTTACGATGAAGAGCCTTAAGGGATTGGCATGTGCGGTGGTGTTGCTGGCTGGTTTCGCGGTCGCGCAGGGAGCGGTGGTGCCCGTTGATGATTTCACTGGCCCTCGTTTCATCCTGTTCATTCCGTCCGACAACCCGCCGACGCAGGTCACCGACACGGTGACCAACGCGGATGCGAACATCATCAACGGCAGCCGCGATGTCACGCTGACCGTCCCGGATGATGGTGGCGCGCCGCCGCTGCCGCTTGCCTCGGCCGAGGCATCGATTCTTTGGCCGGGTATTCTCAACTTCAGCGGCGGGACGATTGCCGGTCCGGCTGGAGCGACCGTGGAACTCGAGTACGATCTCGGCAGCCTCGACGCGGTGGCGGAGGGCATCAGCTTCCTCCAGTTGAACATCCAGAACGAGAAGTCGATCGACGTGATGGTCACGATCGATGGTGGCTCCACCATGGTGACCGTTCCCGCCAGTCCCAATGATCTGCAGAACGTGTTCATCGACTTGGGCGATCTCGGTCTCGGAAGTCTCAATGACCTCGACGACCTGAGCGTGAAGCTTATCACGACCGAGCCGGCCACCGATTCGGCGCTCGACTTCATCCGCTTCACCGACATCCCCGAGCCCGCCTCGCTGGCGCTGGTCGCCCTCGGCAGCCTGATGATCGCTCGCCGCCGCAAGCGCTGATCCGAGCTAATCCACTACCAAAAAAAGGGCCTGCCCCGCGGCAGGCCCTTTTCCATGCGCCTGTTCCGGCTTGGATCGACTTCACGCCCCCGCCGTCGCGAAGCTGCGCTCCTGCATGTCCGGGGCCGGCAGATCGCTTTCGCCCATCAAGTATTGATCGATCGCCCTCGCCGCACCGCGACCTTCGGCGATCGCCCATACCACCAGGCTCTGCCCGCGCCGGCAGTCGCCCGCGGCGAACACCCGGTCGATGCTCGTCGCATAGTCGCCGTACGCGGCTTTGAAATTCGAGCGTTGATCTGTCTCGAGCCCAAGCTGGTCGGCCAGGTGCTGCTCCGGGCCGAGGAAACCCATCGCCAGCAGCACTAGGTCCGCTTCATACATCTGCTCGCTGCCCGGCACCTCGCTGAACGGCGCCTTCTCGCCCGGCTTCGACCAGTCGATCCGCACGGTCTTGATGCCCGCCACGTTCCCCTTGCCGTCGTCGACGAATTCTTTCGACAGAATCGCGTATTCCCGCGGGTCCTCGCCGAAGACCGCCTGCGCCTCCTGGTGGCCGTAATCCGTCCGCAAGATGCGCGGCCACTGCGGCCAGGGATTGTCGGCCGCGCGCTCGAGCGGCGGCTTGTCCAGCAGCTCGAAGTTCACGAGCCCCCTGCAGCCATGCCGCATCGATGTGCCCAGGCAGTCATTGCCCGTGTCGCCACCGCCGATCACGATCACGCGCTTGTCCCTCGCACTCAGCGGCGGCGTGAAGCCGTCCGCGAAGTCCGCGTCGACCAGTGCCTGCGTGTTGCCGTGCAGAAATGCCATGGCGAAGTGGATGCCATTGAGTTCCCGCCCCGGAATCGGCAGGTCGCGAGGACGGGTCGAACCGGTCGCCAGCAACACCGCGTCGAAATCCTCCATTAACTGGTTTGGGTCGATGTACTGAATCGACGCATCTTTCGGCCCCGCGCCCGCGGGCTTATCGGCGTTACCGCCAACGAACGCGTTGACGACGAACTCCACGCCCTCGGCCGCGAGCACATCCACGCGCCGCTGCACGGTGCGCTTGTCGAGTTTCATGTTCGGAATGCCGTAGTACAGCAGTCCGCCGATACGATCGTGCCGCTCGTAGACGGTGACGCTGTGCCCCGCCTTGTTCAGTTGCGCCGCGGCGGCCAGACCCGCCGGCCCCGAGCCCACGATCGCCACCTTCTTACCCGTGCGCGTCGCCGGCGGTTTCGGCGTGATCCAACCCTCTGCCCAGCCGCGATCGGCAATCGCGTTCTCGATGTTCTTGATCGCCACCGGCGTTTCGTACACGCCGGCGCAGCACGCGCCTTCACACGGCGCGGGGCACACGCGACCGGTGAACTCCGGGAAGTTGTTCGTCTTGTGCAAGCGATCCAGCGCCTCGCGCCAGCGCCCGCGGTACACCAGGTCGTTCCATTCGGGAATGAGGTTGTCGATCGGGCATCCGCTGTCCGACTGGCAGAAGGGCAGACCGCAATCCATGCAACGGGCGCCCTGTGTCTTCAGGTGCTTCTCATCGACCGGCGTGAGAAACTCGTAGAAATCCTTCAGGCGCACCTTGGGCTCCGTGTATGGAACCGTCTCGCGCTGATAGTCCATGAATCCGGTGGGCTTACCCATGCGTCATGCTCCTATCTGTCTCGCGCGGTCGGTCATTGACCGGCCGCGGCCGCGTCGTGTGCGCGGGCCTCTTCCATCTCCGCATCGCGCGCCTTGTGTCCTTCGAGCACGCGCTTGTAGTCGATCGGCATCACCTTCACGAACTTCGGCAGCGCGTCCTTCCAGTTGGACAGAATACCCTGCGCCACGGTCGAGCCGGTGTGCTTCCGGTGCAACTGAAGCAGTTGCCGCAACTCCTCGATGTCCTCTTGCTGGCTCATCTCTTCCAGCTCGACCATGCCCAGATTGCATCGCGCCAAGAACTGCTCGTTGGGATCCCACACGTACGCGATGCCGCCGGACATGCCCGCCGCGAAGTTGCGGCCCGTCGGCCCGAGCACCACCGCGCGTCCGCCGGTCATGTACTCGCAGGCATGATCGCCCACGCCCTCAACCACGGCGTACGCGCCGCTGTTGCGGACGCAGAAACGCTCGGCCGCCATGCCGCGGAAATACGCTTCGCCGCGAATCGCGCCGTAGAGCGCCACGTTGCCGATGATGATGTTCTCTTCCGGCTTGAACCCCGCGTCCTTCGGTGGGGCGATGATGATCTTCCCGCCGGACAATCCCTTGCCGACGTAGTCGTTCGCATCGCCGACCAGGTTCATCGTGATGCCTTTGGCCAGGAACGCGCCGAACGACTGGCCGGCCGAGCCGCGCAGGTTGATGGTGAGCGTGTCGTCATCGAGTCCATTCGCGAACGGGTCGCCCTGTGCTTTGCACAGTTCATGGCTGAGCGTGGCGCCCACCGCGCGGTTGATGTTGATGATGTCCGTTTCGATCGTCACCTTCTCACGCCGCTGGATGGCCGGCTGGGCCTCGGCGATGAGCTTGTTGTCCAGCGCCTTGTCCAGGCCGTGGTCCTGCGCCTGCGTGCAGTACACGCCGACGTTCTCGTGCGGCTTGGCAGCCGGCGTAAGCAGGGGAGTCAGGTCCAGCCCGGTGGTCTTCTTCCACTGGCGGATCGCCTCGTCCGCTTCCAGCAGGTCCACGCGCCCGATCAGGTCGACATACCGCCGGATGCCCAGGCTCGCCATGATCCGCCGCGCTTCCTCCGCGACCATGAACAGGTAGTTCACCACGTGTTCCGGCTTGCCCTTGAACTTCTTGCGCAGCACCGGATCCTGCGTCGCCACGCCGACCGGGCAAGTGTTCAGGTGGCACTTGCGCATCATGATGCAGCCGAGCGTGATCAGCGGCGCTGTCGAGAAGCCCACTTCCTCCGCGCCGAGGATCGCGGCGATCGCCACATCGCGCCCGGTGCGCATACCGCCGTCCGTCTGAAGCACCACGCGCGAGCGAAGATCGTTGAGCACCAGTGTCTGATGCGTCTCGGCGATGCCCAACTCCCACGGCAGGCCGGCGTGCTTGATGCTCGTCAGCGGCGACGCGCCCGTGCCGCCGGCGTCGCCCGAGATCAGGATGTGGTCGGCAAACCCCTTGGCCACGCCCGAAGCGATCGTGCCCACACCCACTGCGCTGACCAGCTTCACGCTGATGCGCGCGCTCGGGTTGGCGTTCTTCAGATCGTGGATCAACTGCTTGAGATCCTCGATCGAGTAGATGTCATGGTGCGGCGGCGGTGAAATCAGTCCTACACCCGGCGTGGTGTGCCGTGTCGACGCGATCTCCTCGCTGACCTTGTGGCCCGGCAGTTCGCCGCCTTCGCCCGGCTTGGCGCCCTGCACGATCTTGATCTGCAGTTCGTCGGCGTTGGTCAGGTACCAGATCGTCACCCCGAACCGGCCGGACGCGACCTGCTTGATCGCCGAACGCTTCGTGTCGCCATTGGGCAGCGTCTCGAATCGCTTCGGATCCTCGCCGCCCTCGCCCGTGTTGCTCTTGCCGCCGAGGCGATTCATCGCGATCGCCAGCGACTCGTGCGCCTCCCGCGAAATCGAGCCGAAGCTCATCGCACCGGTCACAAACCGCTTGACGATCTCCTTCGCCGGCTCGACTTCCTCCAGCGGAATCGCCTTGGCCGGATCGGCCTTGAACCTCAGCAGGCCCCGGATGGTCGAGCGATTCTTCGATTCGTCGTTGACCATTTCGGCGAACTGCTCGTACGCCTCGCGGCTGTTGGTCCGCGCGGCCATCTGCAGCGCCGCCACGCTGTTCGGGTTCACCTTGTGCTGCTCGCCGTCGGCACGCCAGTGGAACTGACCGTCGTTGTTCAGTACCGGAAGACGCGATCCGCTCGCGGCCGGGTAGCCCAGTTCGTGCCGCCGCACCGCCTCCGCCGCCAGCACGTCGAAATCCACGCCCTTGATGCGGCTGACCGTGCCGACGAAGCACGTGTCGATGACTTCCGGCCCGAGCCCCACCGCCTCGAAGATCTGCGCGCCCTTGTAACTGGCCAGCGTCGAGATGCCCATCTTGGCCATCACCTTCAGCATGCCCTTCGCCACGCCCTTGCGGTAGGCCGCAACGATCTTGCCGTCATCGCTGAACTCGCCATCGAGCGATCCATCCCGCCGCGCTTGCCACAGCGACTCGAACGCCAGGTACGGATTGATCGCGTCCGCCCCGTAACCGACCAGCAGGCAGTGGTGATGCACCTCGCGCGCCTCGCCGGTCTCGAGCACGATGCCGATGCGCGTGCGCTCGATGCGCTTGACCAGGTGATGGTGCACCGCGCCGGTCGCCAGCAACGCGCTGACCGGCACGCGGTCCGGGCCGATCGCGCGATCGGACAGCACCACGAGGCTGTAGCCCTCGGCAATTGCCCGCGACGCCTCATCGCAGATGCGCTCGAGGGCGCTCTTGAGGGCCGCGCCGCCGTCACGCCTCGCTTCCTCGAGCGGATACGTGGTGTCGATCGTCTTCGCCTTCCAACCGCGATGGTCCATGTGCTTGATCGCGGCCAGTTCCTCGTTGGTCAGGATCGGATGCGGCACCAGCAGCCGGTGCGCATCGGTCTCCTTGGTGTCCAGCAGGTTGCCCTCGGGACCGATGTAGCACTCGAGGCTCATGATGACCTCCTCGCGGATCGAGTCGATCGCGGGATTGGTCACCTGGGCAAAGAGCTGCTTGAAGTAGTCATAGATCATGCGCGGCTTGTCCGACAGACAGGCCAACGCCGCGTCGTTGCCCATCGAACCGACCGGGTCGCGCTTCTGGTGGATCAGCGGAATCAGCATGAACTGCATCGTTTCGGTGGTGAAGCCGAACGACTGCATCCGCGCCAGCAGCGAGTCCGGATGGAACCCGTGCGCCTCTTCCGTGCGCTCCTCCAGCTCGAGCAATTCCACCCGCTGCCGCGCCAGCCACTCGCCGTACGGCCGCGCCGCGGCGCAGGTCTGCTTCAACTCCTCGTCCGGGACGATGCGGCCTTCCTCGAAGTTCACCAGGAACATGCGCCCCGGTTGCAGACGTCCCTTGAGCTTCACCCGCTCCGGCGGCAGTTCGGGAATCACGCCGACTTCACTGGCCATGATCACCCGGTCATCGTCGGTGACGTAGTACCGGCTCGGACGCAGGCCGTTGCGGTCCAGGCACGCGCCGATGTACTTGCCGTCGGTGAACACCACGGAGGCCGGGCCGTCCCACGGCTCCTGCTTGGCCGCGTGAAACTCGTAGAACGCGCGCTTCTGCACGCTCATCGATTCGTGGTTCTCCCACGGCTCGGGAATCATCATCATCGCCGCTTCCGCAAGGGTGCGGCCGCCGTGGCGCAGCAGCTCGATGCAGTTGTCAAATGTTCCCGAGTCCGAAAGATCCGGCTCGATGATCGGGAACAGCTTCTCCAGGTCATCGCCGAACAGTTCGCTGTTCATCACGCCCTCGCGGGCGCGCAGCCAGTTCGTGTTGCCGCGCAGCGTGTTGATCTCGCCGTTGTGGCTCATGAAGCGGAACGGCTGGGCGCGGTCCCACGACGGGAAGGTGTTGGTCGAGAAGCGCGAGTGCACCATCGCCAGGTGCGATTCGAAGTCCTCATCGCGGAGGTCGGCAAAGTACTGCGGCACCTGGAAGGACAGCAACTGGCCCTTGTAGATGATGTTGGCCGTGCTGAGCGAGCAGATGTAGAAGAGCTCGCGGATCGCGTCATCTTCCGCGCCGTTGCTCTTGAGCGCATGCGTGGCGCGCTTGCGGATGACGAACAACTTGCGCTCGAGCGCCTCGGCATCCAGCCCGGAGGCTGCGCCGACGAACAGCATCTGCATCTTCGGCTCGGTCAGTTTGGCCGTGTCGCCGATCATCGAGTTGTCCTGCGGCACATCGCGCCAGCCGAGGAATGTCTGGCCTTCCTCGACCACGATCTTCTCGATGGTCTCGCGGCAATGGGCCGCCGCCTTCCCATCCGGCGGGAAGAAGACGATGCCCGTGCCATAGGTCTCGGGCAAGTCGATCTCCGCATCGCGCTTGGCCACCTTACGCAGAAACCTGTGCGGCAGGGCGGTGAGGATGCCCGCGCCGTCACCGGTATTCGGCTCGCACCCGCACGCCCCGCGATGGTCCATGTGCTGGAGCATCGTGAGTGCATCCTGCACGATCTGGTGCGACGCGTCGCCCTTGATGTGGGCGATGAAGCCCACGCCGCACGCGTCCTTTTCATTGGCCGGGTGGTACAGCCCGTGCGGCTGCGGGAAGCCGCCTCGCATGCGGAGGTCGCGTTGCCTTCTCTGCGCCATGTTCTCAGTCATGTTTCGGCTCCAACTTCCGCCTTGTCCGTCGCGGCGGATTTCGTTTGAGCGGACGGTGCGCCGTCGCTCGTCCGCTTGAGCAGCAAATCGATAAAGGCCTTCACGGCCGGCGAAAAGCCCGCGTCCTGGCGCGAGCGCCGCCGGTAGATCACCCCCATCGGACGCGTCAGCTCCGGCTCCAGCGCCACCGCCACCAGCGTCCCACGCGCCACCTCCCGACGCGCCGTGCGGCGAGGCAGGATAGCGATTCGATCCGTCACCGCCACCGCCGTCTTGATCGTGTCAATGTTGTCAAAGTCATGGACGATACGCGGCTGCACGCCATGCTTGCGCAGGTAGGCGCGAATGCGCCGACCCGCCGGCAGGTCGGTGCCGAAGCCGATCATCTCCCATTCGCCGAGCTGCGACGCGTGAATCTCGTCACGCTGCGCCAGCGGATGACCCGGCGCGCACACCACCACCATGATCTCGTCGCGCAATGCCAGCCGCGCGACGTCGCGCCAGCGCTCCGGGTACGAGAGAATGCCCAGGTCGCACAACCCCTCGCGCACCGCGTCGTGCACCTGCTCCGGCCGCTTGTAGTGCACCTCCACTTCCATGTGGCTGTGCGCGGCTTCGAACTCTTCCTTGATCTGCTGAAGCCAGTCGATCCCGGCCGAGTAGATCGCGTCCACCCGCGCCACGGCCGTCGTCTCCGGTTGCTTGCCATGCAGTTGCCGCACCAGACCATCGTACTGCTCGAGAATCTGCCTGCAGCCGCTGAAGTACAGCTTCCCCGCATCGGTCAGGTCCAGCGGACGAACCGAACGGTCGATCAGCGTCACACCCAGCCGCTTCTCCAGGGCCCCAATCCGCTGACTCGCAGCCGACTGTGTGATACCATGGAGCTCCGCGGCCCGGCTGAAGCTGCGGTGCGACGCGACATCGCAAAACAGGCGCAGCGATTGCATAGTCGCGAGATTGTACCATTAACCAAGCTTATGTCAATTGCGCGGGGCATGAGTGATCCTAATGAAGCCCTTGTGCTCCGAACATCCCGCCCGCCAGGTGAACATGGCTCCGCGCCCTCGCTCAACATCTCGCGTGCGAAGCAGACCCCCATCGAGGGCGGTGTCGCCATCGCGCGGCTCGAGTGGCAATAGCGCCGCCCGACGCCACCGCCCTCGTCACCGCACCGGCTCAACATCCCACGACGAGGCCGTGGCAAAGCCGCGCACCTCACAGCCCAGCCGCTCCAGCCACGCCGCCACCTTGTGATTGCAGTTGTGGAAGTAGCTGTAATCATCGGGATGATCCACGAAATCAAGGTCGTAGTTCGCGTTCGTAAGCAGCGTGTCGACGTGCTGCTCAAACAACGCATCCAGTTCCGCATGCAGCGCCCGGGCTTGCGAAGGCTCGACGCGGATGATCCACATCGACTCGATCGGTATCCCCACCCGCTGCCGGATGTTCGCCTCGCTGACCGGCCCGGGCAGGCGCCGCCGCCCGAGCGTGCCCTTCGTCGGCCACAACAGCGTCGGAAAAACCCGCAGAAAGCCCGTCTGATTCTCCGCATACCACAGCCGCTCGCCGTACTCCCAGCGCGTCATGCCCCCGCCGCCATCCGGCAGCACCAGGCTCGCATGCCGCCCATGATCGACCAACGCCACCGAAACCCCCGCCCCCTCCGCCACGCGCGGCGGCACGATCGTCGTCGTACACGCCATCGGCGACGCCAAGAGCAACACCAGCAGGCAAAACCCGGCGACGACGCGCAACGACCACCGCCGCACCAGCCGACCTGGCGGGCGGCCGCCTTCCGACCGATCGGTCTGCCCCGAGACAGTCGGCCGCGTGGTTGAGTCATTCTGGTCAAGCATGGTCCACCACATCCTAAGCACCGCCACCGGCCGCGGTTCGAAGAGGAATCCGGGCGAGCCCGCCCCCGCGGCCGAAGCAGCTTCGCGTGACACGATGCGAACGCCGGTACCGGCACCGGCCATCCTCTGACGAGACAGCGCGGCAGGGCAGGGCGTCCGTGTCAGGGCAGGCCTCTCCCGATGCCCAACGGACGGCGCGGGAAGCGCGGCTGGCAGCCACTGCCCGCGATTCCGCGTCGCGGCCGCATCTGGCGGCCATAGGCTTAGCTCCGTTCGGGCCGAATCGTCGATTCCAGCCCGTAAACGCGGGTTGGCCACGCAAATAGCACTCATACGTAAGAAATCGCTCGAAAAATGTGTCAAAAGTGTACACTTTTTGGCTCCGTTTTCGCTCGTTTTCGTTCGTTTCGTCTGCATGGGCGTGGGGAACCGGATGAAACCACAGATGGACACAGATGCACACGGATGGAGGAGGGGGGATGGGTGACTGGTCAACTGGCTGCCCGATTGAGTCGTGAACTGCCGGCACCGTTCGGTCCTTTGCGCCTCTGCGCCTTCGCGGGAGAATCTTTTCTGCCAATCTGAGCCATCTGCGTCATCCGCGGACAAACGCCACCTGGTCCTGCATGGCATTTCTTGCTTTGGGCCTTGTCAGTTTCTGCAGGATTCTGCAGGTTTCTGCGCTTCGGGTGCGCTTGCGGGTAATCCAAACGGAGGGTAAAACGCGACTGGGGGCTGTGAGAGCGGCTTTGGCCTGAGCAGCGGGTGAAGTCGGGAGGGGGCTTCGGTCGGCGGTCGGAAATGTCAATTCTTGCTCCATCAGGGGTGAAGGCATCGAGGTTCACGCCGCGCCATGGCGACTGCGGTCGCCCGTTGCGGAGGAGGGGTGGTCCAGCCCCGGCTCGTCCAGCCGCGCCGGGCCGGCGGGTGACGCCATGCGAAGCCCCCAGGCGGCAGCCGCGCGGGCGCCGGCCCGGCCACTCAAAGCGTGGGCGCGGCGGTCGCAACGGCAGAAGATTGCTGGGCGGCGAAGGCAAGGCGAATACCGACAGTAAACAGGCGCGGCCAAAGAGGGCGGCCACAGGACGGGACCGGAATGGCGGCACGCCGGGAAGGGCGCACCGGACTGGGAGCATTGTAGCCACGAGTTAGGTATATGTCAAGTATTCGTGGAAAGCTTTTCGCCACGTCCGTGGGCGCTCTGCGGCAGCCGCGGCGATCATCATCATCTCGCCGGGGGCACCGGTCGGTTTGCGCTCCTGCCGAGCAGCCGCGAACCGTCACCGGGGGTATGGCCCATTGACCTGGACATGCACAACAGCGTAACAGGCCATCCAAACAAATACCAGACTGTTGTCGCCATTCTTGCCACGATGGCCGTAAATCTTGTTGAGCTATTGATCTACGGGTACGGTCTCAGTACGCTGAGTCTGACGGTTCATGAGTGTTCAGGAGCCGGGGAGTACCACAGTGGTACTTCCGTGCCATTGTGCACGTCAAATCGCCGGAACAATGGAACCATTGAATCAACTGTTGGGCGGATCATGATCCCAGACACGATGCCAGTCTACAGACACGCATTCTTCATCGATCGATGCAAGGATCGTGACTATCGAGAGCGGGTTGGGTGGATGACGAATGCGGTTGTGCAGGTGTTCCATGATTGCGGGTTCGTCGGCAACGAAGAGAAGCTCAAGCAGTCACCAGATATTGATCTTGTTTACGGCGACCTCACAGAGGTGGGGCAGGGGTTCATCAAGGCTCTAGAGCTAGACAAGTGGATGAAGTCCTTGGATCGTATGAAGGTCAAGACCGAGGCGAAGTATCTCAAGTCGCTCTCAAGAAGGGCTGCCAAGTATGCATAAGCACAGACCGCCCAACAAGACGCTCGAGCGGACGCGGCTTCGCCGCGCCACTCAGCTTTGACGTTAGGTGCCTCAGCCAATGGCACGCCGAGCGCTTTGACCTGCCCCCATTTCATGTACCAGTCCCAATGAGAGTCATGGGTGATGGTTC
>CAZHJL010000095.1:0-17963 GCA_964532795.1 uncultured Phycisphaeraceae bacterium | reverse complement strand
GATGAGTAACAGCCACTTACAGCAGATTGGCGGCCAGACGTTGGGACAGCAGTGGATTCTTGTGAGTCTTCACTGCGGATCGCGGGATTGTAGGCGCGTTGGGGGCGGGCGGGTCAATCGCCTTCGGTCGCTTCGTCGGTCGGCGGATCGGTCGAGACCGGCGACCGCACCGGCAATCCCGCGTCGCGCAAAAACGACTCGATACGCTGCCAATAAGCATGCTCGGGCGGCGGCGTGTTGTGGTCGCCGCTGAAGTACCAGAAGTCCCCGCGCGGCGACAGTTCGGCCAGTTCCTGTCCGTGCGAGAAGGGCACGATGCTGTCCTGCCGGCCGTGCATCACCAGCACCGGGCAATCCAGTTGCGGGAGGACCTTGTCCGTCTCGAAGGGGTCGCGTATCAGGAACCCCGGCACCCACATCCTGCGGGCCATGGCTTTCACGCTGGTGAACGTGCTCTGCAGAATCATCGCCGCCGGCGGGCGCTCGGCGGCCAACTGGGCCAGCACCGCCCCGCCCAGCGACCGGCCGTGGTACACGATCCGCGACCCATCCACCTCCGGCCGACCGGTCAGCCAGTCGTGAAAGGCGAGCATGTCCGAGACGATCCGGTCCTGTGACGGCTCACCGGCGCTGCGGCCGTAACCGCGATACTCCGGCATCAACACGTGGTACCCGCGCCGCCGCCATGCCAGGGCCAGTTCCTGGTTGAAATCGATCACCTCGCCGTTGCCGTGGGCGAAGATCACGGCCGGGCGTCGCTCCTCGCCGTCCATGGTCGCCGCCTGGAGGTACCACGCTTCGACCTGGCCCTGGCTCGTCTCGATCCAGACCTGCTCGAACGGCGCTGGCGTCAGCGGCTCGAGGTCCGCCGCGCGAATCACGTGACGCGGAAACAGCATGCCTCGCTGCATGAAAACCACCATACACGCGGCGACGATGAGAATGACCAGCGGGTAGATGACGAACAATCGGATTGCCAGCCTTCGCGCCACGAGCGGCCGGCGGCGTTTCGTGGCGTTGGAGAATCGGGATCTTGCCAAAGCACGGGCCTCCTCCGTGAATTGTAACGGGATGCGCCGACCAAGCCGCCCGAGCAGGACGACCGGCGAGAGCGGGGCAAGAATCGCCAAGTCAGGGCCGTCAGGCGCATGAGGCTTAGCTCGTCGGCGGACTGATCCGTCCTGAAACGCTGAAATCGAGGGTTGATGGCCAGATATGCGCGTATTCATGAGTGAACTCGAAATAAATGGTGAAATAGTGCATGGTTTTTCGCCCCGTTCGGGCTCGTTTCGTCTGGTTTGAGTCGTTTTCATCCACTTTGCGCCAGTTTCAGCAGGTTCCTGGAAGGGCAGTCAGCAAGAATCGCCATATGTCGGGCCCGCCGCTCGACGTCGGCGTGCTCACGTCAACGGTCCCGGCGAGCCGGCCGCCCGGTCGCGAGGCGGAGCCGACAGCTCACGCCCCCGGCCTTGAGGCGGGCAAGACGCCGATCCCACCGCAGCCAGGGACGAGGCGCAACGACAGCCTCGGCCTGAGGGCCTTCCCACCCAAGGACGAAGGGCCGCCCCGGCGCGCGCAAGATGGCCTGTTTCCGCCGGTCCCTGCCGCGCAACTCCCGCCGCGGCCGGGAGAAAAACAATCTGCCGCGCCCGCGAGAATCTCCGATTTTCGGGTGTCACAATCTGCGCACAACATGGCGCTGTTTGCACGTTGCGGCCCCACCGGCATCACGATGCGGGGCGCCACGCCCGTTTTCTCGCGCGGCCGGGGCGTATTGTGTGTACGTTTCGACGTACGGCGACGGCGCGGCTGTATCCATCTACGTGCACTGCGGGTACGTGCCGGTGGCCACGCTGCCGGATGTGCACGGGCCGGGGGATGAGGGACAGGTGTATCTGCGGAGGATCCTTTCCAGCCCGGGAGAGTCGGATGATCCATGAGTTGAAACCTGCACAAAGCGGATGCGCGCGGTCGTTGTTTGAGCCGTTGGCGTTCCATGCCTCGTGCGCGGCCGTGCTGGCGGGGGTGAATCCGGGCAGGATCTTCGTAGATGATCCGGCCGCGCCGACGTGCGGGCTTGTGTTATCACCGGAAGCAGTCTACCTGGCGGGGGACGCGGATGCAGCGGGCTTCTGCAATGCCCTCCGCGCCTGCCTGAACGGCGAGGACCCACTGCGCGACGACCTGTTCCACATTGAGTGGATTGTCCCGCCCGGCGCGTGGGAGCGGCGTCTGGCGGACCTCACGTGCGGAGACCGGATGGCGCGCACCGCGCGGCGTCATTACCTGCTCAATTGCGCGGAGGCGCGACCGGCGATCGCCGCGCCGAGCGGCGCGGTATCCAGGCCCATCGATGTCGACCTGCTGCAGGATGAGGCGATTGAACTGCCCGAACACACCAAGCGCTGGATGAATCACAACTGGGGATCTCGTGAGCGCTTTCTCGAGGCCGGCTTCGGTGTGGTGACGGTCTGCGAGGAGCAGGTCGTTTCCTGGTCGGTCGCCGACTGCGTGGCCGATGACACTTGCGAGATCGGCATCCGCACGGCGCCGGCGTGGCGAGGCAAGGGCATGGGGGCGTTCACGGCAGCTTCGGCCGTGGCGTTGGCGACGGTGAAGGGCATGCGCCATGTCGGCTGGCATTGCCCGGAAGACAACGTCGCGTCACAGCGTACGGCAGAGAAGGTAGGCTTCAGGCTTGAGCGGAAGTATGAGGCACTGAACGTGGCGTGACCGGTTGGCAAACAGCGATGGACACCGTCAACTACATCGCTTACGGCTCGAACCTGCATCCCATCCGGTTGGGCCGGCGGTGTCGTTGTGAGTTGGCCGCGACGGGGGTGGTGCGGGGGCGGCGGCTCGTGTTTCACAAGCGTGGGCGCGACACTTCGGGCAAGTGCGATGCGCCGGTGGCGGATGACCCGGTTGCGCACGTGTGGGTGGCGGTGTATCGGATTCCCGTAGGGCAGATGACGAAGCTGGACGCCTTCGAGAGCTACCCGCACGGATACCGGCGGGAGGAACTGGATGTTGAGACGGCGGCCGGGGTGGTGCGCGGCGTGGCGTACATCGCGCAACCGGACCAGATCGAACCCGACCTGCCGCCTTTCGACTGGTACCGCGCGCTGGTGGCAGTTGGTGCGGCGTACCAGGGGTTCCCGCGGGAATACGTGGCAGGGATCGAGGCGGTCGAGGCGATGCCCGACCCCCAGGTGGACCGGGCGGCGGAGCACTGGCGAATCGTGGAAGAGATGCGGAAGATGTGAAGCGGAAGACCTGAACGCCTGGCGGTCACGATGAACGAATCCGATCTGAAACGTCACATCGCATTGCCGTTGAAGAAGGAGTTTGCCACGGCGTTGGACGCGTTGCGCAAGACGATCGCGGCCGTGCCCGCGGATGAGTGGTGCGCGGGCGAGGAGAAGCATCAGCAGCCGGTGCGTCAGGCGGCGCATTTGCTTTTTGCGATCGAGAACTACCTCGGTGGGCACAAGGCGCGGCTGGGCGGGCGGTTCGGGCAGCCGATCGAGTCGTTCAGTTCAGTGATCGATCCGAAGCAGTGCCCGAAGCCGAAGGACATGGATAGGTGGATCGACGAGGTCGAAGCGATCGCGATGAAGCACATCGACGCGGCCGTGGGCAAGTCAATCAGCGGGTCGGCGAAGCAGCACCCGCCGCTGAACCGCCCGACGTACGTGCTACGGCACACGGTGGTGCACCTGACGAAACGATGACGGTTCGCCTGACCGGCGGCGGCGACACGCCGAAGGATGCGTGGTACCTGAGTTGCGACGTGCGCGAGAAGATGATCGCGTGGCTGCGGGAAGTCGAGGGCGGGGCGTATCTCCCGCAGCGACGCGTCATCCTTTCAGAGCGACGGCCGGCCGATGCGGAAGAGACGGACGACGGGGATGGCGGGCGGAAAACGGCGAATGCCGGTGACGATGGAGAGAAGACGAAGGGGTAGGGTTATGGCCGCCATACCGCGGTCGGCGGGACTGATGCGGCGGAACAGTCGGCGAGCGAGCCGCAGATGGTGCATCACCCCAAGGATTGTGGACGCGATCGTCTTACGGGCGACTGGGGGTTGTCAGGATCAACGCCGGCGCGTTGCCGCCATAAAGTGCGGTTGTGCGACGGGAATGCGATGTCGAGCGGTGGCTCGAGCGGCTTTCCCGGTCGCATTGATAGACCAGATCGACTGACAATGGAAAGGACTTCAACATGTTGAGGTGGGCACTGGCATTCTTCATCATCGCCATTATTGCGGCGGTCTTCGGCTTCGCAGGTATCGCCACGGGCGCGGCGGCGATCGCGAAGATCATCTTCTTCATCTTCCTGGGGCTGCTTCTCGTCTCCTTGGTGGCCCATGCGCTGACGGGACGCGCGCCGTGACGCCGGCCGAAGGTTGCGAACGTGACGCAGTAGGCGATTGAAAGACGACCTCTACGCGGCGGCAGAGACAGCTCTGCCGCCGCTTTGCTCTGGTCCGGGGCCCAA
Organism: uncultured Phycisphaeraceae bacterium; assembly: GCA_964532795.1. Taxonomy (GTDB): domain Bacteria; phylum Planctomycetota; class Phycisphaerae; order Phycisphaerales; family Phycisphaeraceae; genus CAZHJL01. The sequence continues at coordinate 13,463 of CAZHJL010000095.1, read as the reverse complement.
GTGTGTCGCCCACGGTGCAATTCAGTTCACCGCGCGCCTTGGTCGATGTCCTTCGGGATCGGGTTGAGTTCCAGTTCGGCCGACGACTTGAGTTGGCCCACTTTCAGCCGGGCGCCCGGGACGGGGCCTGCTGGTGCGCTGCGACTTCGATCTTCTCCCCATCGAACGAAACCGCCACGTTGCCTACGGTCGCGCGCCGGCCGTTGCCTTTGCCTTCGATGGTCACCTTCGGCGCCTTGCCGCGCTGGAGGGTGAGGATGATGAGGAACTGCTGATCGCGATCGGCGCCCTCGACCAGCACGGCCTGTCGTTTGAACGGTTTGCGGCGGTGGTGGCCGTGGTAGTTGATCTCGTGCACGTGCTGGTAAGGCTGCACGCGAATCTTGGCGTTGGACGGCTGCACGACGGCGCCGACGAGCGTCGCGCCGTCGGGCGCGGCGATGGTGAATGTGCGGCCGTCGATCGTCACCTTGTGGCCGGCTTCGGTGGCCAGTTGCCAGGTGTTCTCGCCTTGCGTGCCCTTGAGAAGATCGCCGATGGCGACCAGGCACGGCGCGCCGGACTGGCCGGAGTAATCCACGGCGAAGGCGCGGTTGGCGCGGATGCCCAGGTCTTCCCGGCCGAGCGTCCGCCAACCCCTGCCGCGCTGCGCCTTGCGATGGTGGATGTAGATCTCGTCCATGTTCAGGCTGAGCGTGCCCGAGCCGTCGTTGCGATCGCTCGGTGCGAAGCGCGTGGTCCACGCCTGCGGGCTGCCGCTGATGAAGTGCTCTTTGACATCGACCATGTTCTGGTAAAGGCAGAAGTCGGGCAGATTGCGTCCGGAGCCGCCGTTGCCGTACCCCTGGCCGCGCACGACCCACTGGTGGCCGAGGCCGGTGATGCGGAAGGTGCCGCCCTGGGCGCTGGTCCAGCTTCCGCCGGCCTGGTTGCTGTTGGCGAAGACCTGCACCACGATGTCATCGCCGTCCTTCCAGCGGTTGCGGAAAACGTAGCCGCCTTTCTGCTTGTCGACGACGACGTGGGGCAGCACGTCGGCCGGGTTCTGCTCCCGCATGTCGAGAGGGTAGTTGATGAAGCGCATCGCCTTGGACAGGCCGTCGTGATGGGCGATGACGCCGTGCGGATCGCGCAGCTTGCCGGCCTCGGCCATCGCGAGGCTGCGATTCCACGACCAGAGCACGGCCGGTTTGAGCCTGTCGGGCACGAAGGCGAACGCCCGGGTGTAGAGATCGGCATCCAATGGCCCGCCGCCTACGTTGAACGACTGCATCATGGCGCGGTCTTCGCCGTAGACCGTGGCGGCGGTGGCGAGGGCGGCCATCATGCCGAGGCGATCAGCGCCGGGGATGTCGCGGCCGAAGGCGTTGCGGTGGCAGAGGGCCATGGGCATCGCCAGCCGCGCGGCGTGGCGGGTGTAGGCCTCGCCTTCCTGGTTCCAGCCGAAGTCGCCGAGGCCCTTGCGGAAGTAGCCTTCGGCCTCGCGTGCGGCGAGGGCCGCCCAGCGCAGGGCTTCGAGGTTGTGCGAAGCACGGGTGGTGACGGCTTGCCGCCAGTCGGGCCCGCCGCAGAATGCGTCCGCGCCGGTGACATCGCGCTCGGCGAGCCATGTGTCGGCTTCACCCTCGGTCAGCGGTGCAAACGCGAGTGAGAACTGCAGCGGCTCCCAGTTGCCGACCGGTTCGGTCCAGATGCGCACAAGCAGCGGGTAGCGGCCGCGCTGGAGGTGGACGACGTGCCCGAGCGGCACGGGCCTCGCCCCGATGTACGCCATGCGTTGGCGGATGCCCTTGAAGCCTTTCGGCGGCGTGAGCTGGTAGTAGCCTTCGCTGGGAACATCGATGGTGGCGCGCAGGTAGCACGCGCGGCGGTAGGTGCGCTTCGTCAGCGCGGCGAGATCGACCACGCCGTCGTTCAGGTGCGGCGCGGCGACAGGTTTGAAGTCCTTGTCCGCCAGCTTGAGGTCGTCGATGGGGTCGGCATCGGGCGCTTCCTCGATGGGGCCGGCGAACAGCCAGGCATCGATCGGCTTGTCGGCGGCGAGTGGCACGACAGGTTCGTCTTTCAGCGCGGCGAACTCGGCCGGCGGCGACAGGCGCGGGATGGGGCCGCGCACGATGGGCTCGCGCGGCGAGAGGTCGCCGTCGAGCGCGCTCATCGCCAGCAGGCCGAGGGCCGAACGGTACATCAGGCCCCAGTTGCTCGTGCGCTTCTGGTTGAACTGCGAGTTGTAGACGCCCCAGTAGAAGAAGTGATGCTTGTCGGCGAGGCGCTCGCGCATGAACTGGTGGAAGTCTTCGCCGCAAGTGTCGTGGATGAGGTCGTAGGCGATCATCAGGTCCACGGTCGCAAAGGCGGGGGCGTGGGCGATGCCGGTGTGGTGCAGGGCGTTGTTCTCGATGGCGCGGCGGATGCTTTGGCGTGCGACCGCGGCGTACGACTTGTCCTCGGTGAGGATGTAAGCCATGCCTTGGGCGACGGGGCTCTTGTCGGCCTTGAGTTGCTCGAGGTGTGCGGCGCCCCATTCGGTCTTCGCGCGATCGCGCAGCGCGGGGATCTGCGCGCGGCGGATGAGCAGTCGCGGATGCTCGCCGCGCTTGGGCGGGGTGAAGTCGGGTACGGTTGCGAGCGGCTCGATGCCGCCGCGGAGCTTGCCCTTCGCGCGCTGCCCGTGCAGGACACCTTCCCAGTCGCCTTTGAGTTGCTCGCCCTCGACCGAGAATCGCACCCGCCACGCGGCTTCCGCGACGATGTCCTGCCACTTGTCGCGGCGCATCCGCACGCGCACAAGCAGCGAATGCCGGCCGGCCTCTTCACTGTCGTCGATGATGTAACCATCGTGGGTTGAGACGGACTGGCGATGCGCGTCGGCGGTGAAGACCGGCCACCACCGGCCGCGCACGCGATCGAGGTAGAGCGTGACGTCGCCTTTGTTGTCCGGATCGCCGGCGCGCCAAAAGGCGTCCTCGAGTACGACGACGGCGCGGCAGGCGTCCGGGGGCTTCGTCTCCGCCGTGGCCGGACAGTTCAGACAGGCGAGGGTGATGATGACCGTTGCGGCGAGCAGGGGCGTGATGCGCATGGTTGAGCACCTCTTCGGACGATGGGATGCGAAAGACCTGTAGTCGAACGTCACTGCCCGCGTTGCTGTTGCGTGGTCGGCCGGAAGAATCTGGCGACCGGTTCGGCATTGATTGCCATGGGGGGCGGGCCTAGCATCCGCCCGTCAAGCAGACCGATCACGCCCGGCGCGGCGGCCGCCGGCGTAGATGTGCTCCCTCCCTGACGCCGCGTTTGGCCCGAACATTCGCAACCCCCGGAACCCCCGGAATACTCCCTGGCAGGCCACGACGATCCATGTACGCGTCTTCAAGAGTCCCATGCGACCTGGATGCGTGGCGCGGATCGCCCTCGCCGCATGAAAGGAATGCGATGAAGAGTGAAGATCAGAATCACTTGGGAGAGCCGCATGTGCCGCTTTCCACGGATGTGATCGTGTCGAACATGCTGGCGGTGATCCTGCCGTTCGTGGGCCTGATCGCGGCGATGCTGCTGATGTGGGGATGGGGGTTCAGTTGGACGGCGCTGGGGCTCTTCATCGGCATGTACCTGGTGACGGCGTTCGGCGTGACCATCGGGTATCACCGGCTGTTCACGCATCGGTCGTTCGAGACATATGCACCGATCCAGGCGGTGCTGGGTATCGCCGGATCGATGGCGGCCCAGGGCTCGCTGATGCACTGGGTGGCGTGGCATCGAAGGCACCATCAGCACAGTGATGCCGAGGGCGATCCGCACTCGCCGCACGAGCATGGCGACAGTGTGCTGGGCATGCTGCGCGGCATATGGCACGCGCACGTGGGCTGGTTGTTCCGGCCGGAACCGGCGGAGCTGATGCGCTACGCCGGTGACCTGCAACGCAGCAGATTGCTGCGCATCATCACGTACCTGTTCCCGTTGTGGCTGGTGGCGGGGCTCGTGTTGCCGGCCGCGCTGGGCGGGTTGATCACCTGGTCGTGGTCGGGCGTGCTGTTGGGCTTCATCTGGGGCGGGCTGGTGCGCGTGTTCTTCGTGCATCACGTGACGTGGAGCGTGAACTCCGTGTGTCACATCTGGGGCGCGCGGCCGTACGACACGGGGGATGACAGCCGCAACAACGCGATCTTCGGCGTGCTGGCGCTGGGAGAGGGCTGGCACAACAACCATCACGCGTTCCCGACCTCGGCGCGTCACGGGCTGCGCTGGTGGCAGATCGACCCGAGTTACCTGTTGATCCGCGCGCTGGCGGCGATGAAACTGGCGTGGAAGGTGAAGTTGCCGCAGCGCGAGGCGGTGCTTGCGCGGCGGGCGCCGGGGCCTGCCGCGGGGGCGATGGCCGGACCTGTGGTGCTGGCGCCGGACCAGAAGTAAATCAAGCCTCCTGCAGGGAATACCGTCCGCCCGGCCGCCGCCGCGCTTCTTGCCCGCCGTGAACAGTGGTCCTAAGATCAACCCGCACGACGGATGAGGGGATGTTGTCGCTTTGCTCCCCGGGTTGGCAGGAAAGGAGACTCACATGGGCGATGCCGCAACGGAACGACTGCTGCATGGGCAGACCTACGACAGCATCATCGACACGACGTTCAACACGCCGCTGGTGAAGCTCAATCGCGTAGCGCCGGAAGGGGCGAACGTCTACGTCAAGTGCGAGTTCTTCAATCCGCTGGCGAGTGTGAAGGACCGCATCGGCCGGGCGATGATCGAGGCGGCCGAGCAGAACGGATCGCTGGTGAAATCGACGCACATCGTCGAACCGACCAGCGGGAACACGGGCATCGCATTGGCCTTCGTGTGCGCGGCCAAGGGCTACAAGTTGACGCTGACGATGCCCGAGTCGATGAGCATCGAACGCCGCGCGTTGCTGCGGGCGCTGGGGGCCAATCTCGTGCTGACGCCGGCCGCGGACGGGATGAAGGGCGCGATCGGGAAGGCGGCGGAGATCGTCGGCACCACCGATGACGCCTGGATGCCCCAGCAGTTCGAGAACCCGGCGAACCCGGCCATCCACGAAGCGACGACCGGGCCGGAGATCTGGAACGACACGCAGGGCGCGATCGACATCTTCGTCGCCGGCGTGGGCACGGGCGGGACGATCACCGGCGTGACGCGATTCATCAAGAAGCTCAAGCCCGAGTTCAGGGCCTTCGCGGTGGAGCCGGTGGAATCGCCGGTGATCTCAGGCGGCCAGCCGGGCAAGCACAGCATCCAGGGCATCGGCGCGGGGTTCGTGCCGAAGAACTGCGACACGTCGATCATCGACGGCGTCGAGACGGTCAGCAGCGAAGAGGCGTTCCAATGGGCGCGGCGACTGGCGGCTGAAGAGGGCATCTTCGGCGGCATCAGCACGGGCGCGAACGTCTGCGCCGCGTGCAAGGTGGCAAGCAGGCCGGAGAACGCGGGCAAGATGATCGCGACGATCGCGTGCAGTTTCGGCGAACGGTATCTCTCGACGCCGATGTTCCAGGAATACATGGGATGACGCCCTTCGGGCGAGAGGTGAGACAGGAGAGAGTAGAGAGGAGACGGGAGGGCGCAGTTCCTCGTGTCAGGTTCAGGGCGTTTCATACGCCCGGATGTCCGGGCCGGCGGGCAGTTGGCGGTACTTGTTGCGAATGACGATCCAGTCTTCGTTGCCGGGGTCGGTCAGGTAGAACTGCTGGTCCTGTGAGGCTTGGATGGTGTCGTCGTCCTGCCACTCGTGGGTTTCGACGTGTCCGTCGGCCATACCGAGGTTGGCGCGGGTCTTGTGGAACATGGCGACATAGTCGATCCAGCGCCACTTGTTGGAAGCGCGCACGTCGATGATCCACGAGCCGCGGTTCCAGCCGCGCTTGTCGGATTCTTCCATGAAGACGAGCTGGTCGGCCGGGTTGAGGATGTTGGCGAACTTGTTCGTGCCGTAGGTGGGGATGCCGCCGGCGGGCTTGTTCCATGTTTCGCCGTGCATGGAGCCGACGATGGAGAAGCTGCGTTCGAGCTGGTACGGGTCGGACGGGCACTTCCAGAGGCTGACGTCGGGGCAGTAGTCGAAGAGCGCGCCATCCTTGATCGGGTCCTCACCGGCGCCCGGCTTGACGAAGCCGCCGTTGTGGTCGGGCTTGCCGTTGACGAGCATGCCTTCGTTCTCCGCGGCGTAGTTGAACCAGGCGAGTGAAAGCTGGTGCTGGTTGGACCGGCAGGCGATTTCCCTTGCCATCTCCTTGGCCATGCCGAGGGCCGGCAGGAGCAGGGCGATGAGCAGGGCGATGATCGAGATCACCACCAGCAACTCGATGAGCGTGAAGGCTCGCAGACTTTGACGCGGCGACATGATCGGCTCCAGATGTCTACCGCCCGGAAGAACCGGGATGGACCGCCGCCCACGAACAGGGCGGGCACGAGGGTACAGAGACAGCCATCAATACTATACCGCGCTGACGCGGAAGGTTGCATGGCTACCCGCAATTCGCGGTAACTCCTGTTCGTTCACGGTGCTATGATGGCGGCTCGCGACCGGAGCACCATTCACAGGGAGTTCGCCATGTCGATCACACGTCGAGATTTCGTACGCACGGCATCAGGCGCGGCGGTCGGTGCGCTGGCGGCGCATCCGCTGCTTGCCGCGGCGATGGGTGGCGACAGCGCGGCATCAGCCAAACCGAAGAACATCCTCTTTATCGCCGTAGACGACCTGCGGCCGCAGCTTGGGTGCTACGGCCACAAGCAGATGATCTCGCCCAATATCGACAAGCTGGCCTGTGAAGGCATGCTCATGGAGCGCAGCTACTGCCAGGTGCCGGTGTGCGGGGCGTCACGGGCGAGTCTGCTCAAAGGGCTGCGGCCGACGCCCAAGCGCTTCCTCGGTTACAGCACGTGGGCGGAGAAAGATGCCCCGGATGTCGACAGCCTGCCGCGCACGCTGCGCAAGGCGGGTTACACGACGATCAGCAACGGCAAGGTGTACCACCACGCGAAAGATGACCTCGAGGCGTGGAGTGAGACGCCCTATCGGCCGCAGACGGGCCAGCCCTGGCCGTACTATGCCGATCCGAAGTCGCGCGAGATTCTGGCTGAGCACCGCAAGACACGAAAACGCGGTCGCGGCCCGGCGTTCGAGGGCTTCGACGCGCCGGACAATCAGTACCCCGACGGCATGATCGCGGACAAGACGATCGCCGATATCAAGCGGCTATCCGCCTCGGGCAAGCCGTTCTTCCTTGCGTGCGGTTTCCAGAAACCGCACCTGCCGTTCACGGCGCCGAAGAAGTACTGGGATCTGTACAAGCGCGAAGCGATCGACCTGGCGGACAATCCGTTCCGTCCAAAGGGCGCGCCCGACGCCGCGCTGCATAACTGGGGTGAACTGCGGCAGTATTATGGCATTCCGCGGCAAGGGCCGGTGAGTGACGAGACGGCGCGCTCGTTGATCCACGGTTACTACGCGTGCGTGAGTTTCATTGATGCGCAGCTTGGTCGCGTGCTCAAGGCGTTGGATGACGCGGGGCTGCGGGATGACACGATCGTGGTGCTTTGGGGCGATCACGGCTGGAACCTCGGCGAGCACGGCCTGTGGTGCAAGCACTGCAACTTCGAGACGTCGCTGCATTCACCGATGATCTGGCGCGTACCGGGTGTTGATGGAATGAAGGCGGGTCAGCGCACGGCCGCGCTGACCGAGTATGTCGACATCTACCCGACGTTGTGCGAGTTGACGGGCGTGGCGACGCCCAAGCACGTGGAAGGCCTGAGCCTCGTCCCGCTGATGCGCCGGCCGGACCGGGAATGGAAGAACGCCGCGTTCAGCCGCTACTACGGCGGCGACTCGATCCGCACCGACCGCTATCGCTACACGGAATACGTGGACAGGGAGGGCAAGCCGGCGGGGCGCATGCTGTATGACCATGAGAAGGACCCGCACGAGAACGTGAACATCGCGGATGGGCATGCGGCGTTGGTGACGGAGATGAGCAACCGGTTGCGGGCGGGGTGGAAAGAGGCGTTGCCGAAGTAGGAAGTCGCTCTGGTGGGCGCCACCGTCGAGCGACCCGTGCGGCGGCGAACGCCATTGACCGGGCAAGATGTTGATCAGCGTCCAGAATTCACTGACAAATGCGGCCGGCGGCTTCGCCACAACGTGACGCCAGGCCACCGTCGGGGATTGGATATGCATACCGACATGCAGACCGTGCGACCCGAAATCCACGAACGTTACTACAAGGTGTTCACCTACCAACCGGTGGATCGCGTTACGGACATGGAGTTCGGGTTCTGGCCCCAGACCATCCGGCGCTGGCTCGGCGAGGGGCTGCCGCTCGAACTCACGCCCGAACAGACGAACCAGATGTTCAACTCGCATCTGAACCGGTTCTTCGGCTCTGACGAGTGGGGGCATGGCTTCAGCGCGATCAGGCAGATGATCCCGCCTTTCGAGGAGGAGGTGCTGGAGCGCAAGGCCGAGTCGGTGATCAAGCGCGGTGCGGACGGCATTGTGGCCGAGTGGTTCCCGCCGGAGTCACCGAACGCCTCGATTCCCAACTACATCGAATTCCCCGTGAAGACACCAGGCGACTGGAAGCAACTCAAGCGTCGCTACCGACTGGATGATCCGGCGCGGCATGTCAACGCCAAGACGATCCAGGCCCTTCGTGAAGCGCGCGATGCCGGCACATGCATCGGCTTCAGTCACACCGGCTTCTACGGCCAACTCCGGCACTGGTTGGGCACAGAGAACCTGTCGTACGCCTTCTACGACTACCCCGCGATGATTCACGAGATGGTCGATCTATGGTCCGAACTGGCCTTCGTTCAACTCAGGGAACTGCCGGATGACATCGTGATCGACAGCGTGAACTGGTGGGAAGACCTGGCCGGCCGGCAAGGCCCGCTCGTCAGCCCGAAGCATTTCCATGAGTTCATGCTGCCCGGCTATCGCAAGGTGATGGACGAAGCCCGCCGCCGTGGCTGCGCGTTCGCCACCGTGGACAGTGATGGCAATCCGCATGATCTGATTCATCTGTGGCTGGAGGTCGGGGTCAATGTGATGCACCCGATGGAGGTCGCCGCGGGCGTTGACCCCTTCGCCTGGCGCCGGGAGTTTGGCCGCGAACTGCGACTGCGCGGCGGCATCGACAAACGTGAGATCGCAAAGGGCGTCAACGCCATCGACGCCGAACTCGAACGCATTGCGCCCTTGATCGATGGGGGCGGCTACATCCCGCACCTGGATCACCTCGTGCCTCCCGACATCAGTTACGACCACTATTGCTGCTACCGCGAGCGCAAGCGCGCACTCATTGGAAAGACATGATCTGAATCGATGGGGGGTCGCGGGTTGGCTGCCATCGTCGCGGTACTCATCCAGCGAGGTACGCCGGCCGTGCGGGACGTGGCGGAGCGCCCGTACCTCATCGACAGACACGGCCGTCGGCTTCGCCGCAACCGTGGCGCCCGTGCTCTCACGCCGCCGCGCGGCGCTTGAGCAGATGCTCGAGCAGCTCATCCAGACTCACCTGCGCAAAGCGCACCGCGATATCGCTGATGGCGTACGGGATGATCAAGTTGCGGCCGTGGATAAGGGCCCCGCAGGAGTACACCACGTTGGGCACGTAGCCGTCGCGTTCGTCCTCTTGCGGGACGATCAGCGGGTCGGCCAGGTTGGCGATGACCCGTGACGGGTCGTCGCGGTCGAGCAGCGAGACGCCGATGCAGTACTTGCGCATCGGGCCGACGCCGTGCGTGAGCAGGAGCCATCCTTCCTCGGTCTCGATCGGCGAGCCGCAATTGCCGATCTGCACGAACTCCCACGGGAAGCGCGGGGCCTGCAGCGGCATGCATTCGTTCCAGAAGTGCACGTTGTCCGAGCGCATGAGGTACATGTTCTCGCCGTCCACGCGGCTGACCATGTGGTAGCGCCCGTCGATCTTGCGCGGGAACAGGGCCATGCCCTTGTTCTGCACGTACTTGCCGTTGAGCGTATGCACCTCGATGCGGTTGAAGTCGCTGGTCTCGATCAATTGCGGCAGGATGCGGAAACCGTCGAAGGCGGTGTACGTGCCGAAGTAGCGCACCGATTCATCTTCATCGACGAAGCGCACCAGCCGCAGATCTTCGAGGCCCTTGCGCTCGTTCTCGCTGGTGGGGAAGATGACCAGTTCGGAGACCTCCGCGCCGTGGGGCATGTAGAGGCGGTAGTTGCTGTGCGCGAGCCAGCGCATGCTGCCGGCCACTTCGTCCAGGTCTTCCGGCCGGTCTTCACTGTCGTGCAGGTCGTGAATGGCGCGCTCGAGGTCGTCGAGTGAGAAGTACTCATCGAGCCGGTCGAACACGCGGCCCATGCTCTCGCGGTACGCGCCGATCTCCATCATCTTCAGGTAGAAGAGATGGCGGTCGTAAGTGCGATCGGTCGCCAGCCGGCCGGGGCGGCAGAAACGCCCGGGCGCTTTGAACCGGATGTCGCTGCGACCCGTGCTGCCGTTGGATAGAACCCCTTCGCGGAACACGATGGACGAGATGTGTCCCTCGCCGGTGGCCCGCAGGCTGAGGATGAAACGCAGGTCGCCCTTGCGAAGGTCCGACTGATCGGGATGCACAACGATGGACGGGTTGAACAGCGCGGCCGACTCGATGGCGTACTCCATGGTGAAGTAGGCGCCGGCGAGCATCCGCCGCGCATCGCTGGTGAGCGTCTCGTCGGGCACCAGTCGCTCGACGAAGCCGAAGTGACGTCGGAAGATGGATTCGATGTCCGGATGGCGCCCGCCGAAGTCGCGCTCGACTTCCTGCAGAAGATCGACAACCGTTTCCTCCGGGAGAGCCATGACGCGGTTGAGCACCGCACGGATGCGTGATTCGGTGCCCGGCGTGAAGAAGCGCGTGATGACGCGCCGATCGTCCGCCTGGAAGCGGTCGGGCAACCGCTCAACATGAACCGGTGATGTCTGCAAAACGGCGCCTCGCTCAACATCGAACTTCAAAGCTTCATCCCGTCGGGGGACTATTCCCGCACGGATTGTCGGCGAGGCGGCGGGTCCGCTGACGCCGGCCTCGCCCGGAAGCAAGACGGTTGGACCCTTCCCGCGACACTGGCCTCATCGGCAATCTGCTGCTCAATTCTTCCATCAATAGGGTTCATGGTGGTTTTATCGGAAGTCGCCGGGCGGGTTGCCGGGGAAGTGTATGCATCAGGGGCGGGCGGCAAGTGCGACCATGCAAGAGACGGCGCGGGCGGCGCTGGATCAGGCCCGCCGGCCGTGGGCATCTGCGATCCGGCGCCCGACGGATGAAACGCAAACAGCCGCGCGATGCGGGGGCATCGCGCGGCTGTGGGGTTTGGGTCGGTTGTCGTTTCCTTCGCGGATTACTGCACTTCGATCTTGCGCGGCTTGACCTCTTCCTTCTTGTGGATGGTCAGATGCAGCAGGCCGTCGTTCAGTCGGGCCTCCACGTTGTTCTCATCCACGGTCTTGGGCAGGTTGAAGCTGCGGACCGTACGGGTGTAGCGCCGCTCATTCAGGTGCACCTGGCCGGGCTGCGCCGTCTCTTGCTTCCGCTCAGCCGTGATGGTGAGCACGCCGTTCTCGAGGGTGATGTCGACATCATCCTTCCGGTAGCCGGGCAGTTCCGCCTCGACGTGGAAGCTGTTCTCATCCTCGCGGATGTCCACGGGGTAGGAGGCGGTGTTCGCGCCGTTGGCCGTCTCTTCATCCGAGAAGAAGCGTCGAGCCAAGCGGCCGAACTCACGATCAAACAACTCCGCAGGGTCACGTACGAGTGTGCGTCGAATCATCGGTAACATGGCTGGTCTCCTTTCTACGTTTATCTGCCGTGCTTTCGGTTCGGTGCTTCCACGCCCGCCGGGCGACCCGCCCGACGGCACCTATCAAAGATGCAAGCATGGTGCCAGAGGGGCCTATGTGTAAGATATTGTAAAAACTACTCTTACAAGACAGTGTCGCCGCCCGCGACTGCCATAGTGGCAGTTCTGCGGTGGGGTGGGCGCAGGTCTGGCAATCGGTGGTGGGCCGGCCGTCCGAATCAACTGGATGCAGGGCGAGCGGGGCCCGTTTTTACCCGAAGGGCCGAGTCTGTCTGTCGGCCCTCGGGACGCTGCTCCGGACACACTTTGCCGAAGACGGGCAAAGCGTGGCACGCAGGTGTCGAGCCGCCCGTTGCATTTCCCGCCGCGCGGCGGACAATGGGCCGCCTTATGCTCATCCGCGTCGCCATCGTCGGTCCCACCAGCTACACCGGCCTCGAGCTGATCAAGATCCTCCTGCGCCATCCGCAGGCGGAACTGACTTACCTGGCCAGCCATCGCGAGCAGTTGCCGGTGATCTCGGATGAGTTTCCCGAACTGCGCGGCCGGTGCGACATGGCGTGTCAGCCGATCGATGCGGCAGCGATCGCGGCGGTGGCGGATGTGGCGATCACCTGCCTGCCGCACGTCGCGGCGATGCAGTATGTGCCCGCGCTGCTCGACGCGGGGCTGAAGGTCATCGACCTGTCGGCCGACTACCGCCTCACGCCGGCGACGGTCTACGAAGAGGTCTACCGGCACGAGCACACGGACAAGGCGAACCTGGAAAGGGCCGTGTACGGCCTGCCGGAGTTGTTTCCCGACGCGATTCCCGACGCGCAGTTGATCGCCAATCCCGGCTGCTATCCCACGGCCGCGGCGCTGGGCATCGCGCCGTTGGTGAAGGCGGGGCTGGTCAAGGCGACGGGCATCGTGGTCAACGCCGCGAGCGGGGCGAGCGGGGCAGGGCGCGGCGTGAAGCCGAACCTGCATTTCGTGGAAGTCGAGGAAGGCTTCGCCGCGTACAACCCGGGCATCCACCGCCACCAGCCGGAGATCGCCCAGACGGTCACGCGCTACGCGGGGCAGGAAGCCGAGGTGCTGTTCGTCCCGCACCTGCTGCCCATCCGACAGGGCATTCTCGAAACGATCTACCTCGACCCGGTTGATCGCGCCATCACCGAGGCGCAGGTGATGGACTGCTACCGGCAGGCGTATGAAGGCAAGCCGTTCGTGCGCGTGCGGGAAGACCTGCCGAACGTGAAATGGGTGCGCGACACCAACTTCTGCGACATCGCCACCCGCGCGCAAGGCGGCAAGGTGATCGTCTTCGCGGCCGAGGACAACCTGATCAAGGGCGCGTCGGGGCAGGCGGTGCAGAATATGAACTTGATGTTCGGTTGGCCCGAGACGATGGGGCTGGTGTAGGGTGTGTCGAGTCCGCGAGCAGCACATCTCGAGCGCGCATCATCGAACATGGTCACATTCGCATCAGTGCTCGCATGAAGCAGCGTGAAGCGGCCAGTTCCTTCGCTGCCGCAGCGCGGTGCGTCTCGAAGACTCGACGCACCTTACTGGCCACGTACCAGCCTCCAAGCGCTAGTGCCGTTTCCATTGAAAGAGTTTCGTGATTGTAAGTGCTGACATCATC
>CAZHJL010000094.1:0-18439 GCA_964532795.1 uncultured Phycisphaeraceae bacterium | reverse complement strand
CGAACTCATTGTGGCGCAAGTACTTGTAAGTGGATGGCGCATAAAGTCCTCACGGTCGCGGCTCGCGTCGGGCGCTTCGTCGCTTCTTTTCAGTTCACCGCGCACAACCGGATCGGCTCGGACAGTTCATACTCCTCCCCCGACACCTGCAGGTTCTCGGCGATCTGGATAACCGCGCGATCGGAGAGCGTGAGAATGACGTGCCACGTGTTGGCAAAGATGCAAACCGGTTTGTCCAGCAGGAACGCCTGCCACTGTTCCGGGGTGTCCGCCTCGGCGACGATGAGTACGGCCGCGCCGCTGAGCGGGCAGAAGAACTCGCGCGTGTCGGGGTGTCGGTGGATCACGTTGTGCTCGCGCATGACGACGTTGTTGGCCGCAAGTTGCCAGCCCTTGGCATCGGGCTGCTCAAGCACGGAGGCGAAAGCCAGGCCGTCATGCTGGATGATGTCGCCGAAGGGGACGAACGATTCGGGGGTGATCAACTTGATGGGGGTTTGCATGCGAAGGTCTCGGGCAGCTTCGGTGTGTGCATGCAGTGTACCAAGCACGACGTGCAGGTTCTGCGGCGCTCACTTGACCAATTCGATCTCCTGCCGCACCGGCTCGGCCGTCTGCACGTACGGCTCGACGGCTGAGCCGTACTGGTATGCCACGACGGCGATCTTCATCGGCCGTGTCGCGCGGGCGGGAAAGGGGGTGGGGACGAGGATGCTGTTGCCCACGATGCGGGCCGGGCCGTGGTCGACGTAGTAACTCACGGGCAGGTCGCTGTCGCTGGTGGCTTTCAGTTCGGTGCATTCCTGGTTGATCTTGCCGATAGCCGGGAATGTGATGGTCTGGGCCTTTCCCTTGGTCAAGCGCCTTGGCAGCTTGAGGATGGCGCCCTGTTCGGCGTAGCGGAACCGGTCGTCGCCGCGAGCGTAGGCGAGCAGGTTGGCTTCCATGCGTTTGCGCGGATCAAGACGCACGGCGAAGATGTTGTCGCCGACGCGCTCGGCCTGGCCGCCGTAGGTCTTGATGAACGGGCCGTCTTCGACGTGACCGATCTCACCGGCGACCGGCGGATACTTGCGCGGCACGCGATCCAGAAACACCGCCGCGGCCTGGAAGTGGCCCGGGGCCACCCAATGCAGCTTGTATCGCAGCCGCAGGTCGTGACCGGGCAGGACGGGCTTGCCGGTTTCCGGGTCGGCGAAGGTGACGAACTGCGGGCGCTTGTGCAAGTCGGCGTGAATGGCCTGCGCTGCCGCGGCCAGTTCGCGCGTCGGGTGCCAGTTGGCCGCGCCGTGCTGCTTGAGGCATGCCGCGGCGGGCGCCGGTGGGGGCCCGTCCTTCTTGTCAATGGTCATCGTCGTGCCGAAGCCATCCGCGAACGCGATGTCGCCGAGCTTCGTCGCGGCGTCGGCCCTGGCGTCCGCCGGCGGCAGGCGAAGCTGGGCGACGGCGCGAATCCACGCGGCCACGTAGTCGGCCATATTCGTGTTCCACGCGAAGTGCGTCGCGCCGGGTTCGACCAGCATGGTGGTCAGGGCGCGCCCGCCTTTCTTCTGCCGCGCGACCAAAGTGTTGCGCGTGTGCGTCCAGCCGATCTCCCGCGTCTCGTTCTCGCGCAGCGCGCCGTGCGGGCCGGGGCCGAACTCCTCGAACTGGCCCTTCATCACGAGGGCGGGGACGCGATCAAACCCCTCGCCGCTGCCGAAGGCGCCCTTGTGCAGCAGCACGCCGAAGCAGCGGTCCGGCCGCCAGTTGACCACGCGCATCGCGAACACCGTCGACACGCTGTGCCCGATCGGCAGCCACGGCGCAGTGGCGATCTCGTCATAGCCGGACGCCTTGGCGATGTCGGCCAGCGCCTTGTCCAGTAACGCGCGCGGGGTCTGATCGTCGCGATCAAACAGCGGCGCGATGTGCGGCTCGAAGTAGACGATCGCAAGCTGCTGCTCACGGCACACGTCGCGGATCGCCTTGCTGGCGCAGAACTCGGGTTCGACCGACGTGGCGCGCCCCGCGAGGATCACGCCGCGGATGTGCTGGGCAGCAGGCGGGACCCACAGGTACGTGGTCATCGTCTTGCCCTTGATGTCCGTGCCGGTCGCGGCGAACTGGTACACGCCGGCGCGAGCGATGGCGGCGGTCAGAAGCAGGCAGCAGAGGATGCGGGCGAACATGACAGGTCTCCACGTGATGGGTGTGATCCGCGACGGAAGAAAAAGGTCCCAGACCGTGTCGGGGGACGGTCTGGGACGCGAACTCGGGTTGAGTCGGGGGTCAACCCGAAGATGGAAGGCAATACGACAGACATTATCCGGCATGCGACGGCCGAACGCATTCCCCTGTCCCGGGTATGATGGCAGGAATCGAAATCTGAATCAAGACCTGATTGCGTTAGAAGCGAAGTGAATGTTCGGTTTTCCGGGCCGCGCCGGGCATCGAGCGGCGTGCGTCGAGGTTGAGCAAGCGGCCGGCGGAGCCTAGGCTGACCGCGGCCCCGGCCCCGCCGCCACCGACGAGCCACCCCGCGCCTACATTTGAGCACAACATGCAAAACCTGACTCCGCAACAGATTGTCGACCAACTCGATCAGTACATCATCGGCCAGGACGCCGCGAAGCGCGCCGTGGCGGTGGCGATCCGCAATCGCTGGCGCCGGCAGCAACTCGACGAGGAAATGGCGCGCGAGGTCTACCCGAAAAACATCATCATGGTCGGCCCGACGGGCGTGGGGAAAACCGAGATCGCCCGGCGCCTGGCCGACCTGACCGGCGCGCCGTTCATCAAGGTGGAGGCCTCGAAGTTCACGGAAGTCGGCTATCACGGGCGCGATGTCGAATCGATGGTGCGCGATCTGCTCGATCGCGCGATGGCCATGGTGCGCACGGAGCAGGCCGAGGCGGTGCGGCAGAAGGCGGCGGAGAACGCGGAAGAGCGATTGCTCGATCTGCTGCTGCCGCCGGCCGTCACCACCAGTTACTCGAGCCAGTGGGTCGAGGCGACGGATTCCGGCGAGAAGCAATCGCAGGTGCGCGAGAAACTGCGCGAGCAACTGCGCGACGGAACGCTCGACGGGCGGCAGGTCGAACTGAACATCACCGAGAAGCCGATGGCCTCCGTGATGTTCGCCAACATGGGCCTCGACCAGATGGACCCGGACATGGCCAACGTGTTCGAGCGGCTCATTCCGGAACAGACCAAGACGCGCAAGGTGCCCATCGCCGAAGCGCGGCGGATTCTCATCGAACAGGAAACCGAGCGCCTGCTCGACCGCGAGAAGATCGCCGGTGAAGCAATCACGCGCACCGAGGAGTCGGGGATCATCTTCCTCGACGAGATCGACAAGATCACCACCGGTTCGGGCGAAGGCGTGGGCGGCGGCGGCGGGCGCGGGCCGGACGTATCTCGCCAGGGCGTGCAGCGCGATCTGCTGCCGATCGTCGAGGGCTCCTCGATCACCACGCGACACGGGCTGGTGCGCACGGACCACATCCTTTTCATCGCGGCCGGGGCTTTTCACTCCGCGGCGGTGAGCGACCTGATGCCCGAACTGCAGGGCCGGTTTCCCATCCGCGTGGAGCTGACGAACCTGACCCGCGAGGATTTCATCCGCATCCTGACCGAACCGGGCAACGCGCTGACCAAGCAGCAGCAGGCGCTGCTGGGCGTGGAGGAACTCGACATCGAGTTCGCCGACGGCGCGGTGGAAGCCATCGCCGACTTCGCCGCGCAGGCCAATGCGACGCTGGAGAACATCGGCGCGCGGCGGCTGATGACCATCGTGGAGAAGGTTTTCGAGCAGGTGAACTTCGACGCTCCGGAGCGCGTCGCCCACGACGAGAAGCACTTCGCGATCACGGCCGACTACGTGCGCAAGCAGGTGGCGGGCATCGTGAAGGACCAGGACCTGTCGAAGTTCGTGCTGTAGGTTGCGGGCGGTCGAGGCGGGTCGCGCAGGAGCAAGATCAGCCAAGTCGGTGGCCCCGGCGCGCATAGGCTTAGGTGCTGGAGAGGTCGGACCCTCCTGGCGCGCCAGGAAGGGGGATTCGCGGTCGTCAGTGCGCGGAATCATGGGTTTGTCCTGAAAAAATGGTGCAAAAGTGCACGGTTTCTGAGCTGGTTTCGTTCGGTCTGGGTCATTTCGGGCCATTTCCAGTCAGTTTCTGCCAGGGGCGATGGCAAGCATTGCCATGCCGGGTCGGCGCGAGCCGTGGCAGCGGCCGGCCGGCGGCAGTTGCATCGCGGGCATTCGCCGCCGCGGCGGGGCGGACCGCCGCGCGACGGTCCTCTACCCTTGGACGAAAGGCCGCGCCGGTGCGCACAGGATGGCCTGTTTTGAGGGCCCGAGGCGCGCAAGTCCCGCCGCGGCCGGGCGCGGAAAAAATTGAGCAGCCGCAAAAAGCCCCGAAAAACGGGGGTCAGGAAGTGCGCACAAGGTGGCCCTTGCCTGCCGGCGGCCGCGGAATCCCCGATCCAGTCGATGCCCGCGGTTGTTGATCGCGGGCCGGTACGCAATACTGGTCGGCGGCATGCCGGTGACAGGTTCAGGGGCATGACATTGAGCGGGGCAAGACCATGGCCGGACGATCGATAGACCGTGTGGGGCAAGCGCTGGCGAAACCGCATTGCGCCGTCGCGTTCGTGGTACTGTGGGCAATCGCACCGGCGGCGGCGGCGGTTCATGAAGCGGCGAGCCCGGACTTTGTGGAGGGGAAGGTCGTCGCCCACTGGTCGGGGTTGCCGATCTGGGGTGTCGAGGCGAAAGAGCGCGGCTTCGAGATCCCTGAACCCTTCGGCATCTCAGCGAACTTCTACTGGGACAAGCAGCCTTTCGCCGTGGAGTCGGTGAAGGTCGGCACGCTCAGTGGCTCGCTGGTGGGGGTGCCGAGTTTCGTCAGCGTCAGCGACGCGGACACGGAGCAGTTTTCATTCACCACCCGTTACGACGTGTGGGTGTTTCCGTTCCTGAATGTCTACGGCATCCTCGGTTACGCCGACGGACGCGCCGACATCAAGGTATCGATACCGGCCGTGCCATTGATCGGTTTCCCCGGCCGCAACCTCGATGTGACGCTGGACTACGACGGGCTCGTCTATGGCGGGGGCATGACGCTGGCCGGCGGCTTCGCGCCGTTCGAGGGCCGGGACACGATCATCTTCGCGGTCGCGGACGGCAATTACACGTTCACCGATCTCGAGTTCAAGACGGCCGGCATCGAGACGGACACGGTCATCGAGACGTTCGTGTTCGGCGCGCGGCTGGGGGTGCGCGATGTGCTGCTGGAAGAATCGGCGGTCGGCAAGATTCACGGCGCCGTCTGGGTGGGTGCGATGTACCAGGATGTGAGCGAGGAGTTGGCCGGCCGGATTCCGGCGAGCAACTTCCGCTTCGTGATCGAGCAGCAATCCACGGAGCCGTGGAACGTGGTCGTCGGGGCGCGCCTGGAGATTGGGAAGAATTTCGAATTCATGATCGAAGGCGGCTTCGGCCAGCGCGAGTCGGTGCTGGTCGGCGGGACGTTCCGTTTCTGAAGCGCGATGTCGTGCGCCGCGTGGCCTGCAGTTCCGGTCGCGGCAGAGGACGGGGCGCGGGACGAGGCAACAGATGATTCGCTGTCCACCTCGAGGCATCTGTTCGTGGGATCTCCACAGGACCCCCACAGGGGGTCAACGATTGTAGCCACGCGTGACGCGGCCGCCGGGGGCGGCCGTGCAACTCGTGGATAGCAGCAGGAACACAGAACACGCCCCAAAGGCGCAAGCGACGCCCTCACCGTCAAAGCATCTGCTATCCTCCAGCCATGCCGGGAACTTTCTCACAGCTACTGCTTCACATCGTCTTCTCAACGAAGCATCGCCAACCATGGATCAACCCCGATGTGCAACCGAGCCTCTACGCCTTCATCGGCGGCATCGTGCGTGATCAGGGTGGGAAGCTGTACGAGATCGGCGGAGTAGGCGACCACGTCCACCTCTACGTGCGCTGGCGCACGGATGCGGGTGTGTCCGATCTTGTGCGGCACATCAAGACGCGCTCGTCTCGCTGGGTGCATGAGACGTGGCCGGACATGGATGACTTCGCGTGGCAGGAGGGCTATAGCGTGTTCAGCGTCAGCAAATCTCAGGAGCCGGTCGTGCGTCGTTACATTGCAGGTCAGGCAGCGCATCACAAGCGCGAGGACTTCCGCTCGGAGTTGCTGAAGCTGTTGCGCGCTCACGGCATCGCGTTCGATGAGCAGTACGTGTCCAACTGAATCGCTTGCCCCTTCGGGGCGTAGCGTGTGCGGCGTCGGTGTCCACGAGTTGCGCGGCCGCCTGCGGCGTCCGCTCCACTCGTGGCTACACTCGTCGACCCCCGTTGGGGGTCGCGTTTCCTCGGATCTGCTGCGCAGCTTCTCACTGTGGGCCGTAGCTCACGGCAGACACATCATCGATGACATCCATCCCGACAAAGACGAACGGATGTCGAGCAATGCCACGGAGAGCTTCGGGCATGGCGGCCATCTGATCTGCCCGCAAATACGCACGGACGAAGCCGGCGACGGCTGCATACAGATGGATCGCCGCGTCCCTGTCACCAAGTCGCTGGGCCATCTCATTAATGGTGCCTGCGGGATGAAGGGCAATCTCGGCTGCCGCGCGCTCTTCAGGTGTTGCTTCAGCGAGCAGTTCCTCAAGTTGTGAGGGTTGTGTGTTCATCACGAGGTGTGGCCGGCGTGCGATTGTTGTGTGGACCCGCCGGATTCGGTGCCAATGAACCGGAACGGATTTCGCCTGATCGAACGCCACGCCTTGGGAAGTGCGATCCAATGCAGCGACTGTGCCGCCAGCAGCCAGGCGATGATCGCCACCACACACGCGATGACGCAGGGGATGAGAAAGTACTTCAGATCGGCCGGGTGTGAGAAGACGGCGATCGTGTTGAGGATGATCAGCAGCACGGCCAGGATGCCGACGGGGATCAGTACCAGCTTCGAGGCAAGGGACAAGATGATCGCCAGGCCCATGCGCCAACGGCAATGCCATACACATCGCTTGCAGACGCGATGGTGTGTTGCGAACTCGCGGGCGTGACCGGCAAAGAGGCTCCTGCGCGCGTCACCCGGGATCCACGGGATCAGCGCGAGCAGGCAAAGTGCCCAAGCTGTATACCAGGCGTCGCGCGCGATCTTCCGATCAACAACGCATCGCCACATAGCCCGACGCACCCGATCCGCCTGCGCCCTTCCGCACAACTCACACGTGGTGTCGTTTTCCTCCAGTGCGAACACGATCGCGGCCACCTGCGCGTACAGATCAACCGCGGCGCGGCGGCTGTCCAGACATCGCGCCATCTCCTCGATCGTGCCGTCGGGCGACAATGCGATCTCGATGGCGTCGCGCTGTTGCGGCGTTGCCGTTTCGAGAAGTTGGCTCAGTTGCTTGGATCTACTGCGCAACGTTTCACTCACACATGGGCGCCGAGACGAAGTGGGCAATAGTTCTCGAGCGGTCCCGCCCTACATCCCCAACCCCATCAGCAGATCGCCCGCCTCGATGGGCTTGGCTTCGCCCGGGCTGCACCTGAGGCGGTCCGGGTCGCGGATGAGTTTGACTTGGCCCCCCACGATCGTCGCCACGGCGCGGCCGGTGGCCTTCTGGCCGTCCCACGGGCAGTTGCGGCTCTTGCTGGCGAACTGGGTCGCGTCGATGGTCCATTCGAGCTTGGGGTCGATGATGGTCACGTCGCCGTCGGCGCCTTCGCTCAGTGTTCCCTTGCCTTCGAGCTGGCACAGCCGCGCGGGGTTGATGGTCATCATGGCGAGCATCTGCGGCCAGTCGATCGTCTCGGTTTCGATCAGGGCGAGGCGGTACATCGGGAGGGCGGATTCGAGGCCGATGATGCCGAACGGGGCGGCCGCGAATTCGAGTTCCTTTTCCTCCTGCGTGTGCGGCGCGTGGTCGGTGGCGAGGATGGTGATGGTGCCGTCGACGATGCCCGCGCGCAGGGCCTCGATGTCGCGCCGGCTGCGCAGGGGCGGGTTCATCTTGTAGTTCGTCTCGTAGTGTGCGCACTGCTCTTCGGTGAGCAGCAGGTGGTGCGGGCTGGCCTCGGCGGTGATGTGGGCCTGGCCGAACAGGTCGTGCCTCGCGCGTCGGAGGATGTCCACGCTGCCGCCGGAGCTGACGTGCTGCACGTGGTAGCGGCAGCCCAGGTGCTGGCTCTGATTCAGCAGCACGTCGCGCTGGATGATCAGTTCCTCGGCGACGCGCGGCCAGCCGGCGAGGCCCAGCCGCGTGGAAAGCGTGCCGGCGTTCATCACGCCGCCGCCGAGTTCCGGGTCTTCGCAGTGCTGCATGAGCACCTTGCCGGTCATGGTGATGTACGTGAGCGCCTTGGCCATGACGTTGGCGGAGCCGACGGCCACGCCGTCATCGGTGAATCCGACGGCGCCGGCCTCGGCCATCAGGCCGATCTCGGCCAGTTCCTTTCCCTCCCGGCCGCGCGTGACGGCGCCGACGGGGAAGACGTTGGCGAGGTTGGCCCGGGCGGCCATGTGGTAGACGAAGTCGACGCGCCCGTCGTCGTCGATGGCCGGTTCGGTGTTGGGCATGCAGCAGACACTGGTGAACCCGCCGGCGATCGCGGCGGCACTGCCGGTGGCGATGGTCTCCTTCTCCTCCTGCCCCGGCTCGCGGAAATGCACGTGCACGTCGATGAGTCCGGGGCTGACGATGCAACCGGAGGCATCGATGCAGCCTTCGTCGGCCGAAGCGGCTTCGTCGTTGGAGAGCCGGCCGAGCTTGCGGACCTTGCCGTCGACGATGAGCAGGTCGGTGACTTCGTCCAGGTCATTGGCCGGATCGATGACACGTCCATTGCGGATGGCGAGGGTAGGCATGTGAGATAGCTTACCGGGAAGGGCGGCGGCGGGGGAGTGGGTGGTGATGACCGTAGAGCCCGGCTTGCGCGAAGCGTTTGGCCGTTGTGTCGGTCCTGCGGACCGATGGCGGGCGGGATGGCCGGCCCCACCTGAAGGACCGATGGCGGGGGGACGCCCGCCCGACCCCGGATGGTGGGCTACCGTCGCAGCGGTTTTGAGACGCTTTCGACGTGGGGCAGGTCCGCGCCGATGGCTTCGAGTTTGTGTTCGAGTGATTCGCCGAGCTTGTCCAGCGTGGCGGTCTGCAGGTAATGGCGGATTTCGCCGCGGATTTCCTCCCACTTTTCGTGCTGGGGGCATGGCTGACGGTCGTTGCACTCGGCCATGGCCACGGCGCACTTGCCGAGGAACTCGACGCCGTCGATGCATTCGACGATGTCGTAGAGGCTGATCTGTCGGGCGGGCCTGCCAAGGGCGAAGCCGCCGCCGCGCCCTTTGGCGCTGATGAGCAGGTGTTTGCGGGCGAGGTCCTGGAGGATTTTGGCCAGGAAATGTCGCGGCAGGTTGGCGGCCTCGCAGAGTTCGTCCACGAGCACGTAGCCGTCGGGTCGGACCATGGCCATGTAGGTCAGCGCCCGGATGGCGTAGGAACAGGAAGTGGAATAGATCATGGAAGGCTCTCCTCAAAGCCGGGGGCATCTGCCCGATGAAACGCTGCCAGTCGCATCGCGTCGGCATGGCGCGGCACCGCGAGGGGGACTGGCGCAAACAAATGGGTCAAGCCGTCAACTTTGTTGCCTTCCCGCCCGCTTCCAAAGATGTCGTCCGGCCCATGTGGCGGTGAGTGAGATGCGAAACTGCCCCTTCGCCTCGGACCCCCCGTCGAACTGGCGGCGCCGGACCGAGCGGAACGCAGCACATGCCGCCCCAATCGATGCGAAACTGCTTGTATATGATGCTACGGGCGGTTACAATAGATGTCAATATCTGTTGATCTAAAGTATTGAAAATCTGGAGCTTGTCGTGATTTCTCAAACCGCGGAGTACGCGTTGCGAGCCGCTGTGGCGCTGGCCCGTGAGCCGGGCGAGTCGATGACCACGCAGCGTATCGCGAAGGACACGCAGGTGCCGCTCGACTACCTGGCGAAGGTGCTGGGGCAGATGAGCCGCGCCGGATTGGTGCATGCGCAGCGCGGACTGCACGGCGGGTTTCGACTGGCGCGGGACGCGGAGCGGATGTCGGTGATGGACGTGGTGGGTGCGGTGGAGCAGTTGCCGCGCATTACGAGTTGCCCGCTGGGCAACCCGGATCACGATCACACGATGTGCCCGCTGCACCAGCACCTGGACCGGGCGATGGCGCAGGTCGAGGCGGCGTTCTGCGGGACGCTCATTTCTGAGCTGGCGGCCTTCGATGGCGCGTCGGTTGACGAGGAAGATGAAGCGCAGATGACGGCGCCGCAGCCGGCCAAGCGTGAGATATAAAACGGGGACGGCTGAGCCGCCCCCGATCAGGATGACACTTCTACGAGTGTCTTGGGGTCGATGAGATGGTCGGTCAACTGCCTTTCCCCCAGAAGGATGAGGTGCGTCTGTTCAGAGCGTGTGTGTGTTGGGTGAACCGCGGACAGAAAAGCCAAAGTCGATCCCGGCGAGGCGATGGGGTGGCGATGTGTCAGCTCTAAATGCGTGCGGTGACGGCATTTGAGCCGTTTGTCACGGTGCGGTACAATTTTCGTGTTGCTGACCCACCGCATTATCCCGTGCCTGGATGTGAAAGCCGGCCGCGTCGTGAAGGGCGTGAATTTCGTCGATCTTCGCGACGCGGGCGATCCGGTGTCGGTGGCCCGCGGTTACGACGAGGCAGGGGCGGACGAACTGGTCTTTCTGGATATCACCGCCAGCCACGAGAAGCGCAACATCATGCTCGAGGTGGTGCGGCAGGTGGCCGAGCAGTGCTTCATGCCGTTCACGGTCGGCGGGGGGATCCGCACCATCGATGACGTGACCGGCCTGGTGCAGGCGGGGGCGGAGAAAGTGAGCATCAACACCGCGGCGGTGGTGGACCCGCCCATCGTCGCGCAGACGGCCCGGCGTTTCGGGCGGTGCGCGACGGTGGTCAACATCGACCCGAAGCGCGTGCCGGTGGACACATTTGAGGCGCATCGCCGCGAGCGTGCGGCGGCGGGCGGCATCGCGGGCGAGGTGGCGGCGGCGACGGAGGGCGCGGTGAGCGAGACGGTCAACGGCCGCGCGTATGTCTACGAAGTCCACACGCACGGCGGGCGTCACCCGACCGGGCTGGAGGCCGTGGCGTGGGCGCGGCGGGTGGTGGCGCTGGGCGCGGGCGAGATCGTGCTGACCAGCATGGACGCGGACGGCACTAAGGACGGCTACGATCTGGGGATGCTCAAGGCGGTCAGCGAGGCGGTGGATGTGCCGGTGGTGGCCTCGGGCGGGTGCGGGCATCCGCAGCACATGGTCGAGGCGATCCGGGCCGGTGCGGATGCGGCCCTGGCGGCCAGTATCTTCCACTACGGCGAGTACTCGATCGCCGAGACGAAGCAGCACATGCACGATCAGGGCATCGCCGTGCGGCTTCTGGCGGCCGCGGGCGGAGATTGATTGAGCAATCGAACGGCGGGTCGCAATGACCGGCCGCGTGGATAGGTAGTAGAATTGAAGCGCCCCGGCGCCATGCGTGGCGGCGCCGCCCCGACGGGGCGCACTGCGTTTCGAGCGAAGCCTTTGTGATTTGCGTGTGCGATCAGTTCTTTTTTGAAGGCCGCTTCATGCGTCCTGGATTGGAAGTGCGAAACGATGACGATGGCTGAGAAAGGAGCGGACGTGACACCTCCCACCGCAACCCACCACCGACCGGCCCCGGACGATCCCGTACCCCTCGATCATGCCGAGGAACGCCGCACGATGGCCGACACGCCGCTGGCGAAGTTCTTCGAGGCGGCGGTGAAATACGAATCCTCGGACCTGCTGCTGCGCGGCGGACAGGTGCCGAAGCTGCGCCTGCGCGGCGCGCTGCAGGCGCTGAAAGTCGATGCCCTCGACGAAGAAGACTTTGAGAAGTGGGTCGAGCAGTCCATGTCCGAGGCGCAATGGCAGTTCTACGGCGAGCACGGCTCGCTGGACGTGGGCATCGACTTCCTGGTCAACGGCGAGGTGCATCGCTTCCGTGTGAACGTGTTCCGGACGCGCGGACGCAGCGCGATCGCGGCGCGACGGGTCAACAACGTCATCCTCAATTTCGAGGACCTTCACCTGCCGCCGGTGATGTCGAAGATTTCGGAACTGCACCAGGGACTGATCCTGCTCGCGGGCGTGACCGGCTCGGGCAAGAGCACGACCATCGCGTCGATGCTGGATTACATCAACGAACGACGCGCGTGCCACATCGTGACGATCGAGGACCCGATCGAGTACCTGTTCCGCGACAAGAAGGCACTGATCAACCAGCGCGAGGTGAACATCGACGTGCCAAGCTTCGCCATCGGTCTTCGCGCGCTGGTGCGTGAGAACCCGGACGTGGTGCTGATCGGCGAAATGCGTGACAAGGACACGTTTGAAGCGGCGCTGCAGGCGGCGGAGACCGGGCACCTGGTGTTCGGGACGATCCACGCCTCGAGCGCGGCCCAGGCGTTCGGCCGCATCTACGACCTGTTCCCGGCCGAGGAGCGCGACGCGATCCGCAACATGCTGGCCTACCAGATGCAGGCGTTCGTGTACCAGAAGCTGTTGCCGACGATCCGGGACGATGTGCAGCGGGTGCCGGCGGTGGAGATTCTGCTCCAGAGCCCGCCGACGCGCAAGTTCATTCTCGAGGGCCGCGAGCACGAACTGGGTGAGGTGATCAAGCAGCAGCGCCAGGCGGGGATGCAGACCTTCACCGACAGTCTCGTGGAGCTGGTGCAACAGGAATTCATCCATCCGCGGGTGGCCCAGGAGTCGGCGTCGAGCCCCGAGGAAGTGAAGATGCGACTGCGCGGCATCGCGGCCGAGTGAGCGCGCCGGATCGGGCCGGTCGGCTTTTCCGCGCGGAATTGCCAACCGGCGTTGATTTGCGATGATAGTCCGTCGCGGGACGATGAGCCCTCCTGTATCTCTCCGTCAATAGCAAAGGTCGACGATGATCTTCATAGCCGAAGCCGACACCGCGGTCCTGATGAGCATCGCCAAGCCCATCCTGCTGGTCGCGACGTTTGCGGTGTGGGCGTGGTTTATCAGCGCCCGCGTGGACAAATGGCTGGAACACTATTACCTGCCGCGCGAGATGTGGAACGGGATGCTGCTGGGCGCGGGCGGCCTGGGGTTGCTGCTGGCGTTGCTTGTGCCGATTTTCTGGATCGGCTGGCCGCTGGCGATCCTTGTGCTGGCCGGCTCGGTGCTGGGTTACATCGCGTTCCACAACCAGCACGTGGGCCCGGAGGGGAAGATCGACCTGAAGAAGCTGTTCGAGCAGGACGAGGGCAAGAAGACATCGAAGCAGCAGGCGGCGGCGCGGGTGCTGTTGCTGCAGCCGAATGGTGAAGCGTTGCCGGTGCCGGCCCCGGACAGCGAGCAGTCGACGGCCCACCAGCACCTCGAAGACATGCTGGAGTACGCGTTGCCCCGCCGCGCTGAACGGCTGGACATCGTGGTGAAGGCCAATCGCGCCGGGGCACTGGTGCAGGTGGACGGCGTGCGGTACCTGCTGCCGTCGATCAACCCGGCGGAGGGTCGGCAACTGGTGCAGTACCTGAAGCAGCACGCGGGGATGGACCTGGAGGACATGCGCCGCAAGCAGACGGGCGAACTGCACTTTGCGAAGCAGAACGAAGAGCCGCAGTCGGCGACGGTGACCGCGGCCGGCTCCACGCAGGAACTGACGCTGGGGATGGCGCTGAATCCGGACACAGCCGTCATCAAGAGCTTCAGCGATCTGGGCCTGCTGGACGTGCAGCGCAAGCGGCTGGCGGCGCTGTTCGAGGATCACTCGGGCGTGGTGCTGGCGTCGGCGGCGCGCCACCAGGGACAGACGACAACCCTGTACAGCCTCGTGGCCGAGCACGATCCGTACACGATGTCCATCGTGACGCTCGAGCAGGAGGTCACGCTGGAACTGGAGGGCGTGACGCACAATCTGCTGGAATCGAGCATCACCGATGAGGACGCGGCCAAGCGCCTGGCGGCGATCATCCGGCAGGATCCGGGCGTCATCCTGCTCGACCGCGTCACCGGGCCGAAGATGGTCGAACAGATCATGATGTCGTCGAACGACATCCGCTACTACATCGGGATGCGCGAGGAAACAACCCTCGCGGCGCTCAAGGCGTGGCTGAAGGTGGCCGGGACGACGAACGCGGGCACGGTGCTTCGGGCGATCACGGCCCAGCGGCTGGTGCGGCGCGTGTGCCCGACCTGCCGCGTCGGCTACCGTCCGGACGAAGGCGTGCTGCGCAAGCTGAACCTCCCGGTGGACAGCGTGGGGCAGTTCTACAAGAGCAGCGGCAAGGTGCAGGTGGCCAAGGAAGTGCAGCCTTGTCCGGACTGCGTGGGCCTGGGTTACCGTGGACGCGCAGCGGTGTTCGAGGTGATGGTGCTCGACGACACCGCTCGGGAACTGATCGCGTCGGATGACTCTGAGCAGCTTCGCGCCCACCTGCGCAAGAACAAGCTGCTCTACCTGCAGGAGGCGGGCGTGTTCAAGGTGGCCGACGGGACGACGACCATCAGTGAACTGACGCGGGCGATGGGCAAGGAATCGGAGAAGCCCATCGCGGTGCGTCGCGAGGACTACGGGCGGCCGGACGATCGCAGGTAGTTGTTCGCCCCGGCGCGTCGCGACGGACCGGGAATCACAAGAAACAGGCCGCAACGCGGCAGGACCAGCATCGGAACAGCGACCATGATTCTCACCCTGTTGATTCTTCTGTACCTGGCGGGCATGTTCCTCTGGTGGGCGAACCAGGGGCTTTTCAGCGCATTCCTGCACCTGCTGGTGGTGATCGCCGCCGGCGCGCTGGCCTTCGCGGCGTGGGAGCCGCTTGCGCACCTGATGCTCGGCACGACGTACATCATCGCGTACTACGCCTGGGGACTCTCGCTACTGGCCGGCTTTGCGCTGCTGCTCGGCGCCCTGCGGCTGACGCTGGACCTTTCGGTCAAGAGCAACCTGTACTTCCGGCCGCTGATCAACACCATCGGCGGCGGGTCGATCGGTGTGATCGCCGGCGTGCTGACGTCGGGCATCGTGGTGATCGGCATGCTCTACCTGCCGATCGAGGGTGGAATCATCGGCTACAACCCGTACGAGGTGAGGAGCGGCCGCCTGGAGCGGCGCGACGGCGGGCAGTTGTACATCCCCGTGGACCGCATTGCCGGCGGGTTCTTCGGCTTCCTCTCGGGTAACGCCATGGCGACCGGCTCGCCGATGAGCGACTACTTCCCGAGCCTGGTGGAAACCGGCGCCCGCTACCGCGCGGCGTTGGAGTATGACAAGTTCCTGATGCTGCAGGCGAGCCCCGATGCGCTGGAACTGGGCGAGGTCACCGCCTTCAAGGGCGTCAAGCTTCAGCACCTGCCCAGGGACGTCGTCGGCATGTGGGCCAGTGAGAGCGAACTGCGCGAGATGGTGGACGGACGGGGGCTGATGCTGGTGGGCGTAGACTGGCGTTACTCGCTGCCCACGATCAACTCCGACGGTTACCTGCGGGTGCCGCCGACGCAGGTCGTGCTGATTACGCACGACCGGGGCAACCCGGACCGCAAGCGGCAGCATCCGACGCTGGGCGGGTCGCTGCTGACGCCGACGGGCGACACGGTGAAGCGCACGCACTTTCCGCGCGGGGTCAACACGCAGAGCTTCCTGGCCACCAGCGCGAACCAGTCCGGGATGACGAAGACCCAGTGGGCGTTTCTCGTGCCGGAGGACGAGGTGGCCGAGGCGATCAGCGTGCGGTTGATCCGGCTGCCGATCGACAACTCGAAGATCAAGGCCTATTCGTTGGAGCAGATCGAGACGCCGGCGCCGATCGCCAAGGCGATCGGGCAGGTGCAGAACGAGTTGGCGGGCAAGGAGCCGCGCGTGACGTTCGAGATCACCGAGGCGCTGCCGATGACCTTCCGTGCGAACGATCCGGGGGCCGGGGGGATCGATCACGAGGAAGGGGCGATCACCTCCGGCAAGGCGAGCGTCAAGCGCTCCAGCGGGGGGGCGGGCAGCGAATCGACGCGGCGCAGCGTTTACGTGGCCGGCGCCAACAAGCTGGCGCGGCTGAAGCTGAGCCACACCGATGTGCTGTTCGTGCTGCGGGCGGCGGGCAACGCGGGAGAGAATGCGCGGCTGTGGCTCAAGTCCAGGGGCAGTCGCGGCGAGGAACAGACCTACGCCAAGGCATTCGTGCATGTCCAGAAGGACGATGACAAGGTGACCTACGCGGTGAGCCCGCAGCCTTATCCCTCGATTGAGGATCTCGATCTTGATGAGGTGAACGCGGGCGACGACTACTACGTCTACTTCCGGATCGCGGAGGATGCGCAAGTGCTGTCGTTCGGTGTCGGCGAGGAAATGGTGCAGGACCTGACGAAGAAGGTCGAGCCCGCGCCCGGCGATGATGACGACGGCGGCGGCGATGGTGACGGTGATGCGGATGACGACGATGGCGATGGCGACACGGGCGACGACGATGATGACGCGCCCGAGCCGGTGGACCTGGTCGCCGATATCCGCTTCAGCGACCGCCTGCCGTTCGCGGTGCGGACGAATACGCCGGGGCTGACCACCCGGTTCGGCAAGATCACCCGCGCCGATTCGATCACGCAACCGGCGGGCGACAGCGTGCCGGCGGAAGACAAGGTCGACACATTGAGCACGCGCGGGACGATGCGGCTGGTGCGGCTGGAGCTTTCCTATGCCCAGTGCGAGCGGATCAACGACAGCGGCATTTCAGTCATGGACGGCGGCGACCAGGCGCAGGCGCCCTTGGCCCGGGTCATCGTGAAGGCCGACGGGTCGATGAACATCTTCGTGTCGGCGCGGGGCGATCTCTACACGCGTGCATCGTTGCGGCTGGATGGTCTGGAGAAGGGCGATCGGCTTTACGTGTACGTGCCGATTGCGCGCGCGGCCGATGACATCAAGGAGCTGCGCGTCGGCGCGGAGCTGCAGAAGCTCAGCGGCATCGCCGGGCAGTGAGGCGTCCGCTCAGGCTTGGGCGGGGGCGGTGGCTTTGTCGCGGGAACGGGCCGCGACGAACGAGCGCACGCCCAGCGCCAGGTACACAACGCAGATGGCGCTCATCACTGTCACGCCCAGGGCCGCGAGGCCGAAAGGCTTGCCGGTGGCGAGCACCATGCCCAGGCGCCCGCCGGCGGCCAGCAGGCCCAGCAGGGCCAGGCCCAGCGCGGCGTGCATCGCGTGTTTGCGCAGCGCTTGCTTCCGCGCCACGATGGCCAGGGCGATCAGCAGGATGCCGAGGATGGCGGGGATGAAGGCGGTAACGACCGACTTGGTCGGGTCGCGCAGCACGTAGAGCACGCCGGTAAGAACGACCAGGAGGGAACCGACGGTGAGGGTGATCGCGGGCATGGTGTCTCCGGAGGAAAAAGGGTGGGGCAAGCGATGCGTCCTCAATGGTAGGCGCGGGGGATCGCGGCCGTGGGTGAGATGAGCGGATTGCCGCAAACGCGAACCTGCGCCGAAGATTCCCGCCCTTGCCGCTGGACAAACGATCGCAGGGGCTTATGTTGGGGCTGACGCGAAGTTTGGGCAATTCCCACAGTAAAGGAGGCACTCCGATGGTTGATCTGGGGTCAATGGCACAAGGCGGAATCGCGGGGCGGCTGGGCAAGTCGATCAAGGGCGTGATCGTCGGCGTGGTGATGTTCCTCGCGGCGTTCCCGGTGCTCTTCATCAACGAAGGCTGCGCGGTCAAGCGCTACCGCGAACTGCAAATGGGGCGCGAGCATGTCGTCGAGGCGAGCGCCGATACGGTCGACAGTGCGAAGGAAGGCAAGCTCGTCCACCTCGTGGGTGAGGCGACGACCGAGGAAACGCTGACGGACAAGACGTTCAACCTTTCACAGGAGAACGCCATCCACCTGCGGCGACAGGTGGAGATCTACCAGGTGAAGGAGCACAAGAAGAAGAAGGACAACAGCACGACGTACTCGTACTCGGAGGAGTGGTGCGACGGGTACGTTGACTCGAGCAAGTTCAATGACGCCTCGAAGCGCGTGAACAAGCCGCCGAAGTGGCAGGGCGACCGGTCACACGCGAAGAAGGTGACGGTCGGGGCCTACAGGCTGTCGGACGGCCTGAAGGGCAAGGTCAACAGGTGGGAGAAGGTCGTGCTCGACGACCAGACGGTGGCGGCCATGCCGCAGGACCAGGTCAAGGACCTGAAGCTGCACGACGGCGTGCTGTATGCGGGCGCCGACCCGGCCACGCCGCAGATCAACGACTGCCGCGTGAGCTTCCACGTCGTAAAGCCCTGCATGGTGAGCCTGATGGCGGCACAGATGGGGGACACGTCACTACTGTCCGGGATTTTTCCTGCGGCTTGCTTGCATAATCTTAACATTTGCGC
>CAZHJL010000093.1:0-18666 GCA_964532795.1 uncultured Phycisphaeraceae bacterium | reverse complement strand
TGGGATCCTACGGATGGTTATCGGCTCAAGTGAGCCTTTTGAGATAGTTACTTAGCTTGTATGCCGCTTGTCAGCGGGGCTCGTGCCGGCGCCGCGGGCGCTTGCAAACACCCGCGATTTCAACGACGGCGGCCACATGCGGCGTTACCCGCCCACACGGCTTTCCCCAACATTTCCACTGATCCCTTGGTAGTCTTGGATTCTGGACGATTCGCTTCGGCTCCCGCATAATATTGACTCACCGATCGCTCGCTCTGAACGCTGTATACACATTTGGAAAAGAGGCCTGATGTCTGACGCCGTCGAGCGAATCACAAGCGCCGACCTGATCGACCCCGAGGAATACGTGAAACTCGTCACAGGACGCGCCCACATCGTAAGAAAGCCCGATGCCGATGCGCGCGTGCGCCATCTTGTCGATGTCGACAGCGGCCAACACTACCGCGTTGAGATCGCGGAACTCGAACAGTTTCTCGCCAAGCGCAGCACAGGTAACTGAAACCCAGTCGCGTTCCAGACCGGTCCGCGCCGTTTCTCCTCACCCCATCTCCGCTCTCATCTTCGCCAGGTTCCGCTCCGTGTACGGATTGACCGATGGTTCGCGCTCAGCGAACAATGCGTGCAGCGACGCGAGACTCAGTTGATCCACGCCGCTCACACAAAGGTCCGCGGCCCGCGCCTGCTCGCCGATGCCGACCGCCAGCATCCCCGCTCGACGGATCGATTCCACCCCCGACGGCGCATCCTCGATGCCGATGCAGTCCCACGGCAGGCAGCGAATGCGCTGGGCCGCGAGGTAGAACACCTGCGGATCAGGCTTCGACGCGGTGATGATCGTACCGTCCGCCACCGCATCCACGTAGCCGACCAGGCCCGTTCGGTTCAGCACCGTCATCGCGTTGCGGCTGGCCGAGGCGATCGCGATCCGGATGCCCGCCTGACGCAGCCCGCCCAGCAACTCGCGCGAGCCGGGCAGCACATCCTCCGGCGTCATGCGGCTGATCAACTCCACGTAGCGCTCATTCTTCCGCGCACACTGCGCGCTGAATGTCTGCTCATCCGGCAACGGATGGTCCCCGTAGATCAGCCGCAAGCTGCCTTCGCGCGATACGCCCCGCAACTGGTGATTGACCGTCTCATCGAACGGCAGGCCAAGCTCATCCGCCAACGCCTTCCACGCCTCGTAGTGGAACTTGTCCGTTGATACGAGCACACCGTCCAGGTCGAGGATCACGCCTTGCAGCGCCGCCGGCCGCCAGTTCGCGTAGTGCTGCATCGTGATCGATTGTCCGGCGTCGATCGCTTGTGACTGGCCGCCCAATGTCAGCTTCACCGGCGACTGGCCGCGATTCACCACCGTGAACGAACGCGGATGCACATCCACTTCCACCGGCTGTCCCTGCGTCGCGAAGCGGTACTTCATCGATCGCCAGTGGCGTGGCAGGCGCGGCTCGATCGCCACATCGCTTTCTCTCACGCGGAGCCCCCCGTAGCCGCCCACCGCCGCCAGCCACAGACCGCCCTGGCCCGCCCCATGGATACCGTGGCACGTGTTGGCGTATTGATCCTCGAGGTCGACCCCCGCCGCCCACTCGAAGTACCGACGCGCGTCGCCTTCCAACCCGAGACGGATCGCCAGCAGCGCGTGGGAACACAGCGACAGCGACGATGTCTGGTTGCACAGCGGCGCATACTCCGCGAAACACGCGGCCATCGCCTCGTCATCGAACGCATGGGGGATCGTCTGGAACAGCATCAGCGTGTCGGCCTGCTTGTTCGTCTTGTCCGCCCCCTCGCCCCGCTCCGCGATGGCCTTCTGGTCCGGTTCCACGCAGTCCTCGAAGCCGGCGAACTGCGCGAAGACCTTCTTGCCCTCGATCATCGGCACGTGCAGCCGCGCGGCCAGGTCCAGCCAGCGTTCGCGATCCGCGCGCGTCACGCCGACACGCTCGAGCATCTCCTCCACGCCTGCCCCGCGATCCGTGCCGAGCGCCTCCAGCATCCGGTCGGTTCGCCGCAACAGGTAGGTGACGAAAAGATTCGTATACGCGTTGTCATCCACGCCCTGATGCACTTCATCGGGGCCGCACACATCGCGGATGTGGCACACCGCTTCGCGATCGTCGATGCGCGACGCCCAGAAACGACACAACTCCACCAGGATCTCCAAGCCTGTTTCGGCCAGGAAATCGGTGTCACCCGTGATCGCATGGTGGTGCAGAATGCCGAACGCCACCGCGAGGTTCACGTGCAATTGCTGGTAGAGGAACGATCCGATCGCCGGCGGCTCTTCGAGGCCGGACATGTAGGAATGCCACGGGAACCGCGCCCCGTCATAGCCGTCCTGCGCCGCCAGTCGCCTGCCGGCGGGCAGGCGGTTGAAGCGGTAGCGGATGTGGTTCGCCGCGAGTTCGGGCGCCGTCGCCGCGAGCAGCGGAAGCTGGTACATCTCCATGTCCCAGAAGACGGCGCAGCGATACCAGTCGCCGGTCAGGTTCTTGGCGCCGATCGACGATCGCCCGCCGTCATTCGGCGCGGCGATGCGCGTCGACCAGAGCGCATACCGCACCGCGCGCTGTGACCGTTCGTCGCCCTCGATCGCGATATCCGCACGCTCCCAGAAACGGGCCATCGCTTCCACGTGCGCCTCGCGGGCCGCGTCGTACGTCAGCGTCGCGAACTGCTGGGCCAGTTGTTGACCGTGGCCCATCGCCTCTTCGTAACCGGGTAGGTCGGCCGTCAGCACGCACACCTTGTCCACCACGATCCGCTGCGGCTGATCCGACGGCCGGATGCGAAAGGCGACCGACGCCATGCCGCCCGACGTGTCGGTGCAGCATACCTGCGCATCGCCTTCGATCAGACGCAAGCGCGCCGCCACCGCCGCGCGCTTGTTGGCCTGCGGCGAGTGCAGCACGACAAGCAGCGCCTCCTCATTGGCCTCGATGCGTTCGATCCGCGAGAGCTTCAGGCCGTACGCGTCGCTGTTGGGCAACTGGCCCGGTTTGTAGTACTTGGCCCGGTGGTTGCGGATGTCGCCGTCGACGCCCATGACGATGTCGATCGATTCATCGAGCGGCGGGCACGACACCGTGAAGCGCTGGGCCATCACGTTCGCATTGGCGAAGGAGGCGAAGCGCTCCTCGCGGATCTCGATCGATCCGAAGTCGCCCGTGGCCACGGTCGATCGCGTCAGCGTGCCCGTCCGCATGTCCAGCGTCCGCCGGCTGTCACCGGGGCGGATCACCGCATCACGCTGACGCAGGAACGCCGGCAGCCAGTCCGGCGCGCCCATCGGATAGACCAGCCCGTAGCCGGCCATCGTCAACAGCCCCGACACGTAAACGCCGCGGAACGCTTCATGACGCTCTTCGCTCAACGTGCCGCGCGTGCACGCCCGGCCGTTGCCGATCGTGAAGATCGTCGACAGGAAGTCCGCATCGCGCGACGGCAGGTCGTTCTCACTGATCGTCCAAGTCATCTTCATACTCCGGACCGCGGAATCCAAGGTTGCGTAGTTCAGCAGGCCGGGAGGGGAATGGCAAGTGCGGCCGCCGACGGTGGGGCGATGCAGCGTGAAGCGGGCCGGGATCGGGTGCGGCGGGCGCTCCGCCCGGCCATTGGAACGAAGGTGCGAGCAAGCGGCCCGCTACTTCAGCGCCGCCGGGCATCTCCACAAGCAGAAGACGGTCGCCCTATTGGCTGGGGACCCGCGCTTCGGTCGTGGCGCCCTTGCCTCGTCGCGTCGCCACCCGCCAGACCACCCAACCGACGGCCGGCAACACGATTCCCACCCCGATGCCCGGCCACGGGTTGTCGATCGTCGTCGCCGCGCCTGCGATGGAACAGGCGAAGGCGAACGGCGCCGTCGCGATGAGAAACGCCGCCGTGAACCGCCACACGTTCATCCGCGCCATGCCGCCCAGGCAGGCCATCAGTTCCGGCAGCATCGGCACCGGCCGCGAGATGATGATCGCCAGTTGCCCGTAGTCATCGAACCATCGCCGCGCCCGCGCTGCTTCGTCGGGCTTGACGAAGCGATCGAATAAACGCCTGCCGCCGTACCGACACGCCACGTAGCCGATCAGGCTGCCCAGCATCATGCCGATCACGGCCGCGATGCCGCCCGACAGCCAGCCCATCGTGTTGCCCGCGATCAGGATCACCGGGATCGACGGCACCGGCAGCAGCAGGTCGCTCGCCAGCAGCGCGATTACCACCGCGCCCATCACCCAGAAGGCATGCGGCGACGCCGCCAGATCGCGCACCTTCGCTTGCACCATCTGTTCATCCAGCGCGCCTGTCGCCATCGCCACGGCGAACGTGACGACGAAGAACGCGACGAGGATCAGTGTGATCTTCCAGATGCCTTTCATTGCGTATCCACGTGCTTCGGTGAGGCGAGGTCGGTCAGCGTCTTTGCGCCTCGACGATCCAGTAGGGGGTGTGTTCGATGGCCTGCGTCGCGCGAACGTCGAACCCCGCATCGCTGAGCAATCCCTCCGCCTGCCGCGCGGTGAAGACGCGCGCGATCGGGCTGACGAGCATCATGTTCAGCGAGAACAGGGCCGAGAACGCCGGCCGCGCGGCGTCGTCATCCAGCAGCATGTCGATCACGATCAGTCGCCCGCCCCGCTCGAGGCCCGCGGCGATCGCGTCGAACAGCCTGGCCGCGGTCTGCGGCGATTCCTGGTGCAGCGCGCCGCAGTACAACACCGCATCGAACCCGCCGGGCAGCGCATCGGCGCGGTAATCGCCCTCGACGTAACGGATGCGATCCGCGGCCGGATGCCCCTTCGCCAGTTCACGCGCGATGCTCACCACCGGCGGCAGATCGAACTGTGTGACCGTCAACGCGGGATAGCGCTGGGCGATCGCCCGCCCGTACGTGCCCGGGCCCGCACCGAGGTCCAGCAGGGCGGTGACACCCCCCAGGTCGATCGCACCGGCCACCGCATCCGCCATCGGCAACGCGCGGCTGTGCATCCCCATCACGAATCGCCGCGTACGCGCGGCATCCTCCCCAAGATGCGCCTGCGCCGACGCCACCGGCTCGCCTTCCCGTACGCAATCGGCCAGACGACCCCATAGCGGGTACATGTCCGTGTTGAAGCGCAGCGCATCGAGCATGCACATCGCACCATGCCGCGACAGGTACGGCCGCATCGCCGGCGCGAGCGTGTACCGCCGGTCGACCTTCGCCAGCAGATCAAGCCCGGTCAGCACATCGAGCAGCGCGGCCGTGTGACGCGCGCCGGTGTTCAGCGACGACGCGATGTCGTCCGCCGATGCGCCATGCTCGCCCGCTTCATCGACACAATCGAACAGCCCCAACGCCACCGCCGCGGCCAGCGCCGCCGACGCCCAGTAGCCCGTGGCCAGGGACATCAACTGCGGCAGAGGTTGCTCGGATGCATGATCAGGCATGGGATACGTTCCGCGGCGGGGTGGCAGATTGTAGGCGGGTCGCGCGGCGGGTGCAGCACGCTGATGAGGCAGGCGTCTCGCCCGCCAGCAGCCGAGCAGGCTGGGGACCATGCGCTGCCAGAGACATCAATGCCGCGCCCTTGCCTCGCTCGCGGCGATGGCGATGTTCGTTTCGAGATACGGGTTGCCCGTCGGCTCGTGATCAGTGAAGAACGCGTTGAGCGCATCGGGCGACGCGACCGACGGGTCGACCACCAGCATCGACGCGCGTCTCGCCGCGGCGATGTCCGCCTCACCATCGACCACCGCGATCGCATCCCACGACAACACGCGCAGCCGCTGGGCCGCGACGGCGAACGCCTGCGGATTGCCCGCCACCGGCGCGACGACCGAGGCGTCCACGACCGCATCGAAGCCTTCGAACCCGCGCGCGTCCGCCTCGCCGTCCACGATCGCCGCCACGCGCAGCCCCGCCTGCTTCAGCGCCTCAAGCGTGCCGTGCGGATCACTCAATCGCTTCAGCGCGGCCGCGGTGAGAATCACCCCCTCCAGCGACTGGGCCCGCCACGGCGACTCGCACGCGAACACGTGCGGCTCGCCGGGCGCCGGGGTCACGTCCTCGCCCTGAATCACCAGCGTCACCGGCTCATCGCCGCGATTCGTCACGCGGCCTTCGCCGTGCCGCAGCTCCACCTCGATCAGCGCGCCG
Source organism: uncultured Phycisphaeraceae bacterium (assembly GCA_964532795.1). Taxonomy (GTDB): domain Bacteria; phylum Planctomycetota; class Phycisphaerae; order Phycisphaerales; family Phycisphaeraceae; genus CAZHJL01. The sequence continues at coordinate 12,530 of CAZHJL010000093.1, read as the reverse complement.
CGATGCAGAAAGCGATACCGCATACGCTGCCAGTGCTCGGGCAGGCGCGGCGAGATCGCCACGTGATCGGGCGTGACCGTCAAGCCGCCGAACCCGGCCACCGCGGCCAGCCAGATGCCGCCTTCGCCCGCGCCGTGAATGCCATGCTCGGCGTTGCCCATCGAATCATCGAGGTCCACACCGCCGGTCCAGTCGAAGTACCGCCGCGCATCGCGGGCAAGCCCCAGCCGCGCCGCGACCAGCGCGTGGGTGCAGAACGAAAGCGAACTGGTATGCGTGCACAGCGGCGCATGCTCGCGGTAGTTGGCCATCGCTTGCTCATCGCTGAACGCCCAGGGGATCATCTGGAAGATCAGCACCGCGTCCGCCTGCTTGGCGATCTTGTCCGCGCCCTGGCCTTCCCGGCGGATCGCCTCCGGGCTGGGCTCGACCAGTTCGCGATGGCCGGCGTACTGTTCGAAGGTCAGTGCATCCAGCTTCGGCACATGCAACTTCGCGGCCACGTCGCGCCATCGCTGCCGGTCGCCCTGCGTCACGCCGATGCGCCGCAGCAGGTTCGTCACCGATTCACTGTCCAGCCGCGCCATGCGTTCGATCATCTCATCGGCGCGCGTGAGCACCTCGATGACCATGCAGTTGGTGTACGCGTTGTCTTCGACGGGCATGTGCAACTGGTCCGGCCCGCGGACGTTGCGCAGGTGGAAGCTGCCATCCACATCGCGCTGCACGCGCGTGGACCAGAAGTTGCACACCTCCGCGCAGATCTCCATCCCGCGCGACAGCATGAACGCATCGTCGCCGGTCAGCGCGTGGTAGTGAAAGCACGCCCACGCCGCTTCGAGGCTGACATGGATCTCATGCCGCTGCCCGCCGCCGAGCGCCGGGGGATCCTCGAAGCCGGAATCGAACGACTGGGTGGGGAAGCGCGCCCCGCGGTAGCCGTCCTGCCGCGCCAGCCGACGCGCCGCGTCGAGCCGGTTGTGGCGGTACAGCAGATGATTGCGCGCCAGTTGCGGCGCCACCGCCGCGAGCAGCGGAAGCTGGAACGCCTCCATGTCCCAGAACACCGCGCCGCGATACCAGTCACCGCTCAGGTTCTTCGCACCGATGGATGACCGCCCGCCGTCGTCCGGTGCGGCGATGCGCGTCGACCACGCGGCGAACCGCACATCACGCTGCGCCTTGGCGTCGCCCTCGATCTCGACATCCGCCACCGACCAGAAATCCTCCATCGCCGCGATGTGCTCGGCCAGGAGATCATCGAACGTCCTGTTCGCGATCGCGCCGAGCGCCTGCTCCGCGGTGGTGACCGCGTCCTCGTAGTCGCCCAGGTCCGCCGCGACGGCGCAGCACTTCTCGAAGACGTGCGTCTGCCCCGCGGCCGCATCGAGCCGGTGGATCACCATCGCACGATCATCGTCCGTCTCGTACCGGCCGTCACAGGCCGTCCCGCCACGTTGCGCGACCCGCGCGATCGTGCACGCGCGGCGGCCGGTCGAGGGGCTCTGCGCCACCACGCCCAGGCAATCCTCGTCCGCCGCGATGGATTGGACCTCGGTCAGCTTCAGCCCCGTGTCAAGACTATTGGGGAACGCCTCGGCGCTGTAGTACTTGGCCGGCGATTGTCGCGTGTCGCCATCCACCGCCAGCACCAGCGCCGCCGCATCGCCGCCGGCGGTTCGCGTCACCTCGATCCGCTGGGCCATGACGTTGCGTCGGGCCAGCGAAGCGAAGCGCATCTCGCGCAACGTGAATGTTGCATCTCCGGCCGCAAACGTAGCCTCGCGCTCCAGCACACCGGCCTTCATGTCGAGCCGGCGATTGCTCTTCGTGCACAACGCGGGTTTGCCATCCACGTGAATCCATGCCGGCAGCCAATCCGGCGCACCCATGAAGTACATCAGCCCCAGCGGCGCACGCGTGTATGCGCCGGAAACGAACACGCCGCGATACGCCTCGAACCGCCCTTCGCTCAGCGTCCCCCGCGTGCACACGCGCCCGTTGCCCACGCAGAACACCGTCGAAAGCGCATCGGCGCTCAACGCAAGGTCACGTTCATGGATAGTCCAGCACACAGATCACCCTCTAGTCGTTCGCGGCTGTCCGCTTTGTGCCTTCGTGCCTATGTGCCTTCGTGCCTTCATCCTACCAATTCACACACGCATCCAGCAGGTCATCCAGCTTGCCCGTCGCCACGCACTGCACGGTATCCGCGCCGCCGTAGTACAGCTTGAACGTCCCGTCCGGCTCGATGATCTTGCTGCAGGGGAAGCACACGTGCTCGACCAGGCCGATCATCTCGTAATCGGCTTCGGGCGCCATGATGGGGTACTTCGTCACGTGGCGCACGACCCACGGCTGCTCGTAGTCGAGCAACGCCGCGCCGACGCTGTACTCGCGCGTCGTGCAGTTGTTCATGATGGCGTGGAAGATGATCAGCCACATCGTTTCGCCGTTGACCGTCACCTTCTCCGGCACCGTCGACGGCCCGAGGCCGGAGATGCCGTAGTTCCACACCTGGGTGGTCGCCAGCGATTCCCGGCTGTCGCCCCAGTGGATGAGGTCCGGCGAGTGCGAGAGCCACACGTTGCCCTTGCCACCCGCCGAGGCGATGTTCGGCCGCTCCAGCCGCATGTAGCGCCCGTCCTTGCTCTTCTCCGGGAAGATCACCATGTTGCGATTGTCCGGCGCATTCACGTAGTTGACGAAGTCCAGCGTCTGCAGGTCCTGCGACGTGAACAGCGCCACCCGCGTGTACTGCGTGTTCTGGCAGGCCAGCAGCACCTTGTATTCGCCGTCGATCCAGGTGATACGCGGGTCGTAGTAAACCGTCGAGGCATAGCGACGCCACTCGTCCGTGTCCGGTACGGCGAACGGCTCGGGCCGGAACTTCCAGTTGAGCCCGTCATCACTGTCGGCGCCCCACAGCAGCGTGCAGTGATTGAGTTGGTTCGAGCGGCAGAGCATGACGTACTTGCCGTTGTGCATCTTGATCGCGCTGCTGTTGTAGACCGCGCGCATCCTGCACGGGAAGTCCGCGGCGGTAAGCACGGGGTTGCCTTCGTAACGGGTCACAACATCGCGGGGCGGGCCGTAGGCCATGGGGTCTCTCCAGGGATAGAGTCAATCGGGCGGGCGGGACTACTGCTCCAGCGCCGCCATCTCTTCGTCGGGAATATCGAAGTTCGCATAGGCCTTCTGCACGTCGTCGTGGTCGTCCAGTTCCTCGACCAGTTCGTACACCTTGCGGGCCTCATCGCCGGTGCAGGCGACGCTGTTCGTGGGGATGCGGGTGATGCCGACCGAGACCGTTTCGATCCCCGCCTCATCGATCGCCTGCTTCAGCCCCGCATAGTCGTTGGGTTCGCACACGATCTGCCATGCTTCGTCTTCATCGATGACATCCTCCGCCCCGGCGTCGAGGGCGGTCATCATGATCGTCTCTTCGTCGGCCGCGCTCTTTTCGACGTAGATCTGACCCTTGGACTGGAAGAGGTAAGCCACGCACCCGGTGGTGCCGAGGTTGCCGCCGCGCCGTTCGAAGATCTTGCGGATCTCGCCGGCGGTGCGGTTGCGGTTATCGGTGAGAATCTCGAGCATGATCGCCACGCCGTTGGGCCCGTAGCCCTCATAGAGGATGGCTTCGTAGCTGGCCGCGCCCAACTCGCCGGTGCCTTTCTTGATCGCGTTCTCGATCGTGTCGCGCGGCATGTTGACGGCCTTGGCTTCGTCGATCGCGTAGCGCAGCGCCAGGTTCGCAGCCGGGTCGCCGCCGCCGTTCCGCGCCGCCACGATGATCGCGCGGGCACACTTGCTCCACAGCTTCGATCGCTTGGAATCCTGGCGCGCCTTGCGGTGCTTGATATTGGCCCATTTGCTGTGACCAGCCATGCATGCATCCTTTCGCCCCGGCCACCATCCGGCCCGGCCGGGCAAGACCAGCATTGTAGAGAATCCGGGCGTGGCGGTGGTCGGCCGGTCACGGGGCGTGCCGGCGACGCCCGCCAGGCGCGCGAAACGAGCCGCGCCCGTCAGGAAGCGGTCTTCTGTGTCCAACCGGGAATCACGTTTCGGACCGCTCCCTCACGGTTGCGGCTCGTAGCGGACGCCTGTCACCGATCGACGCTCAACCTGCCCCGAGATTCCAGTAGACGTACAGCCCGTCCTTGCCCGGCGCGACCACATCCAGCCGCCCGTCGCCGTTCAGGTCCGCCACCGCGAAGTGAATCCCACAGCCGTTGCCCTGACCGGCCGGGCCGTAGTCGATCACCTGTTTCGTGAACGACTCGCCGTTCCACTTGAAGTAGTAGATGCCCAGCGGGTCGGCCGTGCCGGGGTCCCTGCCGCAGTGCGCGCGGTAGCGCTTGCCGGTGATCAGTTCGCATTGCCCGTCACCGTCGATGTCGGCCCAGATCAGGTCGTGGTACTGACTGTTGTCGGGATCGATGGTGTGGCGAGTCCACGTCCGCCTGTCGCCGTCTCGCTGCTGCCGCCACCAGTGCAGGCCGTAATCGTGCGCCTGGCCGGCGACCAGCTCGTTCACGCCGTCGCCGTCCACATCGACGACGAGGATCGGGATTGACGGGTTGCCAAGGTCGAAGTCAGCGTGCCAGACCCACGGCTCCTCGTACGGCTGCGCGGGCGCCTCGAGCCAGCCGTCTTTCAGGACGATATCCATCCGCCCGTTGCCGGCGATGTCGCCGCAGCCCAGGCCGTGGCCCTGCTTGTCCTCACGGATCATGTGCGGCGTGAACGTGCCCTTGCCGCGCCCATTGCCGTCGCGGTCGAGCTTGAAGATGCGCAGCGGCCCGCCCGGCGTGTTCGGGATGATCTCGATGACACCGTCACCGTCGATGTCCCAGCCGCGCGTGGTTTCGACGTTGCTGACTTCCGCGATCGTGTGCAGCGGCCATTGCTTCGCGGGGTCGCCCTTCGGGTTCTCGCGCCACTGCAACGTCTTGCCGAACCAGCCGCCGGTGATGAAGTCGGTGTAGCCGTCGCCGTTGATATCCAGCGCGATGGTGGAGAAGTCATCGTAGTACTCCTGGAAGGGCATGACTTCGCCGATGAAGTGCCGCTTGGTAAAGTCCGGCCCTTCATACCAGAACGCGCCGCTGACGATGTCGGGCACGCCATCGCCATTCACATCGAACACCGCGGCCGACTCATATCGCTCTTCCGAAATGAACTGCTTGCGAAACCGCACGGGCATGGGGTGGCTCCTGCTCGGGTGTCACCATTCCGGTGCCACTGGCGGCTCGCCCGCCAGTGCCGACTCCAACTTGTTCGGTGCCACTGGCGGCTTGCCCGCCAGTGCTTTCCCGGGTGGGGTGGGCGTCCCGCCCGCCATCGGCCCGCAGGGCCGAACTCCACCTGCACGCTCTCACCGGCCACACAACATCCGAATGTACTGCCGCGCGACCTTCAAGTCTTCCAGCGCCTCGGCCGCATCGCACGGCGGCGGCGCTTCGCCACGCGCGAAGCGGATGAAGTTGGCCGCCTGCTGCTTCATCGCGTGCACTGCCGGCAGGTGTGGCCGCGTGACCTGCGGCGTCTGCCGGTTACCGGGATCGCTCAGCATCTCGACAGTGCCCGCGCGATTCAGCACCAGTGGAGCGGGCACTTCGAGCTTGATGTACCCCTTGTCGAAGCACACCATCGCCGATTCCTGCCAGTCCACCGTCGTGTGGTACGTGGCCATCTCGATCGTGCACGCCACGCCCGACGCGCTGCGGCCGACCAGCAACACGCCCGACGGATCGGCGTGCGTCACCTCGTACCCCTCGCCGAGAAGGTGTCGCATCAGGTTGATCTGGTGGATGTAGTAGTTCACGAAACCGACGTGCTTCTTGCGCGTGGCTTCATCCATGTCCGATGGAGGCGGGTCGCTTTCCAGTTGCGGCGGCGGCGAGGCACCATCGGAACGGATCAGTTCCGCGAAGCCGCCGAACGTCCACTCGCCCGGCGGCATCGTGATCCGCACGTAACGCATCGCGCCCAACTCGCCGCCGGCCTTCAGCGCATCGATCCGCTCTTTCGCCCAGATCGTGGCCGGGTCGCTGCGCTTGTGGTAGCCGACCATCACCTTCGCCCCGGTCTTCGCGAGCAGCGACAGGATCCGCTCGCCCACCTCGATCGACGCGGCCAGCGGTTTCTCAATGAAAATCGGCAACCCCGTCGGCGCGAGCTGCTGCAGCATCACGCCGTGCCGCGTGAACGGCTGCGACGCGACGATCGCATCCAGCTTCTCATCCTCGAGCATCCGCGCGGCGTCGGCGTACACCGAGGCGATCCCGTACCGCTGCGCCACGCCCCGGCCGACATCCTCGCGCAACTCCGCCAGCGCCACCACGCGACAGTCGCCCAGCAGGACGTAGTTGCGCAGATGGGCGCACTGGCCCATGTTCCCCACACCGACAAACCCGATACGGAGCGGCTCGGACATGCGTGCCTCCATTCCAGCTCGCCGCAGAGTGTGACAACGTCCGGCGCAAATGACAAGCGCAGCCAGCGGGACTGCGCTTGTGCATCGCTTGCCTGTATGTCATCCGGTGCTTTGGTCAGTCCGCCATCGCCAGCAGCGGCATCCGCGTCGAGGCGAGCCGGTTCACGAACACCACCACGCTGCCGGGTAACGGCTGTTTGCCCAGCATGTCACGCGCGGCGGCGCGGAACGTCTTCCACGTCTCGCCGCCGGTCCGCCGCGCCGCCAGCGCCGTGAGCACGACCATGTCGTCGCCGCCCACCCCGCCTTCGATCAGCTTCGCGATGGCCTTGGCGTCAGCTTCCCCGGGCGAGCCGAGAATGGCCCGCGCCAGGTGGCGGACCGTGTTGAGCTTCGAGTCCTTGACCTGCGCGCCCAGCAGCGGCAGGGCGGTCGAACGGAACTGCTCATCGCCTCGCCGCGCCATCGCCGCGTACAGCGCGGCCGGGTACGCGCCTTGGTCATCGGGGTTCTTCTTCAGCGCTTCGAGCACCTCCCCGGCGCGCTTGTCGGTCTTCTGCATCGCGATGGCCGCCAGCTTCTGCAGGCCGCCGTTGAGCGGCATGGCCAGCGCGGCCTCCTGGATCGCCCACTGGCTGCGGAAGGCCAGTCCCGCGCCCTCGCCGGCGATCAGCGTCTCAACCTGCGGCGAGGCCCACGCGATCCGCAGTTGCGTCAGGGTTTCATCATCAAGCTGTCCGCCTGCGGCGTCCGCGAGCACGCGCCAACTGAAGGCATCCAGCCGCCACGCCATCTCGCGCGCCAACGCCTGTTCCTGTCGTTTCGCCGCCGCGGCGTGGCGAGCCCGGAAGCGCGTGAGCGTCGTCTGGCGCAGCGCCTCCAGTTCCTTGGCGATCTGTCCCTTGTCGCTCCGCAACTGCGCCAGCGTCTGCGCCACCGCGGCATGGAATTTCGCATCGCCGATCACCAGCAACTGCCCCGGCGCGTACCACGTGATGCTGTGGTCATCGTCCTTCGTTACGCCGTGGGCCGCGCGGATCGGCTTGAGGAAGGCCTCGGCTTCTTCGGTCGCCTTCTTGATGCGCTTCTGCCAGTCGTTGATCTTCGCCAGTTCCTCGCCGTCCGGCAGGGCGATCAGCGACACGTCATACACCCAGCACGATTCGCGGTCCATCCGCCGCGCGGATGCCACCGTGATGCCGGCCTCGCCGATCGACCAGTCGAGTCGATTCGGCTGCAACAGCCATTCGAGCGCCTGGGCGAGTGTCGCCCGACGCAGGTCGAGGTAGTCCACGTGCAGCCGCCTGGTCGCCTCGAGCGTCGCGGCGTCGGCCACGCTGCCCTCGACCAGGTCGATCTTCACCTTCGCCTGCTTCGCGATGCGATCGAGCGCGTCGGCGACCGTCGTGTCGCGGAGCACGAGGTCGAGCTTGCGACCCAATGCGGCATGCTTCTCGGCCAGCGCCGTGACGTGCGCCTCGCGCTGTGCCTGGAGCAGACCCAGCGCCTCCGATGCCTGGTAATGCGCGTGGTAGTCCACGACCGATCCCGCATTGAGCAGGAACACCGCCTGTTCCAGGAGCGCGCGTGCCTCGGCCGGCTTGTCCTGCTTCTGCGCTGTCTTCGCCTGCTCGAGCAGCTTGCGTCCCTCGGTCGCCAGTTGCTGCAGCGGCTGGGCCATGGCGTTGATGTTGCTCTGGTAGTCGGCTGCTTCCTCGGCGGTCGCTTCGTCGCGCAACGCGTCGCTGCGGTCGGCCCTGAGCTTCGTATTCAACTGGCCATGCTGCTGCACCTGCCGAGCGCCGTAGCTGTACGGTCTCGAGGCCGTCGTCGCGCGCCGACGCCCCATCGTCGCTGCGGGGGTCTCGCCGCCGCTGCCGCCACCCATGCCCGTCGGCGCTATGCCCGGAGCCGGCATCATCGGGGCGGGAGCGTTGTAAGCCTTGCGATAACGCGGCGCCGCCGACCAACCCCGGTAGCCGCCCTTGGCCGCGGACTCGGCTTCCTTCTTGTCCCCACCGAACATCACAACCGGCCCACCCGCCGCGATCCCGTCATCATCCGCCGCGCCGAAGAACCCTTGGTACTGCGTGCCCGCCGGCAGCGGCACCGGCACCATCATCCGGCGCGGCGGCTGGGCCGGCACTTCCAGGTCGCCCACCTTGCTTTCGTCCACCGCCACGAAGCTCGTGTACTGGCTCATCAGGCGGAACTCGAGCGCGATGTCCGTCACCAGTTGCTCGACTTCCGGCGAGCCGGCGTAGTACGTCTGGTGCATCAACTCCTCGATCTTCTGACGCGCCCACACCTTCGCCAGCACGTCGTTCTTTTCCTCCTTGCGAGGCAGTTCGCACGTCAGCGGCCAGCTTGCCGCCTCACCTTCCACCGTGCCGCTGACGGTGATCGTCGTCTCGCCCCCGCCGCGATACCGGCCGTACAGAATGATCGGCCGCCCGGCCCACAGCTCGGGGATCTTCACCGGGTACGTCTCGTTCACTTCGAGTTTGCCCCAGTCGATCGCCACGTTCGCGAGCTGCGCACGCGTGATGCGGATCATGATCTCTTCGGCCAGTTCCTGCGCATCGTCATTCAGGTTGAGCTTCTTGCCCATTCCGCCGCCTTGCTTGGCGACCCCGTCGATCAGGTGCATGTTCGGCGACGAACCGATGCCCACCGCCCAGAAGCGGATCTGGTCGCCGCAGTGCTTGCCCACGTGTTCGATGATCTGCGCCTCGTTGCCGATGTACCCGTCGGTCAGCAGCACGACGATGCGCATGCGCTCCTTGTCCAGCGGCTGATCAATGGCCATCTTGATGCCCTTGATCATGTTCGTCCCGCCGCCCGCGTTGTAGCCGCGCGTGAAGTTCAGCGCGGCTTCCACGTGCTCCTTGTTCACCGGCACCGGCTTGGTCCACAACGCGTTGGCGCTGCCCGCGAAGGTCACCAGTTGCATCGTGTCCTTGTTCGGCCGGCACTGCTGCAGCATGTGCTGCATGCATTGCTTGACCTTTTGCGTCGGCTGGCCGCTCATCGAGCCGCTCACATCCACCAGGAACACGATCTCGCGCGGCGGCATCTGCTTGAGCTTCTCGTCTTCCTTCGGCTGCACCATCAGCATGAAGTAGCCGCTGCCCGCCGTCTCGCCCGTGTGGGCCAGCACCGCCATCTCCGGCTTCTCGCCCACCACGTTGTACTTGAGCACGAAATCCTTGTTCGGCAATGAATCCTGCTTGCTCAGCACCGCGTAGGCCTTGCGGTCGCCATCGCGCTCCAGTTCCGCCTTGTGCGTGGGAATCTCCAACCCCGTGATCGGCACGCCCGCGTTGAGCTTCACCGACAAACTGATGTCATGCCCCGTGCGGAAGCCGGGCTTCAACACCGGCGGGTTGATCTTCGAGCCGTCCGGCACGTCCGTCGTGTCCGGCGAAAGCGGGGCGGTCACGCCCTCCAGTTCCACCGGCTTGGCCGGCGGGGGACTGGTCGCGTCGCCCGGGTTGTAGCGCGGCCCGACCACCATCGGGAAACTGAACTCGTACTCGCCCATGTCGTAACGCAGCACATCGACGTACGAGATCTCGATGTTGATCTCCTGCCCCGGTTCGATGTTGCCCACCGACTGCGTGAAGATGTTCGGCCGCTCCTGCTCGAGCAGCGCCGCCGTCTGCCCGGCCGCGATCGCCTGCTCGTAGATCGCCCGCGCATCGGCGCGCTTCTTGATCACGCCCACGATGCGCCGCTCGCCGATCACCATTGTCATGTCATCCACCGCGGCCTCGTGCGGCAACGGGAAGACGTAAACCGCCTCGATGTTCTCCATCGAGGGATTCACGAACGTCTGCGTGACCTTCACCCGCGCGAGGAAACCGCTGATCTCGGCCTTCACATCCGTGTGCTTCAGCGGGCACTCGACGATCTCGCCGGTCGTCTGCACGATCCGCAGCGCGCCCTGCGTGACGTTCTCCTCGAGTTTCTTCTGCTTCTCGGCCTCGGTCAGCGGCTTGGGCGCCTCGTCCCGGGCGGCCTCGGCTTTGGCGTCAGCCGTCGGCGCCGCCCCCGGCGATGCCGCGCCGTCCCCGGCCGTCAGCCCCGGCCCGATCAGCAGTAACATCACGATCAACAATCCGAAGACAGTCTTGACGGGAAAATGCGCATGCATGGTTCAGCTCCTTCGCGGTAGTCCCGGTGATTCTCGCCCGGCCGTACCCCGCCGGACGGTCTGAAAGGTTGGGACGCACGAGCCGGGCGGTGGTTCCGCAGTTCTCGCAAGCCTCGCCGTCCGCGAGGTCGCGACAGGGATCAGCAGGTGGTTTTTCGAACGAGTCTTCTATCAACGTGACAGGAATGCGATCACACCGGGCAGCAGTGCCGCGAGGCAGCCGTTGCGGGGCGGCGGGCCGGCTGGCTCATCACTCCCGCCGAGCGTGAGCGGCTCGAATTGGGCGATCTCCCTGAACCGATCATCGCCCCGGTAGTACAGTTCGAACAGCGCCCGGGCCTCGGCCGGCGTCAGATCGTCGCGCACGGTCTGCCAGTGCGTGGCGTCCGATCCCTCGCGAAACTCGACGGTATACCCCGACTCGCCCATCGCGGCCTGCATGAATACGCCATCGCTGTACCCGAGTATCAGGAACGAATCCGTGTCCGGCGCGAGGTTCTCCAGGCGATCGATGACATCCGCAAGGCTCGGGTCCTGGATCTTCTCAGAGCCGCAGTAGTCGAGTTCCATGCTGGACCAGCCTACCCACTCGAGGGCGACGGCTCCAGCCACATCAACCGGCCTGACGCGTCGAGTCGGGGTGTTTCCCTGCCGCGGGCGCGCCGCGGAGCAGACCGTCCGTTGAAAGGTCTTCGTCAACGTCCGGCCAATGGATGCCGAATCCGCCCCCGCAGATGCGCCAGTTGCCGCGCTGCTCCGGCGTCGCGTGAAGCAGCCGCGGGTACCACGCAAGCGGTACCGTGATGGTCCGCCCGTCAACAAGGTCAACACTGAGCGCCTCCTCTCCCGAAGGGAACCGTACATCCCGGACGCGCTCGCCATCGCGCTCAGCCGAAGTGCTCATGCCACGCCTCCAGACAGGTCTCGCGGTGCTCGGTCACGATCCTCTCAATTCTAACCAACTCCCTTGCGGCGAATACATGATTACGCGCCAGAGCGACCGGTTCCAGCCAAAGCTTGGCGGATGCGTCCGCCCTGTCAACGTGGACGTGGGGCGGCTCGTTGGGTTCGTGACTGTAGAAGAAGAGCCGGTAAGGGCCGACACGCAGGACCGTGGGCATATCGCAAATTCCCCAGAAACGTGGTCCCCGCAACTCGCGGTTGCGCCCATGTTACACCCTAAGCTCCCGAATGGCACCAGATCAACCGCGAACACGCCCGGTGCCACTGGCGGCACATGGGGCGAAGTTGACGTCACAGAGAATTCTCCGGCGGGCAAGCCGGCGAGGCCCCCCCGCAGCGAATGCGAGTAGTCAGGCAAGAACGTCGGTTCTCCTCACGGCTCCGGTTGCGACTTCACTTCGACCGGCTCCCAGAAGATGCAGTCCATCTGCTGTCTGATCTCCTGGGCAATCTCGTCCGCCGTGAACCGCCGGGGTGCATCGGGGAGATTCCTTGTGACGTCCCGCGTATGAAAGAGGAGCAAGTACCCGCCCTTGTCTCCCTCGTACAGATCGACCCAGTAATCCGCCTCGGTGGAGGGGATTGGGAACGAGGCCGGTGAGATCGTGCGTAAGCCACCGTGATTCGTCGAGCACGTCCGCCGGTACTTCTGTTCAGCCTGCCCGAAGCGATAGGCGCCAACGAATTCCCATCCCTGATGTGTCGGGCGGGTGCGAATGACGTCCTCAAGGCTGAGTGGATAACCGGGCGGAGCGGGTGGACTTGTCTCGGCGCACCCGCCAAGAGCAAGGCAAATCAGGAGAGGACCCATCAGGTTCGCGGTATGCATGTTGGTGACCCCAGATGAGAGTAGACGAATAGAGCGACAAGAGAATCTACGCCGATGCCACGCCCGGTGCCACTGGCGGCTTGTCCCACAACTGTCCGGTTAGAAGTCGAATAATGACAACTGGTTAGGCGCATGGG